>NZ_RYDU01000013.1:0-128873 GCF_003970755.1 Pantoea sp. YU22 | reverse complement strand
CGATGCGTTGAGCTAACCGGTACTAATGACCCGTGAGGCTTAACCTTACAACGCCAGAGGCGTTTTGTGAGACGCGAATTTTCAGCTTGTGACGGATCAACTCTGCGCGGCCCGGCGAGGCGGCGCGGAGACAGAATTTGCCTGGCGGCCTTAGCGCGGCGGTCCCACCTGACCCCATGCCGAACTCAGAAGTGAAACGCCGTAGCGCCGATGGTAGTGTGGGGTCTCCCCATGCGAGAGTAGGGAACTGCCAGGCATCCATACGCGATAACCCTGACCTGACGGTCAGGGTTTTTTGCGTTTAGGCCGCAAAAAAACGCGCTGCAAAGATCATTATTCAGCGCGTCGCGTCTTTTATGTCTTACTCAGCCACTCTGCAATAAAAGCAGTAATCTCTTCCGGACGATTCAGGTCCAGCAAAGGCACCTCTACTTCCAGGCGACTGTCGCTGGCCACAGCAATAACGTGCTCATCCAGCAATGGCGAAACATCTTCTTTTACGCCTGCGCGCCACAGAATGATTTTCGGCACCGGTTCATCTTTAAATCCTTCAACCAGCACGACATCCAGCAAAGCCGGATCCATATGGCTGACCAGATAATGCAAATCGAGCGCAGCGCTCTGCGGCGTCTCGCACATCAGCGCCCAGCGCTGCGAGCTGGCGACAATAACCTGATCGGCGCCCGCTTTTCGCAGCAGATAGCTGTCTTTACCCGGCGTATCGATCTCCATCTGATGATGCGTATGTTTTATCAGCCCAGGCCGGATGCCTCTCGCTTTCAGCTGCGGGATCACCTGCTGCAACAGCGTGGTTTTTCCGGTTCCGCTCCAGGCGGCAATAGCCAGTAAGGGCAGCGTCATTCAGCGTTCTCCCCGAGATCTTCAGGCGTATTGACGTTACGGAAAGGGGCTTCATTCTGGCTTACCTGCACCGCATGTCCGCCCTGCTCACGCAAAAACTGCATCAAGCGTCGCTCCCCGCGCTGCAGGTAATCAGCCAGCGGCTCAGCCAGGCTGCGGTGCAATAAAGCCAGCGCAGGGTGATCGCGCTCGGCCGAACGCGCCCAGACTGCTGGCGCTTTTTCTCTCTGTCGCCATAGCTGATCTATGTAATCGACGGGCACAAATGGCGTATCGCAGGAACAGAAGGCGACCCATTCCGTTTCTGCGGCGAGGAGAGCGCTCAGCATGCCCGCAAGCGGCCCTGGATAATCGGGCAGAGTATCAGGGATGACCGTACAGCCGCTCAGCTGATACCGATCAAGGTTACGATTGGCGCTTATCATGACAATGTCGACTTGCGGCCTGAGCCGTTGAAGAACATGCTGATAAAGCGGGATGCCGTTAAACAGCACCAAACCTTTATCCTGACCGCCCATACGACGCCCTTGTCCGCCGGCCAGAATAACGCCGGTTAATGCTGTCATGCCGATACCCCTGTTTAAAGGCTTATAACAAACCTGTTATGAGGAAAAATAGATGAAATATCATCGCCTGAATGAACTGCTCGAGCTGTTACGGCCTGCATGGCAACAGGAACCCGATCTTAACCTTATGCAATTTTTACAAAAACTGGCGCAGGAATCTGGTTTCAGTGGCCCATTAAGTGAATTAACCGATGACGTATTGATTTACCATCTGAAAATGCGTGACGCAGACAAGTATGCGGAAATTCCGGGCCGACAAAAAGATTATGAAACGGATTTTAAAACCGCGCTGCTGCGCGCTCGCGGTGTGATTAAGGACGACAACTAATGCTATGCTTGCCGGCTCCTTGCAAAGACAGTAACGGGTAATACCATGGATGCCGCTTTTAACTTCCAGACGCTTAATCCTGACGCCATCCTTGATGCGCTGTGGGAGACAGGTCTTAGGGTTGAGTCTGGTTTAACCCCGCTCAACAGCTATGAAAATCGGGTTTATCAATTCAGTGATGAAGACCGGCATCGCTACGTCGTGAAGTTTTACCGCCCGCAGCGCTGGAGCGCGGCGCAAATTGAAGAAGAACATCGCTTCACGCACGATCTGCAAACTGACGAAGTGCCGGTTGCTGCGCCCCTTGTTCTACAGGGAAAAACACTTCACACCCATGCTGGCTTCTTTTTCACTGTTTTTCCCAGCCTTGGCGGTCGTCAGTATGAAACGGACAATGATGAGCATCTGGAGTGGGTAGGCCGCTTTCTGGGGCGCATACATCAGACCGGACGCAAACAACGCTTTGAACAGCGTCCTACTATGGATTTAGAGGAGTACCTGCATCAGCCGCGCGCTGAGCTGGCAAGCAACGCTCTGGTGCCCGCCTCTCTGAAGGCCGCTCTGTTGCAGGCTGTCGATAAGCTTGGCGTCGCCTTGCAGCAGCGCTGGCATCACAGCTGGCAGCCGCTGCGTCTGCATGGCGATTGTCATCCGGGCAATATCCTGTGGCGCGACGGGCCGTTATTCGTCGATCTCGACGATGCGCGTAACGGGCCGGCAGTGCAGGATCTCTGGATGTTGATCAACGGCGATCGTCAGGAGCAGCGTATCCAGTGGGATATTTTACTGGAGGCTTATACTGAATTCAGTGATTTTGATATTAATGAATTGTCACTGATTGAGCCTTTACGCGCTATGCGCATGGTTTATTATCTGGCCTGGGTTGCGCGCCGCTGGCAGGATCCAGCTTTCCCCCGTGCTTTTCCATGGATGACGGACGAGGATTTCTGGCGCAGACAGATTTCGCAATTTACCGAGCAGGAGAAGTTGTTGCAGGAACCGCCGCTACAGCTGACCCCGCAATTTTAAATAGAGAAGTCAGGAGAATTTTTCACAATGAAGAAAATATGGTTTGCACTGGTTGGTTTAGTGCTGGCGTTCAGCGCTTCTGCTGCCCAGTTTACCGATGGCCAGCAATACGTCAGCCTGCCGAAGCCTCTTGCTGGCGAACCGCAGGTGATGGAGTTCTTCTCCTTCTTTTGCCCACACTGCTATCAGTTCGAGCGTATTTATCACATCAGCGATGCCGTGAAAAAGAATCTGCCCGCTGATACTAAAGTCGTTAAATACCATGTCGACTTTCTGGGCGGCGATTTCGGTCCGGTAGTCACCCACGCATGGGCGGTTGCGATGGCGCTGGGCGTCGAGGATAAAGTAACTGCCCCTCTCTTCGATGGCATTCAGAAAACCCAAACTATCAGTGATGCAGATAGCCTGAAGGCCGCCTTTATTAACGCGGCAGGTATCTCTTCTCAGGAATATGATGCCGCCTGGAACAGCTTTGCCGTAAAAGCGCTGGTTGCGCAGCAGGAAAAAGCGGCGTCAGATGTCGATCTGCGCGGCGTACCGGCAATGTTCGTTAACGGTAAATATATGGTCAATAATGGCGGTCTCGACACCAGCTCTATGGATAACTTTGTCGCGGAATATGCCAACGTCGTGAAGTTCCTGGTCAGCCAGAAATAACCCGCGTACTTTCCGCCTGAAAACGCCGACATTGTCGGCGTTTTTTTATGGCCGAAATTATTTAGCAAAATAGTCCATTCGCATCCTTCTAAATTTAATATCCACATAAGCCACTCCCTGTGTAGAAAGGCATACCCTGTCACGGTAATAAAATAATCCATTGATTTTTATGTGTTTAATAAATAATGCCGACATTTTATACCGCAGAGCGTAAAGCGTTATGATTTTTGCGCACAAAGTTATCCACAGAAAGATCCTTGCGATCCGTGCCGTAAAACCGTGAAAAAATCGCGACGTGGACGGCCTGCGTTCAACATTCTGCTCAAGCTGTGGCATCCTTATAGTCCAATCCATGGCAACGAAGATTACACAGACTTATGGCGCAAATTGCAGAAAACCCCCTGATTCTGGTTGATGGCTCATCCTACCTTTACCGCGCTTACCATGCGTTTCCGCCGCTTACTAACAGCGCAGGAGAGCCTACCGGCGCGATGTATGGTGTGCTCAACATGCTGAAAAGTCTGCTGACGCAATACAATCCAAGCCACGTTGCCGTGGTATTTGATGCCAAAGGCAAAACCTTCAGGGATGAGCTGTTCGAACACTACAAGTCACATCGCCCGCCAATGCCGGACGATCTGCGCGCGCAAACGGCACCTTTGCACGAGATGGTAAAAGCGATGGGCTTGCCGCTGCTGGCGGTAAGCGGCGTTGAGGCGGACGACGTGATCGGTACGCTGGCGCTGCAGGCGGAGAAAGAGGGCCGCCCTGTGCTTATCAGCACCGGCGATAAAGATATGGCGCAGCTGGTCACGCCGAACATTACCTTAATCAACACCATGACCAACACCATTCTCGGCCCTGAAGAGGTAGAGCAGAAATATGGTGTGCCGCCAGCGCTGATCATCGACTTTCTGGCGATGATGGGTGACAGCTCGGATAACATTCCTGGCGTACCGGGCGTCGGCGAAAAAACCGCACAGGCGTTGCTGCAGGGGTTAGGCGGCATGCGCGCCATTTACGATAACCTTGATAAAGTCGCCGAGCTCTCTTTCCGCGGCGCGAAAACCATGGCGGCGAAGCTGGAGCAGAACCGCGAAGTGGCATTCCTCTCCTATCAGCTTGCCACCATCAAAACCGACGTCGAGCTTGAGCTTACCTGCAGCGAGCTGACGGTTGCTGAACCGAACGTTGCGGCTCTGCAGGAGCTGTTCGGTCGTTACGAATTCAAACGCTGGCTGGCCGATCTTCAGGACGGCAAATGGCTGCAGGGAAAAAAGAGCAATCTGAAAGCGCAGCAGGCGCTGCCTGACGAAGGATCCGCTAAGCCAGAGGCGACCAGCGTGCTCGCTTCAGACGGCTACGTCACTATTCTCGATCAGACGACCTTTGATGCCTGGCTGGAGAAGCTGAAACAGAGCGATCTCTTCGCGTTTGATCTGGAAACCGACTCGCTCGATACGCTCAGCGCCAACATCGTCGGCATCGCGCTGGCCGTCGCGCCGGGAGAAGCCGCCTATTTGCCGGTCGGCCACGATTATCTTGATGCGCCGGATCAGCTGGATCGCCTTGAGGTGCTGGCGCAACTCAAACCGATTCTGGAAGATAGCAATGCCCTGAAAGTAGGCCAGAACCTGAAGTACGATCGCGGCGTCCTGAAAAATTACGACATCGAACTGGGCGGCATTAAGTTCGATACCATGCTGGAATCCTATATTCTTAACAGCGTGGTGGGTAAGCACGATATGGATAGCCTGTCGGCCCGCTGGCTAAATCATAAGACCGTGACTTTTGAAGAGATCGCCGGCAAGGGCAAAAACCAGCTGACTTTCAATCAAATCGCGCTGGAGCAGGCGGCGCATTACGCGGCGGAAGATGCGGACGTCACGCTCCAGCTGCACCTGAAAATGTGGGCGGAGCTGGAGAAAGAGGCGGGTCCGAAGAAAATTTTCGAAGAGATTGAAATGCCGCTGGTGACGGTGATTTCACGCGTCGAGCGCAATGGCGTGCTGATCGATCAGGGCATTCTGGCGCAGCACTCAAAAGAGCTGACGCACAGGCTGGCGGAACTGGAGCAGAAAGCGCATGAGCTGGCGGGCGAGCCTTTTAATCTTTCGTCCACTAAGCAGCTACAGACGATTCTGTTTGAAAAACAGGGCATCAAACCGACCAAAAAAACGCCTGGCGGCGCGCCCTCTACCAGCGAAGAGGTGCTGGCGGAACTGGCGCTTGATTACCCGCTGCCGAAAGTCATTCTTGAGCATCGCGGCCTGTCGAAGCTTAAATCAACCTATACCGACAAGCTGCCGCAGATGATCAACCCGCTGACTGGCCGCGTACATACCTCCTACCATCAGGCGGTAACCGCAACCGGGCGTCTCTCCTCTACCGATCCTAACCTGCAGAACATCCCTGTGCGCAATGATGAGGGGCGCCGCATCCGTCAGGCCTTTATCGCAGGGAAAGGCAACCGCATCGTGGCGGCGGACTACTCGCAGATTGAGCTGCGTATCATGGCGCACCTGTCGCAGGACAAAGGCCTGCTGGACGCTTTCGCGCATGGCGAAGATATTCACCGCGCCACCGCGGCAGAAGTATTTGGCGTTGCGCTCGACAAAGTGAGCGGCGAGCAGCGCCGCAGCGCGAAGGCGATTAACTTCGGCCTGATTTATGGCATGAGTGCGTTCGGTCTGTCGCGTCAGCTTAATATCGGCGCGGGTGAAGCGAAAAGGTATATGGATCTCTACTTTGAACGCTATCCCGGCGTGCTGCGCTATATGGAAAACACGCGCCAACTTGCAGCCAGCAACGGTTATGTCGAAACCCTGGATGGACGCCGCCTCTGGCTGCCGGACATCAAATCCAGCAATGCTATTCGCCGTAAAGCCGCCGAGCGCGCGGCTATCAACGCGCCAATGCAGGGTACGGCGGCGGATATCATCAAGCGCGCAATGATTGCGGTCGACGAGTGGCTGCAACAGCAAAACGATGCCGCGGTAAGGATGATCATGCAGGTGCACGATGAACTGGTGTTCGAAGTGCAGAGCGATGCAGTCGAGTCCGCAAGCCAGCAGATCCGTAAGCTGATGGAAGGCAGTATGAAGCTCGATGTCCCGCTGCAGGTTGAGATCGGCGTCGGAGAAAACTGGGACGAGGCACACTGATTGATGTTGCTCATGCCGGGGAGGGAGACGGCTCTCCGGTCTGCGCGGCACATAAGAAAAAAGTCTGTTTAACCGATTCAGCCAGAGAGTGAAATTGCGCGTTTTCTAACTACTTATCGGTTAAGCATTTTTTTCGTAATTAAACTACAGTCAGAGGCTATTTTTGTGATGAACGCATGAAAAATCATGTCGTTTGATGAAAACTAACTACAAAAAAGCCTTTGTACGTCAGAAAAAATCAGGTAAAGTTCGAGGCGTAGGGTACAGAGGTAAGATGTTCTATCTTTCAGACCTTTTACTTCACGTAATCGGATTTGGCTGAATATTAGCCGCCCCAGTCATTATATGACTGGGGCGTTTTTTATTGGGCTTTTGCTCAGCGCAGCGAGCGACATTACTCACTTTCTACGCGTCAGCCGACGCATCCTGCGCAGGCGCTAATTCGTTAAACCAGACATCCAGCTTCTGACGCAACTTGTCGACGCCCATCTTCTTCAGAGAAGAGAACATCTCCACCTGCACATCGCCCGTAAAGGCCAGCGAGGCTTCGCGTACCATATTGAGCTGCGCTTTGCGCGCGCCAGAGGCGAGCTTATCCGCTTTCGTCAGCAGCACCAGTACCGGAATCTGGCTCTCTACCGCCCACTCAATCATCTGCTGGTCGAGATCTTTTAACGGGTGACGAATATCCATCAGCACCACCAGGCCTTTTAGCGCTTCGCGTTTTTGCAAATATTCACCAAGCGCGCGCTGCCATTTACGCTTCATCTCTTCCGGCACTTCGGCGTAGCCGTAGCCAGGCAAATCCACCAGGCGTTTACCGTCGGTGACTTCAAACAGATTGATCAGCTGTGTGCGCCCAGGCGTTTTACTGGTGCGCGCCAGACTTTTTTGGTTGGTCAGCGTATTCAGCGCGCTGGATTTACCCGCGTTCGAACGCCCGGCGAAGGCAACCTCAATACCTGTATCGGCAGGTAAATGGCGGATATCAGGGGCGCTGAGGATAAAATGGGTAACGTGATAATTCAGTGCAGACAAAGTTTAACTCCAGAGACGAATACGGGCATTGGCGCTGATTATACGCGTTATGACGCAAAAGTGCCCGACAGCATCGATTGTCAGAGTTTTGTAAGATATTTGCCATAAACGTTGCCCGTTATAACCCGTTTTAATGAAAAACCTGAAAAATAAAGATATTAAAAATCAATCTATTAACAATATTCAGCTGTTAAAATGCGCAAATCAGTCCGTGACTGGGTTGTGGCTTCCGCAGGTTGGTCTACATTATTGGGCAGTGCAAGGCAGCACCCATCAGGAAGATGTGCTCAGGAGCGTCGGGATGACCGCGAGCGGAGGAAGGGAAACGGTCAGGGATTGCGGGCCGGAAAAGGACAGGGAGTAGCTCAGGAATTGAGCAGGCGCGGGATCAACCGGGACGTTGCGAGCCAAAATGGATTAAAAATATGATTCCTTCTGCGGAAGGTGTGAAATAAGGCGACAGCATCAGGCTGTCGCCTTTTTTCTTTGTTCGCTTTCTGCTAGATTTCGCCGCAATTCCGTACCTTCCGTTATCAGACGAGCTTGTGAAGAGGATACGTACTTTCAGGTGCGCATCGCCGACAAAAAAGCCGCGTCAAGAGTGAGGGGTATATACTGATACTGATTAAAAACGTTGAGACCGAACATCATGAAGCAACCTGTACGCGGCGCGCACGGTAAACCGGCAAGCAAAACAAAACGCAAATCGCGTGAAGAACTCAATCAGGTCGCGCGCGATCGCAAGCGCGACAAAAAGCATCGCGGCAATGCATCGGGCAGCCGCGCCAATCCTGAAACCAGCGCGGGAAAATCTGGCCAGGGCAATAAAGCCAAAGACCCGCGTATCGGCAGTAAAAAACCGATTCCGCTGGTGGCGGATGGCGCAACGGTCAGCGCGCCAGTAAAAAAAGCGGCGAAGCCGGTCGCGCCAAAAGTGCGCCTCAGTCCGGAAGAGGAGCTGGCGCAGCTGGAAAACAGCGAGCGTCTGGATGCGCTGCTGGATCGCATGGAAAATGGCGACACGCTGTCGGCGGAAGAGCAGGCATGGCTGGATGAAACCCTGGATCGCATTGACGAACTGATGGAGCAGCTCGGCATCAATATGGATGACGAGGCAGAAGATGAGCAGGCCGAAGAAGATATGTATCGCCTGCTAAAAGGTAACTGAGTTTTTGATCGGCATGCGCTCCGGCGCATGCCGCGCCAGACAGGTAAATCGTTATGTTTTGGCCTGGATCAATTTTAGCGCTGCTGCTGACATGTTATCTCCTGCTGTTATTGGCTAAACTACGGCGCCTGTCGCGTCTGAAGTCACGTTTACGTCGGGTTCAGTCCCGCCCACCTTTCCTCTCTTCTGCATCGCGACCTTCTCTCAGACGTCACCGGAAGGAGTAAGCATGTCTTTGCAACCCGTCTCCTGGGATCAGCGACTTATTGAAAAGTACAATTACGCTGGCCCGCGCTATACCTCTTATCCCACTGCGCTTGAGTTCAGCGACAGCTATGGCGAAACGGATTTTCAGCGCGCCGTGGCTCGTTATCCTGAGCGGCCGCTGTCGCTCTATGTTCATATCCCGTTCTGCCATAAGCTCTGCTACTTCTGTGGCTGCAATAAGGTTGTGACGCGCCAGCTGCATAAGGCCGACCGCTATCTGGACGCGCTGGCGCAAGAGATTCGCCATCGCGCCCCCTTGTTCCGCGATCGACGCGTCACGCAGCTGCACTGGGGCGGCGGCACACCGACCTTTCTCAACCATGAGCAGCTCTCCCGGCTGGTGGCTTTGCTGAGAACACACTTTAACCTGGCCCACGATCTTGAAATGTCGATTGAGGTCGATCCGCGTGAAATCGAGCCTGACACTATCTCGCATCTGCGCCAGCTCGGCTTTAACCGGCTGAGCATGGGCGTACAGGATTTCAATAAAGCGGTACAGGAACGCGTTAATCGCGTACAGGATGAAGAGGCGATTTTTGCCCTGATGGCGCGAGCGCGCGAGCAGGGCTTTCACTCCACCAGCATCGATCTCATCTACGGTTTGCCGCTGCAAACGCCAGAGAGCTTCGCCTATACGCTACAGCGCGTGATTGCGCTTAATCCGGATCGGATGAGCGTGTTCAACTATGCGCACCTGCCCGCATTGTTTGCGGCGCAGCGTAAAATCAAAGAGCAGGAGCTGCCGTCGGCGCAGCAGAAGCTGGAGATCCTGCAGCAGACCATCGCTACGCTGACCCGGCAGGGCTATGAATTTATCGGCATGGATCACTTTGCGAAGCCGCAGGATGAGCTGGCGCAGGCGCAGCGCGCAGGGCTGCTGCATCGCAATTTCCAGGGTTACACCACGCAGGGCGACAGCGATCTGCTGGGCCTCGGCGTTTCCGCCATCAGCATGATCGGCGACAGCTACGCGCAGAATGAGAAAGAACTGAACCGCTGGTATGACGCGGTGGCGACGCGCGGAGAGGCGCTCTGGCGCGGCGTGGCGCTCAGCAGGGATGATTGCCTGCGTCGCGACGTTATCAAAAGGCTGATTTGTAACTTCTCGCTCGATTTCCGCGCCATCGAAGCGCAGTACGCGATTCGTTTCTGCGACTACTTTGCTGAAGATTTAGCGCTGTTACAGCCGCTGGCAGAGGATGGGCTGGTGGAGCGGCGCGCCAGCGGTTTGCAGGTCACTGGCGCAGGCCGTTTGCTGATCCGCAACATCTGTATGTGCTTTGACTTTTATCTGCGGCAGAAGGCGCGCCAGCAGCAGTTTTCGCGCGTGATTTAAGGCGAGCATATGCCTGCGCGGATGACGAGGCGATGACAGAGATGCGCCCCGTCATCCGCTTGCAGCACTGCGATCAGTTAAACAGGTTGACCATAATGGCGCACAGTACGGCCGCGACAGCAGCCTGCGGCGAATGGCCGGCAGCGCTGCCGATAACGGCGACATTATGCGAAATCATGTGAAGAAAGGATTCTAACATCGTTCATCTCCCGATAGCCGCCCGTATAATACTGAACGGCATCGGTGTGTAAAGCGGGACAAGGCGAAAAAGCGTACAAAAAGTTGCCCGTTCGCCCGCGCCGTTACTCCATGCCCAGCTCTTTCAGTTTGCGAGTGAGGGTGTTGCGTCCCCAGCCCAGCAGTCGTGCCGCTTCCTGCTTGTGCCCTTGCGTATGACGCAGCGCAGTCGTCAACAGCGTGCGCTCCATCTCTGGTTGCGCTTCAGAGAGCAGATTTTGATGACCGGAACGCAGCGCGCGATCGGCCCACTGCGCCAGCAGCGTCGCCCAGCTGTCCGGCAGCGACTGCACCGGATTTTCCGGCGTGCTGGACTCGAACAGCTCAGGAGGCAGATCTTGGATCAGCACTTCCTGACCGGCCGCCATCACCGTCAGCCAGCGGCAGGTATTCTCCAGCTGGCGCACATTGCCTGACCAGTGCAGACGCGTCAGCGCTGCTTCGGTTTCCGGATGGAGGATTTTCGCCTCAACGCCCAGTTCGCGCGCCGCCACCTGCAGGAAATAACGCGCCAGGCGGGGAATATCCTCACGGCGTTCACGCAGCGGCGGCAGATGAACGCGGATCACGTTCAGGCGATGGAAGAGATCCTCGCGAAACTTGCCTTCCTGCACGCGCAGCTCCAGATTCTGGTGCGTGGCTGCAATAATGCGCACGTCGACTTTTACCGGCGCATAGCCACCGACGCGGTAAAACTGCCCGTCAGCCAGGACGCGCAACAGACGCGTCTGTACGTCGAGCGGCATATCGCCGATCTCGTCCAGGAACAGCGTGCCGCCGTCCGCCTGCTCGAAACGGCCCTGACGAATCTGGTTTGCGCCGGTAAAGGCCCCTTTTTCATGGCCGAACAGCTCAGATTCGATCAGATCTTTCGGGATGGCCGCCATATTCAGCGCGATAAAGGGCGCTTTGGCGCGCGGGCTGTGACGATGAAGTGCATGTGCGACCAGCTCTTTACCGGTGCCTGATTCGCCGTTGATCAGCACGCTGATCGACGAGCGCGACAAACGACCGATAATGCGGAACACGTCCTGCATCGCCGGCGCTTCGCCGATAATATCGGTGGTCGGGCCGCTGACTGGCTGGTTACGCGGCTGCTGCTGCTCCTGATAGTGACTGATAGCGCGTTCAACCAGCGCCACGGCTTCATCAATATCAAAGGGCTTTGGCAGATAGTCGAACGCGCCTTGCTGATAAGCGCTTACCGCCGCATCCAGATCGGAGTGCGCTGTCATAATGATGACCGGCAGCATCGGATGACGCTGTTTAATCTGTTTCAGCAGCGCCAGCCCATCCATGCCCGGCATGCGGATATCTGACAGTAAAACGTCTGGGGTTTTGGTCGAGAGCGCGTCCAGCACCTCACTGGCGCTGTCGAACGTGGCACAGCTTAACCCGGCTCCAGTAAGCGCGCGTTCAAGCACCCAGCGGATGGAGCTATCGTCATCGACGATCCAGACTATCCCTCGTTGCATAGAAACCTCACTGGCGTATAGGCAGGTAAACCGAAAATTCGGTGTGTCCAGGCCAACTGTTAAATTCAATTTTTCCTGAATGCTGATCAATCAGGCTACGGGCGATAGAGAGACCCAGGCCGGTGCCGCCTTCGCGTCCACTCACCATTGGGTAGAACAGCGTATCCTGTAGCTGGGCCGGAATACCCGGGCCGTCATCCTCAACGTCGATGCGCGCCGCCAGCCGGTAGCGCGTGCCGTGCAGCGTGAGCTGAAAGGCGGTGCGGGTGCGCAAAATAATAGTGCCGCCATCTTTGCCCAGCGCCTGCAGCGCGTTGCGCACCACATTCAGCAACACCTGCTCAATCTGATCGGGATCGTGTGGCAGCTCCGGCAGGCTGGGATCGTAATCGCGCACCAGCGCGACATTTTCCGGCAGCTCCATCGACACCAGATTTACTACGCGCTCCGCTACCTGATGAATGCTCTGCGTAATATGCATGCCAGGCTGCTGCGGGCCGAGCAGTCGATCGACCAGGTTACGCAGGCGGTCCGCCTGCTCGATAATGACTTTGGTGTATTCGTTTAGCGACGGATCGGGCAGGGCACGAGATAACAGCTGCGCCGCGCCGCGTAGTCCGCCGAGCGGATTTTTAATTTCATGCGCGAGTCCACGCACCAAATCGCGCGCCGCGACCTGCTGCGCATGCTGAAGCTGCTCCTGGCTGAGACGGCGCTGGTTATCCATCGGCGCCATCTCCAGCAGAATAAAGCTGTCCGGCAGCCGTTGCGCCGTCAGCGCCATTACATGCGCGCGGCCATCGACCACCAAAGTCACTTCGCTGTCGGTAAAACCCTGGCCAGCCTCCAGATTCTCGCGCATTACCTCGATATTCAGCGAAAAGTAACCCGTCAGGTCGGGCAACGGCGTGCCGAACAGTTTGCGTGAGCTTTGCGCCAGTAACTGCTGCGCCGCCGGATTGGCATAGTGAATGACCAGTTCGTCGTCCACCAGCAGGATACTGTTTATCAAAGAGTTGAGAATTTGCCCCGCGTCGGGCAGGGAGCCAGTTGCCATACAGCGTTCCTCTGCACTAATTCAGTGCATTATACTCTTCCGCGCCTGTTTCCAGACGGCTGAACGATGATTTCGCGGCGAAAAAAGCCCATCCGGAGATGGGCTAAAGTTTCCACGGCAACAAAAATCTTCTGCGCCTTGCGCGTCGCCGCTGCGTTAGCAGCCTCGGGATCTTTCCTGTTGCCACCTGGAGCGGCAACGCGACCTGTGCAGAATAAAGATTAAACGCTGTAGTACAGTTCGAACTCAACCGGGTGCGGCGTCATGCGAACGCGATCGTTCTCAACTTTACGCAGTTCGATATAGGCATCGATGGCATCGTCAGTGAATACGCCGCCGCGGGTCAGGAACTCGCGATCTTCGTTCAGCGCGTTCAGCGCTTCTTCCAGCGAACCTGCAACTTTTGGAATCTCCGCCTCTTCTTCCGGCGGCAGATCGTACAGGTTTTTATCCATCGCATCGCCCGGGTGGATCTTATTGATCACGCCGTCCAGGCCAGCCATCAGCAGCGCGGTGAACGCCAGGTACGGGTTAGCGGCCGGATCCGGGAAGCGTGCTTCGATACGACGCGCTTTCGGGCTGGCAACAACCGGGATACGGATAGAGGCGGAGCGGTTACGGGCAGAGTAAGCCAGCATAACCGGCGCTTCGTAGCCAGGTACCAGACGCTTATAGGAGTTGGTGGTCGGGTTCGCCAGGGCGTTGATCGCTTTTGCGTGCTTAATGATACCGCCGATGTAGAACAGCGCGGTTTCAGACAGGCCGCCGTATTTGTCGCCTGCGAACAGGTTTACGCCGCCTTTAGAGAGCGACATATGGCAGTGCATGCCAGAACCGTTATCGCCGAACATCGGCTTCGGCATAAAGGTCGCGGTTTTACCGTAGGCGTGCGCGACGTTATGCACGACATATTTGTAGATCTGAATTTCGTCCGCTTTTTTGGTCATGGTGTTGAAGCGGGTCGCCACTTCGTTCTGACCTGCGGTCGCTACTTCGTGGTGGTGCGCTTCAACAACCAGGCCCATCTGTTCCATGGTCAGACACATGGCGGAGCGGATGTCCTGCGAAGAGTCGACCGGCGGAACCGGGAAGTAGCCGCCTTTCAGACCAGGACGGTGGCCTTTGTTGCCGCCTTCGTACTCTTTGCCGGTGTTCCAGGCCGCTTCGATATCATCGATAGCGACATGCGAGCCGGAGGTAGAAGAGCCGAAACGAATATCGTCGAACAGGAAGAATTCCGGCTCCGGTCCAAAGAGTACGGTGTCGGCGATGCCGGAAGAGCGCAGATACTCTTCAGCGCGTTTGGCGATGGAGCGCGGGTCGCGATCGTAGCCCTGCATTGTGCCTGGCTCGAGGATGTCACAACGGATGATCAGCGTCGGGTCTTCGAAGAACGGGTCCAGTACCGCAGTCGTTGCGTCCGGCATCAGCACCATGTCTGATTCGTTAATGCCTTTCCAGCCGCCGATAGAGGAGCCATCAAACATTTTGCCTTCTTCGAAAAAGTCAGCGTTAACCTGGTGAGCAGGGATAGTAACGTGCTGTTCTTTACCTTTGGTATCGGTAAAACGCAGGTCAACAAACTTAACTTCGTGCTCGTTCATCATCGAGAGAACGTGTTCAGCGGACATACTCAACTCTCCTGGAAAGGGTCATTATCATCGTGGTGAGTGGCTGCGTCGTCTGAATTCCAGTGTGTCTGACCGCCATTCCCAACCAACCGATCTCGGCAAGCTCTGCAACTGTCGTGCAACTGCTGTTTTCGCTTAAAAAAGATAAAGCGAATTTTATGCCAACTTTTTTCAAAGCGACTAAATTGGGCCTGTGCGCACTCTTTTGTTGCCGGGGAGATGCACCAGTCTGACTTTTTTGCACCAAAAGCGTGCTTTGCCGGCAAATTTAAGCACCAATATGGTGCATTACTCCAACTTAGTGCATTAAGTGCACCGCAGCCAGCGCAAATTTCCGTCAGTGCAATAAACTTCAGGTGAGAAGTGTGATCGTGTTCAGTATCCCGCTTAATCCGTGTACAATAGCGCGCTATTTCTAATGCCTGAGGCAAAGTTGTGATCGAAAATTTGCGTAACATCGCCATCATCGCGCACGTAGACCATGGTAAGACCACCCTGGTTGATAAACTGCTGCAACAGTCCGGTACCTTTGACGCGCGTACCGAAGCGACTGAGCGTGTGATGGACTCCAACGATTTGGAGAAAGAGCGTGGGATTACCATCCTCGCTAAAAACACCGCCATCAAATGGAATGACTACCGTATCAACATCGTTGATACCCCAGGACACGCCGACTTTGGCGGTGAGGTAGAGCGCGTCATGTCCATGGTGGATTCGGTGCTGTTGGTTGTCGATGCGATGGATGGCCCTATGCCGCAAACCCGCTTCGTGACCAAAAAAGCCTTTGCCCATGGTTTGAAGCCGATCGTTGTCATCAACAAGATTGACCGTCCGGGCGCGCGTCCTGACTGGGTTGTTGACCAGGTGTTTGACCTGTTCGTCAACCTGGACGCAACCGACGAGCAGCTTGATTTCCCGATTATTTACGCGTCTGCGCTGCAGGGCATCGCCGGTCTGGATCACACCGACATGGCTGAAGATATGACCCCGCTTTATCAGGCGATCGTTGAGCACGTTTCTCCGCCGCAGGTTGAAGTTGACGCGCCGCTGCAGATGCAGATTTCGCAGCTGGACTACAACAACTACCTGGGCGTGATCGGCATCGGCCGCATCAAGCGCGGTAAAATCAAGCCGAACCAGCAGGTTACTGTTGTCGACAGCGAAGGCAAAACGCGCAACGGTAAAGTTGGCAAAGTGCTGGGTCACCTCGGCCTGGAGCGTATCGATACTGACCTGGCGGAAGCGGGCGATATCGTGGCGATCACTGGTCTGGGCGAGCTGAACATCTCCGATACTATCTGCGATCCGCAGAATGTAGAGGCGCTGCCGGCGCTGAGCGTCGATGAGCCGACCGTAACCATGTTCTTCAACGTCAACACCTCGCCGTTCTGCGGTCAGGAAGGCAAGTATGTGACCTCGCGTCAGATCCTTGAGCGCCTGAACAAAGAGCTGGTGCACAACGTTGCGCTGCGCGTTGAAGAGACTGAAGATGCGGACGCGTTCCGCGTATCCGGCCGTGGCGAACTGCACCTGTCGGTGCTGATCGAAAACATGCGTCGCGAAGGCTTCGAGCTGGCGGTATCCCGTCCGAAAGTTATCTTCCGTGAAATCGACGGCCGTAAACAAGAGCCGTTCGAGAACGTTACGCTGGATATCGAAGAGAACAATCAGGGCGCGGTTATGCAAGCCATGGGCGAGCGTAAAGGCGATCTGAAAAACATGGATCCGGATGGTAAAGGTCGCGTGCGTCTTGACTACGTTATCCCGAGCCGTGGTCTCATCGGCTTCCGTAACGAATTCATGACCATGACTTCAGGTACCGGTCTGCTTTACTCCACCTTCAGCCACTACGACGACATTCGTCCGGGCGAAGTGGGCCAGCGTCAGAACGGCGTGCTGATCTCTAACGGTCAGGGTAAAGCGGTAGCCTTCGCCCTGTTCGGTCTGCAGGATCGCGGCAAGCTGTTCCTGGGTCACGGCGCAGAAGTCTATGAAGGCCAGATCATCGGTATTCACAGCCGTTCTAACGACCTGACCGTTAACTGCCTGACCGGTAAGAAGCTGACCAACATGCGTGCTTCCGGTACGGATGAAGCGACTACGCTGGTGCCGCCGGTGAAGATGACCCTTGAGCAGGCCATCGAATTCATCGATGACGACGAGCTGGTAGAAGTGACGCCGCAGTCGGTCCGTATCCGTAAACGTCATCTGACCGAGAACGACCGCAAACGCGCGTCTCGCGGTCCGAAAGAGTAAGACGTTTCGCCTTGATAAAAAGCCCCGTTTACCGGGGCTTTTTTATTCCTGCCCCCATTCTGATACTGTTTACCCTGTTGCATAGCCCAGCCCGTACCCTGCGCGCGTTAAGCCCGCATGCGCCAGCTTCCATAACGGACTTTTCTCCTGCCTGTTACCTGTTCAGTCCCTGTTTTTGCCGCTAGAGTGAATGATCCAGGGAATCAGAGGAGTAACGACATGTTGTACATTTTTGATTTAGGCAATGTGATTGTTGATATCGATTTTAACCGTGTGCTGGGCGTCTGGAGTGACCTTGGCCGCGTACCGCTGGCGCTGTTGCAAAGCCGCTTCCATATGGATGAGGCATTTGAGCAGCACGAGCGCGGTGAAATTAGCGACGAGCATTTCGCCGCAAAGCTCTGTGAACAGCTTGATATCGCGCTGAGCTACGAACAGTTCGTGGCGGGCTGGCAGGCGGTATTTATGGAGGCGCGCGCCGAGACGCTGGCGCTGATGAATCAGCTGCGCGCCGATGGCCACCGCGTGGTGATCCTCTCTAACACCAACAGGCTGCATACGGAGTTCTGGCCGACGCAATATCCTGAGGTGCGAGCGGCGGCGGACGTGGTCTACCTGTCGCAGGAGTTAGGGATGCGCAAGCCTGAAGCGCGCATCTTTGAGCATGTGCTGCAGCAAGAAGGCTACCATGCCGATCAGGCGATCTTCTTTGACGACAATGCGGATAACATTGCGGCTGCCGAGGCGCTGGGCATCAGGAGCGTGCTGGTCACCGATAGCAAAACCGTGCCGACCTGGCTGGCAAGCCATCGCTGAATGATGACGTCACGCCCCTTTATTTCGAACTGCCACGCCCTCTGGCTGTGGCTCAGGCTGCTGTGGAAACGCATCGACGAGGACAATATGACGACGCAGGCCGGGAACCTGGCCTTTGTCTCTTTGCTGGCGCTGGTGCCGCTGATCGCTGTGGTATTTGCGCTTTTCTCCGCGTTTCCGGTCTTTTCTGAAGTCAGCGTTCAGCTGAAAAATTTTATCTTTACCAATTTCGTTCCGGCGGCGGGCAATGTGGTGCAGCGCTATCTGGATCAGTTCGTCGCTAACGTGCATCGCATGACGGCGCTGGGCGCGGTAGGGCTGATTATCACCGCGCTGCTGTTGATGCATTCGGTCGATACGTCGCTCAACACAATCTGGCGCAGCCATAAGAAGCGTCCGTTGGTGTACTCCTTCGCCGTCTACTGGATGATCCTGACGCTGGGGCCGCTGCTGGCTGGCGCCAGCCTGGCGATCAGCTCCTATCTGCTGTCGCTGCGCTGGGTCAGCGCCAGCGGCGTTTATGGCATCATCGATCAGGTGCTGCGGGTTTTCCCGCTGTTGCTCTCCTGGTTCGCGTTCTGGCTGCTTTACAGCATTGTGCCGACGCGCAGCGTGCCGTCGCGCGATGCCCTTATCGGCGCGCTGGTGGCGGGCGCGCTGTTTGAGCTGGGTAAAAAGGGCTTTGCCCTCTATGTTACGATGTTTCCTTCATACCAGTTGATTTATGGCGTGCTGGCGGTTATTCCAATCCTGTTTCTCTGGGTCTACTGGACCTGGTGTATTGTGTTGCTGGGCGCGGAAATCACCGTGACGCTGGGCGATTATCGCCAGTTGAAACAGCAGGAAGGCGAAAAAGAACGAGAGGTTGCATGATTGCGTTGATACAACGAGTACTCAGCGCCAGCGTAAGCGTAGATCGCACGGTGGTCGGCGAAATCGGTCCCGGCCTGCTGGTGCTGTTGGGTGTGGAAAAAGAGGACGATGAGAAGCGCGCCGAAAGGCTGGCGGAAAAGGTGCTGGGCTACCGTATTTTCAGCGACGAGCAGGGGAAAATGAACCTTAACGTCCAGCAGGCGGGCGGCAGCGTACTGGTGGTGTCGCAGTTTACGCTGGCGGCGGATACGCAGAAAGGGATGCGTCCCTCTTTTTCACGCGGCGCGGCGCCCGATGAGGCGAACCGCCTGTATGAATATTTCAGCGACTGCTGTCGTCGCCAGGGCGTGACCACCGCCAACGGACGCTTTGCTGCCGATATGCAGGTCGCGCTGGTCAATGATGGTCCTGTCACCTTCTGGTTACAGGTGTGAGGCTGGCAGCCGAGCAGCACGGGATCGGCCATGCAGGCTCTGAACGAGAGAACCACTTTATGTATCATCTTCGGGTACCGCAAACTGCGGAAGAGCTGGATATGTACTACCAGTTCCGCTGGGAAATGTTACGCAAGCCGCTGCGCCAGCCTCAGGGTTCGGAGCGGGACGGCTGGGACGCGCTGGCGCACCATCAGATGGTGGTGGACGAACATGGCCAGCCGGTGGCCGCCGGGCGGCTCTATATCAATGCCGACAACGAAGCGTCGATTCGCTTCCTCGCCGTACATCCTTCTGTCCAGGGCAAAGGGCTGGGCACGCTGGTGGCGATGACGCTGGAGTCGGTTGCCCGTCAGGAAGGCGTCAAGCGCGTCACCTGCGCCGCGCGTGAAGATGCGGTCGAATTCTTTGCCAAGCTGGGCTACATCAATCAGGGCGAGATCACCGCGCCGCAAACCACGCCGTTGCGCCACTTTCTGATGATCAAACCGGTGGTGACGCTGGACGATATCCTGCATCGCGCCGACTGGTGCGGGCAATTACAGCAGGCCTGGTATGACAATATTCCGCTCAGCGAAAAGATGGGCGTGCGGATTTTGCAGTTTACCGGCCAGAAATTCATTACCACCATGCCGGAAACCGGCAACCAGAATCCGCACCATACGCTTTTTGCAGGCAGTCTCTTCTCGCTGGCGACCCTGACCGGCTGGGGGCTGATCTGGCTGCTGCTGCGCGAACGCCATCTTGGCGGCACCATTATCCTGGCCGATGCCCATATTCGCTACAGCAAACCGATCACCGGACGTCCGGGCGCGACTGCCGATATTGGCTCCATGAGCGGCGATCTCGATCGACTGGCGCGCGGCCGCAAAGCGCGCGTACGCCTTGAAGTCGAGCTGTTCGGCAATGAGGAGCTGGGCGCAGTGTTTGAAGGCGTCTATATCGTGCTGCCCGCCGATCCCGACGAGCCGCTGGAAGAGGGTGGTTCCGGCGCGCGCATCAACTAAATAAAAAGGGCCGAATCATCGGCCCTTTTGACTGGCGGCGCGGCGTCAGCCTGGCCGCTGGCATGATCGTTTATCTTACCTCGCCCGCCTGCATCTGCTGCTGGATCTGCTGGGTATCGGTGCGCAGCGACAGCGAGCCGTTCGCTGAGGATTTCAGCGGCGCGCCCGCCTTTAGCGAGGCGTTCAGCTGAAGCTGGAAATTGCTGGGGCCGCTTGCCGGCAAAGCGGGCCAGCCCCAGTTTTGCAACACGCTGGCGGGAACCGCCTGGCCCTTCAGCGTCAGCGCGACCGGGCGATCCGGCTGCTGACCGACGCTGGCCGAGCCTTCCAGTAATCCGTTGCCGCTAAAGGCGCTCAGCTCCGTCACCTGAATCTGCCGGTCGTCGGCGTTCAGCGACAGCGACGGATGACGCAGGTCGGCGCGGTTAAAGGTCGCTTCCGCCGCGTTGAGGCTCAGCTTGCCTGACCAGATCCCCCACTGATGCTGACGCGCCAGCAGCAGGTTTTCACCGCTGCCGTCCAGCGAGGTCATCTGGAACGGAAACGCCGGATTGATATCGATAATCAGGTTGCGATTGGAGGTGAGGCGTTTGATCTCCAGCGTATCGAGCCATCCTGGCAGCGTCGCCTGCCAGCGATCGCGCCACGTCTCCGGCAGGGTGTACTCCAGCCCGGCGACCGCCAGATTATTCAGCGTCAGACGTTTATCGCTGCGGCTCCAGCTACCGTCGGCGCGGATGACGCCGTTAGCCCAGCGCGAGCTGAACTGGGTAAGCGCGATGCCCTGCGGCGACAGGTTGAGATTAAGAATCGGATCGTTCAGCTCAAAGCGGCCATTAATAAAGTTGCTGGCATTCAGCGACAGCGAACCGTCGTCGCTGCGCCAGTCGTCGCCTTGCCAGGTGACATTTTTCAGTGTCAGGTCAAGGTCAGTGACCGCCCAGTCCGGGCCCTGAAGCCGGGCATCGGTCATATCCAGACGGTTAATGGTGACGGAAGGCAGCGCCTGAATCGGGCGCAGAAAATCGGTCAGGCTTTGGGTAGTTTGCAGACGAATATCGTTAAGGCGGAGCTGGCGGATCAGCCAGTTGCCCTGTGCGTCGCGCTCGGCGCTGCCGGTCATCGAACCGCGCGCCAGATCGGCGCCGACGTTGCTGAACAGCATACGGCCCTGCGTTACGCTGCCCTGAATCAAGATGTTAGCGCCTGAAACGTTATTGAGCGTCATATCGGCAGCGCTCATTTGAAACTGCGCGTCGCTGCCCAGCATACTCTTCGCGGTGGGTTTCCAGGGCATAATGCCGCCGTTCACCTGAAGAGCCGAAAGCGGCAGCGGGGTATCCGGACTGTCAATGCGCATATTATTCAACTGCAGACGTCCGGCCTGGAAGGGCAGATTGTCGCCTGGCGTCAGGTTCGCCAGATTCACAATGCCGTCGCGCAGTTCGATGCTGCCGAAATTCAGCGGGTCGCTGAACTGCAGCAGGGCGAGGCCGAGATCAACGCGTTTTGCCACGACCGCGGCCGGCTGGCCGTCATGGCCGAAGCTGAAGTTGTCGAGAATGATGTGCGAAGGCGAGGAGAAATTATGCTCGATCTTGCTGAGGGAGAGATGCCATGCGGTTTTATCGCTCACGTAACGACTGAACCAGCCCGCGCCCCATTGCGTTTGCAACAGAACGTAGATCACCACCAGGCTTAGCACCAGCAGCAACAGTACCGTAAGAAAAAACTTTCCAAGAAATTTCATTGCATCCATCCCGCCATCTTTCCGGTCAGTGCTTGTTATGCCTGAATTACCGTTGTAGCTCAACAGCCTGGATGTAAATACGAATAAATAGCAAAGGCGGGCCACGACCCGCCGGAGAGATTACTTTTCCTGCGGGAAGATCAGGTTCAGCACGATGGCGGTGATCCCGCCTGCGGCGATGCCAGAAGAGAGCAGCGTCTTCAGCCAGTCTGGTGCAAACTGCAGGATCAGCGGCTGTTGCGATACGCCCAGACCGACCGCCAGCGACAGCGCGATAATCATAATCGCGCGGCGGTTCAGCGGCTCGCGCGATACGATGCGCACGCCAGAGGCGGCGATGGTACCGAACATCACGATGGTCGCGCCGCCCAGTACCGGTTCCGGAATATGCTGCACAAAACCGCTAACCGCCGGGAACAGGCCAAGCAGGATCAGCATCAGCGCCACCACAAAGCCCACGTAGCGACTGGCGACGCCGGTAAGCTGGATAACGCCGTTGTTCTGGCCGAAGCAGGAGTTCGGGAACGTATTGAACAGGGCGGAAACAAAGGAGTTCAGCCCGTTCGCCAGCACGCCGCCTTTCAGACGTTGCATATAGAGGGGGCCGCTTACCGGCTGCTCTGAGACGTCCGAAGTGGCGGTGATATCCCCGATGGTCTCCAGCGACGTCACCATAAATACCAGCATCAGCGGGATCAGCAGGTTCCAGTCAAAGCCCAGGCCGTAGTAGAGCGGCGACGGTACCGAGAGCAGCGGCTGGCTGACCGGCGCGGCGGCCTGCGGCAGCATATCCATCAGCCAGGCGGCGAAATAGCCGACGGCCATGGCGATAACCAGCGACGCGACGCGCAAATAGGGGTTGCGCTGCCGGTTGAGTACGATGATCACCGCCAGCACTACGCCCGCCAGCAGCAGGTTTTTCGGCGCGCCGAAGCTGTGATCGTTCATGGCGGCGAAGCCGCCGCCAATCGAGGTCAGCCCGACCTGAATCAGCGACAGGCCGATAATCATCACAACAATGCCGGAGACCAGCGGAGTAATGATGCGGCGCGCCAGATGCAGCACGCGCGACAGCACCATTTCGGTACAGGACGCGACCATCAGCGTACCGAACAGCGCGGCCATCATGGTCGGCACGTCAGCGCCGCCGTTTTTCAGCGTCATGCCGCCCATAATTAAAGGCGTAACAAAGTTGAAGCTGGTGCCCTGGATCGACAGCAGGCCTGAACCGACCGGACCCCAGGTTTTAATCTGCAGCACGGAAGCCACGCCGGAGGCGAAAAGTGACATGCTGATAATATGTTGCGTATCCTGCGCAGGCAGGCCCAGCGCCTGACAAATAAGCAGAGCGGGGGTGATGACCGCCACGAACATCGCCAGCAGATGCTGACCAGCGGCAAACAGCGTTTGCGGCAGCGGCGGACGATCTTCAAGACGATAAATCAGCTCGCTCTGGCGCGGCGCGGTTGATTTATTCAGGGTGGCGTCTGGTTGCTTAACGGACATAAAGTGGCTTCCCAATCTGTGAAGAGGGGGATTTTAAACCGCTTATGGCTGAAAGCAATCGTTTGCCACTCTTTATCTTAAGCGCGCAGAAAGGAGCGGTTTAGCCGGTGAAAAAGGAGGCGGGTCAGACGTTGGTGTAGCGGGCGGTTTCCGGCAGCCAGCGCTCAATCAGCGCCCTGGCCTGTTCTGGGTAATGCTGGTGGATATGGCGCGCCACGCGCTGCACTTCTGGCACCATCGCCTGATCGCGCAGCAGGTCCGCGACTTTGAACTCGGCGTTGCCGGTCTGGCGTGTACCCAGCAGTTCGCCCGGGCCGCGGATCTCCAGATCGTGCTGGGCAATAACAAAGCCGTCGTTGCTGTCGCGCAGCACCTGCAAACGCCGCTGCGCGGTTTTGCTCAGCGGCGCCTTGTAGAGCAGGACGCAGTGCGAGGCAACCGCGCCGCGCCCGACGCGTCCGCGCAGCTGATGCAGCTGCGCCAGACCCAGGCGTTCCGGGTTTTCGATAATCATCAGGCTGGCGTTGGGGACGTCGACGCCGACCTCAATCACCGTCGTGGCTACCAGCAGCTGCATCTCATTGGCTTTAAAGGCCGCCATTACCGCCTGCTTCTCCGCAGGCTTCATGCGGCCATGCACCAGGCCGATATTCAGATCGGGCAGCGCAGCTTTTAAGGCTTCCCAGCTCGCTTCCGCCGCCTGCGCTTCCAGCAACTCAGACTCTTCGATCAGCGTGCAGACCCAGTAAGCCTGGCGGCCCTCCTGGCAGGCATGCCGCACGCGGGCGATAATGTCGTCGCGGCGGCTGTCAGGGATCGCCACGGTGGTGACCGGCGTACGGCCTGGCGGCAGTTCGTCAATGGTCGACGTATCGAGATCGGCGTAAGCGGTCATCGCCAGGGTACGCGGGATCGGCGTAGCGGTCATAATCAGCTGATGCGGATGGAAGCCCTGCTCTTCGCCCTTCTCCCACAGCGCCAGCCGCTGGTGCACGCCGAAGCGGTGCTGCTCGTCGATTATTACCAGCGCCAGGCCTTTGAACTGCACCTGCTCCTGGAACAGCGCGTGCGTGCCGACCACCATTGCCACCTGGCCGCTGGCGATCGCCTCCTGCTGCGCCTGACGCGCTTTGCCTTTCTGCTTGCCGGCCAGCCAGCCAACTTCAATCCCGAGCGGCGCGAACCAGCTGCGGAAGTTGTTCGCGTGCTGTTCTGCCAGCAGCTCGGTAGGCGCCATCAGTGCCACCTGTTTGCCGTGCGCAATAACATCCAGCGCCGCCAGTGCTGCGACCAGGGTTTTACCGGATCCGACGTCGCCCTGTACCAGGCGCATCATCGGAAAATCATTCTCCAGGTCGCGCTCTATTTCCTGCACCACGCGTTTTTGCGCGTTGGTTGGGGAGAAGGGCAGCGCCGCCAGCAGTTTGTCGCTCAGCGTATGGCGCGGCGTCATCGGCAGCGCGTAATAGCGCTGCGCCCCAGCGCGCACCGCCAGCATACTGAGATTGTGCGCCAGCAGCTCTTCCAGAATCAGACGACGCTGCGCCGGATGACGGCCGTGCTCCAGTTCGCTCAGACGCAGATCGGGCGGTGGGCGATGCAGCGTGCGCAGCGCCTCCGGCAGGCTAATCAATCCCTGCGCCAGCTCCTGCGGCAGCAGCTCGGCGATCGGCACGCTCTCCAGCAGCGTTAACGCCTGATCGGTAAGGCTGCGCAGCGTGGCCTGACGAATGCCTTCGGTGGTGGGATAGACCGGCGTTAAGGTCTCTTCGAGGGTTACCGGGCTCTGTTCGCCCTGTACGCGATATTCGGGGTGAATAATCTCTGGGCCGCGCTGGCCGCGCTTGATTTCGCCATAGGCGGTAACGCGGCGACCCGGCGCAAGGCTGTTCTTCATACCTGCGTTGAAGTTGAAGAAACGCATGGTCAGGACGCCGCTGCCATCGCTGATCTGACATACCAGCATACGGCGTCGGCCAAAAGTGACCTCAGACTGCAATACCTCGCCCTCTACCGTGGCCCAGATGCCGGGCAGCAGATCGTTAATAGCGTAGAGCTGAGTGCGGTCTTCGTAGCGTAGCGGGAGATGAAGCAGCAGATCCTGAATGGTATGCAGGCCGAGCTTAGCCAGTTTCGCCGCCTGGCTGGCGCCGACGCCGGTCAGGGTACTGAGCGGAATGGCATCCAGCAGGCGGCCTTTCATTTCTTTTTCCCCGTAGCCTGCATTCTGGCCCACCACTCAGCGTCAGCTTCTACTTCGCCGCTGGCGTTGATATGGGGATAAGGCAGACCTTTCTGTTTCGCCACGCGCGCCAGCACCGGATAGCCACCTTCGAACAGCAGGCGCTGCTGCTCATCTTCATCCAGCAGGCTGTGCTGACGCTGATAGAGCCCGGCATTCTGCCGCTGGCGTTGCGCTTCATAGAGGATCAGCGCGGACGCCACGGAAACGTTCAGCGACTGCACCATGCCGACCATCGGAATAATGATGTCGCAATCGGCCAGCGCCAGCGCTTCGGCGGTTATGCCGGTTTTCTCCTGACCCATCAAAATGCAGGTCGGGCGGGTATAATCTATTTCGCGAAAATCGACCGCTCTGGCCGACAGGTTGGTCGCCAGCACCTGCATACCGCGATCTTTCAGATGCGTGACCGCCTCAGCAATATGACGGTGGGTTTTTACCTTCACCCAGCTGTTGCTGCCGGCAGAAGCGGAGACCATGGTGCGCATTCGTTCGCTGGGCCAGACGGCGTGCACTTCATGAATGCCCACCGCATCCGCGGTGCGGATCACCGCCGAGACGTTGTGCGGCTTGTGCACCTGTTCCATGCAGACGGTAAGGTCGTGCTGGCGAAGCGCCAGCATCTCCTGAATACGAGCAAAGCGTTGGGCATTCATGCGCTAATTACGGTTACGGTGGACTTTGATCACGTCCGGCATTACACGGATTTTACGCATAATGTTCGCCAGATGGACGCGATCGCGCGCGGTCAGGCGGATAAAGGCGCTATAAACGCGGCCGTCGCGCTCTTCGGTATTGAGGCTCTGGATATTAGAGCCTGCGGTATTGATCGCCGCCGTCAGGTTCGCCAGCGCGCCCTGATGGTTGAACATATCGACCTTGATTTCAGCCACGAATTCCTGATCGGTGACCTTATCCCACTCCACCGGCATAAATTTTTCCGGCTCTTTCTGGTAGCCACGAATATTACGACAGGATTCGTGATGCACCACCAGCCCTTTGCCGGGACTGACGTGCGCCACAATGGGATCGCCAGGAATCGGACGACAGCATTTAGCGAAGGTGATCAAAACGCCGTCAGCGCCTTTGATAGGCAGCTTGCCGCGCTTGCTGCTGCTCGGCGGCGTCGCGCTGGTCGACTGCAGCAGGTTCTTCGCCACCACAACGCTCATGGCGTTGCCGAGGCCGATCTCCGCCAGCAGGTCGTCCAGCGACGTCAGCTTCATACGATCCAGCTCCTGCTTGATGTTCTCAGGCGGGATCTCGGCCAGCTTTCGGCTGCCGCCGAGCGCGTGGCTCAGCAGACGGCGTCCAAGGTTGACGGAGTCTTCGCGCTTGAGATTTTTCAGCAGCTGACGAATTTTGGCGCGTGCTTTGGAGCTGACGACGAAGTTAAGCCAGGCGGCGTTAGGGCGTGCGCCCGGCGCCGTGATAATTTCTACCGTCTGGCCGCTGGTGAGCGGCTGCGACAGCGGATAGGGTTGCCGATCGACGCGCGCGCCGACGCAGGCGTGGCCGATATCGGTATGCACTGCATAGGCGAAATCGACCGGCGTCGCGCCAGCCGGCAGCTCGACGATGCGCCCTTCCGGCGTAAAGACGTAGATCTCGTCAGGAAAGAGATCGGATTTCACGCTCTCAATGAATTCAAACGAACTGCCCGCGCTCTGCTGCAGCTCCAGCAGGCTTTGCAGCCAGCGCTGGGCGCGAATCTGCGCGGTAGTGCCGCTTTCGCCCGCCTGTTTGTATGCCCAGTGCGCGGCGACCCCCATCTCGGCCATCTGATCCATATCTTCGGTACGGATCTGCACCTCGACCGGCACGCCGTGCGGCCCGATCATGGAGGTGTGCAGCGACTGATAGCCGTTGGCCTTGGGGATAGCGATATAATCTTTCATCCTGCCTGGACGCGGTTTGTACAGGCTGTGCATCTGACCGAGCACGCGATAGCAGGTATCCACATCCTTCACGATCACGCGGAAAGCGTAAATATCCATGATGGAGTGAAAACGCTGCTCTTTTAGCGTCATTTTACGGTAGATAGAGTAGAGATGCTTTTCACGACCGCTGACGCGACAGGGGATGCCCGCTTCCTGCAGTCGCCCGTCGATCTCCGCCAGGATCTTCTGAATCATCTCTTTGCGGTTGCCGCGCGCCGCTTTTACTACCTCTTTAATCACGCGATAGCGATTAGGGTAGAGCGCCTCGAAACCCAGCTCTTCCAGCTCGGTTTTCAGGTGATGGATACCCAGGCGATGCGCCAGCGGACTGTAGATCTCCAGGGTTTCCAGCGCGATGCGGCGACGCTTGTCCGGACGCAGCGCGCCCAGCGTGCGCATATTGTGCGTGCGGTCGGCCAGCTTGATGAGAATGACGCGGATATCCTGCACCATCGCCATAATCATCTTGCGGAAGTTCTCTGCCTGCGCCTCTTTCTTGTCGCGGAAGGTCAGCTTATCCAGCTTGGATACGCCTTCTACCAGCTCCGCCACGCTTTTGCCGAACAGTTGCTCCATATCCTGATAGGTGGCCGGCGTGTCTTCGATCACGTCGTGCAGCAGCGCGGCCATCAGCGTTTCATGGTCGAGCTTCATCTCCGCCAGGATACAGGCGACGGCAACAGGATGGGTAATGTAGGGCTCGCCGCTGGAGCGTGTCTGTCCCTCGTGAGCATCACGTGCGACAAGGTACGCTTGCTGGAGGCGCTTGATTTGCTCCTCCGGCAGGTATTTTTCAATCAGCTGATTGAGGCTTTCAAACAGATACAAGGTTGGCCTGCAGGTTGCTGTTAACGACGACCTTCAGCGATAGCGGTAACGGCCTGTAATTCAGCGGCTTCCTGCTCTTGCTGCTCCTGACGATCGCGAACGTCCAGGATCTGGTTAGTGATCAGGCCTTCTTCGATTTCGCGCAGGGCGATAACGGTGGCTTTATCGTTCTCTTCCGGAACCAGCGGATCTTTGCCGCCTACCTGCATCTGACGTGCACGACGTGCAGCGACCAACACCAGGTCAAAACGGTTACCAATTTTTTCTACTGCGTCCTGAACGGTTACGCGTGCCATAGGTGTGCTACTCCACAGATGAAGAAATGACTGGGCATAATACTGAAACTGACTTCAGACTGCCAATAGTTTGCTGATTAAAGCATCATGGCGCGCCTTCTGGCGACCCATGCGCAGGCGTTCAGCGCGGATAATGGTCTTCAGATCCGACAGGGCCAGATCGAAATCATCATTGATAATTAAATAGTCGTATTCAGCGTAGTGGCTCATCTCAGAGACCGCCTGTGCCATGCGGCGGGCAATCACCTCTTCGCTGTCCTGACCGCGGCCGCGCAGGCGGCGGTCCAGCTCGTCCTGCGAGGGCGGCAGAACGAAAATGCTGCGTGCGGCGGGCATTTTTGCGCGGATCTGCTGCGCGCCCTGCCAGTCGATATCCAGGAACACATCGACGCCGGTAGAGAGAACCTGCTCAATCGCTTTACGCGACGTGCCGTAATAGTTGTCGAAGACTTTCGCATGCTCGAGGAAGGCATCTTCCGCGATCATCGCTTCAAATTCTTCTTTCGAGACGAAGTAATAGTGCTCGCCATGGGCTTCGCCGGGACGCATGCCGCGGGTGGTATGAGAAACAGACACCTGCGTATCGTACAGCGGTTGTGTCTTCAGTAGTGCCTGAATCAGGCTGGATTTACCCGCGCCGCTGGGGGCGGAAACAATAAAAAGCGTGCCTTGAGCCATGGTCTTCTTGAATTGAGTAAAGAGCGGAGTCGATTTCCTGCTCAGTATACACGGCTTAGCGCCGTAACGCAGCGTTTGCGCATAACGCTGCGCTAAAACTTTTGCGTCGCAGCGCGCAGAAGTGGCTTTGCCAGGCCGCAAGCGCATTCTTTTCCTGCGCAGCCAGTTCCGTTCTCTCGCTTTGCCTGTCGCCTTGTCGTTTCCTCGCCGCTTCAATAGGCGAAACGTTGAGGAGGCTCGCTATGAAAGAGAAGTTACGCCTGCTGCTGAGTCTGTTACTGCTGGCTGTTGGTTCGGCTAACGCGCTTTGCCCGGTATGGACGCCCGCGCGCGCCGGAGATGAAATTGCCCGCCTGCAGCAGCAGTTGCAACGCTGGGATGATGCCTACTATCGCGACGGAAAGAGTCTGATCAGCGATGCGGATTACGACACGCTGTTGCAGCGCCTGAAAAGCTGGCAGCGCTGCTTCAGACCCGCGCAATCAATTTACACTTCCCGACTGCCAGCCAGCGGCAGAGTCGCGCATCCGGTGGCGCATACCGGCGTAAAAAAGCTGCGCGATAAGCTGGCGCTGGCGTACTGGATGCAGAATCGTCGGGATTTATGGGTACAACCGAAAATCGACGGCGTAGCGGTCACACTGGTCTATGAGGCGGGAAAGCTGACGGCATTAATTAGTCGCGGCGATGGCCTGCGCGGCGAGTCATGGCTGGCAAAAGCGGCTTATATTCCTGCCATCCCGTTACGAATTGAGAGCGATGCGCCGCGAGTGGTACTCCAGGGCGAGCTGTTTCTGAAGATGACCGATCATCGCCAGGCGCGCGACGGCGGTAAAAACGCGCGGGCACAGGTCGCTGGCGCGTTAATGAGCCAGACACCTGGTCCGCTGCTGGCCGATATCGGCTTGTTTATCTGGGGCTGGCCGGATGGTCCCGCTGAGATGGCGGATCGTCTGCAACAGCTTGCTGCCTGGGGACTGGGGCTGGCGCAAACGTGGAGCAAACCTGTTCATGATGAGGAAGAGGTCGCAAGCTGGCGGGATCGCTGGTTCAGCGCACCGCTTCCCTTTGCCACAGACGGCGTGGTGGTACATCAGGCGATGCGGCCAGCCGGAAAAAGCTGGATGCCTGGCGAAGGTGACTGGGCGGTGGCGTGGAAATTCCAGCCGCCGGACGTGAACAGTGAAGTACGGTCGGTTGATTTCAACACTGGCCGTACCGGAAATATCTCTGTAGTGCTTAATCTTCAGCCGGTCGCGCTCGACGACAAAATCGTACGGCGGGTGAACATCGGTTCGCTACGTCGCTGGCGGGAATGGGATGTTATCGCAGGCGATCAGGTCGTTATCAGCCTGGCGGGACAGGGTATTCCACGTCTGGAAAGAGTCATCTGGCGGGTAGGGGAGCGTGACTACCCAGAACCACCCGATCCTGAACAATTCACGCCGCTCAGTTGCCTGAGCATCACGCCTTCCTGCCGCCAGCAGTTGCTGGCGCGGTTAAGCTGGCTGAGTCAGAAATCGGTGCTGGATATCGCTGGCGTGCAGCGCAGCACCTGGCTACGGCTGCTGGAGAGCAGCGCCATGGAGCATCTTTTTTCCTGGCTGACGCTGACGCCGGAACAGATCGCGCAGACGTCAGGCATTAGCCCGACGCGCGCAAAGCAGCTCTGGCACCGGTTCAACCTTACGCGACAGCAGCCTCTGCGTCGCTGGATCGGCGCGCTGGGCATACCGCTGCCGCGGCGAGCGCTTCACGCTTTACCGGACGCGACCTGGGATGAGGTGCAGCAGCGCGACGTGCAACGGTGGCAGGCGTTGCCTGGCGTCGGCGCAACCCTGGCGCAGCGCATTTACGCCATGTTGCAGGATACACGCATGCAAAAACTGATCGCTTTTCTGCGAGAGCACGGCATCCCGAACGGCGTCAGTGCTCCGGATGCGGGTAGTTGAAAACAGGCAGACCGAGCCGGAAGCGCAGCGCCAGCAGGCGCGCCAGAAAGCCGAACAGCAGAGTAATGATCACGACGGCCTCATGCGCCAGCGAGGTTTTCAGCAACAGGATATAGATCCAGCCGGAAGCGAAGGCGATACCGGCATAGAGCTCCTTCTGAAAGACCAGCGGGATACGATTACAGAACATATCGCGCAGCACGCCGCCAAATACGCCGGTAATCACGGCGGCGATGGCGGCGATAATCATCGCATGGCCGCTGTCCAGCGCCACTTGGGCGCCGATAATCGAGAAGACCACCAGGCCCAGCGCATCCAGTACCAGGAAAACTTTGCGCAGGTGCGTCATCAGCGGCGCAAGCCAGGTGGTAAGTACTGCCGCAGCGGCAACGATCATGATGTATTCCGGGTGCTTAACCCAGCCCAGCGGATAGTGACCCAGCAAAATATCTCGCACGGAGCCGCCGCCTATCGCCGTCACTGAGGCGATGATAATGACGCCAAACAGATCCATCTTGCGTCGTCCGGCGGCAAGCGCGCCTGTCATGGCTTCTGCGGTAATACCGATAATATAGAGGACGGTTAATAACATAGCTGGCTCCAGAGGGTGGGCGGCAAGGCTACGGGGTTAGAGGAATATCAGCTACTGAAAAATTCTCAGGCGATCGCTTGGTATCAGTTTAACTTATGCTGGCCTGAGGAAAAACGCTGGCGTTGAGGGAAAACGGCAAGCGCCGCTGCGACAATAAAATAAGAAAAGCGAATCGTAATTTCAGCGACTATTCCAGCGACGCGCTTTTTCAGGGAATTAACAGGAAGAGGTGCGACAGGTACGGCTTTTGCAGGCAGAGCGGTCTTTTTGCGGCAATAAAAATGCAGGGCGGATAAAAAGAAAAGAGCGTGCTGTCGCCAGCACGCGAATGCATCTCTTCAGATGCCCAGAGCCCACCATACAGACTTGTTTTTATTATCCGATTCTTGCACGAATGCGACTGTATTCTTTCAGGTTAAAGCGATATTCCGGCTGAAAACTTTCCCGGCCATAATAGCAGTAGATCAGCATACGTACGGAAGCAATGGCCAGATAACCCCAGATGGCGCACAGTACCGATGGCGTCAGCCAGACGGTGAATAAGGTGACGCCAAGACCAAAAAGCACCGATATAGTTTCAGTAAAGGCAATGCGGGTATATTGCTTTTCACGCTGCATAATAGCGCGGTAATGCTGTCCCTGAGGGATAATAATAAAAACCACGGAGACCATTTCCAGCATAATAGCCAGTTCGGGCTGCTGAAGATAGCTGCTGACAAGATCGCTGCCGATAAACAGTACAGCAAAAATAACCAGGCTCAGCAGCATATTGCCCCAGTAAAGCATTGACTGATCGCGAACCGACAAGCTGCCGCTGCGGATCAGGGCGTTGGAAAAGCCACGATCGGCAAGGGTATCGATGATCAGCAGTCCGACAATAGCAACAGCCAGCAGATTCAGCTCGTTAGCCTGCAGAATTTGCGCCAGTAAAGAGAGCTGGAGCACACCGATGCCGATAACTTTAATTGAAGAGAGAATCGACCACTTTGCACCAGTAAAGCTTCGTTCACGTATCGCCATGATATACTCGTTAGGTACAGGTACCGAATAAAGTGTTATGCGCGAAATAGCTGACTATTTCACCCAAATAATTAATGCCATTCGCCTGAGCGAAGTCCAGACGTAGTACGCCAGGCCTCACCTGTTATTATTGATTCAATGCGATGGATTTCTGATACGTAAATAATTTCCCCATTATTTTTATTGTCCCGGGACAGGGCCGTCTTTTCTGTGCTTAACAGAAAAGCGGCCAGGTCCTGGGTAAATCCTTTTATTGTTTTATATTCTCCTGCCAGCATCCTGCCAGCGATCTCAACAAGTTCTTCTTCTGACAGCAGAGCCGTAGTTGAGCAATCCATTTTTAATTTCCTGATGTTGTTATTTTAAGTGTTGCTGTGTGTGTGGTTAATTTATACCTCGTTTTTTTTAATTTCACACCATCAGAAAACTCCGATAAAGCCGCTGTAGAAATAAATGGATTCATCATTTGCATGAAATATTTTTAACTTCCGTTGTAAAGCTTTATTAATCGTTGTGCAGTAAAAAGGGAAAATGCGCGGAATAAAAAATGTACATACGCAGAGAATGCACGTATTTCAGGCATTACAGCGAAACGGCAGTGCTGGCTGTCCAGGAATTTTCCCGGCTATCTGGCTTTAATGAAACTGTTGTGAGAGGCAGGAACGGCTTATGAAAAAGGTGAAAGTGCTTATGCATTTTCACCGAACTTTTTTCACTTTTCTGAGCCGTAAGGCCCAACAATGACTAAAGAATGACGGCTTTTTGGCCTGATTTACTGAGTAAGCAGGCGATTGAGACGAGCAAGATCGCTTCTTACCCATTCAATATCCTGAGAAAACTTCTCATCAGACATCAGCGGCTGACGGTAAACTACGATAAGCACCTCAGCGCCCTGCTCATTGGCTATTACGCGCATCGGCATATAGATCTCTTTACCAAAGCCGCTATCTATCCAGTGATCCATCACGCCAAACGGATTATGCGGCGTAAAGCGAATCTTCACTGAACCCTCAGGTCCACGGGCGCGCCAGTAACTCCCTTCCTGTTCCAGCGTGCTGCTGCTTAGCCCAGAAGCCCATTTCGCAAAATATTCCGGCTTCCAGATCGTTTCATACAAATCTAACCAGTTACGCGCAATGGTCTGACTGACAACCTGGGACGACAACATGCTACCTCCGGAACGTGGTTAAAAAGGCATTAAAGCATGTTGCGCGCAGAGGGAAAATCGCGCGCGGCGAGAAGTGTGGCGCAGACAGGGTTTCATCAGGCTGGCAGGTCTGGCGGCCTGCCGTAAAAGCGTCAGAGAAAACGTCCGCGCGCATCGATCGGCTGGGTCTCTGCACGACCGTCGGCGTGACGCAGCACATAGCTGTCCGACTGCGCCATCACCGCGCAGCTGTGATTAGGGTAGATACGCAGCAGGGCACCGACGCTCGGCGCGCTATCCTGCCAGGGGATAAACCCGTGCTCCTCCGACAGCTTGCCGACCTCATAGCAAACGCCATTTTCATCAACGGCCACGCCGAACCCGCTGGCATTCGTGCCGTGTGGCCCTTTATCCGAGCTCAGCATTTTGGAACCGGCATCGATAATGATGAAATGGCGATTTACCGCGACGACGCGGGCAATAACGCTGAGCGCCAGTTCCTCAACGCGGCTCAGGCCGAGACGACACGCAGTCAGATCGAGCAGGGCATAGTTTCCCGGGCGGATCTCATCGGTTCCGATTGCCACTGGCGCGGCCAGCGCCGTGGGCGTGGCGCCAACGGAAACAGAACAATCGGCGAAACCCGCTTCTCGCAGCTGGTTTTGCACATGCTGCATCAGCCGCGCTTCTTCCTGAGCGATCGCAGCAATGGCATCACGATTCCCGGCGCCATAGGCGTGCCCGGCGTGCGACACCAGCCCAGCGAAGCGCAGCTGCGCCGCCTGAATAGCCTGCGCCAGGGCGGTCGCGTCGTCCCGATGCGGATCGATGCCGATACGGTGCAGCCCGACATCTACCTTAATCGCTACTGCGATGTCGGCATCCGGTTGCTGGCGTTGCGCTTCAGCGATAGCGGCTACGCCATGCGGCGTATCGACAATCAGCGTCACTTTCGCCTGGTGCTCCGCCGCCCGTTTCAGCAGTGCCGCTATGCTTTCGGCACGGATAACCGGATAAGCCAGCAAGATGTCGCGTTCACCGCCGCGGATAAAGACTTCCCCTTCGCTCGGCTTAGAAACGGTAATGCCGCACGCGCCCAGCGCGCGCTGACGACGAGCGATATAGAGGCTTTTATGCGTTTTGATATGAGGGCGCAGCGTGACGCCTGCGCGGCTGGCTTTCTCCTGCATCGCCTGCAGATTCTTTTCCAGCCTTTCGGCGTCGATCTCAATGTAGGGTGTAAGACGGTCGTCAGGCAGAGGACGTTGCCAGCGTTGATTCATATCCATACGAGGTTCCTGCACAAACAGATGAAACCCCATCATTCAGCAATCGGCGGCCGGATGCCAGCCGCACAATGCTAAAAACCGCACCATGATCGCTCATGATGCGGTGTGGATTAAACGTAGAGCGAGGCTTCGCCTGGCGGGCGGGTTTTGAAGCGACGATGCAGCCACAGATACTGCTCTGGCGCCCGCAGGATCTGGCTTTCGATAACTTTATTCATATAGGCGGCAGCAGCGGCCTCATCAGTATGAGGATAGTTCTCCAGTGCCGGATCAATAATCAGCTGGTAGCCGTAGTTATCTGGATTGCGGATCAGCGCGATGGTTAACATCGCCGGATTTGCGAGGCGCGAAAGAACGAATGTGCCATTCGTGGTCGCTGCTTTCTCAACGGCAAACAGTGGGGCGAATACGCTGCCTTTCGGGCCATAATCCTGGTCCGGCGCAAACCATACCGACTCGCCTTTCTTCAGCGCATGAACCATACCGCGCAGATCGCGCCGATCGATCATCGCCTTATTGGATCGCATACGGCCTTTCGTCTGCGCCCACTCCATCGCCCGGTTGTTATGCGGACGGTACATCGCCATCATCGGCTGGCACAAACCACTGATACGACCGCCCAGCTCCAGCGACATAAAGTGCACGCCGATCACCATCACGCCGCGCTTCTGCTCCATGGCGGACTGCAAATGCTGCAGGCCTGACACTTCAAACAGTTTTCTTACCGCGCGATCGGACCAGAACCAGGCGATGCCGGTTTCTGCCAGCGCCATACCCAGCGAAGCGAAGTTACCTGCAATCATGCGCTCAATATCATTCTCAGCAATGCCGGGAAAGCAGAGTTCGATATTGCGTCGCGTAATGCGCTCACGACGTTTTAGAAAATGACGAGAAAGCGTACCGGCATTAGCGCCAAGACGCATTAAAAGAGGATAAGGAAGCTGAACCAGCAGCCACAGAATGCCCAGACCTAGCCAGGTAACCCAGTAGCGTGGATGCAGCATGGAACGGCAAAAAGCTCCGGTCTTTTTCATAGCGCACCTTTATGTGATGAAATGTATGTATCGCATAAAGAAGCACTTCCATAAGTTCCCCAGGCGCTACAGCTTGTAGTCAATCGGACCGGCACATTAGCAAAAAGTGCCGCTAAAGAAAGCGAAACAACAGAATCATATGGAGATGGATGTTTCATCGAATGAGGCATTAAAGCGGGAAGAGATGACAGGGATAATAAAATCCTTTTTTGAAACAGTAGGTTAAAAAACGACTAAAGTGATAGCAGGCAACAAACGCACTAAATTTTAGAGCGGTCCGGAAATGAATGCTTATGGTTATTTACGCAGAATTTACGCAGGACAGCATGGAAAAGTGGTGAAAAGCTCGCGCGAGGCGAGCCGTTTGCATTTACTGCGTCGTTACTCGATGTTCTGAATCTATATTCAGTTATTTAGTTATCTATATGATTTATATGGATTTAAATTATTTTTGTTTTAAATGGTACATAAATTGGTACGTGGGCTTTTGGCGGTGCTTAAGTGTGACGCTTTGAATATACTAGCCAAAAAAGTCAATTTATTGATTTTGCTATAAAATTCATAATGGAGTCCCATTAAATTTCTTGAAGGCCGTGATTGCAGGTTTAATGCAAATTTTTGATGGTCAGCCATTTAGTGAGAAGTAACATTACTTCCTTAGTACCGAAGGCTCTCACTAAAATGGCCGTAATTATGGTTTAAGAAGATTATTTATTCTTTATCAACATAGACATCAATCAAAGGCAACTGCATTGAAAGTAGGGATTATTTCATCATAAATATCTTGATATTTATCACTATTTAAAAGACTAAATTTTTCATTAAGATTAATTGAGTGGTAGCCAACCATGTTTCGCTCTGGTTTAACTGCACCTATGATAACCTGCGATATCGCTGCTAGATCGTCCAAACAGAACTGGATAACTTTTTCTGTGTACTCATCATCTAAATCTTGTTGCTTTGGTGAATCTATAACTATTGGTAAAATTGGTAAACTTGAAAATTCATTGATAGTCATCAACAAAGCATAATGATAGGCAAAAATTGCACGAGGACTTCTACTGCCTGTTTTTCCTGTAGTTAACGACTTGTAACCAATAACAGTTGCTTTGCTTGATACCGGAAGTTGTAGTTTTGACTGTGCTTTATTAAGCATTAGTAAAAAGAACCCGTTGATTTCTTTAGTTCTTTTCAAATTATTGAATTTCTTTATATCTCCTTCTACAGAGGATTTTTCAAACAGAAGCTTATCAATGTCTTTTTTTAATTCTAATAACTGTTTATCAAAAGCTTGGGCGGCAGTTTTATATGCCTCGGAATCAATTATTTCTTTAATTGAAAAGTCGTCATGAACATCACTTAACATAGAGTTTATTTTTTGGCTTAAATTGCTATTCTCCAATAACTTATTTTTTATGTTTGCGATTTTTTCATCTAATTTTATTTTCTCTTCGTACAGTTTTGCTTTTTGACTAAACAAAGAGATTTTACTATTGTTGATTTCATATTTTTTTATAGCGTATGAAACATCATCAAGATCATCAATAAAGATGTTATTGTGTTCATTCTCAATATTAAATAACGCATCAGAAATAGAATTCCTTTTGCTATATGAATCTAAAGCTTTAAGTCTGAAACTTCTTTCCTCTGCTTCTAGTTCTTCACACTTTTGTACGAAATAGTCTATTTTAGTAATGTAGTATTCTAGATCTATATCGAAGCTTACGTTGTTAAGATGCCGTTCAAATCGAGATTTTGTTTTTTTAATTAAACTTTCTTCTTTTTCTAACTCCGCAATTTTGGCAGCCAATACTTTCTGCTCACCATTCAAGGAGTAATATTCTTTTGGTTTAATACCAGAATGATATTGAAGTGCGTTTTTTTGCCAATCAACATACATCTTAAGGCCATTAAAAGACTCAAGAACATGGCTCCAGCCTTCGTCTTGGTCAATATAAAATGGGAAGTAATATGTGGCTGGATTTGCTAAAACTGTTTCTCTATTACTCTTAATTGTAAGCAATAAATTGAATCCGAAAATACCTTGTATTTCAGCAGCCAGCTCGGAAGTTTTATTGAACTTTTTTTCAGTTTTCACCAAGCCATCTTCAATTATTGAGACAATAAAGAACGAAGCTTTTCTTAAGAAGTTGATGGTTTTCCCATCATGGAGCAACGTTACCTTAGTAATCGTCTCTTGAGACTTCCAGCCATCATCAAGCCTTACATCACCGCCAAGGCAATAATAAAGACTTTTAATCAGACTAGATTTTCCTGTGTCGTTTGTACCATGAATAAAATTTAATCCTTCTGAAAAATCAAAAGAGAAGGCTTTCCGCTCCGTAAGGGATAATATGGCTATTCTTTTGAATAAAACCTTTTTCATTTTTTTGCCTCGTCCTCTGAAAATTTTCCAATCATGGCACAACAAGCTATTATATATTTAAAGTCATCATCAAGCAATTGCTTGAAGTCATCATCTTCATTTTCTAGAGAGGTGATAGTGTCTTCAATTACTTTAGAAATTACTTGAATTCCAGAGGGTTTTTCTGTGGTTCTTTCTCTAAATTTGTTATAAAACTCACGCTCAATAGAATTAATGTTCTTAAGGTTAATAATCAATACGTCATATTTTATTTTATATATGAGTTTCTCAAAGTCATTTTTACTTAAAGAGGATAATAATAGAGACACAGTTTCCCATTCCGGGATATTGGATTTGTGATTTTTTATTTTGTCAATGATTTTATCAATTAGCTCGTTGCTAATCCCTTTTTTATCAATCAGTTCATCGAATGATCTTATCTCCCTTGAGGAAACTCTTGTTTTTTTCTCAAATAAATCAACAAGCGTTTTTTTTAAAACAGGAGCGCTAACTAAATCAGCGATATCTGTGTCCTCTAAATACTCGAATATCTTTCCTATTAAGTGTGAGTCGTAGTCTAATAGACTCAATTTTGATGTTTTAAAATTAAGCACAGATAAATCGGTTATTTTTTTACCAGTCAATTGTTGATGCACTGCTGCTAATAATTTATCTTTATCCTTTTTTTCTAATTCTTCACCAGAAAATTCGTACTTATCAAAGAATTTAAATAGTGCATTTGTAACAAAAGAGAGTTCTGTGTCGTAATTTTCAAAATCAAATTTATGCTTAAAAAGTTTACTTATAAAAGAAAGTTTCCCTTGTTTTTCTGCTTTAAGTAAGGGAGTTATAGTCCAGTGGCTATCTCTGGTTTTGACTTGGGCAAAAATAGCTTTTTTAGGAAGAGTGGTTGAATCAAGAATAAGGATGTCATCATGATATTCGGGAATGAATACGTATGACTCATTTTTCTTATGCTTGCTTAGTAGCTCATCAATTGCCCAGCATCGCTGATACTCAAAGCCCCGGATTGCAATCTCACCCCCACGCTCGTCTTGAGGCGTATTGACTAATGCATCTGCTAAGTTCACGACAAGTCCTTATCTTATTGAAATTTCGATTTATTACTGATGGCATCACTTTCAAAATGTGTCATAAGTCCCTGCGCGCAATTCTATTCCCGACATACCTGTCCGTCTTCTGGAACGTTTTTTATACAGGCACTAGACTGTGCTTGGGCCGTGACAGTTTGGCTGCTGTAAGCCTATCTGTTTGCTAAAATTTGCATGCAAATTCATAAGTCCTGCACATGCATACCTATTTATACTCGCCCCTGTTCAGAAAATCTTTAGAGTCGTATCAAAAAATTGTCGCGCATACGCCTGCTTAGAAGGATATTTTTTGAAGCCATCATTGTTTCTTCCTGATCATCCGCGCAAACCATATTTTAAGTAGCTGTAACCGCTTGGCTTTAAACTTCAGCTCGTAGCGCGCGCTCGTACCCCCGCCACGCCTGCCCGCTTCATTGAGTGGTTTTCATGCACATGCATGAAGGGGCTTATGCCGCGCCACGGCTGGGATGATATGACGTTCCTGAGTGCCTGAGACTCATGCGTTTTCATGCAGCATAGACATGCAGTCCTAAGCAGGACAGCCAGCTAGGAAAAAGGCGCGTAAAAAAACCGGCGCAATGGCCGGTTCAGACTTCAGCAGGCAGATTTCAGGTGGGTGGCTGTTGCCGGTTAGACAGTGTACTGGCAGAACCGTAGCGTCCCAGCGTCTGCGGCTGACGCGCCGCGTTCAGCTTTTCCGCTGCGGGTTCTGACTCCGCAGGCTTCTGCGGCTTCATGATGATTTTCTCGACGCTCTCCAGCGCGGTGAACGTGCAGGAGCAGTCGAGGTTCTGGCACTGATACCAGGTGCGCTTTACGGTCGCTGACTCGTAGGCGCTGGTGCGGGTGTGGGCGGTGGTGCCACACTCCGGGCATTTGAGAGCCATCACGCACCTCCCTGCGGAAGCCGGTTCAGGCGCTGCGTAAAGCGCAGATGCTCTGCGGGGGTGTAGCTGCCCTGGCAGTCGCGCAGCATATCGGCTTGCGGTGCAAGGCCCGTTTCGACCAGCGCGTCCTGATAGGCTGCTGCCACCGCCGGGCGCGCCCGCTGCACCTCGCGGGCCACGGCGCTGCGCAGCAGCCGGGCGGCCACCTCCAGCCCGCCGGGGCCATTGAGGAACGGGGCCAGCGCGGAGGTGAGCGCCGGGCCGTGTTCGTTCATAAAACCGCTGAGCGCATCCTCCGTGCAGGCCTCCAGCACTATCCGCTGTGCATAAACGCCCTCGCGTGCGGCGCAGTTAATCTGCCAGCCCAGCACCGCGATGCGCTCGCGCAGTTGCGGCACCCGCTCACTGTAATCAGCTGTATTTTCGCCAGCCGTGAGCAGGGTATTCAGCGCCGTTTCAGCCTCCTGACGCTTACTCAGGTGCGTCTGCCACTGGCTGCGGGCGGCACGGAACTGCTCCAGCGCCTGTGCGGGTGTGGTTGCAACGGTCATTGTGCCTGCTCCTTCTGCACCATTTCGCGACGGCGCAGCATTTTACTGCGTGCTGCCGGAGACGGGCTTTTGCTGAGGTCATCCTGGGCGCCGCGCGTAGGAAAGATGCCCGCCAGTTTAAACACCGCGTCCTCTTCCGGCAGCGCGTCACATGCCAGTGCGGGGTCAGTGATGCTACGGGTGACGAAATTCTTCAGCACTGTAACTGGGTCATTAACGGAGTGCACTGTGCCCACACCGATGCTGGTCTGACGACCCAGGGTAATTTTGAGAAGACTCAGCGTCTGAATCAGCTGCTGGCCGTGCGCGTGCATGAACTCCTCCCAGAGTTGCATGGCGCGCAGCTGCACCAAATCATTGTGCGCGCTGATATATTCATGCGCGCGGTCTGCAGTTTTCCACGGCAGGAACTCACTTTCCTGAGACTGGATTGCCAGCATGGCATCAAATTCTTCCAGCGACTCGCGTCCGAGCGCGACTTCAGCGCGCAGCTTTTTCATTTCTGGCGTCATGACGCCGCTGTTTTCCCGAAACAGCCTGCGCCACTCGTCGTTCTGTGCGTTCGCAGTGGCTTCGGTTTCCGCACGGCGCTGGCGGATGGTTTCGGCATTTTCAGCGGCAGCGGCCTGTACGCGGCGGGCCTCAATCCATGCCGCCTTTGCGGTGCTGACCTTATCAAGCGCGGCCTGCGTGGCGGCGGGAAGGGATAAAGCGGTGTCGGTCATGTCGGCTTCCTGTGTGGTCGTTTACAGTAAGTCAATTGTGCCGGGGCTGGCACAGGTGAGCCATGTGCGGGCCGTGTGCCGTGCCTGACACAACGCCTGCCAGAAAAGGGCGGCTGGCTGACTTACCTTCTTTTTGCGGTGTAACACGGGTAACAGGTGTTACAGCGATGAATTAAAAGCACTTTTTCTTATTCTTCCGGTGTAACATGACGGGTAACACGGTGTAACAGCGCTGACGAGTGCGTTACACCTGTTACACCTCACCCGAGAAAGAGGTGTAACAGGCTGACGCCTTACTGAACGCGGCTGTTACACCCGTTACACCTGTTACCCTTTAAAAATAAGACTCACGCAAAGGCATCTGTATCAGCCCGGCACCTCGCTGTTGAAGACGTACAGCCTGCGTACGTTCATCTCTGGCGGGCGGATACTGGTCTGTAGCTTGCCGTCGGCGGAGGCAATCAGGTAGCCCCGGTCGGCGCAGAGTCGCGCCACCTTGCGCGGGTCAAATCCCCTGCAGATTTCCTTCCACCCGGATGGCATGACGTAAAATGTCGTGACCGCCTCGGTTCCCTGCGCGGGACTGCCTTTCTCTACCCTGCGCCAGCCCACCATGTTGCCGGGTCGGTTGCGCTCGTCGTGCCAGTCGGCAAAGCGGCTGTACTGGTTCGCGGTAAAGAAGCTGCGCACCTGCTCCAGCGCGGCAATATCTTCCTGGTTGGCCGTATGCCCGCGGTCTTTCAGCCAGGCATTCAGGCACACGCGGGTAGCCCGCAGCGCTTCCCCCTCCTGCCAGCCGGTAATACCCAGCCGGGTCGCCAGCTCTCCGGCCATTGCCACCAGGGCGAAACGGTTGACCGCGCGGCCCACCTGATTGCCCGCGTCCTGCGGGGTCAGGGCGGCGGTGTACTCCTTCAGCAGCGTTTTTGCCTGCGCCGTCAGCCCGTTCAGGTCTGCGGTCAGCGCCTTCAGCCACTCGCGGAACGGCGCGCCGTAGTAGCTGGCCGTGGCCCATTCCAGATGCTCGGCCAGCGCCTTGCCGCTCTCAAAGCCGTGCAGCTCCTCAAACACGCCAAACTTCCCGGAATCGCTGGGTATCTGGATCATCCTCACCTCCATCCCGGCAAACGTGCGCTCACCGGCCTTCGCGGCGTGCTCGGTCAGCGACAGCTCGCCGGTGGAGAAGAACAGCAGCCGCCACTGTTTCCGGGTGCGCAGCTCGCCGTCCGTCCCGGCACGGCCCTTGCCCTGGCCGTTTGCCAGCATGTAGGCGATGTTGCCCGCCTCGCGGCCGTCCACCTCGCGGATTTCGTCGAGCATCATGGCTGCGTCGTTGCGGCGGCTGGCGCAGCCCTCCAGCGCGTTGCCGGTGGCGCGCCACGTCTGCCAGTAGTCCGGCCCGCCGCACACCGAGGTGGCCGCCTTCATGGTGGTGGTCTTGCCGTCCGTGGATTCCCCCTTGAGGTGATAGCCGCCGCCGTCCATCCCGACCAGCCGCAGTAGCGGGGCGGCAAAGGCCAGGCTGACCGCAAACGCCACGCGGGAATTGCCGGTGCAGAAGCGCGACACGTGCTCGCGCCACTCCTCCACGGTGCCGGACACGCGGAAGTCGCGGCCCTGCACGGAGGTGGTCTGAAGAATGACGCCGTCTGCGCCGTCGCCGCTCACCTCGTCCTGAAGAACGTAAACCTGCCCGTGCCAACCGGTGCGGCTCACGCAGGTTACCCGGCGCTCCGGCTTGCACAGCGAGATGTACTCCATCAGGCGCGCGCGGGCCTCGCCGGTGGTGCTGATGTACGACAGGCCGTTTACCAGCAGCACGCGCCGCAGCTCCTCACCGCTGCCGCTCAGCATCTCCATCGGCATCGCCCAGCGACGGCGCTCGCCCCAGGTGTCCTCCCACTCCAGCAGGCGGCCAAAGTTGCCGCCGTCGGCGTCGCAGGTGATGGCCGTGACGCGCAGCGGGTTGCAGATTTTGACGTTCTGGATTTCCGTTTCGCCGTTGCGCTGCACCTGCTTTTCATACCAGAGATACTCCTGCGTCAGCCGGAATCCGTGCGGCAGCTGCGTGCGGCCTTCACCGCACAGCACCAGACCGTTACGGAAGGCTTCGCGGGCGCGGGTCACGCCGTGCTCCCGGTGAAAGTCGTTCCAGTCGGCTTTGATTTCGCCCGGCGGCAGGCTCACCCAGCCACTGACGGCTTTTGCTGCCTTCTCCGCAAACGCTCTGCCGGGGTTCTCACCCGCATCCTGTAAATCGTTGTCACCGGCGATGATGATTTTCACCTCCGGCCAGCGCACCCGCAGCGCCTGCGCCACATTCGGCAGGTTGCCCGCCGAGATGGCAGCCACCACGCACCCGGCGGTCAGCTGGCTTACCGTGAGCGCCGTGGCGTAGCCTTCAGTGATGACCACCTGCACCGGCGGTTCATGCGGCAGCGGGCTGAGCGCCACAAACGCAGCCTTCATGGTGCTGCCGGGCAGCAGGCTTTTCTCCCCCGCGGGGGCAATCAGCTGCGCGCCGGTCACCGCGCCGTCTGCCGTGGTCAGCGGCAGCAGCAGGGAACCTGCCGGAAAGGCCATGCCGCCGATGCGCTGTGCGCTGCCGGTCAGGCAGGCCGGATAACCAGCAAAGCCTTTGCCTGCGAGGTAGGCACTTTCACCGCTGTGGCTGGCCTTCACCAGCGCACCGACGGTGGCGGCCATGTCGCGCTTCGGGGCTTTTTCTCTGGCAGGCTTAACCGGCAGAGCCTGCACGTCACGCACATCCAGCACCTCTGCCACCGTCTGCGCAGCCTGCTTTACGCCTTTGCCCGTCACCAGCTTCACCAGGTCAAGACCGTCGCCGTGGCCGCAGTGGCTGCAAATCCACGTCCCCCTACCTTCAAGGTCATCCATGCGGAAACGGTCTTTGCCTTCACACTTAGGGCAGGGACCGTGCCTGCCGCCGCCGGGCACGTTCACGCCGAGCAGCTGAAGAATGACCGGCCAGCGGCCACGCGCGGCGGCAGTGATGTGTGATACAGACTGTACTGTCATAACGCCCCCTTAATGCCGGTACAGCGACGCGCCGGTGTCGCAGAAGGATTCAAACGCCGCCGGAAGCGTGGCGTAAAGCCCTTCCATCACCTCATACCCGCGCACCGTCAGAGCGGGCGGGGCGGTCAGGAGCGTCGGCACCACCATGTCGGTAAGCAGGGCCAGCGCCGCCGCAGCGCCGTGCGCTTCGCCATACTCGTTAACCATTGCGCTCTCTATGTGCAGGGCGATGGCCATTTCGATGCGCTCCACCGTCATGCGGTGCGGGCCGCGCATTTCGCTGCCGGTGTCGGCCAGATGCTTAGCCCGCCATGCGGAAGCGATGGCGCGACGGTACAGTGCCGTTGTCAGCTCGAGCGGGAACACGGATACCTGTGGCTTCTTCATTCGCGGGCCTCCTCAATCAGTGCACAGCAGCGCGTAACGTCGGTCAGGTCGGCGCGCAGGTAATCCATCAGTGCGGCTACGCCGGGCAAGCTATGCGTGGTTAATGAACCCGGACAGGAATGCTCGGAAAACAGGAGCTGGAGCAGGTCGCAGGCTTCCTTTGCACGGGTCAGCTTCTCAAAAGCGTCTTCCGGCAGGCCGTAGGTAAAGGCGGCAAATGCACCGCTTTCAGGCAAGGGGATGCCCTGAGCACTGTTGTGCCCGATTGAAACTGTCATGATTTACTCCGTTAAAGCTGGCTGTGTGTCAGAGGAATTTTGAGTAGTGGCCGTCGTCAGGCTCCGCAGGCTGCTGTGCAGCCCGCTCTCGCCAGCGCTCATACTTCACCGTGGGATGCAGATTAAACGGGCTGAACCCGCCGCTGCCTCTGGTCGGGACGGTGAGACGATGCGGCGCACCGGCAAGCCGGGTATAGTTTTCCTGAAACCACGCCAGTGGGGAGGAGGTCACCTGACCGTCGCTGTCGTAGCGATACAGAACCTCGTGACTGAACTCAGGGTTAACGGATGCGACTGACGCAGGTGCATCGGTAAATCGCAGTATCGTCACCGTCCAGTGCTGTGAATGCTGCCAGCGTTCGCCGCTCTGAGGATATTCACGCATGGCAGCCTCCGCGGCAGGGTAGGCGGCCCGTAAATAGCAGGATATAATCAGCCGCCATTCGGCTGCGGACGCTGCGCTCGTCAATGGCAGTAATACGCAGCATGACGGGGCGGCAGGACAATTGAGAGCGGTTGATTGCCGCGAAGATCCAGGTAGACTTTGATGCAGCCATAGGGGTACTCCCAAGTTCATTTATGGTCAGGCTTTGCGAGGTATTGCGAGTACCTTGCAGAGCCGCTTGTTTTCAAATGCTTTGTTATATAAGGTACGTACCTTACCGTTCTTATTAAAGTTAAAGGTACGTACAATGTCAAGAGTTAAAGATCGCACTCCTAAAACCGGTGGCAAATCGCCCACCTTCCAGATCCGCATCAATCCAGAGCTAAGAGAGCAACTCGATCTTGAAGCTGCCAAAGACCAAACCACACTCGGCAACTGGTTCAAGGAGGTTGCAAGAGAAGAACTTAGGCGTCGTGGCATTGAACCTAAAGGATGATTTTTGCGGTGACTCGCCGCCACATATTTATCAATGTGCACGCTGCTGCCCTATCCATTCTTTTACCTCCTCAGCGCGCCAGGCAGTAATACGAGCGGAAATTTTTACTGGCTTCGGAAATGATCCAGATGCAACCCGTCGCCATAGCGTTGCTGACGAAAACGGCAGGCAATGCATCAACTGTTTTTGTCTGATAAATCCGGTTTCAGGGATGATTCCGTAAGGTGTGTGCTTCAAATTAGGATCTCCTATCTCAATGAGTACAAGTGGTGTGGGATGAGATTAATGGAGACACATTGATGAATTCCACTGAAAGTGGAATTCCATAAAGAAGATGAAAATTCCATCAAAAAAAATGAATTCCATCGATTCATCACTGTTGGAGAGGTAAGGTGAGGGCTTTTAAACTTATGATTTATAAGTGACTTATTTTAAAGAGATTTGTATTGCACTTCATTGCACCTCATTGCCCTTTATAAACACTTAGGTTCGACACTATTGGCCAATATTGGCAACTAAAGGGCAATCGAAGGTAATGCCTAGGCATTGTTTGGCACATTTCGATACCGGAAGAGATATCAATGCATCCTAAGTGCAGGCAACAAAACGTCACTCCTCATCATAAAGTGAGTTAAGAGATGCTCTCAGCTTGTCGTAAAAAGAAGATTTACCCATCCCTTTTTGGCTTATGCCATTAGATTTCGCATAATCGCTCAACAATCTGTGCAAAGGTTCGATGCTTGGGGAACCAGCATTGTTAATCCACTTTGTCGATCCACTGGCTGATTTTTCCATAGCGAGATTGATCGCGAGCAAACCTATAATTTTATGAAGAGATGCATTCTCCTCGTTTTTCTTGTGGGCACCACGCTTGTCCTGAACATTTTCTTTAGCGATTAAAACTGCCTTTTCGCCGCCACACTGAAAAATGAGTGATTCACCATACTTTTTATATGTTTGACTCAAGGCTTGAGTGCATCTTTCAATCAAAAAATCGGGAGTTACATCTTTTTCAAGAAGAATGAAACAAGATGAGAAAAGGATGTTTGCCTCTATGGGGCTATTGGTCGCGATTGCTTTAGGATAAAGTATATCCAGTTCATTTTGCTTTCCTTGTGATTTAAGGATAGCGTGTAAATTCCTGTTAACTCTAATTAGATATACACAATAATCACTGATAATACTGTTTTTATCTTTCGGTAACTCATCGTTTCTAAGGTTAGGATCAACATTGGCTAATGCCCTAGCCAATTCCTTTATTTCAATTTGGGGGTAGTGGGTTAGCCTTTCAATGGAGCTACCTTTTGAGAAACTAAAATCCATTATAACTTCGCCTCTATTTCTGCTAGAAAGTCAGCCAGTTTATTAAGCGCTAATTTTCTTTCATTAAAGTAATTATGTCTATTGTAGATACCTTCAACACCTTTAATGCGATGATTAAGGCAACGCTCTGCTACCACTGGATCGATATTTAAAAATGCCAAGTGAGTTCTGGCAGTTCGTCTGAAGTCGTGGATAGTAAAGCCTTCAACTCCTTCCATATGCGGTTTAAGCTTTGCCAGCGCAACTGGAAGTGTACTTTCGGCAATATGAGGTATCATCCTGTTCTGCATTTTTCTGGCTGGCAGAACCCATTCACTGCCTAAAGAAAGTTGCTTTAACTCATTCAGCCAAATTAAAGATAATTTAGGAAGAGGGATATCTAGGTTATCGCCATTTTTAGTGTTTTTTAAATACCAGATACCTTCCTCAAGATCAAAGTCTTCCCATTTAGCTGAGCACAGTTCCATTTTCCTACAGCAAAGAAGTAAAAGTAGCTTAAAAGTTATTTCATTCTGTCGGCTAAATCCTTTAGCTATTTTCATCGCGCGAAAAAGTAACGTAATTTCCTCTTCTGAAAGAAAACGATCTCTGGATTTTTCCTGTCCACCTGCATCATTGTTATCAAAGGCTGCCGCTGGGTTAACACTCAGGTAGTGACGTTTTATACCATAGTTGAATATGCGCTTTATCCAACGTAATACATCATTAGCGATAGTTGGCGCGCCGCGTTGAACAATGCTTTGCAACATTTTATCAATATCACCAGGCTTAACGTCTTCAACCTTTATGTTGCCTATGTGAGGATTGATATCTTTTTCAATGCGCCTGCGAAGAATATCAGGGTGTTTCCAGCGTCCAACAATTTGTTTCTCGTAGTACTCAATCGCAAGGTCAGAAACACTACGAGCATTCTTCTCTTTCTCGATTTTGGCAAGCGTAGAGGCTTTACGCTCCTGCTTCTCTCCGGCGACGTCATAGCCTAAAGCTACTCTTGCCGATAGCTCTCTGGCCCGTTCGCGCGCTTTTGCTAAGGATAGATCCCCGTACGAACCGATCCACATCGCACGGGCTTTGCCTCCGTAGCTGTAGCGAAAGCGCCATTTGGGTATCGAGAACTCTTTGCGGTAACAAAGGTACAATCCGTTCCCGTCAGAGCGTCCTTCAAACCGATCCTGAGACTTGAGCCAGGCTTTTATCTGTATGTCTGTTAGCTTTCCCATTCTGCCTGCTTGTACCAAACCGATAACGGTAAAAAGATAATTGGTACATCAGATGGTACAGTAAAAGCGCGAGGTTTTGCGAGAAGTGATGATTCTTAATGAGACAATAAAACCCGTAATTCACGGGTTTTATTGTTGTTATGACATCATGTGAAAGTAAGTGAGAACTTACTCGATATTCTGAATCTGCTCGCGCATTTGCTCAATAAGCACCTTCAGTTCAATCGCCGATGCGGTGACGTCCGCATTAATTGACTTCGAACCCAGCGTGTTCGACTCGCGGTTGAACTCCTGCATCATAAAGTCGAGGCGGCGACCGACAGCCTCTTTTTTACCCAGGATGTTATAGGTCTCTTTAACATGGGCTTCAAGGCGATCCAGCTCTTCCGCGACGTCGATACGCTGCGCCATCATCACCAGTTCCTGCTCGAGACGGTTGTTTTCCAGCTGTACTTCCGCTTCTTCCAGCTTCGCGACCAGACGTTCACGCTGCCATTTCAGGATCTCAGGCATCTGGGTACGCACTTTCGCCACTTCCTGCTTCACGCCGTCGAGACGCTGTTCGATCATCGCCTTCAGCGCGGCGCCTTCGCTTTCGCGCGCCACGATAAAGTCATCCAGCGCGCCGTCCAGCGCACTCAGCAGCTGGGCATTAATCGCATCCAGATCCTGTTCCTGTGCAGACATCACACCAGGCCAGCGCAAAATTTCCATCGGATTGATGGCGCCTTCGTCACTCTGCATCTTCACCCAGTTAGCGGCCTGCACCAGCTGCTTCGCCAGGGTTTCGTTCAGCATCAGCTCGCCCTGGGCGCCGGGATCGGCGTCAAAGCGCAGGTTGCACTCGATTTTGCCGCGCGTCAGGCGTTGGCGAATACGTTCGCGAATAACCGGCTCCAGACTGCGAAACTGCTCCGGCAGACGGATATAAGTTTCAAGATAACGCTGGTTAACGGAGCGGAGTTCCCAGGCGGCGCTGCCCCAGGTGCCTTTGGCTTCGCGGCGGGCGTAAGCGGTCATACTGCGGATCATAATCGGCTACTCTTTGTCAGAAATTATGCAGCAAGTATAGCGATACCCGCCGCGCGCTAACAGGCATAAGCGCAAGTGCATGCGAATAACGAAACATTTCCGCTTTTGCGGACAGACACTTATGATGGCCGCTGATCGTTTTGATTAAGGATAACGCCAATGTTCCGCTCTGTTGCCCTTTCCATGGCGCTGGCCGCGTTGCTGGCCGGTTGCCAGGCGCCGCGCCCGCCTGCGCCGCCGACTAAACCTGTTGCCGTATGCGCAGGCGGCGAGATGATGATGCAGACTACGCTGTGGTTCGGCCTCAGCAAACCGCAGGGCGGTATGGTGAGCCGCTCCGACTGGCAGCTTTTTCTGGATAAAGAGGTGACGCCGCGCTTCAAAGCAGGCCTGAGCGTTTACGACGCCAGCGGCCAATGGCTGGAGAAAAGCGGAAAGCTGGCGCGCGAGCCGAGCAAGGCGCTACTGCTTATTCATGGGGCGGAAAACGGCGTGAACAGCGATATCGAAGCGCTGCGCACGATTTACAAGCAGCGCTTCGGTCAGGAGTCGGTGATGCGCGTTGATGCGCCAGTATGCGTTGGGTTCTGAGCAAAAACGGCGGCGGTAAGGCCGCCGCAGAGATCAGATAAACAGGCCGGCAAACGCTGCCGACAGCAGACTCACCAGCGTTGAGCCATAAACCAGCTTCCAGCCGAAACGGGACACTACATTGCCCTGTTGTTCATTCAGTCCTTTGATCGCCCCGGCCACGATGCCGATAGAGGCGACGTTGGCGAACGACACCAAAAACACGGAAAGAATGCCCAGACCGCGCGGCGTCATGCCTGCCGCTACCTTTTGCAGCTCAATCATCGCCACGAACTCATTCGCGACCAGCTTGGTCGCCATAATGCTGGCCGCCTGCAGCGCATCCACGGCAGGAATGCCGATCAGCCAGGCAAAAGGATAGAAGACATAGCCAAGGACCTGCTGAAAACTGTAGCCGAACAGCGCGCTGAAGAGCGCATTAACCGCGGCTATCAGCGCGATAAAGCCGATCAGCATCGCCAGAATAATCATCGCAACCTTGAAACCCGCCAGAATGTACTCGCCGAGCATCTCAAAAAAACTTTGCTCTTCATGCAGCTTGTCGAGCTGGATCGCCTGTTCATCCTGCACTTTGCCGGGGTTGATAATGGAGAGAATAATAAAGGTGCTGAACATATTGAGCAGCAGCGCGGCGACCACATATTTAGGCGCGATCATCGTCATATAGGCGCCGACAATAGAGAGCGACACGGTGGACATCGCTGTGGCGGCCATGGTGTAGAGGCGCTTCGGCGGGATATCGCCCAGAATGCCCTTATAGGCGATAAAGTTCTCTGACTGGCCGAGGATCAGGGTACTGACCGCATTGAATGACTCAAGCTTACCCATGCCGTTTACTTTCGACAGCAGCGTGCCCACCAGCCGAATCAGCAGCGGCAGAATGCGCCAGTGCTGCAGGATGCCGATCAGTGCCGAGATAAATATGATAGGGCAGAGCACGCCGAGGAAGATAAAGGCCAGCCCTTGCTTGCTCATATTGCCAAACACGAAGTCGGTGCCCTGCGCGGCAAAGGTCAGCAGCTTCTCAAAAAAGCCGCTGAAGGCGCTGACTGCCCCCTGTCCACTGGCGGAGTGCAGGAAAAACCAGCCCAGTGCGGCTTCTACTACGATCAGCTGCACGATATAACGCAGGCGTATCTGTTTGCGGTCATGACTGACCAGCAGCGCAAGGGCAAAAATCACCGCCAGCGCCAGCAGGAAATGAAGAATTGAGGTCATACTTTTTATTTTCAGTGAGTGAGGAAGGCGCATTTAGCCACAGACCGTGCGGAAATTCATCTGCCGCTGTGAAATCCCGTCAGCAAGACAGGCGACGAGGAAGTCCGTATAATGCGCAGCCAATTCATTTCAGCCGGAGATTACCATGCGTCCAGCAGGCCGAAGCGCACAACAGGTGCGTCCCGTCACCCTGACCCGAAACTATACCAAACATGCCGAGGGCTCAGTTTTGGTGGAGTTCGGCGAAACCAAAGTGCTTTGCACTGCTACCGTGGAAGAGAGTGTCCCGCGTTTCCTGAAAGGACAGGGGCAGGGCTGGGTTACCGCTGAATATGGCATGCTGCCGCGTTCCACGCATAGCCGTATGGCGCGTGAGGCGGCAAAAGGCAAACAGGGCGGACGTACGCTGGAGATCCAGCGCCTGATTGCCCGCTCGCTGCGCGCGGCGGTCGATCTCAAAGCGCTGGGCGAATTTACCATCACGCTCGATTGCGACGTGATCCAGGCTGACGGCGGCACGCGTACCGCATCGATTACCGGTGCCTGCGTGGCACTGGCCGATGCGCTGAATAAGCTGGTGGCGGACGGCAAGCTGAAAGCCAACCCGATGAAAGGCATGGTGGCGGCGATCTCCGTCGGCATCGTCGAGGGCGAAGCACGCTGCGATCTGGAGTATGTGGAAGATTCCGCCGCCGAAACCGACATGAACGTCGTGATGCTGGAAGATGGCCGCATGATTGAAGTACAGGGCACGGCGGAAGGCGAGCCGTTCAGCCATGAGGAGCTGCTGTCGCTGCTCGCGCTGGCGCGCGGCGGCATTGAGGAACTGATTCAGGCGCAGAAAGCGGCGCTGAACAACTGATTTAACAGGCGACCAGAGAGTCGCCTTTTTTTTGTGAGAGGAGTGAGAGATGAAAGCCTGGCAGCGTCAGTTTATTGAATTCGCCCTGAACAAGCAGGTGCTGAAGTTCGGCGAGTTTACCCTGAAGTCTGGCCGTAAAAGCCCCTATTTTTTCAATGCTGGCCTGTTTAACAGCGGTCGCGATCTGGCGCTGCTGGGCCGTTTCTACGCGCAGGCGTTAGTCGATGGCGGCGTCGATTTCGATCTGCTGTTCGGCCCCGCCTATAAAGGTATCCCCATCGCCACGACAACCGCTGTGGCGCTGGCCGACCACCATGATCGCGACGTGCCTTACTGCTTCAACCGCAAAGAGGCGAAAGATCATGGCGAAGGCGGCCTGCTGGTAGGCAGTCCTCTGGCGGGGCGCGTCATGCTGGTGGATGACGTAATCACCGCCGGCACTGCGATCCGTGAATCGATGGATATTATCAACGCGCATAACGCTACGCTGGCGGGCGTGCTGATTTCTCTCGATCGGCAGGAGCGCGGGCGCGGTGATATTTCAGCGATTCAGGAGGTTGAGCGCGACTACAAATGTCAGGTCACCGCCATCATCACCCTGGCAGATCTGATTAGCTATCTGGAAGAGAGGCCGGAAATGGCCGATCATCTGGCGAAGGTGCGCGCCTACCAGAAAGAGTACGGCATTTAACGCTGTGACATTCCCTTTCCCCCGATCGGGAAAGGGAACCCAGCCCGGCTAATGCGAGCAGCAGGCGAACTACACCAGCTGTGCGGCCAGCAGCGGCCAGCGAATATCAAAATCGGCGGTAGGGCGAAAACGGAATTCAGAGCGTACATAACGCGACAGTATGCCTTCGCAAAAAGCCAGTAGCTGGCTCGCCAGCAGCGCCTCATCCGTTTCAAACCCTTCGCCTTCACGCATTCTGCGCTCGCGCATCACCTGACGCAGCTGCGCTTCAATACGCTCAAACAGCTGGTTGATACGCCCCTGCAGGCGATCCTGCTCAAACATCAGCGCGTGGCCAGTCAGAATACGGGTCAGCCCCGGATTACGCTCACCAAAGCCAAGAATCAATTGCACGATAAGACGCAGACGCGCCATCGTCTCTTTTTCATCTTTCAGGATCAGATTGATGCGGGTAATCAGACTGTCTTCAATAAACTCAATCAGGCTGTCGAACATGCGCGTTTTGCTGGGAAAGTGGCGATAGAGCGCCGCTTCAGAAACGCCGACGTTTGCCGCCAGCTTGGCGGTGGTGATGCGCTGGCTACCGTCACTGGACTCCAGCATTTGCGCCAACGCCTGCAAAATTTCTTCGCGACGGTTCCGTTTGGCGAGTTTTTTTTCTGCCATGACCTTAAAAACCCCTGAAATTCACCTTAAGCAGGCACACCTTCCTGTCAGCCCTAAGCGCGAAACTTAAGGCTGATAAGAAATAAACAGATGGTTAAGAAAAAATGGGCGTTACTGGCGACCTGAATGGCCGAAACCGCCGTCCCCGCGGGCGCTGGCGTCAAAATCCTCCACCAGGTTGAACTCCGCCTGCACCACCGGTACAAAGACCAGTTGCGCAAGGCGATCCCCTGGCTGCAGCGTAAAGCTCTGCTGGCCGCGGTTCCACACCGATACCATCAGCTGGCCCTGATAGTCGGAGTCGATCAGGCCGACCAGATTGCCCAGCACGATGCCGTGCTTATGGCCAAGACCGGAGCGCGGCAGGATAACCGCCGCCAGGCTGGGATCGCCGATGTGGATCGCGAGGCCAGTCGGCACCAGCGTAGTCATGCCGGGTGCGATTTCCAGCGCGCTGTCCAGACAGGCGCGTAAATCAAGCCCGGCCGAGCCGGAGGTGGCATACGTAGGCAGTGGAAACTCTGCGCCCACGCGCGCATCAAGAATCTTTACGTCGATTTTTTTCATCATAAAGGCGGACAATCTCGTCTAATAAATGTTGGCCAAGGAGCGTCTTATCGCTGAGCGGCAAGCGTTTTTCTCCCTCCTGCCAAAAAAGGTGGAGCGCGTTAGTATCGCTGTTAAATCCCTGTCCGGCTTTCGCCACGTCATTGGCGCAGATCAGGTCCAGATTTTTTCTTACCCGCTTTTGTCGTGCGTATTCTTCCACATTCTGGGTTTCAGCGGCAAATCCAACCACATAAGGTCGGCCCTGCTGCATCGCGGCGACGCCCGCCACGATATCCGGGTTTTTCACCAGCTGGAGCGTGACGGTATCGTCTTCGCCGCCCTGTTTTTTCATCTTTTCCGCCGCAATGGTCGCGGCGCGGTAATCCGCTACGGCGGCGCTGGCGATAAAAATCTGCTGTTGCGCCGCTTCAGCCATCACAGCAGCTTCCATTTCCAGTGCCGACGTGACGTCAATGCGCTTTACCGCAGGCGGCGTCGGCAGGGTTACCGGACCGGTCACCAGCGTCACGCTGGCGCCACGACTGGCGGCGGCGGCGGCGATGGCGAAACCCATCTTGCCGGAGCTGTGGTTGCTGATGTAGCGCACCGGGTCGAGCGCTTCGCGCGTCGGACCGGCGGTAATCATAATGTTGAGATGTTGCAGATCGTTGACTGACGACGCCCATTGCGCCGCGTAGTCGACAATGGCCAGCGGATCGAGCATGCGTCCTGGCCCTACATCGCCGCACGCCTGGCTGCCGCTGTCGGGTCCCCAAATCAGCAGGCCGCGCGCTTCAAGCTGCTGCAGGTTATGCTGGGTGACGGCGGCGCGATACATCTGCTGGTTCATCGCCGGCACCACGGCAACGGGGGCGGCGGTGGCGAGACAAGCGGTCGTCACCAGGTCGTTAGCCATGCCCGCGTTCAGACGAGCGATAAGGTCGGCTGACGCTGGCGCCAGCACCACCAGATCCGCCCATTTCGCCAGTTCGATATGGCCCATCGCCGCTTCGGCAGCAGGATCGAGCAGGTCTTCGAATACCGCATGGCCGGAAACGGCCTGCAGGCTGAGCGGCGTAATAAAGGCTTTGGCGGCGGGCGTCATCATCACGCGCACCTCAGCGCCGCGATCGCGCAGGCGGCGCACCAGCTCGGGCGTTTTATACGCGGCGATGCCGCCGCTTACGCCAAGCAGAATTTTTTTTCCGGCTAATCCCATCATGCTGTAGGCCTCGTTTCGCTGGAAGCCGCGTCAGGCGCGGCTGGGTGGCAGGACTGTATCATAAAACCGACCCCGCACCTTTTCACCTCCTGCGTTTGCGAGCCGCCTCGTAAATTCGGTAGAAGTTACTGGTTAAGTATACAGTATTTAACCATGATGTCGTCAACGGCAGGAGGCATTTATGGACAATATGACACCACGGGAAAAGTTGCGGTTGATGGGTGCAGAGGCGTTAAGCGACGTCGAACTGCTGGCGATCTTTCTTCGCACAGGGACAGTCGGCGCGAATGTCATGACGCTGGCGCAGCAGATGTTGCAGCGGTTCGGTTCGCTTTATCACATTATGACCGCCGGGCCGGCGGAGTTTGACGAGATAAAAGGCGTCGGCGCTGCGAAGCTGGCGCAGCTGCATGCTATCGCTGAACTGGCGCGGCGCTTTTTCGCCAGCCAGATGGCGCGGGAGGATGTGATGGCGAACCCGCAGGTGACGCGACACTATCTGCAGGGCGTGCTGGCGCATCAGGAGCGGGAGATTTTTATGGCGCTGTTTCTTGATAATCAGCACCGTGTCTTGCAGGCGCAGAAAATATTTATGGGATCCATTAACAGCGTCGAGGTGCATCCGCGTGAAATCGTGCGCGAGGCGCTGAAGCTTAACGCGGCGGCGATTATTCTGGCGCATAATCATCCCTCCGGAATGGCGGAACCCAGCCGCGCCGATCGCCATATTACGCACAAAGTAAGCGCGGCCTGCGCCCTGCTTAATATACGTCTGCTCGATCATCTGGTGATTGGTCACGGCGAATATGTCTCTTTTGCGGAGCGCGGCTGGCTGTAAAAAGCCTCCCTTGCCAGGTGCAGATGGCGGGTTTTTGCACGAGCTTCAGGGATCTTTATCTGTTCGGGACTTGAGCACTTGCGCTGAGCGGCGTATACTACGCCACCTTTGAGAATCTCGGGTTTGGCGTTTGGGCCAGCTTAGCGGGTTCACATGGAACTCGCCTGGCGGGCTATGAGCCTGACGAGGCGGCCAAGACCTAGTTTTTAAAGCTCGAGCTGATTTGATTTTTGGAGAATAGACATGTCACGAGTCTGCCAGGTAACTGGAAAGCGTCCGGTGACCGGTAACAACCGTTCCCACGCAATGAACGCGACGAAACGCCGTTTCCTTCCGAACCTGCACTCACACCGTTTCTGGGTTGAGAGCGAGAAGCGCTTCGTTACTCTGCGTGTATCTGCTAAAGGTATGCGTGTTATTGATAAAAAGGGCATCGATACGGTTCTGGCCGAAATCCGCGCCCGTGGTGAGAAGTACTAAGGAACTGAATCATGGCTAAAGGTATTCGTGAGAAGATCAAGCTGGTTTCCTCTGCTGGTACAGGTCACTTCTATACCACCACGAAGAACAAACGTACTAAACCTGAGAAGCTGGAACTGAAAAAGTTCGATCCGGTTGTACGTCAGCACGTGATCTACAAAGAAGCCAAAATTAAATAATTTTGGTGTTCTGTGAAAAACCCGGCTTCGGCCGGGTTTTTTGTTTTTGCCGCTTTTTGAGGAGAGAACATGCCGGAATTACCCGAGGTCGAAACCAGCCGACGCGGCATAGAACCGCATCTGGTGGGCGAAAAAATTCTACATGCGGTGGTGCGTAATTCGCGTCTGCGCTGGCCGGTGTCGCAGGAGATCCATGCGCTCAGCGACCAGCCTGTGCTGAGCGTGCAGCGCCGCGCCAAATATTTGCTGCTGGAGCTGCCCCACGGCTGGATCATCATCCATCTTGGCATGTCCGGCAGTTTGCGCGTGCTGCCGGAAGAGCAGCCCGCCGCGAAGCATGACCATGTCGATTTAGTGATGAGCAACGGCAAAGTGCTGCGCTACACCGATCCGCGCCGCTTTGGCGCCTGGCTGTGGAGCACCGATCCCGAAGGGAGCAACGTGCTGGCGCATCTGGGGCCTGAACCACTCAGCGACGCCTTTAGCGGCGACTATCTCTATCAAAAGTCGCGCGGCAAGCGCACGGCGGTAAAGCAGTGGCTAATGGATAATAAAGTGGTCGTCGGCGTCGGCAATATCTACGCCAGCGAATCGCTATTCACTGCCGGGATCCTGCCCGATCGTCCGGCAATGAGCCTGAGCGATGAAGAGGCGCAGCGTCTGGCCGCGACCATTAAGGCCGTACTGCTGCGTTCCATAGAGCAGGGCGGTACGACGCTGCGCGACTTCTTACAGAGCGACGGCAAGCCAGGGTATTTTGCTCAGGAGCTGCAGGTTTATGGACGCGCTGGCGAACCCTGCCGCGCCTGCGGTACGCCGATTGTCAGCGGTAAGCACGGGCAGCGCAGCACCTTCTGGTGCCCCAACTGCCAGCGTTAATCAGGCCAGCTTCGCCAGCAGCGCCTGGAGCACATGCGGCGGCAGAAAGGCGCTCACGTCGCCACCGTGGCGCGCTACCTCTTTTACCAGTGAAGAAGAGATAAAAGAGAAGCCTTCGGTCGGCATCAGGAACACGCTCTCCAGCGTCGGCAGCAAATGGCGATTCATATGGGCGAGCTGCATCTCATATTCAAAGTCGGACACCGCACGCAGGCCGCGCACCAGTACGTTGGCCTGCTGCGTCCGGGCGAAGTTCGCCATCAGATCGCTAAATCCCACTACCTCGACGTTTGGCAGATGCGCCACCATGCTGCGTGCCAGATCGACGCGCTCTTCCAGAGTAAACATCGGCTTCTTGCTCGGACTGGCGGCGACTGCCATAACTACCTGATTAAACATCTGCGCGGCGCGCGTCACGATATCAAGATGGCCGAGCGTGACGGGGTCGAAGGTTCCGGGATAAATCGCTTTAGTGCTCATAGACGGCCTTTATCTGCGGCATGATTCAGCGCCCACAGCGCGGAATATTTGTTGAAAGTGTACTGCGCGTTGACCACGGCCAGAATCCATCCCTGTTTGCCGTCGAGAAAGCCTGCGCGCAGCAGCAGCGTCTTCATAAAAGCGCCTAGCGTATGGGTAAATATCGAGAAGAGGCCGCAGCGCTTGCCGCGCTGGTGACGCTCCTGTGCCCAGGCTGCGGCGTAGGCCAGCTGCTTTTGCTGGAAAATAATAAGGTCACGACAGGTCAGATGCTGCAGATCGCCCTGCAGCCGGACGACCGGCGCACCCTGCGTTTCCAGCGATTCATGCACCAGGTTGTCGTTATAGTTCAGCGCGCGCGGATAGAGGCGCATCACGCGATCCGGATACCAGCCGCTGTGGCGCATAAAGCGGCCGAGAAAAAGGTTGCTGCGGTTCAGGCTGTAGACGGTCGCCGAGGGTGGCTGCGTTAGCACCGCCTCAATACTGGCGCGCAGTGTCGGCGTAACGCGCTCGTCGGCATCGATCATCAGAATCATATCGCCGCTGGCGTAGCGCTGCGCGCGCTGGCGCTGTTTGCCGAAACCGGCCCACGCCTCGGCATGATAGACCTTTGCGCCAGCCTGGCGGGCAATCTCGGCGGTCTCATCGCTGCTGCCGGAGTCCAGCAGGATAATTTCATCCGCCCAGCTGACCGAGGCGAGACAGTCGGGCAGTAGCGCCGCTTCATTTTTGGCGATCATTACCACAGAAAGACGTTGGCGAGCGGTCATCAGTGAGCCCGTGGCGGTAAATGAGGTTCGAGTAACTGTAGCAGACGCTGCAATGCGCCCTGGTTCTGGTGCAGCACCTCGACCGCGTGACGACCGTAGTAGAGTCGGTAATCCTCATCCTGAAGCAGATTGGTCACCTCTTTCTCCAGCGACACAACGTCGGTCACGGTAATCAGGCCCTGCGCCTGCTGCAGCTTGCTGCAGATATCTTTGAAGTTCCAGGTATGCGGCCCCATCAGCACCGGAATGGCGTGCGCGGCAGGCTCCAGCGGATTGTGTCCGCCGCGCTCTACCAGGCTGCCGCCGACAAAGGCGAGATCGGCGATGCCGTAGAGCAGCATCAGTTCGCCCATGGTGTCGCCGATAACAACCTGCGTCGAGCCAGAGGGGATTTCGCCGCTGCTGCGCAGGATAAAGCTGAAGTTGCGTTTTTGCGTCAAATCGCGCGCGTCGCTGAAGCGCTCCGGATGGCGAGGCACCAGAATTAGCAGCAGGTCGGGAAAAGTCTGCAGCAGACGACGATGCGCATCGAGCACAATCGCCTCTTCCCCTTCATGGGTGCTGGTGGCGATCCAGACCGGACGGCGCGGCGCCCACTGACGACGCAGCGTAATTGCTCTGGCGGCCAGCTCAGGCGTGACGGAAATATCGAATTTCAGGCTGCCGGTGACCGCCAGCTGCGAGCGTTTCAGGCCCAGCGCCAGAAAGCGATCGCCATCTTCCGCATTCTGTGCGGCGATAAGGGTGATGCGCTGCAACAGGTCGCGCATAAAGCCGCCCAGCTTGCGATAACCTTTAGAAGAACGTTCCGACAGCCGGGCATTGGCGATCACCAGCGGAATCTGACGCTGATGCAGAATGCGGATAATGTTGGGCCACAGCTCGGTTTCCATAATGATCACCAGACGCGGATTGACCGTGTCGAGGAAACGATTAATGGCGCCCGGCAGATCGTAAGGCAGATAAACGTGATGCACATCTTTGCCAAACGCCGACTGCGCCCGTTCAGAGCCGGTCGGCGTCATGGTGGTCACGGTAATCGGCAGGGTGGGATAGCGATGGCGTAGCGCGCGCACTAACGGAATCGCCGCCAGGGTTTCACCGACGGAAACCGAGTGCAGCACAATGCCGTCCGGCTCCACTTTTCCCGTGCAGTAGCCGTAGCGCTCTGCCCAGCGTTTACGGTACGCCGGCGCTTTACGGCCGCGCAGCCAGAGGCGCAGCCAGATGAGCGGCTGAATAAGGTAGAGCAGAACGGTATAGAGGGTTGTCATAGTTATCGTTTCGACAGCCTGGCAGAAAAAATTTCACATAAATCAATCTATGTTATCAGAAAGCCTAAATACGCTCATCACTTTGTCAGCGACGCGACAGAACCTGCTGATAAAGCGAAGTCAGCGACTGCGCAAGACGCTGAGGTCCGTAGGGCTCAATTCTGCGCCTTGCAGCTTCGCCCAGACGCGAATCAGCCGAAAGGGCTGGTATCGCCATAATAGCCTGATTCAACGCGTTGATATCTAACGCATCGCAAACGAAGCCTTCCTGACCAGCGGTAATAAATTCCGCGCCGCCGCAGCCGGTGCTGGTGATCACCGGCAGGCCGCAGGCCATCGCCTCCAGCACGACATTGGGGAAAGGATCGTAGAGCGTCGGCAACAACAGCCCGTCGGCGGCGTGGTAAAAAGGCTGCACATCCTGCTGCACGCCGACAAAGCGCAGTCGGTCGAGACAGTTCAGCTGATTCGCCAGCTGCTGATAGCGCGACAGCTGCTTGTCCTGTCCGACTACGATCAGGTAGCGGTCGCTGTTCGCCAGCGCCTCAATCGCCGCCTTCAACCCTTTACGCTCGAAGCCGGAGCCGACGTAGATCAGTACAGTGGCGCTGTCTGGCAGCTGCAGCTGCTGACGTGTGGCATGACGGCTCGCCTCGCTGGCGGGCTGGAAGCGTTGGGCATCAATGGCGTTATGGATAACATGGATTTTCTCCGCGCTCAGCGAAAAGCAGCGCAGGATGTCGCGCTTGACCATCTCGGAGTTGCAGATCACCGCTTTCAGAGAGGAAGCGTTAAACATTTCCGCTTCCGCGCGTAGCACATAGCGATGATAGGGGCTGAGCGCGGTGCTCATACGCTGCCACGGCGAGACGATGCGCGCCCGCTGCTCCAGCCAGACGCGATGCACGCCGTCGCCGGCGCGAAAAATATCGCAGCCCGCGATGCGCTCGTGGCTCTGAACGATATCGAACCGCTCTTTTTCCCAGCAGGCGCGCGCTGCGCGCGCAAAGCCGCGCTCACGCGAAATACGGCCCAGCTTGGGCGGATTGCAGATATGCAGATGCCAGTCGGGATTGGGCGTGCCCTGCCAGCTGCGCGTGATGATATTGAGATCCAGCTGCTCGCTGCCGAGCGCTTCGAGCGCGCGTGAGATAAAACGTTCGGCGCCGCCGTCGGGACGGTATTTTTGCCGGACGATCGCCAGGCGTAATTTAGTCATGTAGGTACGTCCTTGCCGCCTCGACCACATCGTCGACCGGAATGGCGCTGAGATAACGCTGGCGGGTATTAGTATCGATGGCGTCGGGATCGGGCAGCGGGCCGTAATCGCCCGCCCAGATGACGTGGTTATGCTCGCCCCAGGGCCGCCAGAACTGAAGCTTGGTCGGGCCGAACAGCGCGATGCAGGGCGTGTCGAGCGCGGCGGCCATATGCATCGGCGCGGAGTCCACGCCGATAAAAAGCCGGGCGCGGTCAATCAGCGCCGCCAGCTGCGGCAGCGTGAGCTGGCCCGCCAGGGATACCAGATTCGGCGTCGTGCAGAGCGCCTGGATGCGCGCGATCATCTCCATTTCATGCTTGTCGGGCGCGGCGGTCAGCACCACTTTGCAGTTCGCCTGCGCCAGCTGGTCGATAGTCGCGGCGACCTTCTCCTCTTCCCAGCACTTAAAATTCCAGCGCGAGGTGGGCTGTACGACGATAAAAGCGGCATCAACGCCCTGTTCAGTCAGCAGCGCTTCGACTTTTTGTCCATCGACGGCGCTGTAATGCATAGAGACGCGCGCGCCTTGCGGTGAAATGCCGAGCGGCGTCAGCGCCGTCATATTCTGCTCAACCGTATGAAGCTGATTATGGTTGCGGGTCGGCACCAGAGCGTTGTGACAGAGCCGCCAGAATGCGTTGTTGCGCTTATTGAAGGCAAAGCCGATACGCAGCGGCGCGCCGCTGAACAGGGTAATCAGCGCGCTGCGCCATTGATCGGCGAGATTGATGACGACGTCATAATGGCTGGCGCGAACGGCGGCAAGCAGATCGCGCTCGTGGCGCAGTTTGCGCCAGCTTCCTTCCTGCTTCCACTTGCGGTCGATAACGTGCAGCTGGCGAATCGCCGGATGCGCTTCCAGCATCGGACGTGTCTCTTTGTAGAGCAGCACGTCGATATTGGCCTGGGGATAACGCTGGCGCAGCGCGTTGATAACCGGCGTAGTAAGCAGCATATCGCCGTGGTGGCGCAGCTTGATTAGCAAAATATTGTGTGGGGTAACGTCTGCGTGAGTCGGGTTTGCCATACACAAATGCTCTTAATTTTCAGTGAGGCGATTGTAGGGCAAACCCTTAAGAGGTGAAACCTGCGGCGGCGGTTATTTGTCTCGCCAGCGCCAGAGGCGACTCAGCCACAGCAGCAGTTGATACCACTGCTTGATGCCGCGCGCATTACGCAGCATACGCAGATGCGTTTTGCTGGTGAATATATCGTTGATTATCGCCTGCTTCGCTGCCGGATCGGGCTCGCGGCGCACGCAGTGGCAGACGCTGAGCGCTTCGTGGGTGATTTGTGCATGAAAAGCCGGATAAATCGTCACGCTCTCTTTATAGCGCGCGTTGATCTCCTCCAGCATGCGGGCGATCTTCAGATAGTGGCGCTGATACTCCACGTTGCGCTGACCGGTACGTTTGCGGTTGCTGATTGAAGCGTCGTGCAGATAGTAGCGATAAAATACCTGATCGGTATAGCGGACGCGCCGTGCGTTGAACATAAACTCGGTGGTCCAGGGAATATCCTGATGATGCAAACCCGGCTCAAACCAGAGCTGCTTCTGCTCGATCAATGATCGGCGATAGATGCCCAGCCAGACCACATGCAGGTAGCGCCGCGTTTTCAGCGCGGTATTGAGCCACTCCGCGCCGCTCAGCACCGGCGTGCTGCGCAGGCGATCCAGCGGAATTATCGGCCTGGTGCGCTGGTCGCGCTGGAAAAACCACTCGGCATTGCACTGCGCGGCGTCGAGATCGTCCTCTTCCGCCATTGCCACCAGGGTTTTATACATCTCTGGCTGCATGGTGTCGTCCGAGTCCGGGAAGGTGACATATTTGCCGCGCGCGACGCGCAGTCCGGCGTTGCGCGCGCGCGACACGCCGCCGTTTTCCTGGTGAATAACAGTGATATGGGGATATTGAGCCGCATACGCATCGGCGCGCGCGCCGGAATCGTCAGTAGAACCGTCATTGACGATAATGATTTCCAGCGAGGTCAGCGTCTGCGCCAGTAGCGACTGCATAAAGGCATCGAACATCTCGCCCGCGTTGTACATGGGGGAAATGATGCTGAGCAAAGGAGAATAATCAGGCTTTCCTGTCATATTGTCTGTTTGTTTTTCCGTCGCGCCAGCTGCTTGTCCAGCCTGGCGGAAATAAAATCGTGAATATCGTTAAGCTTGCGCTGGTCCAGTTTATACAACTGTTCAGCTGGTTGATGGAACTGATAAAGCGCATCAAACACAAAGGAAGAGGGGGCAATGTGGTCAGGGCCAATCAATAAGACATCGCCAAGCGGGCGTTGCTCCTCTACGCTGCAGGGGCCGTATATCAAAATAACAGGCACCTGCTGCGCGTCGGCGATATAGACATTTCCGGAGTCTGAAGCGACATAAAAATCCATTTCGCGGATGGCGGCCGGCAGGCTTTCCAGCGGCACTTTTCCCACCAGATTGACAATATTTTCTCGCTCGCCGGTCACCTTAAAAAGCTCCTGCATACGAGTCTGCTCATTGGGCGCGCCAAACGCATAAAAAGTACAGGGCAGATCATCCAGACTGTCGAAAAGGGTTTTCCAGATGGATGGGGGAATAGTTTTGGCCTGATTGCCGGCGGTAATGCTGAAGCCAATCTTTGCCCCCTGACCAGAAAAAATCTCTTCCGGCAGGTCGTCAGGTTGCCAGAGAGGGCGGGTGGCGTGTCTGGGATAGCTCTCTTTGGTAAAAGAGCGGTCAGCCAGTTTTAAATAATTCTCTACCGTCAGCGTGTTTTTTTCATGACTGACGACACCGCTGGCGGTCAGGTAGAACAGGTTTTGATAAGCTTTGCGTTTATAAGTGGTTAAAAACTGCTTATTGCTGGCGTTGCAGCAGGAGGCAATAAATAAATTCAGATTGTTGGGATGCAGAAGGTAAATGTTGTCGTAACGGTTGAGAAGCAGCCATACCAGCCTGAATTTCTTGAGCAGGCTCCTTTTGTAATCCTCAATATACCAGAGGCTTTCCAGCGTATCGTCACGCTCCGCCAGTGGCGCAACGCTGCGGCTTAACAGCGCATCGCTTTTTTGCAGATGTGCCAGCAGCGGCGTGATGTTAACGAAGTCGCCGATTTTCGCTGTCTGAATCACCAGGTTTCTACCCTTTCGCGGATGCAGCAGCTTCATCACCCACTTTATTGGCAAAAAAAGCAGAAAAAGTATTACGTAATTCAAAATGTTTTCCCTTTATCCGGTCACGCCGAAAGGGAGACCTTCTTAGCTCATTAGTTGCGGAGCGGCGGATAATTCCTTATGTGGCGGCTGCGCAAGCTGCAGGTACTGTTCACAAATAACGGAGAGACTATAAATGCTTAGGTCGAGATGATGCAACTCAGGTGGGTAATGATAAATTTCAAGCATTTTTTTCGCCAGAGAGGCGGCGTTCAAATCAGCGAGACCACGCGACAAGTCATTAGTCAGAATCGTTGCTGGTCCGCCCGGGCAGCGGGTGCTGACGACCGGCGTCCGACAGATCAGCGCTTCCACCAAAACATTGCCGAATCCTTCGCTGTCAGAGCTGACAACCAGCAGCCGGGCATGGCGTATCCAGGGATAAGGGTTTGCCTGAAACCCCTGAAAAATAACGCGCTCTGCAATACCCAGTTTTTCCGCCTGCTGACGCAGCTGCGCCTCGCGCTCAGGACGACCCTGGCCCAACAGCACAAGCGGAGCTGCAATGCCGCTTTGCGCATAAGCCTCAAGAAGCCGGTCATGACGTTTGGTTTCGTGGAAGCGGCCCACATGCAGGATAAAATCGGTGCCTGCAAGCGGGCAGGGTTTTGCCGCAAGCTGTTTTATTAGCTCAAAATCAAACGGGTTGGCGATAACGCGCGTGCGGCTGGGCCTGACGCCAATATTCTCAATTAAATCTTCAAGCACATAAGGCGAGACGGCAATAAGCTGACGATTTTGATAAACATGACGTATTTTTAATCGCTTCAGCCAGAGTGAAAAACCTGATTTCCTGGCCAGATAGGATGCGGAAAAGACGCCATGCAGGCAGTGCCATGTTTTTGTCTGATCAAGCACGCGTGAATGTTTAACGATGCGATCGGTCTTGTGGAGGTGTGAAAACACCAGATCGAAATCGCCTTTTGTACTCTGTGACTGTTCAACTGCCTGATCAAGGAGCTGCGCACGGCGATGCGTTTCAGTAAGCTTACGCCAGGGAAGTTTACAGCGATCCTTAACGACCTGATAATCAACGCCATCCGGGATAGGGTAGTCGCATACGCTGCGCAAAGAGAAAAGGGAGACGCGATGTCCCTGTTTAACCAGACCTTCCGCCAGTGTCAGTACGACTTTCTCAGCGCCTCCGCCGGGTAAGCCATCAATGATCATCAGTATGCGTTTCGACAAAATACCTACCTCAAATTGCCAGCCTTTACAGAGTTAAATACAAGGCTGCTTCGACCTGGCAGAAAAAAGTGTATAAACACTAATCTTGTAATGGACCCAATCTTAAAGGAGCCATGCTGGGATATCCTACCCTTGTTTTATAAAACGTTAACGTAACAAGGTGAAAGAACTTACAGCTTAAATTATTTTAGTTTAACCAAACATGCTCTGCTGCAAATCAGAGTAAGAACTCTGCCATTAAATTTTTTGCCACTTGCGTCCTGCCTGCGTAACATAACAGCTTACTGCGGCACCTCGTTTTACGGATAAGCAATGGAAAAACCAGCTTTTTTAATTACGCTCGATACTGAAGGCGATAACCTCTGGCGCAACCGTAGCGGCCAGGTTACAACGCATAATGTTCGTTTTTTGCCGCGATTTCAGGCGTTATGCGAAAAGTATGGTTTTAAACCCACCTGGCTGACCAATTACGAGATGGCGAGCGATCCCGCCTATGTCGATTTCGCCCGCGATGTGCTGGCGCGTGGTCAGGGCGAAGTAGGAATGCACCTGCACGCCTGGCATAGCCCGCCAGCTCATGCTCTTACCGATGATGACTGGCGCTACCAGCCCTACCTGATTGAATATCCAGAGCAGGTTTTGCGCGACAAAGTCGCCTTTATGACCGATCTGCTGGAAAATACTTTTCAGACGAAGATGTGCAGCCATCGCGCTGGGCGCTGGGCATTCAACGAAATATATGCGCAGGCGCTGGTGGATAACGGCTATCTCGTCGATTGTTCTGTCACACCGCGCGTTAACTGGCGCGGTTCCGCCGGAGCGCCGCAAGGAAATGGTGGTACTGATTATAGTCGTTTCCCCGATCGCGCCTACTTCCTTAACCAGAACGATATATCGCAGCCTGGACTGTCAGGCTTATTAGAAGTGCCCATGAGCATCCAGTATCGGCACGGCCCCCTTGCTACCCGACTGAAATCCGCCTGGGACAGCCTGCGAGGCAAGCGGCGCGGTCCTTCCGTAAACTGGCTCAGGCCCGTAGGCGGCAACCTTGCACAGATGAAGCAGGTAGCAGAACAGTCACTGGCTCAGGGCTGCGATTATGTGGAGTTTATGCTCCATTCGTCTGAATTCATGCCCGACGGCAGCCCGACTTTTAAAAACGAAGCGGATATTGAACGATTGTATGACGATCTTGAACAGCTCTTCAGCTGGTTGCAAAGTCGTACCCAGGGCATGACGCTGACAGAATTCGCCATTCAGAAAAAAGAGCAGTTACTGGCGTCGGTGTAAAGCCGACGCTGGCTTTTTTTTGCCGATGCGGCGCATGGCTGAAAAGAAGGTGTCCAGGCCCGGATAGCGCATCTGCCAGTATTTTTTCGGCTTGCAGTAGCCTCGGCAAATTAAGGCGGCGGCTTTTAGCGCTTTCCTGGTCTCAGGGGAGTAGTAGTAATAGCCATAGAGCGCCTTTGACATGCTTTTTACTTCGCTAAAGCAGTTCAACATCATGTCCGCCGCCAGCCTGCGGAAATCGGGTTCATCGCGCCGCGCTTCAGCCAGGGTTCGCATTTTTTCCAGTGCAAAAAGCATGTCACTGATATCGCTCGGGCGAATATTGCGTGTTATGCCGCCGCGGTTGTCACGATAGTAGTAAAGCGTATTATCCAGATGGCAAATATGGCGGGTTTTGAAGTATTGAAAGGGCGTAAAAATCACATCCTCATAGCGACGGCCGTCTTCGAAGCGCTCGCTTTCCAGCAGGGTACGCCGGTAGATACGGTTCCACAAATGCCACATTGCACGTTTAAACAGCGGGTGTAAACAGGCGAGACCCTGCTCCGGAATATCATAAACCTTCCGCTGCGCCGTTTCGCTTTGCGGCGCTACAGGCGGCGTCTCGTCAAAGCGGGCATAATCGAAATCGATAAGATCGTCGCTACCTTCAAGCAGTACTGGCTTAATGACAGAATAATAGTTACTGCTTATGAGATCATCGCCGTCCAGGAAAGTAATAAACTCGCCGCTTGCGTGACGTAACCCGACATTACGTGTTGTCGCAATGCCCTGATTTTCCTGCTGGATAAAAGTAATATGCTGGTGAGGGTAGCGCGCTAATAGCGTGGCAACCTGTTGCGCCGAATTATCGGTCGAACCATCATCGATGATAATAACCTGCATATCGTCATCAGCCTGAGTCAACAGTGAGGTCAGGCAGGAAACAATAAAAGCCTCATCATTGTGAAAGGGAACGATGACGCTCAGCAGATACGCCTGTTCTGTCATTAGCGCCTGTCCTCAGAGGGATTATTTTGTTTCATTATCATCACGCTAAAGATAATTGCCAGGCAATACAGTAAGGTTGCTTCCGTACTAAAGAAAATCACATCGCTCAAGCCATAAACAATGAGCGATATGGATATGGAAAGCAGGGCTGAGTTGCGCATGGGCCTGAACGAGCAGTAGATCAAACTCAGATACAGGCCGATTAAAGAAAGAACGCCGAAAAGACCTTTTATAGAGAAGTTTTCCAGTAGTTCATTATGCATATGCACGGTCAGATAAATCTGTGCGCCATAGAGGCTGGGGTCTTGTTTAATTAACGCTTCAGCTCTCTGCCCGCGCTCCTCCGCGGATTGCCCGGCCAGGGCGCTGGAGCCGGTGTGGAAGGCAACAGTCTGCATACTGATACGAGAGATTAACGAGTTTTCTCCCTGCGTTTCATGCATCATGGCAATGTTTTCTTTTAAGTCATGAATGCGCGACTGAATTTTACTCTGGAAAACCAGCGCACTAATCACCAGCAATACCGGAAGGGCGGTAAAGAGAATGATTTTATGCTTACGCTGTATGACATCCTTAGTAAACAAGACCTGGATCAGCACCAGTATGGGGTAAGCCAGCATGGCTGCCCGCGTTCCGGTCAGGATGACAGTGGCGTAAGTCACTATAAATAACAGGGCGAACAGCCATATTTTGTGACGCGTCCTGAATAGCAGGGCTGATTTAATAAAAACGAGGTTTACGGCCGTGATGATATAAGCAGCAACGGTTGCCCGGTCATAATTGAGCTCTACCCGGTCAATATGGAGATGAATACCCTGATAAAGCGCATAGCTGTTTACGGCCAGGCCTGTAATAACGGCGGCACTGATTGCGGCGCGCTGGCGTATACGCCTTTCGTTTAGCGTCACCAGCAGCAAAAATGAGGCTGCAATTTGTAGCCTTCCGGTCGACTGATATTGTCGGTAAAGTGTAATGTAATCCCCGGGTTGTTTATAGATCGTGGTCCAGATAATACTTACTAACCCGACAAGCAAAAGAGCGCCGGGCAAAATCAGGTTTTTTTTCTCTTGCAGATAATATCTGGAATGAACAATAAATCCTGCCAGCGCCAGATAGCTAGTGATATAAAAAACGTTTCTGCCGAATGATCCACCGAACGGGGCCGTCAGAAAAGCGAGGGCGCATCCGGAGAAAATGAGCAGGCTAAAAAATAAATGCGGCGTATCCTGTCGAAAAAGAGTCGGCTTAATTTTCATATCAGCTACCAGTTATAGCGCTCAACGCACCGTTGAATTCGATCCTGAAAACGGCGTAATCAAAATGTTCTTTTGTCCAGCGTTTCGCCTCTGCGCTAAAGCGCTGATAGGTTGGCGGATTTAATAACGTTTCTATAGCGTCCGCGCAGGCGGTATGGGAAAGCAGTAGCGGGCGAGTCATGATATTTTTTACGGGATCGTAGACGTCGTAAGGAAAATCTACCCGTATGCCCGTCAGCTTTTCATGCTCCTCAATAGTAACGGAAGGCGTCAGCCCAATACCACACACCCCATTTTTTATAACTTCGGGCTGCCCATCGATCAGAGGATAAATAACAGGTACGCCGAAATAGAGAGACTCCATGCATGACAGGCCGAAAGGTTCAGTAACCGGCGTGCTCATATAGATATCGATACGATTAAAAAACGGCGCTATGTCCTGCTGGAAGCCGCTGAAAGTGACGTTTTCCTCAATCTCCAGCTTTCTGGCCAGAGCGGCAAACGCATCACGGTCAGGCCCTTTTCCCGCGATTTCAAGCGTAACGTTATGGCCTCGCTGCAATAATTCTTTCAGCGTCAACAGGGTGACGCTAATCCCTTTCAGGCTGACCTGACGCGAAGCCGTGCCGATTTTAACTGGCGACGTCAGGACGCGAGGTTCTGTCCGGATACCGGGCGGTGTCATGATGCGGTTAATCACCACATGATGGGGGCAGGGCAGATTAAACCGATGCTTCATTACCTGAGAAGAGGCTGAAGATGCAGAGATAACGCCATCCAACATGCGCATAAAACTCAGAGTTTTATGGTTCTTTGGGTAGCGCCAGGAGCAGCCATGATCGTAATAGACCAGCTTTGCTCGTTTCGGTTTTGCTGTCAGCCGGGGCACTAAATCCCAGACCACAATGACCTGCGCATCGCTGGCCTCAACCCGTTTCTGCAAGAGATATTTTCTGAGTGACTGGGGAGCTTTTAATTTAAAGCCGTTAAACAAACGACTCGCGAAGGTAATCTTTTGCTGCGGCATCTGCCGACGAATGTCTTCATCGATCTCATTGCTGATGCAGATAACCTCATCCTTTCCCTCAGAAAAGTCGTTGATGTACTGCAGAAAAAGGCGCTCAACGCCGCCCATTTTACCCAGATTGATAATGTGGAGCTTTTTCATCCTAAAGCTTTCTCCAGCCTTTCTTTGACTGCTTCCGCGCTAATATCGGACATGTTGTTGCCCTGAGGCGGACAGAGAGCCTGCTGATTCTGCCCATAACCCCCAATCAGGCCCGGATCCGTTGGCCCGTAGAGCGTGATATTGGGACGATCCAGCGCCGCGGTCAGATGGCTCAGCCCGGTATCCACTGACACGACCGCTCTGGCGCCCGCCAGTTCGCGCGCTATCGCCTCCAGCGTCAGCTTCGGCAGCACCTCGACGTAATCAAAGCCTTCCGCCAGGCGCTGGGCGCGCTGATGTTCGTGCTCGGCGCCCCAGGGCAGCTTGATACGCAGTCCGGCTGGCTGCAGCAGGCCGATCAGCTCGCGCCAGTGGCTTTCCGGCCAGTGTTTGTTGTCGCGCGTCGTCGCATGGAGGAATACCAGATAAGGGGCGATATCCTGCGGCTCGTCGCGCAGAAAGTGCGCGGCGATGGCGTAATCGCCCTGGGTCTGCGGCTTCTCATAGCCGAGGCTTTTGGCGAACAGCTCGCGCGTCCGTTCTACCGCATGCTGCTTCTTGTCAATTTCATGGCGTTGGTCGTACCACCAGCTGGCGAAAGGTTCGCGCGCGCTGCGGCTGTCCTGGCCATGCTTAACGCCTCTGGCCAGACGGGTCACCAGTGCGGCGCTCTTGATTAGCCCCTGCGCATCGATCACGACATCATACTGGCGCGACTGCAAATCGCGCTTAAAGCGCACGCGCTCTTCGCGCTGCTGGCTGCCGAACCAGTGTTTGCGCCAGCGGCGAATCGCTACCGGCAAAACTTTATCCACCGCGGGATGCCAGGAGGGGATCTGGGCGAAATTTTCTTCCACTACCCAGTCAAATCGGATACCGGGGATCGCCTGCATGGCATCGGTTAAGGCGGGAAGCGTATGAAGCACATCGCCCATCGACGAGGTTTTGACGATCAGGACGTGCATGCCGTCTCCTGCGGGTGAGCCAGCAGTTCGCTCAGCTCCTGATGAACGCGCGTCGGCTGAATATCGATCAGGCTCTGATGATAGCCCTCTCCGGCATCGCCTTTGCGCACCTTATGGTAGCCAGTGATCAGGCGGATAATGCGCACCTGTCTGGAAAGCGGCGGCGTAAAGTCGGGACTGCTTGGCCCGTAAAGCGCCACCAGCGGGCGATTGAGCGCGGCGGCGATATGCATCAGGCCAGAGTCATTGCTGACAACGGCGTCGCAGCGCGCAATCAAAATTACCGCCTGCTCAAGCTGCGTTTCGCCCGCCAGGTTGCGGCAGTAATGTCGCGCTTCCGCAGGCAGCGCCGCGATAATCTCGTCACCGCAGGCCCGGTCTTTTGCCGAACCGAACAGTACCACCTGCTTGCCTTCGGCAATCAGCTGCTGCGCCAGCGCGGCGTAGTGATAGTGCGGCCAGCGCTTCGCCGGGCCAAATTCTGCTCCGGGACAAAAACCGATCAGCGGCCGCTCCGCCGACAGCTCAAACTGGGCGGCGGTCTCGATTTTTTCCTGATCCTCTACCTGAAGCCGCGGCCAGAGCAGCGGTTGCGGCAACTGCTGCGCCGAGGTGACCGGCGTGTCGCAGGCTAACGCAATATAACGCTCCACCATCAGAGGAAACGCCGCTTTGTCCAGCACGCGTACATCGTTCAGCAGGCCGTAGCGCATCTCGCCGCGCCAGCCGATACGGCGTTTAATTCCGGCGAAGAAAGGCACCAGCGCAGATTTGAAGGAGTTAGGCAGCACATAGGCGCGATCGTAGCCGCTGGCGCGCAGCCTTTTGCCAATGCGGCGCCGCTCGCCGAGCGCCAGCGCGCCGTGCCCCAGCGGCATCGCCAGCGCCTGGTTGACTTCCGGCATGCGCGACAACAGCGGACGGCACCATGCAGGTGCCATCACATCAATCACGGCGTCCGGATGTTGAGCCTTGAGGGTGCGATAGAGGCTTTGCGACATCATCATATCGCCGACCCACGACGGGCCAATAACCAGAATTTTCATCGCCGGTACGCGTTCCTTATGCGTTGCGGTTCAGCCAGGCCATATATTCGGCCACGCCCTGCGCCACGGTTTTGAACGGCTTGTCATATCCGGCCGCACGCAGGTGGGTGAGATCCGCCTGAGTATAGGCCTGATAATGGCCTTTCAGCTTATCCGGGAAGGGAATGTATTCGATTTGCCCTTTCTGGTGGAATTTCAGCACCGCGTCCGCCACTTCCTGGAACGATTCGGCGCGGCCGGTACCGCAGTTGTAGATGCCGGAAATGTTATTTTCCCAGCACCACAGATTGACCGCGACCACATCATCAACGTGGATAAAGTCGCGTCTGAAGTTATCGCTGCCTTCAAACAGCTTGGGATTTTCGCCGCTGGCGATTTGCGTATTGAGGTGGAACGCCACGCTCGCCATGCTGCCTTTGTGGCCTTCGCGCGGGCCGTAAACGTTGAAATAGCGGAAGCCGCATACCGGCGATTCCGCTTCCGGCAGGATCTGACGCACGTAGTGGTCGAACAGCATTTTCGAATAGCCATAAACGTTCAGCGGCTGCTCATATTCGCGCTTCTCGATAAAATTGTCGTTACGGCCGCCGTAGGTCGCGGCAGAAGAGGCGTAGAGGAAAGGAATTTCACGCTCCAGGCAGTAGTGCAGCAGATCTTTGGAGTACTGATAGTTATTGTCCATCATGTACTTGCCGTCCCACTCCGTCGTCGCAGAACAGGCGCCTTCATGAAAAACGGCCTCAATCGGACCCAGATCCTCGCCCGCGGCGATATAGGTCAGAAATTCCTCTTTATCCATGTAATCGCTGATATCCAGATCGGCCAGATTGACAAATTTGGTGCCGTCTTTGAGGTTGTCGACGACCAGAATATCGCGAATACCACGATCGTTGAGCGCCTTGACGATATTGCTGCCAATCATTCCCGCGCCGCCAGTGACGATAATCATGTGCTCTACCTTAAAAGTTGGGGGCATGAAACAGGCGGTTTCACGCGCTAATGTCTCATATCATAACATTTCATCACGGAGCAGACAGCCAGATGACTCCGACACGCTGTCGCCGCTCCGCCCTCTGACGTGAACTATGCTGCAAAATTAACATTCTCTTGGTCGATTTATCGTTAGCATCCTTCTTATTCAGTAAGATGTGCCGAATTTATGCCATCTGAGGAGAACAATGATGCCAGCGCAATTTTATCAGCAGATCCGCCAGCAGCTGGATGTGGCGCACCGGGAAGGATTGTTTAAGCAGGAGCGCATCATTACCTCCGCTCAGCAAACCGATATTGAAGTCGGCGACGATCAGGTTATTAACTTTTGCGCCAACAATTACTTAGGACTGGCTAATCATCCAGCGTTAATTCAGGCGGCAAAAGAGGGCATGGAATCGCATGGCTTTGGTATGGCCTCGGTACGCTTTATCTGCGGCACGCAGGATACCCATAAGCAGCTGGAGAAAAAGCTGGCGGCGTTTCTCGGCATGGACGATGCCATCCTTTATTCATCCTGTTTTGATGCCAACGGCGGGTTGTTTGAAACCCTGCTGGACGCGGAAGACGCGATCATCTCCGACGCGCTAAACCATGCCTCGATTATCGACGGCGTGCGGCTCTGCAAGGCGCAGCGCTATCGCTACGCCAACAACGATATGCAGGCGCTGCGGGCCTGTCTGGTTGAAGCGCGGGAAAAAGGCGCACGCCATATCCTTATCGCTACCGATGGCGTCTTCTCTATGGACGGCGTGATCGCTAACCTGCGCGCCATCTGCGATCTCGCTGACGAGTTTGATGCGCTGGTGATGGTGGATGACTCCCATGCGGTAGGCTTTGTCGGCGCGGCCGGCCGCGGCACGCATGAATATTGCGACGTTATGGGACGCATCGACATCATTACCGGCACGCTGGGCAAAGCGCTGGGCGGCGCCTCCGGCGGCTATACCGCCGCCCGCGCAGACGTGGTTGAATGGCTGCGACAGCGCTCGCGCCCCTACCTGTTCTCCAATTCGCTGGCGCCTGCGATCGTTGCCGCCTCAATTCGCGTACTCGACCTGCTGAGCGAAGGCGATGGCCTGCGACAGCGTTTGTGGGACAACGCGCGCTTCTTCCGCGAGAAGATGACGGCAGCCGGTTTTACCCTGGCGGGCGCCGATCACGCCATTATTCCCGTGATGCTGGGCGAAGCCAGCGTGGCGCAGGAGTTCGCCCGCCTGCTTCAGCAGGAGGGGATTTACGTTACCGGCTTTTTCTTTCCTGTGGTGCCGCGCGGTCAGGCGCGCATCCGCACGCAGATTTCGGCGGCGCATACCCAGCAGCAGCTGGAGCGCGCAGTAGACGCCTTTACCCGTATTGGACAACAGCTTGGCGTGATCGCCTGAGGAGCTCTGAATGAAAGCGGTAGCCAAACTTCATGCGCAGGAAGGTATCTGGATGGTTACCGATGCGCCGATACCGGAGCCGGGCCATAACGATTTGCTGATCAAGATCCGTAAAACCGCTATCTGCGGCACCGATATCCATATCTATAACTGGGATGACTGGTCGCGGAAAACGATCCCTGTGCCGATGATCGTCGGGCATGAATATGTTGGCGAAGTGGTGGCAATCGGCCAGGAGGTACGCGGCTTCAGCATCGGCGATCGCGTCTCTGGCGAAGGGCATATTACCTGTGGACACTGCCGCAACTGTCGTGCCGGACGCACCCATTTGTGTCGCAATACCATCGGCGTGGGCGTAAACCGTCAGGGCTGTTTTGCCGAGTATCTGGTGATCCCGGCTTTCAACGCCTTCCGCATCCCTGACAATATTTCCGACGAGCTCGCCGCGATTTTCGACCCCTTCGGCAATGCGGTGCACACCGCGCTGTCGTTCGATCTGGTAGGCGAAGATGTGCTTATTTCCGGTGCTGGCCCTATCGGCATTATGGCGGCGGCGGTCTGTAAACATGTCGGCGCGCGCAACGTAGTGATCACCGATATCAACGACTATCGCCTTGAACTGGCGCGTAAGATGGGCGTGACGCGCGCGGTTAACGTGGCGCATGAGGATCTGCGCGTCGTGATGCGCGAGCTGGGGATGACGGAAGGTTTCGACGTCGGGCTGGAGATGTCCGGCGCGCCGCCTGCGTTCCGTACGCTGCTGGAGGTGATGAATCACGGCGGACGCATTGCGCTGCTCGGCATCCCGCCGGGAGAAATGGCTATCGACTGGAATCAGGTAATATTCAAAGGACTGTTTATTAAAGGCATTTATGGCCGTGAAATGTTCGAGACCTGGTATAAGATGGCAGCGCTGATTCAGTCTGGGCTCGATCTCACGCCGGTGATCACCCACCGCTACTCTATCGACGACTTTCAGCAAGGCTTCGACGAAATGCGTTCCGGGCGTTCAGGAAAAGTGGTGCTGAGCTGGGATTAAAAAGCCGCGCAGGCGGCTTTATGGCTATTGCTGTTGCTTCTCCGCATCCGTCAGGTAGCGCACTTTTCGGGTGTAATCCTGACCCTTAAAGGTCAGCGGCTGGCGGGGATCATCCAGATATTTCTGCCATTCAGAAAGGGGAAAGCCGCCGTGTGCGCCCACCACTTCAGGCGGTATAAGCCCCGGCTTGCCGCCGATGCGTTTAGAGACCGGCCAGTTCGCCCATTCGCCCAGATTAACGGTGCGGAGGTCCAGCAGATCCAGCAGGCACGCCAGCGGCAGCTGATCGGTTGGCGGCTGGCTATCGTTCATTAATTTCCATGTGTCATCAAATAATGTCAGCCAGAGCGGGCAGATGCGTTGCCAGGTCTGGCGCGTAGCCGCCAGATAAGCACCGTTAACATGGTCCACAAGGTAAGGACGAACGCTGAGTTTATAATAAGCGGGGATGGTTTCCTGCGCCGCGCCAGCCAGTTTGGCAATCATCTTTCCCTGACGGAAGCTGGAATAAAAATGCCCGGTTTTCATGCTGATTTCAGGCATTTTGAGCAAATTGAGATCGGAATCGATCATCAGGATCCCTTCGCCCTGCGCGTGTAATGGCGCCTGTATTTTAATCAGCCGGCTGCGATAAATTTGCTTGTAGGGATAGGGCTCTTCGCGCTGCGGCACTTCCAGCGTGACAATCCGCGTTTTGCCCGGCAGCGTGCCAAATGCAGCGGCAGGCTGGTCGCTAACGATAACGATCTCCTGGGCTGCAGTTGCAAAACGTTCAGCAAACAGCGCGCTGAGCTTCGCTTCTTCAATATAATCTTCCCCGGTACAAGGGATAACGATCGATGTAACGGGAGTCTCGCCCTGCACGTCAGATTGAGAATAGGGCAAGTTATGGCGTGCGCGCACGTGACGAAAGCGCGGGTTAAGAAAATTAAGCATGCTTCTTCCTTGTGACGCTTTTCAGGATGGCTTCTACGCCTTTAACGTAGTTTTCGATAGCGTATTGGGCCCGAACGCGCGTCGATGCGGCATGGGTTAATCGTTGACGCAAGGCCTGATCCTGCCAGAGCGTGATGAGATGTTGTGTTAACTGTGCGACATCGCCATATTCAAACAGCAGGCCAGTGTCGTTATGGCTGATTAATTCTTCAGTGCCAACCACGCGGGAACCTGCCACGGCGGTGTTTACCAGCATCGCCTCCAGCACGACGCGCGGCAGACCTTCGCTACGGGACGCCAGGATAAAGACGTCAAAAGCGGCGAGGTAATCCAGCGCGTTATTCTGAAAACCGGTAAAGATTACCCGGTCGAGAATATTTTCTCTCTCGGCCTGCTGGCGTAGCGGGCCTGCTTCCGGTCCATCGCCAACCACAATGATTTTCCAGTTCGCATCGGGACAGGCCTGTTTGAAATGGCTTAACGCTTGCAGAACATGATGGTTCGATTTGCGCAGGATCAGCGAGCCGATAGTCCCGAAAATAAAGGCCTCTGCCGGCAGGTTTAAGCGCTGGCGCACCGTCGCGCGGTCGGGTAAAGGCTGGTGGATATCAATCGCGTTGGAGACGGTAAAACAGCGTGAGGCATCAACTCCGCTGGCGCGTAATGTCTGGTTTACGCCATGCGAAACGGCAATCACCGCATCGCACCCATCGTTAACCATTTTTACCAGACGGCTGTTCATCAGCGGTTCAATGCGGCAGTGCTGAACAACGGAAATATCAAGATCGCGTGCAGCGACGTAGCCTTCAACATTCGTGCTGGGCTGATTATTCATATAGAGCGTATCGTAGCGCCCCTGTTGCAAAAGCGCGCGAAGCTTGCTGGCGTTGGGCAGCACGCGCCAGCGTGCGTCAATAGCGTCGACCGCCTCTTTTTTCAGACGACGACTGAAGAAAAGCAGGGCGCGTGCAGCTTCCTTAGCGAGTTTCGCCCAGACCGGCTGCTTTCTCTGCGGAATAAAGATCACCGGTATATTGATGGCGTTCAGAACCGATTCGATCGTTTCGCCATTGCCGCGCGTGTAATTGTGATAAAAGCAGCAGGTGATATCAAAAGCGTCACGGTCGATGCGTTTAAGCAGCTCCAGCATGCTGTTCGTGCCGCCGCCCCATTCTCTGCCGTTATCCAGCAGCATAATTCTTTGTTTCGCCGTCCCCATCCTGACAGAAATCCTTATAACCGGTCTGCGTAGCTCGCTCCGGATTATAGTGATTTCTGTTCAGAAAAGAATGTTAAGGCTACGTGGCCGAATGAAATCGCTTTTTAGAAAAGCGATTTTAGCCTTTGTGCGATAACGCTCTGGCTAACGCTCTCCCACACAACACCAAGCGCTTTTGTTGCCGGAACCGGCTGCGGCTGCACCTGACATACGCCAGGCGGCTGGAAGCCCGGTTTCTGCGGACGCGGTCGCGGCTGCGGCTTAGCCGGGGACGACCCGCCGTGCAGCGGCTCATTCAGCAGCTGGCTCGGACGCACCAGCGTGATATCCGCAGGCAGCGTCGGCAGCATCTGCTGCAGCACACGCACGGTATTAGGATGGGGATGGCCAATAGCGATAGCGTAGCCGTCGCGCTGCGCCAGCTTTACCGCTCGCGCAAACTGCTGGCGAATCGCGTCAATATCCTGGCTGTCGTCCAGAAAGACGCGGCGCTTCAGCACCCTCACACGCGTGCCTTGCGCGGCGGGCACCGACTGGCTGTTGCCGATAGTCATGCTGTCGAGGAAGTAAAAATTGTACTGATTAAGGGCCTGCATCATCTTCACCATGCCGGGCAGGCTGGATGTCATTTTGCTGCCCATATGGTTATTCAGCCCAACGGCGTAAGGCACGTTATTGACCGCATTGCGCAGGATACGCGCGATCTCTTCGCTGCTCATCTCCGGCGTCAACGTATCTTTTTCCAGCGGCTGCTTGCTGAGCGGCGCCATGGGAAGATGGATTAATACTTCATGTCCGCCCTGATGGGCCTTAATCGCCATCGAACGCGCGCCGGGCGCGTCAGGCAGCACCGCGACGGAGATCGCGGCGGGCATCTGCAGCACTTTATTCTCTTCAGAAGGCCGATAGCCGAAATCGTCGATAACAATGGCGAGCTTGCCCGCATGGGCGGCGCAGCTCAGTAACAGTCCGCCGATAACGGCGGCGAGATGGGGACGTTGAAAAAACACTTACCTTCCTAACCACGGGAGTGGATTGACGGCCTGTCCCTGACGTCGGATTTCAAAATAGAGCGATGGCGTACCGCGTCCGCCGCTGGTGCCCACCAGGGCGATAGGCTGTCCGGCCTTCACCTGGGCTCCAACGCTCACCAGCGCGCTCTGGTTATAGCCGTAGAGGCTCATATCGCCTTTGCCGTGCTCCAGCACGACCACCAGTCCGTAACCCTGCAACCAGTCAGCCATCAGCACGCGGCCATCGGCTATCGCTTTGACTTCGGAACCTTCCGGCGCATCGATCACCAGTCCCTTCCAGCGCAGCTCGCCCTGCAGCTGCTCGCCGAAGCGGTGTTCGATACGTCCGCGCACCGGCCACATCGCCTGTCCGCCTGCGCGGCCAAGGCCCCCGGTACGCGCCACCAGTTCGCGTTCGCTCTGTGTCGGCTGATAGGTGGAGCCTTTGGCTTTCGCCTGCGCCTGACGCTGCCGCACTTTTTCCGCCTCACGCGCTTCTCGTGCAGCACGCTCGCGCGCCTCGCGTTCGGCACGGGCGATTTTGTCCTGCAGGCGGCTTTCGTTCTGCCGCATCTCCACCAGATCGGCCTGATCTTTTTCCAGCGCATTTTCCAGCGCGCTCAGCGTCTTCTTACGGGCCGCGCTCGCCTGTTGCAGCTTCTCCTGCTGGCCTTGCTGCTGGGCCAGCAGCGTTTTTTGCTGCTGCTGTTTCTGCTCCAGCGACGTTTTTTGCTCGCCCAGCGTCTGGCGGGTTTTTTGCAGCGCGTCGATGCTCTGCTGACGCGCGTCGTTGAGATAGCCAAAATAGGCCAGAATACGTTCGCTGCGCTGGCTCTCTTCGCCGCCAAGCAATAGCTGTACGCCGTTATGCTTGCCCTGACGGAACGCCGCATCGAGCTGCTGAGCCAGCAGGCTTTCCTGATGCGACTGCTGCTTTTCCAGCCGCGCTATCGAGGCGGTGAGCTGGCTGATTTCGCTGTTAAGCGCGTTCAGGCTGTTGCGGGTTTCACGCAGCTGGCGGCTCGCCTGCGCAATCACCTTTTCCTCGCTTTGCAGCTGATCGAGCAGCTTGCTGCGCGCAATTTTTTGCGCCTTAACGCTTTTCTCTTTTTCGGCGATATTTTGCTGGATGGATTTTAGCTGCGATTTGCTGTCGTCGGCGCTATGCGCAGCCGCAGGCAATAACAGTACGCCCGCGCAAAGCAGGCTGAAGGAGAGAGTGGACAGGTGTGCAGGCAACGGGCGTTTCTTTCCGCTGTGACGAGTCCTTGTGGCTAAAACAGTCGCTTTTCCCTTCATAGGCCAGTGATTATTCCACGATGAACAGCCGCTTACCAGCGTAACGCCACTGGATTTCCTTTTCCAAAGATGTCGGTATTTCTCCCGATCTCGCATAAGGGTTACGTCATTTTTGCTATACGGCAATTTTTTTTAGAAAATGACGCACAAATCGTAACTCTGGCTGCTTAGCGTCTGTACATGAGAAGTGGCGCAGGTATACTCAGAACCCTTGTTTTTAGCTTAATTAGCCCGGTCTGGAGTCTTTACCCCTCATGCAAGATATTATGCAGTTTGCAAGCAATCACACCATCCTCAGTCTGGCATGGGTCGTTTTACTGGTTCTGGTGATTGTGACCACCTTTAAAGGTATGTTTTCAAAGGTGAAAGTTATCAGCCGCGGCGAAGCGACCCGCCTGATTAACAAAGAAGAGGCGGTAGTAGTAGACGTGCGGTCGCGTGACGATTACCGCAAAGGACATATTTCGGGCGCGCTGAACGTGGCGGCGGCAGATATCAAAAAAGGCAGCTTCGGCGAACTGGAAAAGCATAAAGCCCAGCCCATAATTGTGGTGTGCGCGACTGGCCAGAGCGCGAGCGAACCGGCTGAAAAACTGAGCGCTGCCGGCTTTAGCCAGGTGACCGTACTGAAAGACGGCATCAGCGGCTGGAGCGGAGACAACCTTCCGCTGGTACGCGGAAAATAACATCTACTGAGGTACGCAACATGGCGAATGTCGAGATTTACACCAAAGCGACCTGTCCTTTCTGCCACCGGGCGAAGGCGCTGTTGAGTCAAAAAGGTGTGTCGTTTCAAGAGATCCCTATCGACGGGAACGCCGCGAAACGCGAAGAGATGATTAAACGCAGCGGCCGCACCACCGTGCCTCAGATTTTCATTGATGCGCAGCACATTGGCGGCTGCGACGACCTTTACGCGCTGGACAGTCGTGAAGGATTAGATCCGCTACTGCAGGCGTAAGCGGCGCAGGATTTTTCAACTCACAGGACTTAGTCAGATGTCAGAACAAAACACCAACGAAATGCAATTCCAGATTCAACGCGTTTACACCAAAGACGTTTCTTTCGAAGCGCCGAACGCGCCGCAGGTTTTCCAGAAAGAGTGGGAACCGGAAGTGAAGCTGGATCTGGATACTGCGTCATCACAGCTGGCTGACGAAGTTTATGAAGTGGTGCTGCGCGTGACTGTGACCGCCAGCGTTGGCGAAGAAACCGCATTCCTGTGTGAAGTTCAGCAGGCAGGTATTTTCACCATCAGCGGCATCGAAGGCACGCAGATGGCGCACTGCCTGGGCGCTTATTGCCCGAACATCCTGTTCCCGTACGCGCGCGAATGCATCACCAGCCTGGTGTCTCGCGGCACCTTCCCGCAGCTTAACCTGGCGCCGGTCAACTTTGATGCGCTGTTCATGAACTATCTGCAGCAGCAAGGCGAAGGTGCCGAACCACATCAGGATGCCTGATGACTACACACGCTTCGATTAGCGTCATCGGTGCCGGCTCGTACGGCACCGCTCTGGCCATTACTTTAGCCCGCAACGGCCATCCCGTGCTGCTGTGGGGACATAATCCCGCGCATCTGGCGCAGCTGCAGGCCGAACGCTGCAACAGCGCTTTTCTCCCCGACGTGCCTTTTCCCGATAATCTCGAGCTTGAGCCCGATTTAGCCAGTGCCATTGCGGCCAGCCGCGATCTGCTGGTCGTCGTGCCAAGCCATGTATTTGGTGACGTGCTGAGGCAGATTAAACCGCATCTGCGCCCCGAATCGCGCATCGTCTGGGCGACCAAAGGGCTGGAAAGAGAGACCGGAAGACTGCTGCAGGATGTGGCGCGTGAGATCCTGGGCGATGATACGCCGCTTGCGGTGATCTCGGGGCCGACCTTCGCCAAAGAGCTGGCTGCAGGGCTGCCGACCGCGATTGCGCTGGCGGCGACCGATGTCACCTTTGCCGAGGATCTGCAGCAAAAGCTGCACTGCGGCAAGAGTTTCCGCGTCTATAACAATCCTGATTTTATCGGCGTACAGCTTGGCGGTGCAGTCAAAAACGTTATCGCCATCGGCGCAGGCATCTCTGACGGCATCGGTTTCGGCGCGAATGCGCGTACCGCCCTGATCACGCGCGGCCTGGCGGAAATGAGCCGACTCGGCGCCGCGCTGGGTGCCGATCCCACCACCTTTATGGGCATGGCTGGCTTAGGCGATCTGGTGCTGACCTGTACCGATAATCAGTCGCGTAACCGCCGTTTCGGCCTGATGCTGGGACAGGGCGAAGAGGTCGAGAACGCGCAGCGCATTATCGGACAAGTTGTAGAAGGTTTTAAAAACACCAAAGAAGTCAGAGCCTTGGCTGCACGTGTCGGCGTTGAAATGCCGATTACCGAGCAAATCTACCAGGTGCTCTATTGCGGAAAACCGGCGCGAGAGGCAGCATTAAGCCTGTTAGGCCGTACAAGGAAGGACGAAAACAGTACAAGCTGACGCAGGATGCGCAGCATTGTTACCTGTAGCGCCATTCAGGCGCTTTTTTTATCGGGAGAAAACCGCAATGTCGTCTGATGAATTAGAACTGGTCTGGAACAACATCAAAGCGGAAGCGCGCGCGCTGGCCGATTGCGAGCCGATGCTGGCCAGCTTTTTTCATGCGACCTTGTTGAAGCACGAGAACCTCGGCAGCGCCCTGAGCTATATGCTGGCGAACAAGCTCTCCAATCCCATCATGCCCGCTATCGCCATTCGCGAAATCGTTGAGGAGGCCTATCGTCAGGATCCCTCGATGATCGCCTCAGCCGCGCACGATATCCAGGCGGTACGCCAGCGCGACCCGGCGGTAGATAAATACTCTACGCCGCTGCTCTATCTCAAAGGCTTCCATGCGTTGCAGGCGTATCGTATCGGCCACTGGCTCTGGAACGAAGGGCGTCGTGCGTTAGCGGTCTACCTGCAAAACCAAATCTCCGTCTCCTTTGCCGTAGATATCCATCCGGCGGCGCACATTGGTCATGGCATTATGCTTGACCATGCGACCGGCATCGTTATCGGCGAAACGGCGGTGGTGGAGAACGACGTTTCTATTCTCCAGTCGGTCACGCTTGGCGGTACCGGTAAAACCAGCGGCGATCGCCATCCGAAAATCCGCGAAGGCGTGATGATTGGCGCAGGCGCGAAAATCCTCGGCAATATCGAAGTAGGGCGCGGCGCAAAGATCGGCGCGGGCTCAGTGGTATTGCAGCCGGTGCCTCCGCATACTACCGCGGCAGGCGTACCGGCGCGCATTGTCGGCAAACCGGCGAGCGATAAACCTTCGATGGATATGGATCAACACTTCAACGGCACCGTGCCGGGCTTTGAGTTTGGCGACGGGATCTAACTGAGCCGCGCGCCTGCGTAATCAAGCTGGCGCCAGGCTTCATACACCACTACCGATACCGCGTTCGACAGATTCATGCTGCGACTCTCTGCGCGCATAGGGATGCGGATTTTATGCTCTGTCGGCAGCGCGTTAAGGATCTCGGCTGGCAAGCCGCGACTTTCCGGGCCAAACAGCAGATAGTCGCCCGCCTGATAGCTAACCGCGCTGTGCGCTGGCGTACCCTTGGTAGTCAGCGCAAACAGCCGCTCCGGCTGTTCTACGCGCAGAAACGTGTCGTAGTTCTCATGCTTCTTAATCGCGGTAAATTCGTGATAGTCGAGACCGGCGCGGCGCAGTCGTTTGTCATCCCAGGCGAAACCGAGCGGCTCAATCAGATGCAGCTGAAAGCCGGTATTCGCGCAGAGGCGGATAATATTGCCGGTATTAGGTGGGATTTCTGGTTCAAATAAGACGATGTTAAGCATAAGGCCCCCGATAACGAGGGCCGAAGCATAGCAAATTATTATCGGCTGGAGGAGTAGAGCGGCAGCCAGAGCGTCAGGCGCAGGCCGCCAAGCGGGCTGTCGTCAGCCTTTACCCAGCCGCGATGCTGTTGAATCGCGGTCTCGACAATCGCCAGGCCGAGCCCCGTTCCGCCTGACTCGCGATCCCGCGCCTCATCGGTACGGTAGAACGGACGGAATATCTGTTCGCGATCCTCAGGGCTGACGCCCGGACCGTCATCGTCAACGTGTACCGTCAGGCCGCTGATATCCACCGAGAAGCTGACGCTGATATGCGAATGCGAATAGCGCAGCGCGTTTCGCACGATGTTTTCCAGCGCGCTTTCCAGCGCATGCGGGTTGCCGTAAAGCGGCCAGGGACCTGGCGGGTAGGGCACGTCGAGCTGTTTACCCATCTGCTCGGCTTCGAATTTCGCGTCTTCCAGTACGTCGTTCCAGAGCTGATTCGCTTTTATCGCCTCGCTGACCAGCGCGTTCTTGTGCTGGGTACGCGACAGCACCAGCAGATCGTTAATCATGCCGTCCAGACGCTGCGCTTCTACCTCGATGCGCTCCAGTTCTTTGCCTTCGCCGTGACGGCGGCGCAGCAGCGCTGTGGCGAGCTGCAGACGCGTCAGCGGCGTGCGCAGTTCATGGCTGATATCTGACAGCAGGCGCTGTTGCGACGTCATCATACGTTCGAGCGCGCTCACCATCTGGTTAAAGCTGGAGCCGGCGGCGAGGAATTCCTGCGGGCCCGATTCCAGTTCCGGATGCTGGCGCAAATTGCCGCTGGCGACTTCATCCGCCGCATATTTAAGCTTGCGCGCCGGACGCGCCAGGCTCCACGCCAGCCACAGCAGCAGCGGCGAGCTGATCAGCATGGTGACAATCAGCAGCAGCAACGGGCGGTCAAACAGCAGATTAATAAAATCGAGCTGCGAGCTGGTCGCCGGTCGAATCAGGTAAAGCTGATAGTTATCTTCGCCGTCGCGCACGGCAAAAGGGCCGACCATTTCGATACGGCCATATTTCTTTTTCTGAGGATGATCGGCGTTGTCGGACTGCCCGATAAAGTTGCGGATCACCTGCATTTCATTATGCTGCGCGCCAATCACGCGGCCTTCGCTGGTAACCAGCAGCAGACGCTGTCCCGGCGGCGCCCATTTATCGATGGCGCGCGAGAGTCGCCGCCACCACATCAAATCGTTGGGCGGATCCTGCGCCAGCTCTACTTCCACATGCTGCTCAATCATTGTGCCCTGTCGCTGCTCGCTATCGAGCAGCGAAGCCATCTGACGGGAATCCAGCTTGGGCACCATCAACACCAGCATCAACACCAGCGCCAGGGTTAACCAGAAAATGGCGAAGATGCGGGTGGTAAGACTGCCAATCATGAAGCCGAAACCATCAGATAGCCGCGTCCGCGCAGGGTTTTAAACCAGGGGTGGCCGTCACGGCGCTCGGGCAGTTTACGGCGCAGGTTGGAAATATGCATATCAATGGCGCGATCGAACGGCGTCAGACGCTTGCCAAGCACTTCCTGACTCAGGTGTTCGCGCGAGACGACCTGGCCGAGATGCTGCGCCAGCAGATAGAGCAAGGTGAACTCCGTGCCGGTAAGATCCAGCGTCTGGCTGTCGAAGCTGGCTTCCTGACGGCCCGGATTAAGGCGCAGGCAGTCCACTTCCAGCGTCGGCGAGCTGCTGTCGTGCTGCTGTTGCTGCTCGCTCCAGTTAGAACGGCGCAGGATGGCGCGGATACGCGCCACCAGCTCGCGATCGTTAAAGGGCTTAGGAAGATAGTCATCCGCACCCAGTTCAAGCCCCAGCACGCGATCCAGCTCGCTACCGCGCGCGGTTAACATAATGACGGGCGTCTGATGTTGCTGGCGTAGCTCTTTCAGCGTGTCGATGCCGTTCTTTTTCGGCATCATCACATCGAGCAAAAGCAGATCGATGGAGTTGTCCAGCAGGCTCAACGCCTGTTCGCCGTCGCTGGCGACTACCACTTCAAACCCTTCCATTTCTAACAATTCTTTAAGCAGCGAAGTCAATTCGCGATCATCGTCAACCAACAGGATTTTATTCATTTTTTATTGCCCTCCGCAGGCAAAATACCGTGTTCCTGACTCGTCAATCCAACGCTTTACGTAGTTTTACACCCCCTGACGGATGTTTGCAGCTGTCGCCGTACACTGGTTCTCGTTGAATCGTAAAACGGAACGAACTGGAGTAAACGATGCGCACAGTAACCGCCGTCGTCATTGCCTCAGCGATGGTTCTCAATCACGCCAGCGCAGGAGCAGCAGACACGACGACGATTGACGAAATGCATCACGGCGGATTGACGACAGGCAGTATGACGCAAAATCCGCAAAGCCACATGTTCGACGGCATTGATCTGACAGAAGAACAACGTCAGCAGATGCGAGACCTGATGCAGCAGGCGCGGTACGAACGTTCCCCTGTCAGCATTGGCGATATCGAAAACATGCATGGCCTGATTACGGCAGACAATTTTAACGAAGCGGCTATCCGCGCTCAGGCTGAGAAAATCGCTCAGGCGCAGGTCGAACAGCATGTCGAGATGGCGCGCATTCGTAACCAGATGTACCACTTGCTAACGCCGGCGCAGCAGGCCGTATTGCAGAAGAATTACGAGCGGCGCCTCACCGAGTTACGCAAGCTCTCGAATTTGCAGTCAGCTTCATCGCTGCAAGCAGTGAGTAGTACCAGCAGTAACCAGTAACATAGTATCCCTGTTTTCCTTGCCATAGACACCATCCCTGTCTTCCCCGCCATGATGGCGGGGTTTTTTTTGCCTTTTTGCGCGTTTCTGGCCGCTGTGTCAACCTGCGGTGAATGTTGCTATACAGCTATTAACACTCTATTTAAGAAAGGGACTAACCCCTTAAATATTCAGCTAATTATCAGAATAATATTTCCCCGCGTCTCGTTTGTTTTTTAGAGTGAGTGAGTTATGCCGGGTAAATATATGGATAAGCGAGACGCATTAAATAAATAAAGCGAGGCGGTGAAGTATTTAAATATATGATAATAAGCAAATAAGTTTTGCGTATATATAAGGAATGCCATTTAGATCAGTAGTTTATCATTTTTTGCCGTTTCTTGAATTATCTCAGGTTACCTCTACACTTAATCCTGTCGCAGCAAGGAAAGCGCACATCCCGGGAATTTAAATGGAGTGCATTAACCACATTACGTAAATCAATCTGAATATATTAACGGAGTAAGTTATGGCAGAACATCGTGGTGGTTCAGGCAATTTCGCAGATAACCCGCAGAAAGCCTCTGAAGCTGGTAAAAAAGGCGGACAAAACAGCGGCGGTAACTTCAAAAATGACCGTGAAAAAGCCTCTGAAGCGGGCAAAAAAGGCGGTCAGAACAGCCACGGCGGCGGCCGCAGCTCTTCCTGATTTTTAACGAGCTCAGCTGTACTCGTGCATTTCCCGAGCGGGAAATGATGCCCCGTCCTCCCTGAGGACGGGGTTTGTTTTTTTATGGCGCTTTGACAGCTTTCCTCTTTGTGGTGACAGAGGATTTATGCGCAGCGACAGTCTGGATGTTAGACTTTAGCCATTCCTTTGTTTCGGGTGCATGCCTGTAATGGCTCAGGGAGCAAACTATGCAACCCACCTATGCCCGTCTGGTAAAACGCGCAGCGCTGGCGGCGACTATTCTGGCGTCCTGCCTGCTTATCGTAAAAATTTTCGCCTGGTGGTATACCGGTTCCGTCAGTCTGCTGGCCGGCCTGGTGGATTCGCTGGTGGATATCGCCGCCTCGCTGACAAACCTTCTGGTAGTGCGCTATGCGCTGCAGCCTGCTGACGCCGACCATACCTTTGGTCATGGCAAAGCGGAGTCGCTGGCGGCGCTGGCGCAGAGCATGTTTATCTCCGGCTCGGCTCTGTTCCTGTTTTTAACCGGTCTTCAGCATCTGGCTTCGCCAGGTACGCTGCGCGCGCCGCTGGTCGGGGTAGTCGTCACCGTTGTGGCGCTCTGTTCAACCCTGCTGCTGGTGGCGTTTCAACGCTGGGTAGTCCGCCACACGCTCAGTCAGGCGATCCGTGCCGATATGCTGCATTACCAGTCCGACGTCATCATGAACGGCGCTATCCTGATCGCCCTTGCCCTGAGCAGCTATGGCTTTACGCGCGCGGATGCGCTATTTGCGCTGGGCATCGGCATTTTTATCCTGTACAGCGCGCTGCGTATGGGCTACGACGCCGTACAGGCGCTGCTGGACCGCGCGCTTCCTGAAGAAGAGCACAACATCATTCTGAATCTCGCACTGAACTGGCCTGGCGTAGAGGGGGTGCACGATGTGCGCACGCGCCAGTCAGGACCGACTAAATTTATACAGCTGCATCTGGAACTGGATGACAATTTGCCGCTGGTTCAGGCGCATCGCGTAGCGGATCAGGTTGAAAAGGCGCTGCGTAAAAGATTCCCCGGATCGGACGTGATTATTCACCAGGATCCCTGTTCGGTAGTCGCGATCGAACAGCAAGATTCACCCGGCTTTTAACCTGATTAAATCAGTTTCAATTATTTAAAATGACGAAGCGCTAACATATATGCAAAAAATTTAGTGAAAACTTGTCTGACCTGAATCAATTCAGCAGCAAGCCTTTGATATACTATCTGCCATCACGGGTCGCGCATAACGATATGCCGCTTAGCGGCGCACGACAGGCAGGATTAACTTTTCGTTTTAACAATCCAGAGGTTGTCATGATCAAAAAAATTGGTGTATTGACCAGCGGCGGCGACGCCCCCGGCATGAACGCAGCCATTCGCGGCGTTGTGCGATCAGCGCTGAGCGAAGGACTGGAAGTTTTTGGTATCTATGACGGCTATCTGGGATTGTATGAAGACCGTATGATTAATCTCGACCGCTATAGCGTGTCTGACATGATTAACCGTGGCGGCACCTTTCTGGGATCGGCGCGCTTTCCGGAATTCCGTAACGACGAAGTCCGCCAGGTCGCGATTGAGAATATGAAAAAGCGCGGCATCGATGCGCTGGTCGTCATCGGCGGCGACGGTTCCTATATGGGCGCGAAGCGCCTGACTGAAATGGGCTTCCCCTGTATCGGCCTGCCTGGCACCATTGATAACGATGTAGCGGGTACTGACTACACCATCGGCTACTTCACCGCGCTGGAAACCGTGGTCGAGGCGATCGACCGCCTGCGTGACACCTCTTCTTCGCATCAGCGTATCTCTATTGTCGAAGTGATGGGACGCTACTGTGGCGACCTGACGCTGGCTGCGGCAATTGCGGGCGGCTGCGAATTTATCGTGCTGCCGGAAATTCCTTACACCCGCGAAGAGCTGGTGATGGAGATTAAAGCGGGCATCGCGAAAGGCAAAAAACATGCGATCGTGGCGATCACAGAGCATATCTGCGATATCGACGATCTGGCGAAGTACATCGAAGCGGAAACCAAACGCGAAACGCGCGCTACCGTGCTCGGCCATATTCAGCGCGGCGGCGCGCCTTGCGCTTACGACCGTATCCTGGCATCGCGTATGGGCGCCTATGCGATTGAACTGCTGCTGCAGGGCTACGGCGGCCGCTGCGTCGGTATCCAGAACGAGAAGATGGTCCATCACGACATTATCGACGCTATCGAAAATATGAAGCGTCCGTTTAAGCGCGACTGGCTCGAGACGGCGAAGAAGCTTTACTGATTTACAGCCAGGTTCAGGCGTGCGTTACAGGCACGCCTTTATTTTAGCTGTCTATATTCCAGCCGGTTATAACTGCTTATTTTTAATTCTTTTAGCTCTAAAATGGTTTATGTCACGCTACCGGCCAGATGACATCGGGAGCGTGCATAATGAAAAAGTGGAGTATTGGAATTACCCTTCTGCTGGCCTCTGCCAGCGTTCTGGCAAAGGATTACCAGCTGCTAAACGTCTCTTACGATCCGACGCGCGAGCTGTACGAGCAGTACAATAAAGCCTTCGCCGCGCACTATAAGCAAGAAACCGGCGATAACGTCGTGATCCGCCAGTCCCACGGTGGCTCAGGCAAACAGGCGACTTCCGTAATTAACGGCATTCGCGCTGATGTCGTTACGCTGGCGCTGCAGTCCGACGTCGATGCCATCGCCGAACGCGGCCGTATCGATAAGAACTGGATCAAACGTCTGCCAGACAACTCCGCACCTTACACCTCCACCATTGTCTTCCTGGTGCGTAAAGGCAATCCGAAAGGCATCCATGACTGGCCGGATTTGATCAAACCAGGCGTTTCAGTCATCACACCGAACCCGAAAACCTCAGGCGGCGCGCGCTGGAACTATCTGGCTGCATGGGGCTGGGCGCTGGATCAAAACAACGGCGATCAGGCGAAAGCGCTGGCTTACGTAAAAGCGCTGTTTAAAAACGTCGAGGTTCAGGACTCCGGTGCGCGCGGCGCGACTAACACCTTCGTGGAACGCGGCATCGGCGACGTGCTGATCGCCTGGGAAAACGAAGCTTACCTGGCGGTCGATAAGCTGGGTAAAGACAAATTTGAAATCGTCACGCCGAGCGAATCTATTCTGGCCGAGCCGACCGTTTCCGTAGTCGATAAGGTGGTAGACGGGCAGGGCACGCGCAAAGTTGCAGAGGCCTACCTGAAGTATCTCTACTCGCCGGAAGGCCAGACCATTGCGGCGCAGAACTTCTATCGTCCGCGCGATGCGGAAGTCGCGAAAAAATTCGCCAGCACCTTCGCGCCGGTGAAGCTGTTCACCATCGACAATAAGTTCGGCGGCTGGACGCAGGCGCAGAAAACGCACTTCGCCGATGGCGGCACCTACGATCAGGTGATGAAGCCTTAATCGTACAAATGCAGGGAAAAGGGCCAGCCAGCAAGCTGGCCCTTTTTATTTGTGCGTGACATTCGGCGGCGGCCAGGCGAGGATTCGGGCAAAAGCTGAAAGAGGAACCTTGCTATGCGGGAACGTCGCCGTGCGCTGGGCCTGATTGCACTGCTGCTGTTGATCCTTATAAGCGGTTTAGCGATCGCCGCTCTCCACCTGCATAAAAACAGCGATGCGCTGTGGCAGATCGTCAGCGAAAAATGCGAGCCGAATCAGCGCGCAACGGGCAGCCCCGCGCCCTGCCAGCGCGTCGCGCTCGATCAGGGCTATGCGCTGCTAAAAGATCTGAACGGCCCGCTGCAGTATCTGCTGATCCCGCTGGCGAAAATCACCGGCATGGAGAGCCCGGCGCTGCTGGATCCCGCCACGCCCAACTTTTTCGCTTTCGCCTGGCAGTCGCGCGCGCAGCTGGCGGCGCGGCGCGGCGCGCCCATCCCGGACAGCGCGCTGTCGCTGGCGATTAACGCTCAGTATGGCCGCACCCAGAATCAGCTGCATATTCATATTTCCTGCCTGCGTCCCGATGTGCGCCGCACGCTGAACAGCCTTGCGCCCGTGCTATCCAGTCGCTGGCAAACGGAAAGGCTGCTCCAGCATGATTACCGGATACGCGCGCTAACGCTGCCGGAGCTGACGCAGCAGAGCCTGTTTATCCGCGTGGCGAATGAAATCTCTGACGCGCGCAGCGAAATGGGAAAATATGGTCTGGCGCTGGCGGCGCTGCCTGACGGGCGTCTGGCGCTGATGGCGCTTGAGCGCAACTGGCTGTTGCTAAACCGGGGATCGGCGGAGGAGTTGCAGGACCATAGCTGCGAGATTTTACGGCAATAAAAAAGCGGCCTGCAGGCCGCCTTTTTTACTTAGCTGACATTACGCTTTTTTCGCTTCTGCCGCAGCTTTAACGATAACAGCGAAGGCATCAGCCTTCAGCGAGGCGCCGCCTACCAGCGCGCCGTCGATATCCGGCTGGGTAAAGAGTTCAGCCGCGTTCTTGTCGTTAACGGAACCGCCGTACTGAATGATAACCTGCTCGGCGACCGCAGCGTCTTTCTTCGCGATGTGCTGGCGGATAAATTTGTGTACTGCCTGCGCCTGCGCCGGGGTGGCTGATTTGCCTGTGCCGATAGCCCAGACCGGCTCGTAGGCGATGACAACGCCGTTAAAGGCTTCAGCGCCCTGCGTTTCCAGTACCGCGTCGATCTGACGTGCGCACACTTCTTCAGTCTGGCCCGCTTCGTTTTCCGCTTCGGTTTCACCAATGCACAGCACCGGCACCAGGCCAGCCGCCTTCAGCACGGCGAATTTCTTCGCGATGAACTCGTCGCTCTCTTTGTGGTAAGTACGACGCTCAGAGTGACCGATAATGATATATTTCGCGCCGATGTCTTTCAGCATTTCCGCGGAGGTTTCGCCGGTAAAAGCGCCGGACAGGTTCACGTCGACGTTCTGCGCGCCCAGGGCAATATGGCTGCCGGAGATGGCATGTTTCGCCTGGTCGAGATAGATAGCCGGCGGTGCGATCGCGACGCCGCAGCCGTCAACGCCGGAAAGCGCTTTGCGCAGGCCTTCGATCAGCTCGCCCGTCATCTGCTTGCTGCCATTCAGTTTCCAGTTACCCATAACCAATGGATGTCGCATTCTATCCTCCGCGTTACGCGATTCATTAAATTGCACTGCCGTCAGGCAGCGTAGACTGCCAGACAGTATAGAGATCTCTCAGGTCAATGGCTTTGCTTTTCGTCATTTTTGCCGCCCTGATCGGCAGGCGGCAGCGTGAGTTTTATCGGCTCAATGGCGAAGGTCAGCCCCTTGTCGCCATTGTCCGCTACGACGAAACGCAGCGCGCCTTCGGTGCGGGAAAAATAGCGTGCGCCTTTGCCCTCGCTCAGTAGCGCGTTCAGCTTTTGTCGCGCCTCATCGGGTGACAGACCGGAAACAAAAAAGCGCAGCAACGCGGTCATATAAGCCATCGCTTTCTCCTGCGAGGCTTTCTGATCCGGTCCTGGCACCGGCAGCCAGGTCAGCTGGAGCGTTTTCACTTTCCCGGTACCCTGTTCCAGCGCAGTGGAGGCGTAAAGCGTTTCGCTGATTTTACTCGCCGCGCGCGTCAGATGGCTGCTGTCGTTTTTATTGTCGATGGCGCGATACTCCATCAGCGGCAGATCGGCGTTGGCGGCGTTATACCTTTCGCGGAACTGGCCGATGGTCATATCAAAGGTAGGCGCGCCCGCCAGCAAATAGGGTGCGGCAGGCACGGATTCGCTACGCTCGCGCAGCGGGAGATCGGCAGCGAATGCCGAGGCCGTAAGCGCAAGACTCAGCAACAATGCGCCAGGCAAATTCTTCATTTCATAGGCTCTACCAGTAAACTTAGTGCCAAATTAGAACGGTTTTTAGCTGCGAAAGTCAAAAGCACGACGGGCAAAATTTGCCCTGAGATAAGATTTACCGCATCGCAGCACAGCTTACCAGTAGTGCTCACTGGTGATATGACCCGGTTTACGCTTCAGATGCTTGCGCATGTCGCGCGTCTCTTTCAGCAACTGCTGGGTATCGCGCACCATCTGTGGGTTGCCGCACAGCATAATATGACCCGATTCCGGCTCTATCGTCAGACCCACCGCGCGCTCCAGTTCGCCGCTCTCTATCAGCGCCGGCACGCGGCCGGTCAGCGAGCCGGTGGCGTTTTCACGGCTTACCACCGTCTGAATACGCAGCTTGCCGTTATAGATCTGCTGCAGCGACTGCATCAGCGGCAGGTAGCTGAGATCTGCGGCGTAGCGCACCGCGTGCACCAGCACGATATGGTCGAAGCGATCCAGACCTTCGCCCTGTTGCAGTATAGAGAGATAGGGGCCAATCGCCGTACCGGTAGCCAGCATCCATAAGGTTTTGCACGGCGGGATCTCATCCAGTACAAAAAAGCCGGCGGCCTCCTTTGTCACCATCACATTGTCGCCTGGCTTAAGCGCCTGCAGACGCGGGCTCAGTTTGCCCTCCGGCACGGTAACCAGATAGAACTCCAGCAGCGGATCGCTGGGCGCGTTAACGTAAGAGTAAGCGCGCTGCACGCGTTCGCCGTCTATCTCCAGCGCCAGCTTAGCGAACTGTCCGGCGGTGAAAGTATCGATCGGTGCATGCACCCGCAGACTGAACAGCGCATCTGTCCAGTTTTTCACTTCCTTTACTTGCGCATTGACCCATTCGGCCATCATTACTCTCCTGGTCGTTGATTTTTCAGGCACAGTGATATCATCGCGGCTGCACGGCGGATTTTCCACCCGCGCGCCGGTTTTTAGGCTCTAATCGACAAATGCACCGCACGCCTCAACACGCCGTTGCCCCGGGTTGACAGGGTGGTACGAAAACTTGACGCACCTTCTTCGGCCGCTTTATGCCCGCCTCTCGATTTGTCACGTAATCCTGATATTTTGCCCGTCATTATCTCAATGCAGCGCGTTTTGCTGCTGAATTAACCTTATTTCCCAGACCGAGATGTCGATGAAGAAGATGGAAAATCGGCCGCTGCTGCTGATGTTGATTTTAATGCTGGCGGTTGGGCAGATGGCGCAAACTATCTATGTACCGGCGATGGCTGACATGGCGGACGCGCTTAACGTGCATAACGGCACAATGCAGCGCGTCATGGCGGCCTATCTGATGACCTATGGCGGATCGCAGCTGATCTATGGCCCGCTTTCCGACAGCATCGGGCGCCGTCCGGTGATCCTCGCTGGAATGACGATCTTTATGATCGGTGCCGTGACATCTATGCTGGCGCCGTCGCTGAACGTGCTGGTACTGGGCAGCGCCATCCAGGGACTGGGCACCGGCGTGGCGGGCGTTATGGCGCGCACCATGCCGCGCGACCTCTATGCGGGCGTTGCGCTGCGTCAGGCTAACAGCCTGCTCAATATGGGGCTGCTGGTCAGCCCGCTGCTCGCGCCGGTCATCGGCGCGCTGCTGACGAAGCTGTTCGGCTGGCACGCCTGTTTCGCCTTTTTACTGCTGCTCTGCGTCACGGTAACGGGCGCGATGGCGCGCTGGCTGCCGGAAACGCGGCCGCAAGGCGGCGACGTAACGCCCTTTTTCCGCCGCTACCAGCGTCTGCTGAGCGACGCCAGCTTCGTGCGCTTTATTCTGCTGCTCATCGGCGCGCTGGCGGGGATTGCGGTATTCGAAGCGAGCTGTGGCGTGCTGCTGGGCGGGGTGCTTGGACTGGATGCGTTCACCGTCAGTATTCTGTTTATTCTGCCTATTCCCGCCGCCTTTTTCGGCGCGTGGTTTGCCGGACGCGAGGCGCGCTCATGGCACAGCCTGATGTGGATCGGCGTCAACAGCTGTCTGCTGGCCGGAGCGCTGATGTGGATCCCGGCGTGGTTCGGCGTAATGAATATCTGGACGCTGCTGGTGCCCGCTGCGCTCTTCTTCTTCGGCGCGGGCATGCTGTTTCCGCTGGCGACCTCAGGCGCGATGGAGCCCTACGCATGGCTGGCTGGCAGCGCTGGCGCGCTGATTGGCGGTTTGCAGAATCTGGGCTCGGGCGTGGTGGCGTGGGCGTCCGCGCTGCTGCCGCAGCGCGACCAGTTCAGCCTGGGTATGCTGATGTTCGCTACCGCGCTGGTGATGCTGCTCTGCTGGCTGCCGCTGTCGCGGCAGCCGGAGAGTCAAAGCGGCACGGTTACAGGATAAAAGGGTGCAGCGCCGCGTCTTTGCGATCCAGATAGTGGATCGACTGGATGCGGCGGATAGTACGCGATTTACCGCGAATCAGCAGCGTTTCGCTGGTGGCGATATTGCCCTGACGCGTAATACCTTTCAGCAGGTCGCCGCTGGTAATGCCAGTGGCGGCGAAGATAACGTTATCGTTGCGCGCCATACGCGCCAGCGGTAACACCTCGCCCGCCTTAATTCCCATCTCGTCGCAGCGCGCCAGCTCCTGCTCGCCGATGCGGCGATTCTCTTCGCTCTCGCCTTTGACCTGATGACGTGGCAGCAGGCGGCCCTGCATATCGCCATCCAGCGCGCGTATCACCGCCGCTGATACCACGCCCTCCGGCGCGCCGCCGATGCCGTAGAGCACGTCGACTTCGCTGTCAGGCATACAGGTGAGAATAGAGGCCGCCACGTCGCCGTCCGGGAACGCAAACACGCGTACGCCAAGCTGTTGTAGCTGCGCGATGATCGCGTCGTGGCGCGGTTTCGCCAGAATAGAAACCGTCAGCTGCGCCAGCGGTTTATCCAGCGCCGTCGCGATATTACGCAGATTGGTCTCCAGCGGCAGGTTGAGATCGATATGACCACGCGCCGCCGGGCCGACAATCAGCTTTTCCATATACATATCCGGCGCGTGCAGAAAACTGCCCTTGTCGCCGACCGCCAGCACCGCCAGTGCGTTGGCCTGGCCCATGGCAGTCATTCGCGTGCCTTCGATCGGGTCTACTGCGATATCTACCGCGTCGCCGCGACCGCTGCCGACCTTTTCGCCGATATAGAGCATCGGCGCTTCATCGATTTCACCTTCGCCGATCACAATCTGCCCGTCGATATCGATGGTGTTCAGGACGTGTCGCATAGCATGGACAGCGGCGCCGTCGGCGCTGTTTTTGTCGCCGCGACCCAGCCAGCGATAGCCAGCTAAGGCTGCCGCTTCGGTCACGCGGGAAAATTCTATGGCAAGTTCTCGTTTCATGGCCTGCACCTGATGAAAAAGGGCAGTGTAGCATAGCGGGGAAGGGCAAAAAAAAGCCCGCGACAGGGTCGCGGGCGCAGATCGCTCAGTGAGCGGGTCGGCGAAAGGCCGTGGTCAGCGAGTAAAACATCCCGCGTAAGGACGCGGGACGGTGCATTACTCGTCGTGCTCTTCCCACGCCTGCGCGCGAGCCACAGCTTTTCTCCAGCCGGCGTAACGGAAGTTGCGCTCGGTGGTCTCGATGCTTGGGCGGAATTCGCGTTCGATCACGGCTTTGGCGCGGACCTCTTCCAGGTCGCCCCAGAAGCCTACTGCCAGACCCGCCAGATAGGCGGCGCCCAGCGCGGTGACTTCGCGCACTTCCGGACGCTCAACGCGCGTGCCGAGAATGTCGGACTGGAACTGCATCAGGAAGTTGTTCGCTACTGCACCGCCATCCACGCGCAGCGACTGCAGACGTGTATTGGCGTCGTTCTGCATCGCTTCCAGCACGTCGCGCGTCTGATAGGCGATAGACTCCAGCGTGGCGCGAATAATGTGGTTAGCATTCGCGCCGCGCGTCAGACCGAAAATCGCGCCGCGTGCATAGGGATCCCAGTAAGGCGCGCCCAGACCGGTAAAGGCGGGAACCATATAGACGCCGTTGGTATCTTTAACCTTAAGAGCGAAGTATTCAGAATCGGTGGAGTCGCTGATCAGTTTCATCTCGTCACGCAGCCACTGAATAGAGGCGCCGCCGATAAACACGGCGCCTTCCAGCGCATAGTTCACTTCGCCGCGGGGGCCGCAGGCGATGGTGGTCAGCAGACCGTGCGATGACGTTACCGCTTCGGTGCCGGTGTTCATCAGCATAAAGCAGCCGGTGCCGTAGGTGTTTTTCGCCATGCCCGGTTGAACGCAGAGCTGGCCGTAGAGCGCAGCCTGCTGGTCGCCTGCGATACCAGCGATAGGAATACGCGTACCGCCTTTACCGCCGATGTTGGTCTGGCCGTAAACTTCTGAAGAGCCTTTCACTTCCGGCAGCATTTCACGCGGAATGTCGAGGATCTCCAGCATACGCTGATCCCATTCCAGCTTGTGAATGTTGTACATCATGGTACGTGAGGCGTTGGTGTGATCGGTAATATGCACGCGGCCCTGGGTCATTTTCCACACCAGCCAGGTATCCACGGTGCCGAACAGCAGCTCGCCGCGCTTCGCGCGTTCACGCGCGCCTTCTACATGGTCGAGGATCCATTTAACCTTGGTGCCGGAGAAGTAAGGGTTAATCACCAGACCCGTGGTGTGCTGGATATACTCTTCCAGGCCCTCTTTTTTCAGCTTATTGCAGTAGTCCGCGGTGCGCGGATCCTGCCACACGATAGCGTTATAGATCGGCTTGCCGGTCTCTTTGTCCCAGACGATGGCGGTTTCGCGCTGGTTGGTGATGCCGATTGCGGCGATCTCATCAGAACGGATGTCGGCATGCGCCAGCACCTCTACCAGCGTCGAGCTCTGCGATGCCCAGATATCCATCGGGTCATGTTCAACCCAGCCGGCTTTAGGATAGATCTGGGTAAATTCACGCTGCGATACCGCAACGATATTGGCGTCATGATCCAGCACGACGGCGCGTGAGCTGGTGGTGCCCTGGTCGAGCGCAACAATATATTTTTTATCAGTAGTCGTCGTCATAATGCATTCCCGATGAAAAGGTGAAACTTACGCTTTACGCTGCTCAGCGCGTGCGACCGGTTTTTCTGTTTTGCTGCTGGCCACTACTGCGCCCGGCAGATGGCGACCAATCAGTGCGCGATAGGCGAAGGCGCCCAGACAGGCTCCCACTAACGGGCCAAAGATCGGTACCAGGAAGTAGGGGATATCTTTACCGCCCGTGAAGGCAACGTTACCCCAACCTGCGAAGAAGGCGAACAGCTTGGGTCCGAAATCACGCGCCGGGTTAAGGGCGAAGCCGGTCAGCGGGCCCATGGAACCGCCGATAACGGCTACCAGCAGACCGATTAACAGTGGCGCCAGCGGACCGCGAGGTACGCCGTTGCCATCGTCTGTCAGCGCCATGATGACTGCCATTAATACCGCCGTAATCACCATTTCAACCAGGAACGCCTGTCCCACGCTGATATGCGGGTTAGGGTAGGTTGAGAAGATACCGGCGAGATCCAGGCTCTGAACCGTGCCGCGCACCATCTGGTGGCTTTGCTCGTAATCGAAAAACAGATTGTAATAAAGGCCGTAAACCAGCGCGGCTGCGCAGAATGCACCTGCAACCTGCGCCAGAATATAGGGCACCACCTTACGTCCTTCAAAGTTGGCGAACAGACAAAGCGCCACCGTGACGGCAGGGTTAAGATGGGCGCCAGATACGCCGGCGGTAAGATAGACGGCCATGGAGACGGCGAGTCCCCAGACAATGCAGATTTCCCATTGTCCGAAAGCGGCACCAGCAACTTTCAACGCGGCCACGCAGCCTGCGCCAAAAAAGATAATTAAGCCGGTACCGATAAATTCGGCGATGCACTGCCCTTTCAGTGTGTTCGTTGTCTGACTCATAATGGTATTCCTGAAGCGAGGTTAAATTTTATCAGTTTTTGTTCTCAATCCATGAGCCACCCAGCTCTCTTGTAGGGCTGATGTGAATTTATCGTTAACGAGCATAAACGAGAAATAGCGAAATCTAAATCTGTGTGCTGAGTCAAAAAAATGCGCGTTTTCGCGCCTTTTGACTTTCATGAAACATCATTTCATCTGTTTAACCGCTTCGTTTTTCGCCAGGCTCGCGTCTGGAGGTCAGGCTCCAGGCATAAGCCGAAAAATGTTACAGACTGCGCTCGCAACGCCCACGTCGCTGGACTTGCGCTGGCAGGCTACATACAATCGGAAACATTGTTGCTGGCCTGGCTGATACAGGGCGTCACGCGCTAAGGCTGGCATCATCAACGCCCTGCGAGAATTTAGGAGAGGTCAGAAAGATGTCATTTGAAGTATTCGAGAAACTGGAAGCGAAAGTACAGCAGGCGATTGATACCATCACCCTGCTGCAGATGGAAATCGAAGAGCTGAAAGAGCAGAACAACGCGCTGAGAAACGAAGCGCAACAGGCCGCGGGTAATCAGGACTCGCTGGTGCGTGAAAATCAGCAGCTAAAGGAAGAGCAGCATCTGTGGCAGGATCGCCTGCGTGCACTGCTGGGAAAAATGGAAGAGGTGTAAGCGCCTCAGTAGAATGAAAAACGGGAGCGACGCGCTCCCGTTTTCGTTTTCGACGCTACTCGATATCGAGCGGATCTTCAGAAAGGATAATGCCGGTATTGTCGGCATAGAGATGGTCACCGGAGAAGAAGGTGACGCCGCCGAAGTTAACGCGCACATCGCTTTCCCCGATGCCTTCACCCGCCGCACCCGCCGGAACAGCGGCAATCGCCTGAATGCCGATCTCCAGCTCCTCCAGGTCGTCTACCTGACGCACGGAGCCGTAAACCACCAGCCCTTCCCATTCATTTTCAACCGCCAGGCGAGCCAGCTGCGCATCGACCAGCGCGCGTCGCACCGAACCGCCGCCGTCAATCACCAGCACGCGGCCCCGACCGTTCTCTTCCAGCAAGTCGTAGAGCAGGCCGTTGTCTTCAAAACATTTCACTGTGGTTATCTGACCACCAAATGAGGTGCGGCCACCAAAGTTTGAAAAAAGTGGTTCAACAACGTTCACTTCTTCATGATAGATGTCGCAGAGTTCAGAGGTATCGTATTTCATGATGGGTTCATCTGTTTGCCACAGGAGCGGTAAGTATACCGCCAGTTGCGGATTGTTGGCAAAATCATCAGCGGAAAAAAAGGCGCTGCATCAGCAGCATGCAGAAAATAAAAGCCCGGCGCAGTGGCCGGGCTTTGCGCAAGCGCATTGAAAAACGGAATTACAGGATAAAGCGGCTGAGATCTTCGTCCGCTACCAGCTCATCCAGGTGCTTGCTGACATACTCTGCATCGATGGTGATGGAGTCGCCATGGCGATCGCTGGCGTCATAGGAGATATCTTCCATCAGACGCTCCAGCACGGTATGCAGACGACGCGCGCCGATATTTTCGGTCGTTTCGTTTACCTGCCATGCCGCTTCGGCGATGCGACGAATGCCGTCATCGGTGAACTCGACGTTAACGCCTTCGGTACCCATCAGCGCTTTGTACTGCACGGTCACAGAGGCGTTCGGCTCGGTAAGGATGCGCTCGAAGTCGTTCACGGTCAGCGCCTGCAGCTCAACGCGGATCGGCAGACGGCCCTGCAGTTCCGGGATCAGATCCGACGGGCTGGCGACCTGAAACGCGCCTGATGCGATAAACAGAATGTGATCGGTTTTCACCATGCCGTGTTTGGTTGAAACGGTGCAACCCTCCACCAGCGGCAGCAGATCGCGCTGTACACCTTCGCGAGACACGTCCGGGCCGGATGACTGGCCGCGCTTACAGATTTTGTCGATCTCGTCGATAAAGACGATACCGTGCTGCTCTACCGCCTCGATCGCGTCCTGCTTCAGCTCTTCCGGATTAACCAGCTTGGCCGCTTCCTCTTCGATAAGCAGCTTCATCGCGTCTTTGATTTTCAGCTTACGCGGCTTCTGCTTCTGGCCGCCCAGATTCTGGAACATCGACTGAAGCTGGTTGGTCATCTCTTCCATGCCAGGAGGCGCCATGATCTCGACGCCGGCCGGAGCGGCCGCAAGGTCAATCTCAATCTCTTTGTCGTCCAGCTGGCCTTCGCGCAGCTTTTTGCGGAACGACTGGCGCGCAGCTGAAGGCTCGCTGCTCTGCTCCGGCTGGCCCCAGTTGTTCTTGGCCGGCGGGATCAGCACGTCAAGAATGCGCTCTTCTGCCATCTCTTCGGCACGGTATTTGTTCTTTTCAATCGCCTGACTGCGCACCATTTTTACCGCGGCGTCGGTCAGGTCGCGAATAATGGAGTCCACCTCTTTACCGACGTAGCCGACTTCGGTGAATTTCGTGGCTTCTACTTTAATGAAAGGCGCGTTGGCGAGTTTAGCCAGGCGACGGGCAATTTCGGTTTTACCGACGCCGGTCGGGCCGATCATCAGGATATTTTTCGGCGTCACTTCATGGCGCAGCTCTTCGTCGAGCTGCATACGACGCCAGCGGCTGCGCAGCGCGATAGCAACTGCGCGTTTTGCGCCGTCCTGGCCGATAATAAAGCGATTCAGTTCGCTGACGATTTCGCGGGGAGTCATCTCAGACATGTTTAATCCTTACGCCCTGGCCGGCAGTTCTTCGAAGTTAACATTGTGGTTGGTGTAGATGCAGATGTCGCCCGCGATATCTAACGATTTCGCGACGATATCATGCGCGCTCAGCTCGGTATTCTCCAGCAGCGCACGCGCTGCCGCCTGAGCGAAGGGGCCACCGGAACCAATGGCGATCAGATCATTTTCTGGCTGGATAACGTCGCCGTTGCCGCTGATGATCAGCGAGGCGTTTTCATCGGCAACCGCCAGCAGCGCTTCAAGGCGACGCAGCATACGATCGGTACGCCAGTCTTTCGCCAGCTCAACGGCAGCTTTCACCAGGTGACCCTGATGCATTTCCAGTTTACGTTCGAAGAGTTCAAAGAGCGTGAAGGCATCTGCAGTGCCGCCAGCGAAACCGGCAATTACTTTATCGTTGTAAAGACGACGCACTTTTTTAACGTTGCCTTTCATAACGGTATTGCCGAGAGTTGCCTGGCCATCACCGCCGATCACGACTCGTCCGTTGCGTCGTACGCTTACTATTGTTGTCACGGGCAGACCCCTTGTTGCAGTAGAAAAAAAGCGCCGCGCGGCAAGGCGCGGCGCATCATGCAACCAGATATGGGGCGGGTTTGGCGGGTTTCAACCCCCGACCGCGAGCGGAATACAGTTTGAATGGCCGTTGCCGCGCAGCCGCTTCAGCGTGCTGTCGGCGCTGCTGCGATCTTTAAAGGGACCTATCACCACGCGGTTCCAGCCGCCGCCGGTAGTGATGCGGCTTTCGAACCCTTCAAACGCCAGACCGGCGCGAACCGATTCCGCCTGATCGGTGCCTTTGAACGAGCCGCACTGCACCATCCAGCGCTGCGAAGAGGCGGGTTTTTCCGCCGCTTTCTTCGCCGTCTCCTGCGCAGGCTCGCGCGTGACGGGAGCGGGCTGCTGCGTCTGCGTCTGACGCGGTTGCGGCGTTGGGCGCGCGCTCGGCTGCTGTGTCTGATGCGTGGTCTGCGGCTGATGCGCCGGCTGGCTCTGCTGCGTGGTTTGTGGCTGACGCGGCGGGGCGCTTTGCGGCGCCTGCTGCTGGCGCGACTGCATCTGAAGCTGCTGCTGGCGTTGCAGCGTCTGCTGCCGCTGCGCCGGGGTCTGTTCATTCCACGGCACTTCATTCAGCTGCGTCGGCGACTGACGCATATCCGCCTGCATCTGCTCCAGCAGCTGGCGCTGCTCGTCGGTAAGCTGCGTGTGCGACTGGATCTCGCCGCCTGCCGACGGCTCAGTCGGCGTCGGCACCGTGACCTGACGATTCTCCAGCTCTTTAATATATTTCCAGCGCTCTTCAGGCTTCGGCGGCAGACCGTTGCCGTTGGCTTTATGATCCGGGATCACTGGCACATCTTCTTTTTTATGATGCGCAAGGAACCATAAACCACCGGCAAAGGTCACCAGCACCGCGACGGCCAGCCCCACCATGAGTTTGGAAACACCTGAACCGCCTTTGCTTTTCTTTCCACGGCTGGTGTTGCTTTTTTTGCGACGCGTCCCTGTTGAACGCCCGCGGCTTACGTAATCTCTCTGTGCCACTCTCGTTCTGATACCCTTCAAAAAATCGTGCCAACGGGGCGAAAACGCCTTGAAAGACCGCCCGGCAAGGAGTCCGCCATGTTACTCAAGGGTTGGAACTTTGACCAGCAGTGTTCGCCTTAAGAATCTACTGAAAATAACTGAAAAGTGCGGCTATTTCTCGCGCTTCTTCTCAGGTGCCGTGCTGCCGCGCACGGTGAGTTCGGCGTCCAGCAGACGCGAACCGTTATTCACGCGCTTGCCCTGCAGCTCATCCAGCAGCAGCAGCATCGCCTCGCGCCCAATCTGATAGCGCGGCTGCGTCACGGTGGTCAGCGGCGGCTCGCAGTAGCGCGAAAGCTCAATATCATCGAAACCGACGATCGACAGATCCTGCGGCACGCGCAGTCCAAGGCGCTTCGCCTGATTCATCGCGCCGAGCGCCATCATATCGCTGTGGCAGAACAGCGCGCGTGGCGGTTGCGGGAGGGACATCAGCTGTTTCAGCGCCTGCGCGCCCGCTTCAAAGCTGAAGTCGCCGCGGACAATATAAGTGGGGTCGACGGTCAGGTTGCTGCGGCGCAGCGCCTGAATATAGCCCTGGGTGCGGTACTGGCACAGCGGCATCTCTTCCGGCCCGGCGATGCAGGCAATCTGGCGATGGCCCAGCTGCAGCAGATGATTGACCGCCTCAAAAGCGGCCGTCAGGTTGTCGATATGCACGGTGGGTAGCGCCATCTCCGGGGCGAACTCGTTTGCCATTACCATCGGCGGCAGATTGCGCTGCTCCTCGTTAACGGGATCGAACGGGATCCGCGAGCCGAGCAGCACCATACCGTCGATCTGGCGCGTCAGCAGCAGATCCAGAAAGGTCTTCTCCTGCTGGTTCTGGTGCGCGCAGTCGCCAATCAGCACCAGATAACCCTCCTGCGCCGCCGTCACTTCGACGCCGCGAATGATTTCGCTAAAGAAGGGATCGCAGATGTCGGGCACAATCACCAGAATCGTCTGCGTCTCGCCGCGGCGAGCGTTGCGCGCCAGCCCGTGCGACGCATAACCGACGGCTATCACCGCCTGTTCGACTTTTTGTCGCGTCGCCGCCGAGACTTTTTCAGGATTCATCAGCGCGCGCGAGACGGTTGCGGTTGAAACGCCCGCCTTCTCGGCCACATCTTTCATGGTGGCGGCGGACGCTTGAGGATTCTGCTCCAACACTCTACTCCTGACGCATTTAAAGGATAGTTGTGGCCGAAAAAAGCCACGCCGCGCACATTGTTAACGATTGCGCGGCTGGGTTGTTACTTAATTTGCATAAAAATTGTGACTTGTGCGACTTTTTTCGATCTGGCTCGCAGGCTTAGCTCTCGGTGGGATCGATATCGAGTGTCCATTTGACTTTACGTGCGGCGGGCAGCGTCGCGATCAGCGGCAGCGAGCCGTCGAGCAGCTGTTGCAGGCGCTTACGCGAGGCATGCTGCACCAGCAACTGCCAGCGCCAGCGTCCTCCGCGCTTTGGCTGCAAAGCGGGCACCGGGCCCATCAGCCACATGGCGTTATCCTTCAACGGGCTGGCATCCAGCAGATTGCGCAACTGCTGCAGAAATTCGGCGGCCTGCTGGTTATCGTGATCCTCGGCGCGAAACAGCGCATGGCTGGTCCAGGGCGGCAGCATCACCGACTGGCGTTCCAGCAGCGCCTGCTGGGCAAAAGCGAAATAGCCCTGATGCAAGAGCGACTGCAGCAGCGGATGTTCAGGATGGTGGGTTTGTAACAACACTTCGCCCTGTTTGCCGGCGCGACCGGCGCGGCCAGCGACCTGTGTATAGAGCTGCGCGAAGCGTTCTGCGGCGCGGAAATCGGCGGAAAAAAGCGCGCCATCCACGTCCAGCAGCGAGACCAGCGTTACGTCCGGGAAATGGTGGCCTTTCGCCAGCATTTGCGTGCCCACCAGAATGCGCGCGCCGCCGCGATGGACATCGGCCAGATGTTGCTCCAGCGCGCCCTTGCGGCTGGTGGTGTCGCGGTCGATGCGCGATACCGGTACGCCGGGAAACAGCGTGCCGAGCTGCTGCTCCAGCTGCTCCGTGCCGACGCCGACCGGCAGCAGATGCGTCGAACCGCACTGCGGACACTGATTGGGCAGCGGGCGCTGGCTGTCGCAGTGGTGGCAGCGCAGCTGGCGCTGCTGCTGATGCAGAGTATAGTAACGCTCGCAGCGCTGGCACTCCGCAATCCAGCCACAGTCATGGCAGAGCAGCGCGGGGGAATAGCCGCGGCGGTTAAGAAACAGCAATACCTGATTGCCCGCCTGCAGATGCTGGCGCATTTTGCCAATCAGCGCGGGCGCCAGGCCGCCGATAAGCTGCTGGCCTTTGAGATCCACCAGCTGCTGCAGCGCCGGTTTCGCGTTTCCGGCGCGTTTCGTAAGGTCGAGCTGACGGTATTTGCCGCTGCGCACGTTGTGCAGCGTCTCCAGCGCAGGCGTCGCCGAACCCATCACAATCGGGATATTCTCTTCGCGCGCGCGGAACACCGCCAGGTCGCGCGCCTGATAGCGCCAGCCTTCCTGCTGTTTATAGGAGCTGTCATGCTCCTCATCAATAATGATCACGCCCGGACGCGCCAGCGGGGTAAAGAGCGCCGACCGCGTACCGATGATAATGGCGTTTTCGCCCTGGCGCGCGCGCAGCCAGACGGCGAGTCGCTCGCTGTCGTTCAGGGCGGAGTGCAGCACGTCGACGGGAGCGTCGAAGCGTTCGCGGAAGCGGGCGATAGTCTGCGGCGTCAGGCCGATCTCCGGCACCAGCACCAGCGCCTGCTTGCCGCGCGCCAGCACATTCTCCAGCACGCTGAGATAGACTTCGGTTTTACCGGAGCCGGTGATCCCGGCCAGCAGCCAGGCGGCATAGTGCTCATCTTCGCTGCGGATCGCGCCGACCGCCATCGCCTGATCGGTATTGAGGCGCAGACGCTCGCCTTTCACCGCATAGCGCTCGCGCCAGTCCAGCCGCTGCGGCTGGTGTTCGCGCAGATCGCACAATCCTTTAGCGCGCAGCGCCTGGAAGGCCGTTTCGGTGAGATCCTGTTCGGCGACCTGATGACGATAAAGCGGCTGATTGCGCAGCGCCGCCAGTGCCTGCTGCTGTTTCGGCGCGCGCTTCAGGCTTTCCGGCGCGGTCGCCTGGCCCTGTTCAGTGATAACCCATTGCCACAGCGGCGCCTCCTGTGCGGGTTTTCCCTGGCGCAGCAGCACCGGCAGCGCATGGCTCAGCACCTCGCCGACGGGCGAGTGATAGTAGCCCGCCGACCAGTTAAGCAGACGCCATAGCGAAGGGGGATAGAGCGATTCGCTGTCCAGCACCTCGGCGACGCGTTTGAGCTGCGCTTCCGGCAGGTCGCTCTGTTCGCGAAAGCCCACCACAATGCCGACCATTTTACGGTTGCCGAACGGCACGCTGACGCGCCCGCCCATCACCGGCTGCATGCCGTGCGGCGGCAGATAGTCAAACAGACGAGGTAGCGGAACGGGCAGGGCAACCTGAACGACGGGCATAGCGATCTCTTTCCGGTTCAACGATTCATAGCGGGATGCCTAGTGTACACGCTGGCGCGACCAGCGGGTATCTTGCAGAAGATTTGCTAAAAGCGGTTATTTTCTGTATAGTATGCCGCCTTTGGTGAGAAAGCTCTCGCCAGAGCCTAAACATTAATGTTCAACCGCGTGTGGTGCTGTGCAGGTTTTAGCCTGGCACGGAGAGCGACACGGCCTTTTATGAGGTTCTCCCATGAAACAAGGTATTCACCCGAAATACGAAGCTGTGACCATCACCTGCACCTGCGGTAACGTGATTCACACTCGCTCTACTATGGCTCACGACATGAACCTGGACGTATGTGGTAAATGCCACCCGTTCTACACCGGTAAGCAGCGTGAAGTTGCAACTGGTGGCCGTGTTGACCGCTTTAACAAGCGTTTCAGCGTGCCAGGCGCGAAAAAATAAGATTAAACGGCATTCGAACCTTTCGGGTTCGACGGCAAGAAAAAACCCAGCCTTGGCTGGGTTTTTTTATATCTGGCGAATCAGTATTCCCAGGTATCGGGATCAATGCCCATCTCGCGCATGATCTTTTTCGCTTCTTCCGGGATCTCATCGCTGCGCTCTTTGCGCAAATCAACGTCGTCCGGCAACGGTTGTCCGGTAAAGGCGTGTAAAAAGGCTTCGCACAGCAGTTCGCTGTTTGTGGCGTGACGCAGATTATTTACCTGACGACGGGTACGCTCATCCGTTAAAATTTTCAGCACGCTCAACGGGATAGAAACTGTGATCTTCTTGACCTGCTCACTCTTCTTACCGTGTTCAGCGTAAGGGCTGATATATTCGCCGTTCCATTCAGCCATGGGTTACCTTAATCAATAAAAGTTAAAAGTGGGGAAATCCGTGGATTATGCCCGATTTTACCGTGCCTGACCTCTTGAACTGCGGGGTTTCTTCATCCTGGCCGCAAAAACGGACGCAAAACGCAGGCAATGAGGGGTAATTTTAGCGGTTTATAGCATTCTGCTCAATCTATACGCAAAGACATTTAGATGTCCAGATGTATTGACGTCCAATTGTGGAATGTTATCCTGATGCCTCTCTATTACTCTTTTCAGGAACAAAAGCACCATGACGCGTAAACAGGCAACCATCGCAGTCCGCAGCGGTTTGAATGATGACGAGCAATATGGCTGCGTTGTCCCGCCGATTCATCTCTCCAGCACCTATAACTTCCTTGATTTCAACGAGCCGCGCGCGCATGACTACTCGCGTCGCGGCAACCCAACGCGCGATGTGGTGCAGCGCGCGCTGGCGGAGCTGGAGGGCGGAGCGGGCGCGGTGCTGACCAATACCGGCATGTCGGCGATTCATCTGGTGACGACGGTGTTCCTGAAGCCTGGCGATCTGCTGATCGCTCCGCACGACTGCTATGGTGGCAGCTATCGCCTGTTCGACAGCCTGGCGAAGCGCGGTGCCTATCGCGTGAAGTTCGTCGATCAGGGCAACCGCGCGGCGCTGGATGCAGCGCTGGCGGAAAAACCAAAGCTGGTGCTGGTGGAGAGCCCGAGCAATCCGCTGCTGCGCGTGGTGGATATCGCCGCTATCTGCGAGGCGGCGCGCGCTGCGGGAGCCGTCAGCGTGGTCGACAATACTTTCCTGAGTCCGGCGCTGCAAAATCCGCTGGCGCTGGGCGCGGACCTGGTGATCCACTCCTGTACCAAATACCTGAATGGCCACTCCGACGTGGTGGCGGGCGCGGTGATAGCCAAAAATCCAGCGCTGGTGACCGAGCTGGCCTGGTGGGCGAACAATATCGGCGTTACCGGCGCGGCCTTCGACAGCTATCTGCTGCTGCGCGGTCTGCGCACGCTGGCGCCGCGTATGGCGGCGGCGCAACGCAACGCGCTGGCAATTGTGAGCTATCTGCAACAGCAGCCGCTGGTGAAAAAGCTGTATCATCCTTCTCTGCCGGAAAACGCCGGACACGAATACGCGGCGCGTCAACAGCGCGGCTTCGGCGCGATGCTGAGTTTTGAACTGGACGGTGACGAAGCGCTGCTGCGTCGCTTCCTGAAGGCGCTGCAGCTGTTTACGCTGGCGGAATCGCTGGGCGGTGTAGAAAGCCTGATTTCCCACACCGCGACCATGACGCACGCCGGCATGTCGGCGGAAGCGCGCGCGGCGGCAGGCATTTCCGAAACTTTGCTGCGCGTCTCTGTGGGCATTGAGGATCATGAAGATTTAATCGCCGATCTGGATAATGCATTCCGGACGGCATCCGAGGGTTAAAAATGACGATTTCAGCCGGCGCGGCAACGCCGAGTATTAAGCAGCTGCACAAGTTTGGCGGCAGCAGCCTGGCCGATGCGCGCTGTTACCAGCGCGTCGCCAGCATCATGGCGGATTACAGCCAGCCAGGCGATTTAATGGTGGTCTCAGCGGCGGGCTCGACGACCAACCAGCTGATTAGCTGGCTGAAGCTCAGCCAGAGCGATCGCCTTGCCGCGCATCAGGTGCAACAGGCTTTACGGCGTTATCACAGCGAGCTGATCGCCGGACTGTTGCCTGCTGAATATGCTGAACCGTTGGTTGCGAGCTTTATCCGCGATCTGGAAAAACTCGCCGCGCTGCTGGACGGCGTGATGACGGATGCGGTCTATGCTGAAGTGGTTGGACACGGCGAAGTGTGGTCGGCGCGTCTGATGGCGGCCGTGCTGAGCCAGCGCGATATCGACGCCTGCTGGCTGGACGCGCGCGACTTCCTGCGTGCGGAGCGCGCCGCGCAGCCGCAGGTGGATGAAGGCAAATCCTGGCCGCTGCTGCAAACGCTGCTGGCGCAACATCCGCACCAGCGTATCGTGGTAACCGGCTTTATCAGCCGCAACGACGCGGGCGAAACCGTCCTGCTGGGGCGTAACGGTTCCGACTACTCCGCCACGCAGATCGGCGCGCTGGCGGGCGTCAGCCGCGTCACGATCTGGAGCGATGTCGCCGGGGTTTACAGCGCCGATCCGCGCAAAGTCTCCGACGCCTGTCTGCTGCCGCTGCTGCGCCTCGACGAAGCCAGCGAGCTGGCGCGTCTCGCCGCGCCGGTGCTGCATACGCGTACGCTGCAGCCGGTCTCCGGCAGCGATATCGATCTTCAGCTGCGCTGCAGCTACCAGCCGGAGCAGGGCTCGACGCGTATCGAGCGCGTGCTGGCTTCCGGCACCGGCGCGCGTATTGTCACCAGCCATGACGATGTCTGCCTGATTGATGTTCAGGTGCCGGATCAACACGATTTCGCGGCGCTGCACAAAGAGGTAGAGCTACACCTCAAGCGCGCGCAGCTGCGTCCGCTGGCGACCGGGGTACATCCGGATCGTCAGCTGCTGCAGCTTTGCTATACCGCCGAAGTGGTTAACAGCGTGTTTCAACTGCTGCAGGATGCGGGACTGCCTGCGCATCTGCAGCTACGCGAAGGGCTGGCGCTGGTGGCGCTGGTCGGCGCGGGCGTTACGCGCAATCCGCTGCACAGCCACCGCTTCTGGCAGGAGATTCAGGATCAACCGGTCGAGTTCGTCTGGCAGTCAGAAGATCACATCAGCCTGGTGGCGGTGCTGCGCGTCGGCCCGACGCAGTCGCTGATTCAGGGACTGCATCAGTCGCTGTTCCGCGCGGAAAAGCGTATCGGCCTGATGCTGTTCGGCAAAGGCAATATCGGCTCACGCTGGCTGGAGCTGTTTGCGCGCGAGCAGGAAGCGCTCTCGGCGCGCACCGGCTTTGAGTATGTGCTGGCGGGCGTGGCGGACAGCCAGCGCAGCCTGCTGAGCTATGAAGGGCTTGACGCCAGCCGCGCGCTCGCTTTCTTCGATGACGAAGCGGAAGCGCGCGACGAAGAGTCGCTGTTCCTGTGGATGCGCGCGCATCCGTTCGACGATCTGGTGGTGCTCGACGTCACCGCCAGCACGCCGCTGGCGCAGCAGTATCTCGACTTCGCCAGCCATGGCTTCCACGTTATCAGCGCGAATAAGGTTGCAGGCGCGTCCGACAGCCAGACCTGGCGGCAGATCCGTGACGCCTTTACCAAAACCGGTCGGCACTGGCTCTATAACGCCACGGTCGGCGCAGGGTTGCCTGTTAACTACACGGTGCGCGATCTGCGCGACAGCGGCGACACTATTTTAGCTATCAGCGGCATCTTCTCCGGCACGCTCTCCTGGCTGTTCCTGCAGTTCGACGGCACGGTGCCCTTTACCGAACTGGTGGACCAGGCGTGGCAGCAGGGGTTAACCGAACCCGATCCGCGCGTGGACCTGTCGGGTCAGGACGTGAAGCGCAAACTGGTGATCCTGGCGCGCGAGGCGGGCTACAACATCGAGCCGGATCAGGTGCGCGTCGAGTCGCTGGTGCCGGCGGGCTGTGAAGCGGGATCGATCGACGACTTCTTCGAGCATGGCGAAGCGCTTAACGAGCAGATGCTACAGCGTCTGGAGGCTGCGCAGGAGATGGGTCTGGTGCTGCGCTACGTGGCGCGTTTCGATGCCAGCGGCAAAGCGCGCGTCGGCGTTGAAGCGGTGCGCCCGGAACATCCGCTGGCGGCGCTGTTGCCGTGCGATAACGTCTTCGCGATTGAAAGCCGCTGGTATCGCGACAATCCGCTGGTGATCCGCGGCCCTGGCGCAGGGCGGGACGTTACGGCTGGCGCCATTCAGTCCGATCTTCACCGACTCGCTCAGCTGCTGTAACGGCTTCAGAATGCCTTGCGTCGTCTGAGAGCAGGTGGCGATTGTAACAACGCGTCTCGCGTAAAGGAATGCGCGAGACGCGTCGCGTTAAATAACCTGCTGTAACGTCGCGGTCAGACCCCGCTGCCTGTGATAAGGCGCTGACTGTCAAAGACTCTTCTCTTTTCTGTATGAATTTCCCTCACCTTGTTTGAATATTTGTCACACCTCGTTAGCACTTTTTTGTTGACGCCTTCATGAGATTCGTTCATTTTGTGCATCTGGACGTCTAAACGTATGGATGTTCGCAGGCAGCAAATTAACCCGACGTTTTTGATGAGGTAAGCAGGATGAGTTTCTTTCATGCCAACCAGCGCGAAGCGCTGAATCAGAGCCTGGCAGAGCTGAACGGGCAAATTAATGTCTCATTCGAGTTTTTTCCGCCCCGTACCAGCGAAATGGAAGAAACCCTGTGGCACTCCATCGATCGTTTAAGCAGCCTGAAGCCGAAATTTGTCTCCGTCACCTACGGCGCGAACTCCGGCGAACGCGACCGCACCCACAGCATTATTAAAGGCATTAAAGATCGCACCGGACTGGAAGCTGCGCCGCATCTGACCTGTATCGACGCCACGCGCGCAGAGCTGCGCGCCATTGCGGAAGATTACTGGAACAGCGGCATTCGCCATATCGTGGCGCTGCGCGGCGATTTGCCTGCAGGCGGCGGTAAACCGGATATGTATGCCTGCGATCTGGTTTCCCTGCTGAAAGAGGTTGGCGACTTTGATATTTCTGTGGCCGCCTACCCGGAAGTGCATCCTGAAGCGAAAAGCGCGCAGGCCGATCTCATCAACCTGAAACGTAAAATCGATGCGGGTGCTAACCGCGCGATTACGCAGTTCTTTTTTGACGTAGAGAGCTACCTGCGCTTCCGCGACCGCTGCGTCGCCACCGGCATTGACGTAGAGATCGTGCCGGGCATTTTGCCGGTTTCGAACTTCAAACAGCTGACGCGCTTCGCCACGATGACCAACGTGCGCGTCCCAGGCTGGATGAACGCGATGTTCGACGGGCTGGATGATGATGCGGAGACGCGCAAAATGGTCGGCGCGAATATCGCCATGGACATGGTGAAAATCCTGTCGCGCGAAGGGGTGAAGGACTTCCACTTCTATACCCTGAACCGCGCGGAGATGAGCTACGCCATTTGCCATACGCTGGGCGTACGACCGGTTATCGCTGCGTAATTTCTCTTATCTTGCGGGGCGGCCGCGCGCTGCCCCGTTAACGCTTAAAATACCACCGCCTGACCATCCTTTCTGCTCTCCGTCGCCGCGATATAGAACCCCTGCGGGTCGCGCACAATCGCCTGCGCGCCGCCGAAATTGTACCCTTGCAGCGGATCCTCCAGCGTCACCTGATGGCCCAGCCGCCGCAGCGCCGCCAGCGTATTGCGCTCGAGCGAGGATTCAAACACGACGTGACGACCCTGCACCACACGCCAGCGCGGCGCGTCGATTGCCGCCTGCGGGTTCTGTTTATGCAGCATAATGCGCAGCGCCAGCTGCAGGTGGCCCTGCGCCTGCATCGGACCGCCCATAACGCCAAACGACATCAGCGGCGCGTCCTGCGCGTCGAGTGCGAAAGCCGGGATAATAGTATGGAAAGGGCGCTTGCCGCCCGCCACGACGTTGGGATGCGCAGGATCAAGCGAAAAGCCCGCTCCGCGATTCTGCAGACTGATGCCGGTTTCAGGCACGACTACGCCAGACCCAAAGCCCATAAAGTTCGACTGAATAAAAGAGACCATCATGCCGCTGGCGTCGGCCGTGCTGAGGTAAACGGTGCCGCTCTGCTGCGGCGCGCCGAAGGTGAAGTCGCCTGCGCGTTCAGGATCAATCAGTGCCGCGCGCTGGCGCAAATAGCCCTCGCTGAGCAGCCGCTGCGCTGGAAACTCCAGATGATCTTCGTCGCTGACGTAACGCTCCAGATCCACCAGCGCCAGCTTCATCGCCTCAATAGAAAGATGCAGCCAGGGAACGGAGTCGGGCGGGTAGCGGCCGATATCAAGCTGCTCAAGAATGCCCAGCGCAATCAGCGTGGCGATCCCCTGGCCATTAGGCGGCAGCTCCTGCACCGAGCCGCCGGCAAACGGCTGCGACAGCACATTTACCCAGGTGGCGCGATGCCTGTCGAGATCCTCCAGCGTCAGCGCAGCGTTGTGCTGACGAGCGAAGGCAGCGATTTTTTCCGCCAGCTCACCGCGATAAAAGCTCTCTCCATTGCTTTCAGCGATCTTTTGCAGCGTATCGGCCAGCGCCGGGTTGCGGAACAGTTCGCCGACGCCCGGCGGGCGGCCGCCAGGGGCAAAGCAGGCGCTGAAGCCGGGCTGATGCTGAAGCTTATCGAAGCCGCGCTGCCACAGCTCGGCAATGAGCGGCGAGACGGGAAAGCCATTCCGCGCGTAGTCGATAGCGGGCTGCGCCAGCGTGGTCAGCGGCAGCGTGCCGAAACGCTCCGCCAGCGCGACCCATGCCGACACCGCGCCCGGCACGGTCACGGCTTCCCAGCCGATTTCAGGCATGCGGTCGCGGCCGACAAAACGTTCAGGATGCCAGGCTGCCGGGGCGCGTCCCGAGGCGTTCAGACCATGCAGCTGGCTGCCGTCCCAGACGATAGCGAAGGCGTCGCTTCCTGCGCCGTTGCCGGTCGGTTCCAGCACCGTCAACGCCATGGCGGTGGCAATCGCCGCGTCTACCGCGTTTCCTCCCTGCAGCAACATACGCAGACCAGCCTGTGACGCCAGCGGCTGAGACGTGGCGACGGCATTGCGGCCCATAACAGGAACGCGATGCGACGCGTAGCTGGCGTGAAAATCGAACTCAGAATGCATGTCTCATTCCTTAGCAGAGTGCAGCTGCGCCATAACGATGCGCTGAGGTGGTGCAACATCTAACCTGTCGCAAGCGGGTGAAGAGGTGAAATAAGAAAAAATCACAGGCTTTGCATTCTGGCGCGAATTTTGCCTGCTTTTTAGACAGAATAGGGTACAGTAGCAGTGTAAACGTTGTGCACTTTTTGCATTTTTTGCGCTTTTTTTAAGCGAGGCGAGACAGGTTTGCCTTTTGTGATCAAGGGCTTGTTTTGCTTATAGCAAAAAGAACAGGTTTGGCTAAAAAAATAATCAATATTCACGCAGCAAATCGTCAGGTCTCTATCCATACTTAGAATCCCGGCGAGATGATGCATTGCTCTGACATGTTTCTCAGGCGGTGCGAATCAGGCTGTGTCCCGTAAGGGTTTCACTAACAATAACCATAAACTCTTGCGGGATACAGCCTGCGAAGATCGGTGTGTAAACCATTTGGTTTTTACCTCTACTTTCACGTGATTCATAGTGAGTTTTAAGGAGTTCTCTATGGAAGTAAAAGATCCCGTTTTTGAATTGCTCAGCAGCCTTGAGCAGATTGTACTGACACGTGATGCAACACCTGCCACAACTGAAATTCAGCTTCAGCCCGCTATGCCAGAGCCGCAACGCCTGCGTGAATTAACCGGTATGAAAGTAGATGAATTTGCCAAAGTGATGGGCGTTAGCGTCTCCTCAGTCAAAAGCTGGGAAGCGCGCCGTACACGCCCCTCCGCGACGGCGCAGAAACTGATGAAATTGCTGCATGCCAATCCCTATCTTGGACGGCAGTTACTGGACTAAAAAGAAGAAAAAAGAGAACCCGCCAGCGGCGGGTTTTTTTTTAGCTCAGGCTGCGGTATTTCGCCGTCTGTTTAACGAACCAGCTCTCCGGCACGCTGTAGGGCGGCTGACCAAGCTGCGCGATTCCCTGTTCGATAATGGCGCTGGCCTGCCGCCATAACTGCGCGTCGCCCTGCTTCAACAGGGCGATCTGAACGCGTTTTTCCACCAGATAAACCCGCGCAAAATGGGGATCGAAACGTACGATAGCGCGCGTAATATCGATAATATCGGCCAGCTTGACGGTTTGCGCCTCGGGCGAGGCGTCGGCGGTATGACGAAAATGCGCCAGCTTGCGCGCGGCGCGGTTTTTCGCCTGCGGCTGAGCGCTGTCGGTAAGCATTTCAACCAGCTGCGCGACGCGCGAACCAAAGTGTGATTCAATATCGGCAAGAGTGGTCTCTGTATCTTCTACCGTATCGTGCAGCCAGGCCGTCGCCAGCAGTTCGTCGTCTGCGCTGACGCTGCGCACCAGTTCCACAACGGCGGCGGGATGAACGATATAGGGTTCGTTGGTATATTTACGCCTTTGACCGGCTGCCGCGTGCGCGCGTGTCGCATAGCGTCGCGCCTGCTCTTCCAGAGATTCCATCATGCACATGCCCTCCTGGTAAAAAGTTGCTTGCAATTATCTAGCACGCTATCTATATTCATTGACATGAACAGTAACCAAAATGACAAAAAAGTGAAGGCGTCGCCACTGTTGGTCAATCAACAGCTCTGCTTCGCGCTCTATTCCGCCAACCTGGCGATGAATAAAGTCTATCGACAACTGCTGTCGCAGCTCGACATTACCTATCCGCAATATCTGGTAATGATGGTGCTTTGGGCGCAGGACGATCTCACCGTGTCTGAAATCGGCGAGCAGCTGTTTCTTGACTCCGCCACGCTGACGCCTTTGCTGAAGCGTCTGGAAAGCGCAGGGTTGATTAACCGTCAGCGTTCGCGTCAGGATGAACGTCAGGTAGTGGTCACGCTGACAGAGCAGGGCCGCGCGCTGCAAAGCCAGGCGAGCGCTATTCCAGAGGCGGTCCAGTGCGCGACCGCCTGTGATAACGACACGCTGATGGCGCTGAAAAACGGACTCGATTTGCTGCGCGACAACCTTAACCAGTCGCGCTAAAGATTTACCGGGCGTTCGCGCCCGTCGAAACACCTGCTACACTTTTATTAATCGCGTACGATTAAATCGTTTAATACAGAGAGGAAGTTATGTCTTTAGAGAAAGTTGTTTATACCGCAAAAGCCAAAGCCACCGGCGGCCGTGATGGTCGTGCAACCTCTTCTGACGGCGTGCTGGACGTGAAGCTGGGCGTGCCGAAAGAGATGGGCGGCGCAGGCGGTGAAGTCACTAACCCGGAGCAGCTGTTCGCTGCCGGTTACTCCGCCTGTTTCCTCGGCGCGATGAAGTTCGTGGCAGGCCGCGATAAAATCGCGATGCCGAAAGATGCCTGGATCGAAGGCGAAGTCGGTATCGGTCCGATTCCAGACGGTTTCGGCATCGAAGTAAAACTGAATATCCACCTGCCGGAGATGGACGAGGCGGAAGCGCAGAAGCTGGTTGACGCCGCGCATATCGTTTGTCCGTACTCTAACGCCACGCGCAATAACATCGACGTGACGCTGAATATTATTCGCTGAGTGACAGGGGCCCCTCTGCGGGCCCCTTTTTTGCTTCTCTTCGCATTTTCCCTGCCTGCCTCATCCTCTGTTCTGGCCTGACTGGTTAATTTATGTTCTACTGTGCGGCCTCGTGAAAGAGCCGTCCGATCCCGTTCAGATTCTTCCTGTTCCCCAGGAAATCGTCATGTCTCTGCGCTAAGCAAGCGAACTCTTCCGCGTTCCGGTAGTCACAATAGCGTTCAACATCATGCTCCACTCCAGGGAAAACCCTTTAAGATGAATTACATAAAAACCATAACCCAGCAAAAGCTCTCGTTGCTGCTGGCGTTATACATCGGCATTCTGCTTAATTTGCCGATCTTTTATCGTCGCTTTGACGGCTTTCTGACCAAATCCACCGTAACAAACTGGCTGACGGCTGTGACTGAAGTGATGGCTATCGTCGTGCTCACTTTTTTCCTGATGCGTCTGCTGTCGCTGGGCGGAAAGCGCTTCTATCGCGTACTGGCTACGTTGCTGGTGGTGATTTCCGTTGCCGCCGCCTATTACATGGCCTTTTTTAACGTAATGATTGGCTACGGCATCGTGGCATCGGTCATGACGACCGATGTTGATCTGTCGAAAGAGGTGGTCGGCCTGCACTTTGTGGTATGGATGGTCGCCGTCAGCGCGCTGCCGCTGCTGATGATCTGGCGTAACAATCTCAGCCAGACGCTGATCGAGCAGCTGCGTACGCCGGGACAGCGCCTGAAGCCGATGCTGGTGATGCTATTGTGTGTCGCGCTGGTATGGCTGCCGATCCGTTATTTCGACAAGCTGCAAAAAACTAACGAAGAGATTACCAATATCGATCTGCCGAGCTATGGCGGCGTGGTTGCCCACTCTTATCTGCCGTCGAACTGGCTGGCCGCGTTAGGGCTGTTCGCCTGGACGCATATCGATGAGACGCTGGACAGTCAGGAGCTGCTCGACCCGGCGAAGAAGTTTACTTATGTTGCGCCGCCGGGCATCGACGATACCTATGTGGTGTTCGTCATTGGCGAGACTACGCGCTGGGATCATATGGGTATGCTGGGCTACGATCGCGACACTACGCCGAAGCTTTCCAAAGAGAAGAACCTGGTGGCGTTTCGCGGCGAGTCGTGCGATACCTCCACTAAGCTGTCGCTGCGCTGTATGTTTGTGCGTGAGGGCGGCACGGAGGACAGTCCGGGACGCACGCTTAAAGAAAAGAATATTTTTGCCGTGATGAAGGAGCTGGGCTTTTCGTCCGAGCTGTTCGCCATGCAGAGCGAGGTGTGGTTTTACGATAATGCGGAAGTGGATAATTTCGCCTTCCGCGAGCAGATTGGCTCAGAGCCGCGTAACGCTGGCAAGTCCGTTGACGATATGCTGCTGGTGCCGGAGCTTAAGGCGTCGCTGGATCGTTATCCGCACGGGAAGCATCTGGTAGTATTGCATACCAAAGGCTCGCACTATCTCTATTCGCAGCGCTATCCGCGCAGTTTCGCCCGCTATCAGCCGGAGTGTATGGGCGTCGATGAGACCTGCAGCAAGGCGCAGCTGATTAACGCTTACGATAATTCGATCCTTTACGTGGATAGCATGCTGGACAGCGTGCTTGATCAGCTGCGCGACAAGAAGGCGATTGTCTTTTATGCCGCTGACCACGGCGAGTCGATTAGCGAAAATACGCATCTGCACGGTACGCCGCGTGAGATGGCGCCGCCGGAGCAGTTCCGCGTGCCGATGATGGTGTGGGCCTCGGACAAGTATCTGGCCGATGCCAATAACCGCGCTAATTTCGAGCGTTTGCAGGCGCAGCAGCGCATCGGTAAGACGCATCGTCATGTTGAGCTGTTCGATACTATTCTGGGCTGTCTGGGCTACACCTCTCCGAATGGCGGCATTAAAGCGGCGAACAACTGGTGCCAGGCACCAGCTTCTTCAGGTGCCAGGGCGCTGTAAAGTGTCGGAACTGACTGAGCGGCGAGGGATTTTACTGACAGGTTGCTTTTCAGGCGATCGCGGCTAAATGGTAAAAAAGCGGTTGACGCTTACAAACCGGCGCAGTAACATGCGCCCCCATCGGTGAGTGGCGCAGCCTGGTAGCGCACTTCGTTCGGGACGAAGGGGTCGGAGGTTCGAATCCTCTCTCACCGACCAGATTTAAGAAACCTGCTTGAAAAAGCAGGTTTTTTTTCATCTGTAGAAAAGAGGATGAGAACCTCCGAAGGAGGTTTGCGCCGAGCGTAGCGAGACAACGTTGCGCAGCAACGGCCCGAAGGGCGCTTATCGCAGATAAGCGTTATCCTCTCTCACCGACCAGATTTAAGAAACCTGCTTGAAAAAGCAGGTTTTTTTCGTCTTTATAAAACGGATGCTCTGTTTTGCGTGACAACACTGTGCGTTATTCAAATATGCTCCTGCCGTTTCGTCCCTGAGGCGAGACGCTTTGCTTTTTCATCCCTGTTAACCTTTTAATACGCCGCTCGGCTTATCAAAAATAAGCACAATAAAGCCGTTATTCGCATAAGTTTTTATGAGGCGTTAACAGGTCGCGTAGAAAAATATCGTCGTCGGTTTCCTGACATAATATTGCTTCTGCTGGATTCAGCTGTTTCTCACCGTTTTACTGGAAACCCGCTGAAATAAACCTTTGCCGACATTCAGGCCTGATCAATCTGATTATTCCCGCTTTTAGTAGGGTATCGCCCGCTGCAACAGGCCCAGACGCTTATTTCGCATCACGTTTTTCTTATGACCTTTTTTATTGTCATGCCAATTTCTTATGCCTGCGACCTAGCATTTTCCACTGCCTGGACGCGATAACGCACGCTAAATCGTTCAGTTATTCAACATTTATCGGGTTAGCGCTTATGTTTTTTAGCGGTGAGAATCACTGTCAATTATCGTCCGAATTAGTGGGATATATGGTTATGCAGGTAAAAGCGCTGTGCAATATCCGGCAATTAGCGGCGAAGGCTTTTTTTTACCGTTGCTTGCTATTCCTCACACTCTGTGTAAATAACTCGCGGCTGTATTGACGTTCTTTGCAACTGTTGACAAATTGATGCGTCAATAAAGTTGCAGAAGCGGCGTGATCCGGCAGTTTCTACGGCGTCGGAAAAACACAACAAGAACCGCTCCGCACTTTCGACCACATCAGTGGTCTGCCTGAACCGCATAAAAAAAACAGAGGTCGGGCAATACACACAACAACACATCACAATGGAGTAAAAGCATGATCAACTCCCTGGCCAAATCCAGGATGCTGAAGGTCGGTCTGAGCCTGATTGCTATGACCGTCGCCGCAGGTGTTCAGGCAAAAACCCTCGTTTACTGTTCAGAAGGCTCGCCGGAAGGTTTTAACCCGCAGCTGTTCACTTCAGGTACGACCTACGACGCCAGCTCCGTGCCGATCTATAACCGTCTGGTTGAGTTCAAAACCGGCACCACCGAGCTGCAGCCTGGTCTGGCGGAGAAGTGGGATATCAGCGATGACGGCAAAACCTACACGTTCCACCTGCGCAAAGGCGTAAAGTGGCAGACCACCAAAGAGTTTAAGCCATCGCGTGAGTTCAACGCCGACGATGTAATCTTCTCTTTCGAGCGTCAGCTGGATAAAAACAACGCCTACCATAACGTCTCCGGCGGCAGCTACGAATATTTCGAAGGCATGGATATGCCGAAGCTGATCGGCAAAGTCGAGAAAGTCGACGACTATACCGTTCGCTTTACGCTGACGCGTCCAGAAGCGCCGTTCCTGGCTGACCTCGGCATGGACTTCGCATCGATTCTGTCGAAAGAGTATGCGGACAAAATGCAGAAAGCGGGTACGCCGGAGAAGCTGGACCTGAACCCGGTCGGCACCGGCCCGTTCGTGCTGCAGCAGTACCAGAAAGACTCACGCATTCTGTATAAGGCCAACCCGGATTTCTGGGGCACGAAGCCGAAAATCGATCGTCTGGTCTTCTCTATTACGCCGGACGCTTCCGTACGCTACGCCAAGCTGCAGAAGGGCGAATGCCAGGTGATGCCGTACCCGAACCCGGCCGACATCGCCAGCATGAAGAAAGACACCAAAATCAACCTGATGGAGCAGCCGGGCCTGAACGTTGGCTATCTCTCGTTTAACACCGAGAAGAAGCCGATGGATAACGTCAAGGTGCGCCAGGCGCTGACCATGGCGGTAAACAAACAAGCCATTATCGATGCCGTTTATCAGGGCGCAGGCCAGGCCGCGAAAAACCTGATCCCGCCGACCATGTGGGGCTATAACGACGCGATTCAGGATTACGCTTACGATCCGGCAAAAGCCAAAGCGCTGCTGAAAGAAGCGGGTCTGCCGGATGGCTTCTCTATCGACCTGTGGGCGATGCCGGTTCAGCGTCCTTACAACCCGAACGCGCGCCGTATGGCGGAAATGGTTCAGGCTGACTGGGCGAAGATCGGCGTGAAAGCCAAAATCGTGACCTACGAGTGGGGTGAATACCTGAAGCGCGCGAAAGCGGGCGAACACCAGTCGGTGATGATGGGCTGGACCGGCGACAACGGGGATCCGGACAACTTCTTCGCCACGCTGTTTAGCTGCGCGGCGGCAAAAGATGGCTCCAACTACTCGCGCTGGTGCTATAAGCCGTTTGAAGATCTGATCCAGCCGGCTCGTGCCGAATCGGACCACAATAAACGTATTGAGCTTTATAAGCAGGCGCAGGTTGTGATGCATGACCAGGCGCCGGCGCTGATTATCGCGCACTCTACGGTGTATGAGCCGGTGAGCAAAAAAGTCTCTGGCTACGTGGTCGATCCGTTAGGCAAACACCACTTCGAAAACGTCGATATCCAGGAATAACGCCTGCGGTCCGGGCCGACCTGTTCGGCCCCTGAGCGGGTGCTTGCCCGCTCAGTCGACGCACATTTTCGGCTAACTTCTTCGAATAAAACCCAACATCTTCGCGCTGCAGGAAAGCGGCGAGCCGACCAGTCTCCGACATTTACTCCGGTAAGCGTCGGAAAAGGGTTATCGCGCCTGCACTGCGAGAGATGACGGTTAAACGCACTTTGCGTCGCGTCCGAGGATTTCCTCGAGCGCGAGTTGTGAGCAATAGATCCTGCCGCTTATCGCGGCGGGAAAAGACTGAGAATCCGGCTTATGCTGCAGTTCATACTCCGACGTCTGGGACTTGTCATCCCGACATTTATCGGCATTACCCTGTTGACCTTCGCGTTCGTGCATATGATCCCCGGCGATCCAGTGCTGATCATGGCGGGCGAGCGCGGGATCTCCCCGGAGCGCCACGCGCAGCTGATGGCGGCCTTTGGCCTCGACCAGCCGCTGTGGAAACAGTACGTTCACTACATTTACGGCGTGCTGCATGGCGATCTGGGCATTTCGCTCAAGAGCCGCATCCCGGTGTGGGATGAGTTCGTACCGCGCTTTAAAGCCACGCTGGAACTGGGCATCTGCGCCATGATCTTCGCCGTCGCCGTGGGTATCCCGGTCGGCGTTCTCGCGGCGGTGAAGCGCGGCTCCATCTTTGACCATACCGCGGTCGGCATCTCCCTGACCGGCTACTCCATGCCGATTTTCTGGTGGGGCATCATGCTGATTATGCTGGTATCGGTGCAGCTTAACCTGACGCCGGTTTCCGGACGCGTCAGCGATACCGTGTTCCTGGACGACAGCAATCCGCTCACCGGCTTTATGCTGATCGATACCTTCTTCTGGGGCGAGGCGGGCGATTTCAAGGATGCGGTGATGCATATGATCCTGCCCGCTATCGTGCTCGGCACCATTCCGCTGGCGGTGATTGTACGTATGACGCGTTCGGCGATGCTGGAAGTGCTGGGCGAAGATTATATCCGCACCGCGCGCGCGAAAGGCCTGACGCGGATGCGCGTTATCGTCGTTCATGCGCTGCGTAACGCCATGCTGCCGGTGGTCACGGTGATCGGGCTGCAGGTCGGCACGCTGTTGGCGGGCGCCATCCTGACGGAAACCATCTTCTCGTGGCCGGGCCTCGGCCGCTGGCTGATCGAAGCGCTGCAACGCCGCGACTATCCGGTAGTGCAGGGCGGCGTGCTGCTGACTGCGGTGCTGATTATCCTGGTCAACCTGCTGGTTGATCTGCTGTACGGCGTGGTCAACCCGCGCATACGACATAAAAAATAAGGGGGCGTCATGTCTGTTGTTGATCCCGCAAGCGTAGCCGCTGCACCTAAGCCGATGACCCCCATCCAGGAGTTCTGGCACTATTTTAAACGCAATAAGGGCGCGGTCGTCGGCCTGGTCTATGTGGTCCTGATGCTGCTGATCGCCATTTTCGCCGGCGCGCTGGCGCCGCATGCGCCTGCAGAGCAGTTCCGCGATGCGCTGCTGCATCCGCCGGTCTGGCAGGAAGGCGGTAGCTGGAGCTATATCCTCGGCACCGACGATGTGGGCCGCGATGTGCTGTCGCGTCTGATGTACGGTGCGCGTCTGTCGCTGCTGGTGGGCTGTATGGTGGTGGTGCTGTCGCTGATCCTCGGCGTCGTGTTCGGCCTGCTGGCGGGCTACCTCGGCGGCGTGGTAGACGGCATCATCATGCGCGTGGTGGATATTATGCTGGCGCTGCCGAGTCTGCTGCTGGCGCTGGTGCTGGTGGCGATCTTCGGTCCGTCGATCGTTAACGCCTCCATCGCGCTGACCTTTGTCGCGCTGCCGCACTATATCCGTCTTACCCGCGCCGCGGTGCTGGTTGAGGTGAACCGCGACTACGTTACTGCGTCCAGTGTGGCGGGCGCGGGCATGCTGCGTCAGATGTTCGTCAATATTCTGCCTAACTGTCTGGCACCGCTGATCGTGCAGGCGTCGCTGGGCTTCTCCAACGCCATTCTCGACATGGCGGCGTTGGGCTTTCTCGGTATGGGTGCGCAGCCGCCGACGCCGGAGTGGGGCACCATGCTCTCCGACGTATTGCAGTATGCGCAAAGCGCCTGGTGGGTAGTGACCTTCCCTGGACTGGTTATTCTGCTCACCGTACTGGCCTTTAACCTGATGGGCGATGGCTTACGCGACGCCCTCGACCCGAAACTCAAGCAGTAAGAGGCACCGAGATGGCGTTATTAAATGTAGATAAATTATCGGTGCATTTCGGCGACGATAAGGCACCGTTCCGCGCGGTCGACCGCATCAGCTATCAGGTCGAGCAGGGACAGGTCGTGGGGATCGTCGGCGAGTCCGGCTCCGGCAAATCAGTCAGCTCGCTGGCGATTATGGGCCTGATCGATTTTCCCGGCAAAGTGATGGCGGAGAAGCTGGAGTTTAACCAGCGCGACCTGAAACGCATCTCCGAGAAAGAGCGCCGTCAGCTGGTGGGCGCAGAAGTGGCGATGATTTTCCAGGATCCGATGACCAGCCTTAACCCTTGCTACACCGTCGGCTACCAGATTATGGAAGCGATTAAGGTGCATCAGGGCGGCAACCGGCGTACCCGCCGTCAGCGCGCAATCGATCTGCTGACGCAGGTCGGCATCCCCGATCCGGCATCGCGTCTGGATGTCTATCCGCACCAGCTGTCGGGTGGTATGAGCCAGCGCGTGATGATCGCCATGGCGATCGCCTGTCGGCCTAAGCTGCTGATTGCCGATGAGCCAACCACGGCGCTGGACGTGACCATCCAGGCGCAGATTATCGAACTGCTGCTTGAGCTGCAGCAGCAGGAGAACATGGCGCTGATCCTGATTACGCACGATCTGGCGCTGGTGGCGGAAGCCGCGCATCACATTATCGTGATGTATGCCGGACAGGTTGTAGAGAGCGGCAAGGCGAACGATATTTTCAAGGCGCCGCGCCATCCCTATACCCAGGCGCTGCTGCGCGCGCTGCCGGAATTCGCCGCCGACAAAGCGCGTCTGGCGTCGCTGCCGGGCGTCGTGCCGGGTAAATATGACCGTCCGGTCGGCTGCCTGTTGAATCCGCGCTGTCCGTACGCCACCGATCGCTGCCGTAAAGAAGAACCTGCCTTACGCGACATTCCGGGGCGTCAGTCCAAATGTCACTATCCGCTGGATGATGCCGGGAGACCAACCTATGAGTCTTGATAATACCAGGCAGGAGTACCTGCTACAGGCGATTGACCTGAAAAAACACTACCCGGTGAAGAAAGGCCTGTTTGGCCAGCAGCGCCTGGTGAAAGCGCTGGATGGCGTCTCCTTTAATCTGGAGCGCGGTAAAACGCTGGCGGTCGTTGGCGAATCCGGCTGCGGTAAATCGACGCTCGGCCGCCTGCTGACCATGATCGAAACGCCGACCGAAGGCCAGCTCTACTGGCATGGTCAGGATCTGCTGAAGCACGATCCGCAGGCGCAGGCGCTGCGCCGTCAGAAAATCCAGATTGTGTTCCAGAACCCCTACGGTTCGCTCAATCCGCGCAAAAAAGTCAGCCAGATCCTTGAGGAGCCGCTACTGATTAACACCGCGCTGAGCAAGGCGGAGCGTAAAGAGAAGACGCTGGAGATGATGGCGAAGGTCGGCCTGAAAACCGAGCATTACGATCGCTATCCGCATATGTTCTCTGGCGGCCAGCGTCAGCGTATCGCTATCGCCCGCGGGCTGATGCTCGAACCCGACGTACTGATCGCCGATGAACCGGTCTCGGCGCTCGACGTCTCCGTGCGCGCGCAGGTGCTTAACCTGATGATGGATTTGCAGCAGGAGATGGGCTTGTCCTACGTCTTTATCTCGCACGATCTCTCAGTGGTGGAGCATATCGCGGACGAGGTCATGGTGATGTATCTGGGCCGCTGCGTTGAGAAAGGCAGCAAAGAGGCGATCTTCAACAATCCGCGCCATCCTTATACTCAGGCGCTGCTGTCAGCCACGCCGCGCCTTAACCCGGACGATCGGCGCGAGCGCATCAAGCTGACCGGCGAACTGCCCAGCCCGCTCAGCCCGCCGCCGGGTTGCGCTTTTAATGCGCGCTGCCGCCGCCGTTTCGGTACCTGCGTACAGCTACAGCCGAAACTGAAGCGCTACGGCGATCAGCAGATCGCCTGCTTCGCCGTCGACCAGGATGAAAATCAGCCGGTCGGCGCGGCGGAAGGGATCGTTTAAAACAGAGGCTCCGTAAGGAGCCTTTTTACTGCCAAATCCTTCACTCCATCTGATGCAGCCCCAGCCGCAGCGATAAACGTTTACCGTCGCTGACGTGAGCGGCTGCTTCCATCTTGCGACAAGCGTTTCGATTTCACCATGACGTCGGTCTCGCTGATGATCACACGCATCAACCTGGCTGGTTCGATCTGGTCAGCATGATGATGGAAGGGATGCGCGCAAACGCGGACAGAGCAGAGACAGAGCCATTCCTCTACAGCATGGGCGAATCGCTGGCGGCGCGCTATCCTTTGCCTGACGCGCGTACCGCGCAGGATCGGGAGCGCGACATGAATTTACAGCTGGCCCGCTTTAGCTGGGGTTTCGTTCAGCTACAGCCGCAAGATGCGGCAATTCTGCTGAAGCTTCATGCCCTTTCTGCGGACGGCGGTCGCGGTGACGCAGGATTTTAACGACGGCAATACGCTGCACTATCGGTATTAACGGAGCGACGACATGACAAAGCCAGCCTGGCTGAGATGGGTGATTTTTTTCATGGTGATGATGGTAAGCGCACAGGCTTCGGCTGACGGCTGGAGCACCTTCAAGAGCCGCTTTTTAACCCCGGAAGGACGTATTGTCGACAACGCCAACAATAACGTCAGCCATACAGAAGGGCAGGGCTATGGCATGCTGCTGGCGGTGGCGAATGACGATCGCGCCACGTTCGATAAGCTGTGGAGCTGGACGCGCCAGCATCTGTTGAATACGCAAAACGATCTCTTCTACTGGCGCTATACGCCGAACGTGAGCGATCCGGTAGCGGACAAGAACAACGCTTCCGACGGCGACGTGCTTATTGCCTGGGCGCTGCAGCGCGCAGCCGATAAGTGGTCTTCGCAGACCTATCAGCAGGCGTCGGATCGGATTCAGCACGCCATCGTGAAGCATAACGTGGTGACCTTCGCGGGCCATACGGTGATGCTGCCGGGCGCGCAGGGTTTCAACAAGACCAGCTATGTCGTGCTGAACCCCTCTTATTTTCTTTTCGAGGCCTGGCGCACCTTTGCCGACCACAGCCATCTCAAGGTGTGGAACGCCTTGATTGATAACGGCATGGATCTGCTGGGCGCGATGCATTTCGGCAAAACGGGCCTGCCGCTCGACTGGGTGGCGCTGAATGCTGACGGCTCGGTCGCGCCAGCGGTGGGCTACTCCAGCCGCTTCAGCTACGATGCGATTCGCGTGCCGCTCAACATCTGGTGGTACGACCCGCAAAGCCTGCGTCTGGTGCCGTTTCAAAACGTCTGGCAGCGTTACGGTCGCCTGACGACGCCCGCCTGGTTCGATGTCATGGGCAACAACAACGCGCCTTACCACCTCGACGGCGGCTTGCTGGCTATCCGGGATTTAACGCTGAACGAGACGGGGTATATCAGCGACCGGCTTGCGCCGGACCAGAACTACTTTTCCGCCAGTTTGCAGCTGCTGGTGTGGCAGGCATTGCAGGAGAAGCGCTGAGCGTTTGCCTGCTGCGCAGGGGCTCTGGCTTCGCTGCGCGAGCGGGCGTTGAGCAGAGGGTTTTTGCTGCTGTTAAACCCCGGTGCGGGTTTCGCTCGCTTAACAGTGGGGGGAGCTTTGGTGCAGGTTTCGTTCGCACGACAGACGGGGGGCTTCAGTGCAGGTTTCGTTCGCCCAACAGCCGGGCAGTTTCATCCCG
>NZ_RYDU01000012.1:0-129567 GCF_003970755.1 Pantoea sp. YU22 | reverse complement strand
CGCTTACCGCTCATGGGCACCTCTCTTTAAGCCATCTTAAATGACTCTGAGGTGTCTGTTAAACCCGTGGCGATTCAGCCTTTCATGAAGGCTGTTTTATATGGCTTAGGATGCCATATTTTCCCCCAGCTTTTCCCGAACCGATATCATATCAATTTCGTGCTTTTTTAGCAGAGCTTCATTAAGCAAGGGGTTCCTCTCCCGAAAGAGAGTGTCCGCTTATCACGCATAGTTAACGTGTAACGCTGGCATGGGGTTAACTGCAGGCCAGGCACGAACGCACCTGAATGCAGGTGCGTGACTAAATAAGGTGAACGGCTAAGCGTGTTGTAAAAGAAAATGCCGGAGTTCCGCTGCAACTTCTTCCGGTGCTTCTTCAGCCATATGATGACCGCTGTTTATCGCTTTACCCTGGAGATTTGTTGCCCAGCTTTTCCAGATACTTAATACATCGCCGTATATATCTTCCAGATCATCATATTTTGACCACAGGCAGAGCGTGGGACATTCAATCATCCGACCGAGCTGGCGATCCTGAAGCTCATGCTCCTTATCTATACTTAAACCAGCGCGATAATCTTCGATCATGCCGTGGACAGTCTCCGGATCGTGTATGGCTCGCCTGAATTCAACGTACTCTTCATCTCCCATGGATTCTGGCTGGCCGCCATACCATTTATCCGGGTCAGCCAGAATGGCTCGTTCTGGTTTTTCTGGTTGAGCAAAGAAAAACCAGTGATACCACTGTCTGGCAAATTTCTCATTACATCGGTTGAGCGCTTCAAGTATTGGAATGCAATCGAGTACGGCAAGATGTGTAATGCGGTCCGGGTAGTCCAGAGCAGCTCTGTAAGCTGTGTAACTTCCTCTGTCGTGTCCAGCCAGCGCAAACTGTTCGAAACCCAGCTGGCTCATCAGTTCTACACAATCTTTCGCCTTAGCTCTTTTAGACGAACCAGCATGATGGGGCTGATCGGCGGGCTTTGATGAGCAACCGAAACCACGCAGATCGGGGCATACCACCGTAAAAGATTTGGCAAGCTCGGGGGCCACTTTTGACCAGGTTGCATGCGTACGCGGATGTCCGTGCAATAGCAGAACCGGAGGCCCCTTACCGCCATAACGAACATTAAGCTCTGCTTCTGACACGCTGATTTTGGTGTGCGTAAACCCCTCAAACATAAGTTTCTCCCGCCGGTTGCTCAGTAAAATTATAGCTGCCTTCCCGGTATCAACCCTTTCCAGCCCGGTGAGAAAAGGAAAAGGTAGCCGCACATCCAGGAGTTTCCCCTACGAGGCCTGAGAATCCTTATCCACATCTTCGCTGCACATCCGGCGCGTAAAGCTGTGGATAGTTTGCTGCAGGCCACGCCAGCAACAGGCTGCGAGCGACTGTTCAATTTATAACCTGTCGTTCCGCTGTAAACTCTGTTTCGCGAACGCAACAGCGCTAGCTAAAAAGTTAATCAGCAGCGAATAAAAGAGAAGCGAGCGTAACGGCAGTGACGACCAATTTCGTGGGCCATGTTCAAGATTGCGTGCCCGTATGCTTCTGTAGATTTCTTTCGCTCTGCACGCCCGTCGGGCTGAAAAACGTTAAAGGGGCGACCCGCTGGATCACCCCTTTCGCCTTACACCATCGCTACCACACTCAACGCGATGCCCTCTTTATTATGAATGTCTCCGCTGCCTGAGCGCATAAGCCAGCACAACGGCAAAGCAGAGCAGCGGCAAACCGTAAGCCACGGCGGTACTGACATGGTCGGAAATCAGCCCCATGAAATAAGGCATAATCGCGCCGCCAACAATCGCCATGATCATAAACGAGCTAGCCTGTTTAGTGGCTGGACCGAGATTTTTCACGCCCATAGCAAAGATGGTCGGGAACATGGTGGACATAAAGAAGAAGATGGCGATCAGCGCAACAACTGAAACGTCGCCTGCGCCGAGCATCACCGTGGCACACAGCACGATATTAATCAGCGCATAGGCTGCCAGCATCGCTGCTGGTTTAACCCTGCCCATCAGCCAGGTAGAAAAGAAGCGGCCAAGCATAAAGCAGATCATCGCGACCGAAAGCATATAAGAGGCGCTCTGGTTGGTCACGCCGTGCCAGTGCTCGGTGGCGTAGTTAATAAAGAAGGCGCCCACCCCAACCTGCGCGGCAACATAAAAGAACTGCGCAATCACGCCGCCGACAAAATGTTTTTGCTGCCATAAGGTAGCGCCGGGCTGCTGCGCATGTTCACTGGCGGCCTCACGAATATCTGGCAAGGCGGTACGTTTAAATAGCAGCGCAATAGCGATGACCACAAACGCAATCACCACATAGGTCATTTTGACGCTATCCTGCGCAGCATCCTGGCTGGCGTGCGTAAAGAACAGCGAGCCGCCAATCATCGGTCCGACAAACTGTCCCAGCCCGTTAAAGGATTGCGCCAGGTTGAGACGGCGCTCCGCGCCATTTGCATCGCCCAGCACGGTGGCATAGGGGTTAGCGGCAGTTTCAAGGCAGCCAAGGCCGCAGGCCAGCACGAACAGCGCAAACAGAAATACCGAGAAATTATTGACCATCGCCGCCGGTACAAACAGCAGCGCGCCAATGGCGTACAGCGATAACCCCGCAAGGATCCCCGCCTTGTAGCCGTGACGGCGCATAAAATAGCCCGCCGGCAGCGCCACAATAAAATAGGCCCCAAAATAGGCCGCCTGCAGTAATCCTGACTGGGCTTTGGTGACGTTTAACGTTTCCTGAAAGTGTTTATTTAAAACATCCAGCAGGCCGTATGACACGCCCCACATAAAAAACAGGGTGGTGATCAGCATGAACGCCCAGCGCAGGCTAATAGAACCCCCGACGCCAATATTTTCTGGCGTCTCGACGCGTTGTGTTGACATGGTTATATCCTCGTAGCGTACAGTCGGTAAGTGTTGTTATTGGTCCTGCAAAGAGAATATTCGCGCCATCGCCACCCATTTTTCCCCTGCGGGCGTCCAGGGCGTTGGCTGCTGGAATTGCCACATCAGCGCTTCCCAGCGCTGAATATGCGGATTTTGTTCAGATGCCTGAGCAAAATCCTGCGCGTTAAACCGATCGTTCACCTCCATTAGCATAAAAAGTCGGGTACCCAGCCGGTAGATCTCCATATTGACGATGCCGTGCTGGCGCAGATGGTCCGCTACTTCCGGCCAGATGCGCTGATGCAGGCGCTGGTATTCGCCGATCTTGTCCGGCTCATCCACCAGATCCAGCGCCAGACAGTAGCGCGCTGTTGCGCCGCTCATAACAGCGCCCGATCGAGATGCAGATAGCCGCCATCGACGCTCAGCCATTCGCCGGTAGTGTGTGAAGCGCGCTGCGACAGCAAAAAGACCGCGGTATTGGCGATCTCCTCCGGCGTGGTCATGCGCTGGCCGAGCGGAATACGCTGGGTGATTTTCGCCAGTTCGCCCTCGGGATCGGCGAAGGTGCCAATCCAGCGTTCATAGAGCGGCGTCATCACTTCGGCGGGCACCACAGCGTTCACCCGCACCCCGCTGCTCCGCAGCGACACTGCCCACTCCCGCGTCAGCGCCAGAATTGCCCCTTTCGCCGCGCAGTAACCGCTGGTGCCGCCCTGCCCACTTAGCGCGGTTTTTGAGGCGATATTAACGATTGCTCCGCGGCTTTTTTCCAGCGCGCCCTGGCAAAAGTGCGCCATCTGGTAATAGTGCAGCAGGTTCTTTTCCAGCGAAGCGACGAAAGCGCTGCGTCCCGCTTCCAGCCCGACGCCATCGTTGACGCCAGCGTTGTTCACCAGCCCGTCGATGCGCCCGAACTGTTGCAGCACCGCCTCAACCGCGCGCTGACAGTTCTGCTCGTCGCAAAGGTCGGCCATCGACACTTCGGTTTGCGGCTGCAGTTCACGCAGGCTGGCCAGCCACATCTCTTCCGGCTGCGCATTGGTGACGATGGCGGGGATCGCGCCCTCTTCCGCCAGCAGACGGGAGATAGCGGCGCCGATGCCCGACCCGCCCCCGGTGACGATCACTACTTTATCCTGCAAAAACAGATTCATTATTCTCTCCTGTCAGGCCATATACCTGCGCGGCCGTATTGCCCCAGATAGCGGCCTGTTCGTTGGTGGACAGCTCAGCTGTCGCTTCATCAATCAACTCTGCTACCGCGTGATACTCCGCTGCCAGCAGGCAGACCGGCCAGTCAGAACCAAACATCAGGCGTTGCGGGCCGAAACGCGCCAGCGCTTCGCTGATAAAGGGCCGCAGCTGCGCGCTGCTCCACTGCCCGTGCGGCGCTTCGGTCACCAGCCCAGAGAGTTTGCATACCACGTGCGGCATCGCAGCCAGTTCCGCTACCTGTTCGCCCCAGGCCTGCGCGCCGCGCGCAATATCGGGTTTACCAAGGTGATCGAGCACCAGCCAGTGGCGATCGTGCTGCGCGGCGAATCGGGTGGCGTCCGCCAGATGACGCCAGGTCACCAGCATTTCCCACACGTAGTCCCGCTGCTGCAGCTGACGGATACCATCCGCCACGCGCGGTTGCCGTAGCCATGCGGCGGGATCGCGCTCATCCTGCACCTGATGACGGAAACCGCGCAGCAGCGGATGCTGTAATGCAGCCAGCTGCTTCGTCAGATCCGCCGCGGTGATGTCGATCCAGCCAACCACCTGCGTCGCCGGTTGCTGCTGCGCCCACTGCAACAGCTGCTGCGTCTCCGCCACGCACTGTCGTGCCTGCACCGCAATCGAGCCCTGCAGCTGCCGTTGCGCCAGCAGCGGCGCAAGGTCGTCCGGTAAATAATCCCGTTGCAGACGCGTCATGGACTCAGCGATCCACGGATAGTCCACCGCGTCGTAGCGCCAGAAATGCTGATGAGCGTCGATTCGCACTTCAACCTCCCTGCGCGCGATAGCGGTATTTCTCGCGTGAAGCGGGATACATCTCAATGGAGAAGCCGGGCGCGGTCGGCGGCATATAGCTGGCACCGCGGATTTCGCAGGGATGCAGAAAGTGTTCGTGCAGATGATCGACATACTCGATGACCCGGCCTTCATGGCTGCCGGCTATGCAGACAAAGTCGATCATCGACAGGTGCTGGACGTATTCGCACAGTCCCACGCCGCCAGCATGCGGGCATACCGGCAGCTGATATTTTGCCGCCATTAACATCACCGCCAGCACTTCGTTAACGCCGCCGAGGCGGCAGGCGTCTATCTGCACTACATCGATCGCTTCACGCATAATCAGCTGCTTGAAGATGATGCGGTTCTGGCACATCTCGCCGGTTGCGACCTTAACTGGCGCTACGCCCTGGCGAATTTTGCGATGCCCTTCGATATCGTCCGGGCTTGTCGGCTCCTCAATAAACCAGGGGCGCGCGAACGCCAGCTGCTGAACCCAGTCTATTGCCTCATTCACTTCCCATACCTGGTTGGCGTCAATCATCAACTGGCGATCCGGCCCCAGCACCTCGCGCGCAATACGCACGCGACGGATATCGTCTTCAAGGTCGCGTCCGACTTTCAGCTTGATGTGGGAGAACCCGGCATCGACTGCCTGCTGGCAGAGTCGGCGCAGTTTATCGTCGTCATAGCCGAGCCAGCCCGCCGAGGTGGTGTAGCAGGGATAACCCTGCTGCTCAAGCTGGCGGATGCGCTCCGCTTTGCCCGCCTGCTGTGCCGTCAGCAAGGCGAGCGCCTCGTCCGGCGTGATGCAGTCGGTGAGATAGCGGAAATCGATGCAGCGTACCAGCGCCTGCGGCGACATATCGGCCACCAGTCGCCACAGCGGCTTCTCTTCCGATTTCGCCCAGAGATCCCATACTGCGTTAACTACCGCGCCGGTCGCCAGATGAATGGCGCCTTTATCCGGGCCGATCCAGCGCAGCTGGCTGTCGCTGGTTATGTCGCGCCAGAACTGCCCCATATCGGCGGTAATGGACTCCAGCTCACGACCGACGATCAGATGTTCCAGCGCGCGGATCGCCGCACAGCAAATTTCATTGCCGCGCCCAATGGTAAAGGTCAGCCCGTGACCGCTGATCGCCGCGTTATCGGTTTCGATAATGACGTAAGCGGCAGAGTAATCAGGGTCGGGATTCATTGCATCCGAACCGTCAAGATGCTCGGACGTGGGAAAGCGGATATCCTCAACGCGCAGTGCGGTCAGTCTGGTCATTCTTCGCTGCCCTCGGTGATCTGACGCTGTTCGCCCAGTCCGGCGATCCCTAACCTGATGACCTGTCCCGGACGCAGGTAGACCGGCGGTTTCTGCCCCATGCCGACGCCCGGCGGCGTGCCGGTAGAGATAACGTCGCCCGGCTGCAGGCTCATAAACCGGCTGAGATAGCTGATGATATGCGCCACCGAAAAGATCATGGTGCGGGTGTTGCCGTTCTGATAGCGCTTGCCGTCTACCTCCAGCCAGAGATCGAGCTGCTGCGGATCGGCGATTTCATCGGCGGTCACCAGCCAGGGGCCGATGGGGCCAAAGGTGTCGCAGCCTTTGCCTTTGTCCCAGGTGCCGCCGCGTTCGATCTGATATTCCCGTTCTGAGACGTCGTTGACCACGCAGTAGCCTGCAACATGCGACAGCGCATCCTCTTCCGCGATATAGCTGCCGCCTTTGCCGATCACCACGCCCAGCTCCACCTCCCAGTCGGTTTTTACCGAGCCGCGTGGAATGCGCACCGCATCGTTTGGCCCGACCACCGCGCTGGTCCATTTGCCGAACACTACCGGCTCTTGCGGGATCTCTGCGCCGGTCTCCGCAGCGTGATCGGCATAGTTCAGTCCGATACAGATAAACTTGCCGATACGCCCGACGCAGGCGCCAGTGCGCGGCTGCCCGCTGATTTTGGGCAGCTCGCTGAGCGGCAGCTGACGCAGCCTGTCGAGCGAGTCCGGCAGCAGCGCATCGCCTGCGATGTCATCAATGTAATGCGACAGATCGCGCAACTCACCCTGCTCATCCAGCATTGCCGGACGCTCTTTACCCGGTTCGCCCACACGTAATAATTTCATTGTTCCACTCCTGTTAGTTGCTCCAGCCGCCATCAATAATCTGCGCGGTACCGGTGGTATAGGCGCTGGCATCGGAAGCCAGATAGGCCGCCAGATACGCGATCTCCTCTGCCGTGCCGATACGGCCAATAGGCTGACGCGCGACAAAGGCGTCATAAACTTCCGCTTCCGCTCTTCCTTCCGCCTGCGCCTGCGCGGCGATGCGCTGGCGCAGCGACGGCGAATCCACCGTGCCGGGACAAATAGCGTTGCAGCGGATGCCGTCGCCGATGTAATCCGCTGCCACCGAGCGCGTCAGGCCAATCACCGCCGCTTTGGTCGCGCTATAGGCAAAGCGATTAGCCACGCCTTTCACGCTTGATGCCACCGATGACATGTTAATAATCGAGCCCTTTTGCTGTTTAAGCATCGCGGGGAGAAACGCCTGGATCATGTGAAACATCGCTGTGACGTTCAGATCAAGCGCGAACTGCCACTCCTGTTCGCTGCACGCCAGCAGGCTGCCGCTGTGTACCACGCCTGTGCAGTTAAACAGCACGTCGAGGGTGCCAAGCTCCTGCGCCGCCGCGTTAATCGCCTGACGATCGGTGACATCCAGCAGGTAAGCGCGAATACCGGGCAACCCCTGCAGCGCGGCGAGGTTGATATCGCTGGCGATAACGTCCGCGCCCTGCTCAGCGAAGTAACGCGCGCTGGCCAGCCCGATACCCTGCCCGGCGGCGGTGATTAATATGCGTTTTCCGTGTAAATTCATTGCATTTCCTCTGGTCCAAAGATCTAATGGTCAGGCCATTAAGAGTGAATTTTGCCCTTCCGGGTTAGCAAATATCGCTGGCTACTTTTTCGCTGACGCATTACGTTTTATTGACATTTGCGTAACATTGACAAGTGCCCTGACGATTATTTGTGCATCTGGTCACTTAATTTATTTAGACAGGTAGCAGTGCCATGCCGATAAAAAAGATGGAAAACCCAAGGCTTTACAGACAGATAGCTGACCAGCTAATCAAGCTTATCGACAATAATGAATTTCCTCCCGGCAGCCGCCTGCCAGCGGAGCGGGAGCTGGCCGAGCAGCTACAGGTGAGTCGCGCATCGGTACGTGAAGCGTTAATCGCACTGGAAGTGATTGGGCTGGTGGATGTGAAAGTCGGCAATGGCGTGATTGTAAAAGCACGTTCGAGTACGCAGGAACCCGTGATGATACAGGCCGGGCGCGATCAGTGGATCGAGCCGGACGATGAACTGGGGATTAACCTGGATTTCTCCACCGAACTGCCGCCCTTTTCGCTGTTGCAGGCGCGACGCCTGATTGAGCCGGAGGCCGCTGCGCTTGCCGCCGTACATGCCAGCGACGAGGAGCTGGCGCTGATCCGCGCAGCCTATTTGCAAAACTGCGAAGATAACCGCGCGCAGTCACGCACCCATCCCGGCGACCGCTTATTTCATATTCGCATTGCCCAGGCGAGCGGCAATCCGGCCTATGGTTTTATCATCGGTCATCTGCTTGGGCATCGCTATGGCAGTATGTTCCGTATGCTCCAGGCGCACTATACGCCGAGCGATATGCCGATTGTTTCGGAAACGGAGCACCTGACAATTCTCACTGCGCTTGAAAAGCGTGACGGGAAAGCCGCGCGAGTCGCGATGAAGCAACATATCGATCGGGTCATTGCCACCTTTGAGCGTGTGCAGGAGTGAGATTGCTTGCGGCAGTAAAGATTCAGGGCCAGGCGGGACGACATGCCCGGCTTTGCCAGCCTGGAGCGTAACCGTTCTGCCTGTGATGTTTCTGGTCAAACCTGTCGGGCAGCCTCCATTTTCAGTACCGAAAAATAGTATTATGGTAATGTCCATTTTATTTCTTATCGGTTATTACATGATGAATAAATTTTTTTACATAAAGTATTTTATATACAGCGCTATTTTCTGGTCTTTTGTATTAACAGGGCTTACATATAATGATACTGCGGAAGTAAGTTATCTGACCAGTTTTATTGCATTCGCCCTTTGCTCATCCCTTTTCTTCCCGATGGCCGTTGATTTTATATACCGCATCTTTCCGACGCTGATGAAACCCACCACCTACCTGGGAAGGCGAGTGGAATTTATTGTACTTATATTTGCCGTACCTCTCGGTCTGTGCTGGCTTGTTCAGCGCATGATTAAACGCTGAACTTACTCAGTCACAGCCCAGGATTAACCAAATAGCGTCGTTATTATATTATCCAAAAGCTGGTCGCTAATCAGCGCACCCACCACGGTCATCAGTAATGCATAGCCCAGGATACCGATAGCCGTTCCTGTCATAACGGCAAATACCCAGGCCACTAGCTCCGTGGCTAAATAAGCGGCCCCCATACTTTCGACTTTGAGAAAGAACGGCTTATAGTCTCCTGACTTAAGCGAATTTTGCAATTCTCTGACCAGAATCCAGCCATCGATTCCATAGCTCACCCGACTCAGTGCTTTGCTGTACTGAGCGAGATTCCGGGCTAAAGCATTAGCATCCAAAGCTGCAAGCGCGTTAGCCATAGCCTGGCGATCCTGAACCCCAAATTTGGCATAGATAGTTGCCTGATACTTATTAAACGCGGCAAGTGCTTCGTCAGCATTACGTAATTTTTTACCCTGCGCGCTATCTGCAAGCTTCTGGGCGCTTTGCCCAGCTTTCTCACCAAATTTATCAGTCACTTTTTCCAGGAAGTCCGCAGTAAACTTCACGGCAGTCTCTATCTCCGCCGTTACCGTCTCTACTGATTTCATTGCGGCCTGCATCTCAGCAAGACCTTGTTGGTCAGCCTGAATCAGTTGTTCGACGTTAGCCTTATCTATCGCCCGAGCATCAATATACTCCTGCGCCTGTGCTGCATCGTCATCACTTGACGGCCACCACAGGCGGCCCTGCTGCATAATAATATCTAACTCAATATACTTCAGGCTACATTGTTCAGAGGCGATTTTAGCCTGCAGTTCGGCTACCACTGCATTCTGATAGGCTACCAGCGCCTGTGCACGGGCGGCGGGACCCGCATTCAGTAAGGACAAATACGCGCTTCCAAGACGAGCAGTATTTTGCTGTGCGGTAAGTAAAGCCTGATCCAAATGCTTCTGCTGCTGGTCTGTTTCTTCCATCTGCGCCAACATTTCTTGCCTGTGAATAGCGGGCACATTATCGGCCAAAGCCAATGGATCAATAGTAACTGAAACAGAATTTGGTTTCGTCACCAGGCCCATACCATAATTTTCTTCATAGCCACCAGCCCCGTCACTGTAAGTTTTCGCGTTTGTAATGGTAATAATTACCTGACCAGATGCCTCGTAAGGTATCCCATCTTTATAATAAGCGACTTTAGCCATATACCCCTCCAGATAATTAACTGGGATTTTTGTGTATTTGATTAAGTTTAAAGTGCAGCCTGATTCTTTTAAGATCATGGAATATTTACTTTTCTTTACCACTCCCATTAATTTATTTTCCGCAATATTTATTTCCACTCAATTTTACAGAGCATTCTCTTTAACGTTATCGAATTATTGTTAACCTCTTGACTACATCCGACTCGAGATGAATTGTTACCCCCCTTCCCACGCGCTGACCCTACGTAATTACTTATAAAATACTGCCTTTACTTTACGCGACCTTATAAAATAAGGGATCCAGATTACTACGCCAACGACCCCTGCAATAACGATTGACTGCATTCTTAAACTCATGGGGATATTTTTGGAAAAATGCAGATAAAGGAACATCGGTGTGTAGCTTATAAAGTTCAGGATATAAAGTATTATCATAGCTTTTATGGCTTCTTTCTTCTGAGAGTAGAATAGTATTGTCGCGTAATAGGTCCATAACTGACAGATGATGCCGACAATGACCATATAAATTGAAAACCACAGCACCACAGGTTTATCTTCACTGATTTGCATATAAAGCATTTTGGTTATTTTATACAAATTGAAGGTTCCCACTATGCACGTCAACAAAAGACCAATTGCGGGTAAGTATAAAAAACCATTTATTTCGTTCTCTTTCTTCATCAGAATCTCCTTCGTTTCGGCAGTATCCTTTTCATGTGACTTATTGCCCTGATATGAGTTTTTCACCCTATAAACTGAAATAAAGCAGTGTTACTTAGATATCATAACTGTCGCCACCTGTAAATAATAATGATAATCATTATCAATTCAAAATAACCTGCGATGTTAGAATGTGTCCCCCACTCTCCAGAAAAAATATAAAAATCAACCAGGTAAAGCAGGCTCACATATAACTTCTGGTATCAAAAGAGAAGCAAACCATAGAGGGTCGACGGGTTTTCGGAAGCACAAGAGCATATACAGGAGGCAAACAGAGAGACGTATTTTTCAGGCCTCAGAATAGGGATAAAGCATCTGCCTGTAAGGCCTTGGGTTATCTGACGCTAAGCGATTTTTAAACAAAATATGGATTCTTTCCTTACTAACAGCCTGCCTCTTACAGACAGGCTGTTAGCGTTCATTCTTCTCTAACCCTGAAAAACAGGCAGTAAATTAAACCAGCTCAGCGTCCAGGCCAGGATATTTAACACTCCAAAGGTGATGACTATCCCTGGCAGAATGCATCTCAAGCTATCACTGCCGTTTTGCTCAGCGAAACGCTTCTGCGCGTTGATATAAAGCAAAGCCGGAACGATAACCGCCCAGAGCGTGGCGAAAAGACCGGCAAAGCCAATGGCAGCCAGAAAACCGTTCGGAAACCATAGCGAGGCGCTCAGAGCGGGAACAAACGTCAGCAAGGCAACTTTAAAACGTGCCAGAGGCGTGTTACCCAGCTTCAGGCGATCGGCTATAAAATCAAAAAGACCGGCAGTCACCCCTAAAAACGATGCGATAACCGCGAAATGTGAAAAAAGCGTCATCATAAATGTCAGCGCGCCCACATGAAGACGATCGCGTAATGCCGCGAGCAGCGCGGCAATATCCCCCCCGGCCGCCACAACGGCGGGAAACGAGGCGCGCGGCAGATTGCCCATCGTACCGGTCATCCAGAACAGGTAAATAATCAGCGACATCAGGGTGCCGAATACCAGAGCGCGTCGGACCTTCTTCTCTTCGCCAGCATAGTAGGTTATCAGGCCGGTAATATTGCCATGATAACCGAACGACGCGAGGCAGAATGGCAGCACGCCTAATGCATAAGGCCAGTAAGACTGCGCCTCAGAACCCGCATTGGTAAGGGTGAACAGGTTTACCTGCGTGAGCAATCCACCAAAAACGGAGACCAGCAACAGAAGTTTGGCCAGCACGCAAAAAGTCATTATCCTGCTGACCCCTTTCGTTCCCAGCCAGACGACGACGGCAACGCACAGCGTCAGGATCACTTTTGCGCCCGCGTTTGAAACCGGCAGGCCCGCGCTGTTAAGGGAATGCTGATAGACCGGCCCGCTCGCAGAAATATAGGCATATGTCAGAATGCCCAGCACAAACAGAATGCTCAGGCCATTGATGGCGGCCCAGCCGCGTCCTAACAATGCGCGAGTCAGCGTATCGTAGCCAGAACCTGTCGGGAAATAGCGACTGGCCTTTAAAAACATCAACCCCGACAGCAGCATCGATCCCCAACTGACCAGCAGGATAAACAGCGACCAGCCGAACCAGGCACCAGCCATCACAACCGGCAGCGTAAACATCCCTGCGCCTACCACCGTTCCGCAGATAATCATAGCGCCCCACAATACTGAAGGCTGGCGCCGTGCTAATGCTGTTTCTGTCATTACGTGTTCCGATAAAAAGGCTAAAAAGCGATGGCAGAGCATACCTCATTAGCGGGTGGTTCTGTCCAGGCTCAACCGGTCCCGGCACGTCAAACGCTATGGTTATCGCCAGCCGCGCCCAACGCCGCACCGGTTAAACGGTTGTGTTTATCCCTGCGCCTCTTGAAGAAAAGCGGATATGAAGCTTGACGCATTCTGCGCGCCACAATTAGGATATGATTGTTTCCTAATTTAACAGGGAGGCGATGCCGCCATCGCGCAGGCCCCGCCAGTGCGGGTCTGAGCAGGTGTCATTCATTTTTATCGCGTGATGCAGACCCTGGCGACGCCCGCCTGGATCGCCCGAGCGGCGCGTTGCGATACCGCGTTTTCTTTCTACCTAAAGGACAAGATTATGATTCATGGAACTATGCCGTCACCGCCAGAAGGTTTCAGCCATAAATTCGCCACGGCTAAGGGTTTGCGCTTTCACTATGTCGAGGGCGGCGTGCAGGAAGGGAGTACCGTGGTTCTGGTGGCGGGATTTCCAGAGAGCTGGTATGCCTGGCGACACGTTATGCCGCTGCTTGGTGATCGCTTTCATATCATCGCGCTGGATTTACCCGGCCAGGGAGACAGCGATCGGCCGCTCGACGGCTACGACACGCACACCGTCGCTCACCGCGTTCACGATCTGCTGGATCACCTTGGCGTCAAGCGATATTGCCTTGCCGCTCATGACGTCGGTGCCTGGGTCGCCTTTCCCTATGCACACTTATTTGCTGACGAAGTCGCATCGCTGGTATTAATGGATGCTGGCATCCCGGGCGTTACCCTTCCCGATATGCTGCCCACCGCTTCCAGAAACGCCTGGAAAACCTGGCACTTCTCTTTTCACGCCGTGCCGGATCTCCCTGAGATACTGCTTGCAGGGCGAGAGAGAGCCTATCTTGAATGGTTTTTCTGGAATAAAACCGCCAGCCCCGCCTGTTACGGCGAGGAGGCAATCGCTGAATACTTAAGGATCTACGGCGCTCCCGGCGGCATGCGGTCTGGCCTGGCGTTTTACCGCTCCGCGGCCTTATCCGCTGAGCAGAACCGGGCGCTATCTCAACAAGGTAAACTCATGATGCCGGTACTGGGCTTAAGCGCCGATCAAGGTTCAATTCCTGATATGTCCGCCGCGCTGCGTGCTTATGCTGCCGATGTCGCAGGAGAAACCATTAAAGAGTGCGGCCACTTCCTGCCAGAGGAAAAACCCGAAGCTGTCGCGGAGGCATTAGCGCGTTTCTTTACAGGCAGCCCCCAATAGGGGGTCCGTCCTTTACTCTATTTTTGCCAAATCGACGCCGGTGGCATTGGGCAGGCAGAGCGCCGCGATAATCCCGATGGCATAAGATGTGATAGCCAGTATGCCCATCGCATAGCCTAAGTGGATCTGGCTGGACGCGATGCCCACCAGCGCAGGCATTAACGAGCCGAATCCACGTCCAAAACTGGCGCAGAAACCTGCGCCGCTCCCGCGGATAGAGGTAGGGTAAAGCTCCGAGAAAGCGGGCGTTAAACCTGAAGCTAACCCGCCCTGCAACGCGCCCAGGAAAAACCCCAGCGCCAGCGTAATGTTCAGGCTAATGTCAGCAAACATATAGACGCTGACTACGACGATTTGACCCATCAGAAAAAGAATGATGGTTTTCCAGCGCCCTAAGTTATCGCTTAATCTGCCATAAATAAAAGGCCCTACCAGCGATCCGATAATATTGATCGCTAAATAGCCGGACATAGATACCACCGGCAATCCCAGCTCCATACGTAAATAGGTAGGCAGCCAGGTGATCATAATGTACGCGCCGCCGAATATGCCGCTGGCGAGCAGCGTCGCCGTCACGGTTATACGCCGATGCTTTTGATGAAAGATGTCGCCTATTTTGCTTTTTTGCCTGTTTTCACGGGTGCGGGTAAAAACGGGCGATTCCGGAACCAGACGACGAATAAACCAGACAAGCACAGCCGGAATAATACCGATAAGGAAAAAAAGCTTCCAGGCTAACTCTTGTGGAAAGAAATTAAGCAGTACCGGCAATACCGCTAACGATATCGCGTAGCCAAGCGCATAGCCGCTCTGGATCGAAGCGCCGACACGGCCACGATAGCTGGCGCGAATCACTTCGCTGATCAACACGCCGCCGACTACCACCTCCCCGCCATAGCCTAACCCCTGCAGAAATCGGACGGCCAAAAACTGCCAGAATTCACCGCAGAGCGCAGTCAGCGCCGTAAAGCAGGCTACCCATAACACTGTCAGCTGCATCACGCGTATACGTCCCCAGCGATCGGCAAGCATACCCGCGCTCCAGCCGCCGAGCGCACTGCCAATGAGTGATGCTGAACTTAAAATACCCGCTTCCGACTTAGTCAGGATCGCCAGACTTAATAATATCGGCATGACCAGCGAATAAATGGTGCTGTCCATGGAATCCAGCGTAAATCCACCCAGACAGGCCCACCAGGTTTTCTTTTCGTCTTTATTTAATTCGCTGTACCATCCTGCTTTCATTATTCACCTGCCGTTTATAATAAAAAGAATAAAAGCCTCTTCTCAGAAAAGATGAGGCCATAAGATGCATGGAATAATTATTCTGGTCAGGTGAAGAAATTTATCTGGCGAGACGCGCCATCGTCTCCTGCCAGACGAAAGGCGTTAATTCCTGATAGCTCACGCCGCGCTCAGCCATGGTTGCTGGCAGACCAGCCTGTATCTGCTGCGTTGCCTTGCTCATGAACGCAGCGACGCCGACATCCTGTAGCGTTTTAACCACTTCCCCCATCTCTTCGGCGCGTCTGACGCCATGCTCCGCAACCCGGCTGATAAGGTAGTGCGGCAGCTGATCGTCCCATCCCAGCGATGGAAAGCTGGCATGCAGCGAAGCAAGAACGGCCTCTTCCACGCCATAGTGCTGTGCGGCGCTGAGGCACTCGGTGGTGAGCGCCTCCAGACCTTTTATCATCACGCTGCGACACATCTTAATTGCCGAAACGTCCCCAATATTGTTACTGGCCGCGCGTGCGTTGCAGCCCAGCATGCACAGGGCGACTGCGGCGCGAGCCGCCGCTTCGCCGCCTGTCAGCAGCGGCGTCTGCAGACGTTTAGGCGGAACGGGAGCCATTACCGCAACGTCCAGATAGTCTCCGTCACCCTTTTTTATCGCCTTCGCCGCCGCGCGCTTGGTTTCAGGCGCAACGGAGTTGAAGTCGAGAAAAAGCTGTCCGCTACCCAGCAGCGGCGCCGCCTGCGCGGCGACCTCCAGGGCATTTCCTGCTGTAACCAGCGACAGCACAAATTCAGCCCCTTCCAGCGCATCCGCCATCGAGCTGGCTGGCTGAACCGCAGCCTGTTCCGCTATCGCGCGTAACGACGCGCCTTGCTCAGTAAGAAACTTTTTATCCCAGACGCGCACATTTGCGGCGCGCGCCAGCTCCTGCGCGTAAATTTGCCCTGCTTCGCCAAAGCCAATCACTGCTATGCGCGTCATTTCACGTCTCCCCGTTTGCCCGACCAAAGCGAACCCGGGATCGCGACACGCCCGTCAAACAGCAGGCGGGCGGTGCGAATCAGCCCACTGTTTACCACGTTGCCCGCCTCATCCCGCGTGAGCATCACGCTGAATTCGCCTTCGGGATGTTCTATCGCCAGACGCTGTTCCTGCGCCTCGCTGACCTGCGCCAGCCCTTCTGTTACCGAACCGGGTATCAGGCAGGCTGTCGCCACGCTCACCGCCCCTAACACCCCGATCGAAGCGTGGCAGCGGTGGGGAATAAAAGTACGGGTGGTGAGTGCGCCGCCCTTTTCCGGCGCGGCGATCAGCGTCATCTTCGGTACGGTGCGTTTCGCCACATCCCCCAGGTTCATACGTGGCCCCGCCTGCAGGCGAATCGACTCCAGATGCGCTTTCAGCTCATCGTCGTTGTCCAGCTGCTCGCGCGTTTCCAGCCCGCTGCGTTGCAGATCGGCGGCGCGCAGCAATACCACCGGCATGCCGTTATCAATACAGGTCACCTCAATGCTATCAAAGGTGTCGCGTGCGTTCCCGGTGGGCAGTAGCGCGCCGCAGGTGGAACCGGCAATATCCTGGAAGTTCAATACCTGTTCGGCGGCAGAGCCGGGCACGCCATCTATTTTCGTCTCGCCCTGATACTCAACCGCACCATCTGGCGTGGCGATACGCGCCTCTGCGATTTGACCGGTGTTGACCATAAAAATACGCACCCGCGTGACGTCACCCTGCACCTTGACCAACCCCTTTTCCACCGCGAAAGGCGCGACGGCGGCAAGAATGTTGCCGCAGTTTTGCCCGTAATCCACCACTGCTTTATCGACGTTGACCTGGGCGAACAGGTAGTCGACATCAGCATCCGCGCGTGCGGAAGATGAAATAATCGCGACTTTACTGGTCAGCGGATCGGCGCCGCCCAGGCCGTCAATCTGGCGCGGATCGGGCGAGCCCATCGCCGCCAGTAAGACCTCATCGCGCAGCGGCGCCTCGGCGGGCAGATCGCTGGCGAGAAAACAGGCGGCTTTAGAGGTGCCGCCACGCATTAATACGCAGGGAATAAGGGTCTGTTTCATGATCAACTCTTCTGCAGCTCATCCAGAGAATCGACGTAGCGCAACCCCTTTTCTGCCAGCTGCGCGCGCATCTGATAAATATCCAGGCCAAGCTCGCCAGCCGCCAGCCGCACACGCTTACTCTCCTCATTAGCGACGCGCTGCTCCGCAGCCTGCGCCACCGCGGCGGCATCCGCGCGCGGCACGATCACGACGCCATCGTCATCCGCGACGACGATATCGCCCGGATAAACCAGCTGGCCGGCGCAGATCAGCGGAACATTCACCGAGCCCACCGTCGCTTTAACGGTGCCCTGCGCATAGACGGCGCGTGACCAGACGGGAAAGTTCATCTCACGCAGCGTCTGGCTGTCGCGGATACCGATATCCCCTACCAGCGCCACGACGCCGCGCGCTTTTAAGGAGGTTGCGAGCAGATCGCCAAAGAAGCCGTCATAACAATCAGACGTGGGGGCAACGAGCAGCAGATCGCCGGGCTGGCACTGCTCTACCGCGACATGAAACATCCAGTTGTCGCCGGGAGAGACCAGTACGGTTACGGCGCTACCTGAAACGGTAACGTTCTGCTGAACAGGCCGCACCCGCACGTCGAGCAGCCCCTGACGCTGCTGCGCTTCATGAACCGTCGCCACGCCATACCGGGCAAACTGTTTTACTAACTCGCTGCTGGCCCGCTCAATATGGCGAACCACGACGCCCTTTTTATTCACCAGACTCATGCCAGATCCTCAGTTACGCGCGGGAACAGACTCTGATACCCTTCGCCGTGGGTGATAACGCGGGTAGAAGTGATGCCGGTATTGCGTTTCGCCTGTACGCCGCGCTGCAACGCCACGCGCGTATAGTATTCCCACAGATGTTCCTGACCGGCCATGCACTGAATGGCTTCATATTTTTTGTCCCAGACGGACGTAATATCGAGCAGCACATCCGGCTTCCACTGGCACTGTTCCGGCTGATGAGGTTCAAAACAGTAAACCGGCGGCGCGCCTACGATGGGTTCGCCCGGACGATAGCCTTCAGCCTGGGCGATAATGCGCGCCTCCTGCGTCAGGTGGGCCGCCAGAGGGTGATCGTAGTTGTAGGGGTCGGCAACCGAGTGTGTCAGCACGAAGTGCGGCTGTACGCGACGAAACACATCCGCCAGGCGGAACAGCGTCTCTTTATCGGCACGCAGCGGATAATCGCCTAAGTCAAAAAATTCGATGCTGGCGCCCAGCACCTTAGCCGCGGCTTCCGCTTCAGTACGACGGTGCTGCTTTACTTTCTCCTCCGTCATATCGCCTTTGCGCCATAACTTCGCTGACTCTCCGCGCTCGCCAAAGGAGAGGCACACTACGTGCACGTCATAACCGCGAGAATGATGCAGGGCAATCGCCCCGCCCGCGCGCCAGACAAAATCAGCAGAATGCGCACTTACCACTAAGGCACTTTTTTTCACTGAGTTTTCCATCATGTTTCCCTGCTGTTGCGTTTTTTTCATCCTGGCACGCGGCTTTTCAGGCGAATAATGCCTTTCATTGCGTCAGCTATGATTTTTATTTATGTTGTGATTACGATCCCGTCTTAACCCCAGGTAATCATGAAAAGAAAACAGGAAGATAATGATATTAAAATCATGCAGCTACGCTCTCTTTGCATGGTTGCCGAAAGGGGTACCGTCTCCAGCGCTGCAGAAAATTTATTTCGGACCCAGTCTGCAATTACGCGTTCTATACGTGATCTGGAACACACATTAGCCGTCCCGCTTTTTGAGCGGCACGCCAGCGGCATGCTATTAACCGAGCATGGCAAATGCGTGTTGCCTCGCGCGCAGCGCGCCATTCAGGAGCTGAATCAGATCCCAGCCCTGCTGGCGCGGTTTAAGCAGCGGGAAAGCCTGCGTGATGACGCCGAGCCCGTCTGGCTGTTTAACGTCAGGCGGCTGCAAATTTTTTTACGGCTTTACCATCTGCACCATACGCAGAGCGTGGCCAGCCTGTTGAATATCAGCCAGCCTGCCGTCAGCGCCGCGTTAAAAGTGCTGGAGAAAGGCGCGGGCGTCGCCCTGTTCCAGCGTTCGCCCAAAGGCATGATCCCCTCCGCAGCCGCGCGGGAAATGGCGCCGCATATCAGCCGCGCGCTGAATGAGATTCGTCACATACCGGAAGATCTGGCGGCGCAGGCGGGCGTATTGCAGGGCACGGTCAACGTGGGCGCACTGCCCTTGTGCCGCAGTACCATTTTGCCTCGCGCCATTGCGCGCCTTGTGACGACGCACCCGGCGGTTAAGGTGGTTACTAACGAGAGCGCCTATAGCGCTCTTGTCACGGAATTACGCGCCGGCGAGGTGGATCTGATTCTGGGCGCGCTGCGCCACGATGAGGAGGTCAACGATATCGCCAGTCAGGTGCTGTTTACCGAGGAGTTAGTGCTGGTGGTTCGGCCGCAGCACCCTTTAGCGGGCAAACCGCTGGCGCCTGACGATCTTGCCAGCGCCCAGTGGATCTTGCCGCGCGATAATACGCCGGCGCGGCATTTGCTGGATCGCGCTTTCAGAACGCTGGGAATGCCTGCTCCACTGCCGGTCGTGGAGAGCGGCGATCTGGCGATAGTGCGCGGGCTTCTGATGAATTCCGATATGGTGGCGGCGGTCTCTCGCCATCAGCTGGAATATGAATTGCGCGCCGGCGCTTTGTTGCCGCTGACTTTACCGCTATCGGACACGCGACGTGAAATTGGCATCACCCTGCGGCATACCGCACTTCACTCTCCCGCTACGCTGGCGTTAATTGACTCTATTAACGCTGAAGCCGCGCCATACGCTTCCTAAACGAAATTCATACGCTACCCGCTTCCGTCCTGCGTTACAGGCCCGCTTACGGCATCTGCAGGGCCGTTATTTGCGTTCGGGAGTATGCCAACTCGCTCACAATATAAACGCAACTCATACCTCTAAAAGCCTTTTTTGACAGACACCATGCGCCACTCTGCTTACCGTGTAACTGGATTGTTAAAACTCTTACTACGACAAAAACGACCCTCCGTGCCTGACAAGAGAGCTAACCATGAACACAAACAAGCTGGTCGATATCAAGGCCTGGATTGATTCGCGACCCATTTCAGCCTTTCAGTGGCGCGTACTGATCCTCTGTCTGATCATCATTATGTTTGATGGCTACGATGCGGCCGTCATGGGATTTATCGCGCCTGCACTTATTGAAGAGTGGCACATATCCCGCGCGGCTATGGGGCCGATCCTGGGTGCGGCCATGTTTGGCGTCGCCATCGGCGCGCTTATCGCAGGGCCGTTATCCGATCGCTTTGGCCGTAAAAAGATTATTTTGCTCTCGGTGCTGATGTTCTCTGTTTTCAGCCTGGTGTGCGCCTTCGCCACAACGCCCGTGCAGATGGCGCTGATGCGCTTTGTCGCCGGGCTTGGCCTAGGCGCCGTTATGCCTAACTGCGTGACGCTGCTGGCGGAATATATGCCCGAACGCCGCAAGGGCGTCATGATTACGCTGATGTTTAGCGGTTTCAATATTGGCTCGGGGCTGGGCGGATTTATCGCCGCCGCGCTGCTGGTCCACTACAACTGGACGGCCGTACTGATTTTTGGCGGCGCCGTGCCGCTGGTGCTGCTGCCCTTCCTGAGCCTGCTGTTGCCTGAATCGGCGTTTAATTTGCTGGTGCGCAGGGCGCCGCGGAAGAAAATCGCCGCGCTTCTGAACCGCATGGGCGGCCACTTCACTCAGGATGCGTCCTTTGTGCTTAATTCACCGCGCATTAACCGCAACAGCACCATTTCTCAGCTGTTCCGGCATGGTTTCGCCCGCGGCACCATCATCTTGTGGGTAACCTACTTTATGGGGCTGTTTGTGATCTATCTGCTGAACGGCTGGCTGCCTACGATTATGCGTTCCGGCGGCATCTCGCTGGAGCAGGCTGCCATTCTGGCGGGTCTGTTCCAGCTCGGCGGGCCGCTGGGAGGAATAATGGTCGGCGCGCTGATGGATAAGCTTAACGCCAGATATGTTATCGGCGTGGTTTACCTGCTGGGCAGCCTCTACCTGCTGGCACAAGGGCTCTTCGGCTTTTCCGGCGTGGCTCTGGGCGTGTTTATCTTCGTTATCGGCATGTGTATTAACGGCGCGCAAAATGGTTTGCAGGTTTACTCGCCCGCCTATTATCCCACCGAAATTCGCGCAACTGGCGTGAGCTGGATGCATGGCATTGGCCGCACCGGCGCGATTTTAAGCTCATCCGTCGGCGGGCTGCTGATGGGGGCGTTTCCAGCCCAGTCGGCCATTTTCTATATTCTGGCCGCCCCTGCGCTATTCGCAGCGATAAGTATCGTGCTGCACCGGAATGTCGCGCTCTCTTTAAAAATTAAAGGAGCGGATTTAAATGACATTCCTTCGCTGTCACAAACTTTAAATAACAGATGAAATCTGGCTTGCACAGCCTGAATACATTAACAGGAATATTATTATGACAAATCATATGGCGGAACCCTGTTTCGATATCGCCCATCTGGCTCACGTTGAGATTTATAGCGATAAATTCGAAGAGAGCCTCGATTTCTTCGTTAACGTTTATGGTCTTACCATCTCGGCCCAGGATGAAAATCATGCATGGCTGCGCGCCTGGGATGATTACGAATTCCACAGCTTAAAGCTTACCCGCCATGATACGACGGGCGTGGGGCATATAGCTTATCGCGCCAGTTCGGAAGCCGCGCTGATGCGACGCGTGGCGGCGATAGAGGCCAGCCAGTATGAGGTGCTGGGCTGGGTGGATGAGGATCGCGGACATGGGCGCGCTTTTCGCTTTGCCGATCCCTTTGGCCATGTGTTTGAAATCTATTACGACACCGTTCGCTACCAGGCTGAAGAGAATGAGCGCCCTTCGCTGAAAAACCTGGCGCAGCGCTATCACGGGCGTGGTGCCTGCCCGCGTCGCCTTGATCACCTCAATCTGCTGGCGGCGGACGTAAGCGAGTTTAAGAACTTTATGGAGACCTGCCTCGGCTCACGGGTAACCGAGATGATACAGCTGGATAACGGTCGTATTGGCGGTTGCTGGTTCACTATTAATAATAAAACTTACGATCTGGCCTGCACCGAAGAGCACGGCGGCGGCAACGGGCGTCTGCATCATGTGACCTACGCCACCGACTCGCGGGAAGATATTCTGCGTGCGGCGGACATCTTCCTGGAGAATGGCATTCACATCGAGACAGGCCCGCATAAGCACGCGATCCAGGGCACTTTTTTCCTTTACGTCTGGGAGCCTGCCGGCAACCGCATCGAGCTGGCGAACTCCGGCGCCCGCCTGATCCTGGCGCCGGACTGGCAAACCATTATCTGGACAGAGACGGAACGGAAAAAAGGACAGGCCTGGGGCCTTAAAACCATCGAAACCTTCCATACCCACGGCACGCCGCCGACGCCGAAGCAGCTTAAGGATTAACGCAGTTAACCGGCCGTCTTTGCGCGGCCTTTTTTGTTTCTGGCTGCTCGCGTCGCCGACCGCTCGCGAGCTATTGCTCTCTGAAAGTCTTACTCCTGCCGTTTTAGCGTAATACGCGTCAATTCTGATGGACGCCCCAACCTCACCGCCATGCCAGGCCAGAGAGCGGTTCCGTTATTGACGTAGAGCTGCATGCCATCCACAGGGTATAACCCCGAGACAAAGCCGCCGTTGGGTTTGGCGAACAGCCGATCCAGCCCAACGATAAGCCCGCCATGCGTATGGCCTGACAGCTGTAAATCAACCTTTTGCAGCGCATTGCTACGCGCGTTGCGCGGCTGGTGATCGAGCAAAATGACAGGCGCATTTTCTGGCGCGCCCTCCAGCGCTTTTGCCAGATCGGGGCCGACGGCATGCCTTCGTGATGCCGAGGCATCAGGCAGGCCAGCAATGACCAATCCGGCGTCGCCGCGTTTGATAATGACGTGGCTGTTGAGTAAAGGCTGCAGTCCCAGTGAGGCCAGGTATTCGGTCCATCGCTGCTGTTCAAAAAAATATTCGTGATTACCGGTGATGGCGAAAACGCCATCCGGCGCATGCAAATGACGTAACGGCTCCACATCCTCCCTGCGGTTCTGCACGGTGCCATCAATAACGTCACCCGTAACAACGATAAGATCGGCGTTAAGGGAGATCGCCCTCTCTACCATCTTTGCGGCCCAGGCGGCGTTAAAAAGTTTGGTGATATGCAGGTCCGTAAGCTGGAGTAACTGATAGCCTTCAAACTCGCGGGGCAGGTTTTTGATTCTGATGGTGACATCCTTTACCGGCGGCACGCGTATTGCCTGATGCACGCCAGTGGTTGCCAGCACCATGGCAATAAGTGCCGCCAGATAACGCACTGCTGGCGTAATCTCTAACGGATGCCTTATCAGCAGCGAAAACAGCGCCACAGCGTCGATCAGCAGCTGCAACAGCGCCAGAAATAATACGGCGCCAAACGCCCAGTTAAAGAGAATGGTAAGCGCGCGAGGCATTTCGGGTGAAAAAATGCCGCCTGCGGTAAACCGGCTTATCAGCAGGTATTGCGAGGCCAGCATAACCAGCACAGACAGGATAATTTTTAACATTAGCGGCATCGCTAATGGGAAAACGAAACGCGCGATAACGTACCAGCTCGGTATACTAAAAATCAGATGAAACATCTCTCTTCCCTGTTGGTATGCGCTTATTTAGCGCAAAAAATTAGCCTGAAATAGCCGGGTTAAGCTTGATCAAGATTTGAAGCGTAGCACGAACGCGGCCAGTCGCCGCCTGCGCCGCCTGGTTTCCGGCACAAAACGGCGCGTCAGGATCATGATGAGCCAGGGTTTGCCACTGTCATCGCAGGATTGATGTTGTCAGGCGGGAGAGATAGCCAGCGTTAGAGCGGCCTCAGGAGTTTCGCCGGGTTTCCAGCATAGATCCCTTTGATAAGCACTGGTTTCGTTACTACGCTTCCAGCGCCAATCACTGCGCCGCTGCAAATTTCCGACGTCAGGATCGTTGCTCCGCTGCCAATAGAGACGCCGTCCCCCAGCACGATCGTTATCCAGCGGTCAGGGGAAGGATCGGGCGCGCCGTTTTTGAACAGATCGTTTGCGAACATTACGCCATGTCCGATAAAGCAATCGCTGCCCGTCCTGACGTTTTCACAGATAAAGGTGTGTGACTGAATACGGGTTCGGCTGCCGATAACGCATCCTTTCTGTATCTCGACAAAGGGACCGATAAAAACGTCCTCGCCCAGTTCGCAGCCATAAATATTGACTGGCGTGACGATCTTAACGTTGTTCCCTTCTTTAACGTGATGAATGCCGCTTTCCATAATCTGCATGACGCTCTGGCCTTAAAAGAATAAGTTAACCACAGTTAATCAGGCCTGAGCGAAAAGTAAAATCCACGGCGTGATTTTGTACTTTGAGATCAAACTCTTTAACTTTACGCCTCATAGGCTGCAACCAGAAAGGATAAAAGAAGAGCGACGGCAGCCGCCATCACTCGTTTGCGGTTTCTCATTAATACAAACGCCTGTTCAGACAAGATTCTGACTTTTCAGGTAGGCCGCAAGTCGATGCTTTAGCCGACGCGTCTGAAAATTCATTTCAGTCCAGACGTATAACGGCGACTTGATGAAAATTTCACGCTCTTCAGCACGGAGTTGCGCGTATTTTTCACAGTGGATACAGCTGTCATAAAACCAGAAATATTCGTCCCGGCTTAAAAGCGCGCGACAGTGCTTACAGTAAGCTCCCATAAATTCCTTATTGTCTGAGGCGTTCGCCAGCGGCCAGCAAAGCGATTGTCGCCTGAATGTCTCACTGCGTCTCTATTGCAGACTGTCACGTGCTCCATAAATAACTGGCGCGTCTCTGTTCCGTCATATTTTGCAGTCTGGCCTGTTGTTCCAAATTACGGGCAGAGCTGCATAACTGGCAATGCGAATTATCCTCAAATATGCGTTCCTGCGGGCGCAGGCATCGCTTTTTGCCCTCTTGCCGTAAATAAAAAACCCGGCCACAGGGCCGGGTTATTGCGTCGCGTTGAAACCACAAATCAGATGAATGTAAAAATATCTTCCTGCGGCAGACGAGATTTTGGCAGCGCGGCGTTGAAATCCTGCTCACTGCGGTATCCCAGCGATACCAGCACCACGCTGGTCAGCCCTTTTTCACGCAGGCCGAGCGCCTCATCCAGCACGGCGGTATCAAACCCTTCCATTGGCGTAGCGTCGATATCCAGTAAAGCCGCGCTCAGCAACAGACCGCCCAGCGCCAGATAGACCTGTTTCTCCATCCACTGCGGTAGATCGCGCTGAACGTAGCGATGCATATCAACATAGCCGCGACGACTTTTATCCTGTCCCGCTTTTGCCGCCGCATCGCGGAAACGCCCGTCTTTCTCCTCCTGCTCCAGTACGGTTTGCAGATGGCTTTCGTCCAGGTCGGCCCGCATACAGAGCGCGATAACGTGCGAGGCGTGCAGCACTTTTGGCTGATTATAGATAAACGCGCCGGCAGTGGCGCGGGCGATCGCCTCGCGCCCCTCAGGGGTTGACGCCACCACGAAATGCCAGGGCTGCGAATTGACCGACGAAGGCGTATTGCGCAGCACATTAAGCAGCGTTTCGATCTGCGCGTCCGGTAGCGAACGAGAGTCGTCAAAGGCTTTTACGGTATGGCGTTTCGCCACGGCTTCAAGAAGCGTCATTACTCTTTCCTTAATCAGGGTTATTCGCGGTCAGGTTAAAACCCTTCCAGTACAATTTTGCCGCGCGCCCGGTTGCTCTCGATGAGCGCATGGGCGCGACGCAGATTCTCTGCATTGATGGTGCCATAGTGTTCGCCTTTCGTGGTGCGCAGCGTGCCGTCGTCGATCAGACGGCGCACGTTTTCCAGAATCTCATTCTGGCGTGCCATATCCGGCGTCTGGAACAGCGAACGGGTAAACATCAGCTCCCAGTGCAGCGAAATGGCTTTACGCTTCAGCGGCATCGCGTCAAGCGTTTCAGGATCGTCAATGACCGCCAGGCGGCCCTGCGGCGCCAGCACTTCTACGATCTGCTGATAGTGCTTGTCGGTATGAGTCAGGCTGGCGACGTAGCGTACGCTCTCGACGCCAATTTCGCGCAGCCCTTCCGTCAGCGGACGGCTATGGTCGATAACGTCATGCGCGCCAAGTCCGCGTACCCAGTCGGCGGTTTCCGGGCGTGACGCGGTTGCGATAACGCGCAGGCCGGTCAGCTTGCTTGCCAGCTGCGTCAGAATCGAGCCGACGCCGCCGCCCGCGCCGATAATCAACAGCGCCTCGTCTTCATTCTCTTTGACTTCAAGCCGATCGAACAGCAGTTCCCAGGCGGTTAGCGAGGTCAGCGGCAGCGCGGCGGCATCCGCATTGCTCAGCGAGGCGGGCTTATGTCCGGCGATGCGTTCATCAACCAGGCCATATTCGGCATAAGAGCCGGGACGGTCAATGGCGCCAGCATAGTAGACTTCATCGCCGGGCTTAAACAGCGTTACGCTATCGCCGACCGCTTCAACCGTCCCGACAGCATCCCAGCCCAGGATGCGCGGCTGCGTTGTCGGCGCGCCATTGCGCACTTTAGTATCGACCGGATTAACGGCAATCGCGGCGATTTTCACCAGCAGATCGTGCGCACCCGGCTGGGGCTGCGGCAGTGCGGTGTCGTAGAGCGATTGCGGATCGGCGATCGGCAATCCATTCTGGCTGTAGACGATAGCTTTCATCTCGTTTCCTTTTATCAGTAATGAGTTTTGCTGGTGCTTAGTAACAGGATAGGACGCCTGCGCAAGGAGAAAAACCCGTTGGCGGCAGCAGCAGTTTCACTGCTGGAGTGAAAATCCCGGGGTATTAAGGCTTCTGGCGTAGAGAATCTGGCTGAACGGCGGCAGCGGAAGCGGATAAATAACAGTCAAACGCATCGTTATGGATGTACAGACGTCTAGATGTAGATTATAGTCGCTTCCCTACAAGAAAAGGGATCTGGCTTATGAACAAAAAAGTGCTTTCTATTCTGCTGGCCGCGTCAGTCACGCTGCTCAGCGCCTGCAACAAAGATGACGACAGCAAAATTAAAGTAGCTATCAATACCGGCCCGGACCAGACGTTATGGGACACCGTGAAACAGGTGGCGCATGATAAATATCATCTCGATGTCGATGTCGTGGCATTCAACGACTACGTGCAGCCCAATGAAGCGCTGTTCAATAAAGACGTCGATGCAAACGCCTTCCAGAGCCTGCCTTATCTGGAGATGCAGTCTAAAGAGCGCGGCTACCACTTTGCCGTGATTACCAATACCTTCGTTTTCCCGATTGCGGGCTATTCACGCAAAATTAAGTCGCTGGATGCGCTGCCGGACGGAGCAACGATCACCATATCTAACGAAGCGACTACGCTGGGTCGCAGCCTGCTGCTGCTGCAGGCGCAAGGTCTGATTAAGGTGAAACCGGAAGCGGGCCTGCTGCCGACCACGCTGGATATCACCGATAACCCGAAAAAACTGAAGTTCGTTGAGGTCGATACTCCGCAGCTGGCGCGTACTCTCGACGATCCGCAGGTTTATGTCTCTATCATTAATAACAACTTCGCCGCGCTGGCTAACCTGTCCGCCTCGCGCGACGGCATGTTTATGGAAGGCAAAGCGTCGCCTTACGTAAATGCCATCGTGGCGCGCGAAGATAATAAGGACAGCCCCAATATCCAGAAGCTGAAAGAGGCGTTCCGCTCGCAGGAAGTGCTGGATAAAGCCAACGAAATTTATAAAGGCGATATTATTAAAGGCTGGTAATTCTCCCTTTTTACGCCCTCGCCTCTGCAATCCTGATCGGTTGCGGAGGCGGTTCCCAGCGTCGCTTCTTTTCGCACTCTGTGCTGCTTCACTCCTTCATGACAAAAACAGCCAGAATGTAAACAAATGAAAATATCCTCATTAAACCTTCATTAAGTTATCAGGCATTATTTCTATAACATCTCATTAGCAACTAAAGCTAAAACGCATAACATTTACTGGCGTTTATTACTCTTGTCATAACCGATAATAAATCTGATAACCGTGCATTCAACCCTGAAGGAGCTGCTAATGAAAGAATTAGTGCAGGATGTTTTATCTATCTTTTCTCCGCAGAGCGTAAATCCCGTATTGATTCGTTCGGGCCTGTCTCAGCATGAAATCGCCTCCGTTCAACCCTTTGCCGTCACCTCTGTAAGCTGGGTGACTTCAATGGAAGAGCTTAATGCGGCTGTCGCACGCAAAGCGCACGAGGCTGGCGCGGTCGGATATCACATTACGGATGTTGAATCGCACAAATCTGGTAGCGACGACCAGCCCCTGCTGGCTGCGAAAGCCACGCTTTACAACATCCCCGATGCGAGCGGTAATGAACAGCTGACGGCAGGATTTATATTGTAATTAATCCCGGGCCAGCGAGCTGCATAAGGCGGCCCGCTGGCCCGGACCTGAGTGTTACCCGGTTTTGACAGTGTTCCCTGACAAGTTTCTGTGAATCGCGCTCAATGCTGAGAGATTTTAACAATCTTTTAGTATGTTGTAACTACAGGCGGGTTGTTTTAAAACCGTTATGCTGGAGATAACCACAGAATAAACTTTGTTATAGATCAATAGCGAAAATTGCTGCTATTGAATAAGCCATAAGCAGATGCTATAACTGCGATACGTTTATTACCGGAGCACAATCCGTCCACCGACGAGAAGCAACAGCGTGGATGTCTTGTTTAAATTATGCGCGTAGCATTTGTTCATCCTTCTCTTTTTTCTTGCCCCCTTCCTTTCTGGAATAGTGACGATCGACACTGGCGTAGCGCCCTGTAGCCCCCTGCTCGTTTCCATTTGCCAAAAATAACGTGCGTCTGTATGGCGCAGGTCGGTTAAATAGTTGCGACAGGAGTCAGTTATGTTTCCATGGGTTTTATTATTACTCGCCATTTTTAGCGAAATTATCGGCACGCTGGCGATGAAGTGGTCCAGCGTTGATGAGAGCGGGACAGGTTATTTGATCATGCTGGTGATGATCGCCTGCTCCTATATTTTCCTGAGTTTCGCCGTCAAAAAGATCGCGCTCGGCGTCGCCTACGCATTGTGGGAAGGCATCGGCATTGTATTGATTACGATATTCAGCGTGCAGATGTTTGATGAACCGCTATCACTGATGAAGATCGCCGGCCTGACGGTGCTGATCGTCGGCATTATGCTGATCAAAACCGGCACCACGCAGAAAAAGGAGCAGCCCCATGTCCTCCGCTGATATCACGCATATGCTCTGGCTGGCGCTGGCGATCCTGCTGGAAATAGCGGGCAATATTTTCCTGAAATATTCTGACGGCTTTAAAAAGCCCTTGCTGGGCCTCGCCTCGCTGGTCTCGGTATTGCTGGCGTTCAGCGCGCTCTCTCAGGCGGTTAAAGGCATCGATCTTTCAGTAGCCTATGCGCTGTGGGGCGGGTTCGGCATTGCCGCTACCGTCGCCGCGGGCTGGGTGCTCTTTGGGCAACGTCTTAACGCCAGAGGCTGGGCAGGACTTAGCCTGCTGCTGGCAGGGATGATCCTTATCAAACTCGCCTGATGCCCTGGATCGCCCTGCTGCTGTTGAGCGGCAGGGCGATACAAAAACAAAAGTTGTACAGACTTAGAAGCGTCTCAAAACTCTTGACGTATGCTTCGCTTGCGCCACAATACAAAGACTTAACCAGAATCATCCCCATTTGGTAGCATTTTTTGCAAAAAAGTTAACGCAATTATCTTGCATATTCTTGTACATCTTTTCTTTCGATGTACAACTTGTCATTTTTTTGACTGATCATCGTTTAACTCATTTGGGGTAAAATCATGCGTCAGAGCAGCAGCCTTCTCTCTTCATCTGAAGATATCGCGCGTTATTTTCGTGAAGCCAGCCTGCCTTCCCAACAGGAGACGCTGGGTCAGATTGTTGTTGAACTTCTTCGCGCAGGCAAAAACGTCAACCGTAAAGGTATTTGCACTAAGCTGGTAAGACGACTGGAAGTAGCCTCTACGGCCGAAGAAGAGAAACATTATCAGCGTCTGATCGGCCTGCTGTTAGGCCGTTAATTCCCGATTGTCTTGACGATTTCCGTTTTTCCGGCACGGCCTTAAGATTTAAGCAGGCATTAGCTGGCTCACGCCAGCACCAGCCAGGTGCGCTGGTTCTTTCTGTAGTCAACCGCACCTCAATCCTGCCCCGCTATCAGGGGCGTGCAGCGGGACACAGAGCATATGTTATGTATAAAAGTAATGAAGAAAGATTGACCGACATTGTTATCGGCGAGGCAACGCTGGAGCTACTGCTGTCGGATAAAGCGATATCCAGCCGGGCGCTGATGGACGTTTTGCAGCGCATGGCTGAAGACGAGGCTGATGAAGAGAGGCAGCAGGTCATTGCCCGCGCCATTCAGGAAGTGCAGCAAAACCTTTCTACTCAGTCAGCGCAGTCGCGCGTCACGCTGCGCGACCGCAATAATACGGAACATCACTTTAAAGGCGAAGCGATGCCGGGCGACAAACGCAAACACTGACCTTCTTCCCCGGTTTACGCTCAGGAGCGCGCTATGAATATTGCCTGTCTTGGATGGGGTTCGCTGATCTGGAAACCGGGCAATCTTCCCGTTGAGGGAGAGTGGCATCAGGATGGCCCGCTCTTTCCCATTGAATTTTCACGCACCAGCGACGGCGGCGAACTGGCGACCGCTATTTGCATGAACGCGCCACCGGTAGCGGTGCTCTGGGCCAGGATGACGACGCAGGATTTGCGTCAGGCCGTTACTCAGCTGCGCGAACGCGAAGGCATCCCCGATGAGCGTGTCGACGGCATCGGCATTCTTTCCGTGACGGCGGATTCGCCCGGCACGCTGGCCGAATGGGCGCGCAAGCGCGATCTGGATGCGGTGATCTGGACCGGTCTGCCGCCTAAACTGGGCAGCAAGGAGGGCTTGATCCCAACGCTGCCGCAGGCGATTGATTATCTGCAGCAGCTGGAAGGCGAAGAGGCAGAGCATGCGCGCGCCTACATCATGCAGGTTCCCGCGCAGATCGATACCCCTTACCGCCGCGCCATTACCGCCCGTTTTGGCTGGGATCAATAATTTTCGTCGCCAGCGCATAGTCATAGAGGCGCTGGCTGGCGAGATTCTTCATTTTAACCTCGCACATAATATCGAAGGCGTTAAACGACAGCGCCCAGTCATTTAGCGTCTCATTAAAGTAGTAGTCCGAGTGCGCGCGCAGTTTGGTTTTCGCCACGCCCAGATTCTGCTGATCGGGATAGCCGCGCTCCGGTATTAACCCTTCCTGGGAAATCGAGTAGTGCAGCACCGGCTGCACGCCGCGCCAGGATTCCATAATCAAAGGGATACGGGAGTCGTCAGGCTGGATAAAAGCGTTCTCTTTTACCCAGTGATGATGAATATCCAGCACGATGGGGCACAGCGCCCTCGCCTGCAACACCTCATCCAGCGAACAGGAAATCTCATCGTTTTCCACCGTCAGCATATTGCGCGCTTCCGGGCTGAGCCGGGCGAAGGCCTGACTAAAGCCTTCAAATCCTTTTTTGCCATTCATATGAATGTTGATCTTAAAATCCTGAAACGCTTTACCGAAGCCCATCAGAGTGGCGCACAACGCATGATACTCCACGTCCTCAATCGCACGTTGCACAACGTCGGGGTTATCGGACGCCAGCACCGAATACTGTCCGGGATGGAAAGAGAGCCGTATGTCATGCTGACGCGCCAGCGCGCCGCAGCGTTCAAACAGCGGGTAGAGATCGGGCAAAAACTCACGGTATAACGGCATGGCTTCAGGCACGGTATAGAGCGGCAACAGATCGCTGCCGATACGCATCATGCGCAGGGTCTCCGGCTGGGTAGCGAGCGTTTCCAGCAGGCCGGCAAGGTTGGTCAGGTTCAGACGGGCAAGGTTAGCGATCAGCGCAATCTGCTCATCTCGCTGTAAACGCAAAAAGCGCGTGCGGGTTGTGCTCTTAAACGGGAAATGTTGTTTGCAGTCTGCATCCAGATACTTACACGCGAAGCCTAATTTCATATTTCCCCCTGTTAAACACAAACAGTAAGTTTAACAGTTATTTGAAAACCGGCCGGATACGAGGAGCTGCGAACAAGCCTGCCTGCGCAACGTGCGCAGGCATAGCCTTTAACCGCGCGCTTTTTTCGGCTTATTGCTGCTGTAGATAAAGCAGAGCGCAATCGCCAGGCAGACAACCGCCGCCAGGCGGCTCGGCGAAAATGCGATTGCCGCATTGCCTAACCAACCGAAATTATCAATCAGCATGCTCATAGCGAGCTGGCCGAAGATCACCGCGACGGTGGCGACAGCCGCGCCGATGCGCTGCACTGCCAGCACCATAATCACGATATAGGGAACGCCACAGAGCGCCCCCAGCAGCTGCCACTTCGGCACATCCAGCAGCGTATGCGTCTGCGGCGGCGCAAAAAAGAAAATCAGCAGCGCGGTTACCACTGCGCCCAGCGCAAAGGTCAAAAAGGCGCAGCGGAATACGCCGACTTTGCCGCCGAGCTGCCCGTTGATGGCGGCCTGAATGCTTAACAGCGCGCCGCCCACTACGGCTAAACAGATCATAAAAATCGTCATACTACCCTCGGGCTACCAGCGCCAGCGCGATAATAATAAACACCAGCGCAATAATGCGTTTGCCATCGATTCTGCGATGCGGCGTTCCCAACAGACCAAAATGGTCAATCACCAGGCTTTTGAAAACCTGCCCGGCAAGAATGCCGATCATGGTCATGGCAATGCCGATCACCGGCGTCGCCAGCGTCAGGATCACCACATAGCCGGGGCCTAAAATGCCGCCCAGCAGCTGCCAGCCCGGCTGTGCGAAAAATGACGGGCTGTTGCGCGGACTAAAAAAGAGCATCAGTAAGAAAGTGAGCGCTGCGCCGACGCCAAAGATGCTGAACGTCGCCCAGAGATCGCCTACCTGCTGGCCCAGCGGCCCGAGCAGCCCTGCCTCTACCGACAGCCCCATCCCGCCGGCAATAACCAGTAAAATAAAAATGAGTTGCATAACCGCTTCCTTTAAATCGAAGCGCAACAGCATAGTGGAGTCGATCAAGTTGAAAAACGCTATAGTGTGGCAAACACTTTTGCAGGAAACGCATTAATGGACAGTACCGGCTCAATAGATTTGCGCGCGCTGCGCTTTTTCCTGAGCGTTTTTGATACGCAGAACTTTTCAGTGGTGGCGCGGCGCGAAGGCGTTTCTGCTTCCGTCGTCTCGCGCACCATTCTCCAGCTGGAAGATGCACTCGGTCAGCAGCTTTTTTATCGCAATACGCGCGCGGTGATGCCGACCGAAGCGGGTCGGCTGTTTGTTGATTATGCGCGCGCTATCGATAATCAGTTCAGCGAAGCGCGGCAGGCGCTGCAGGCGCGATCTCTGGAGCCGTCCGGCCTGGTGCGGCTCAACGCGCCGGTTTTTTTCGGCCAGCGGCATATTGCGCCCTGGCTGGCGCAGCTGTCGGCGCGCTATCCGCTGCTGGAAATTGAGCTGACGCTGACGGATGATTATGTCGATCCACACCGTACCGCTACCGATCTGATCTTTCGCATCGGCCCCCTTACGGACTCCTCGTTTCACGCGCGCGTGCTGGGCAGCCAGCGTTATTATCTGGCCGCTGCGCCGGCATACCTTGCTAAACATGGCGCGATCGCCACCCCGGAGGCGTTGAGCGAGCATCACTGTCTGGTCTACCGTGGCTCCACCGGCGCGAACCGCTGGCTTTTCAGACGTCGCGACGAGTCCTGGATACAGTATCCCGTGAAGGCGCTGCTTTCATCGAATAACGCTGAAACCTTACTGACCGCCGCGCTGGATGGCATGGGGATGGTGCTCTTTCCCGACTGGCTGACAGGCGATCATCTACGAAAGGGCAATTTAGTCAGGCTGCTGGAAGAGTATGAGGCTGGCATCAATCCTGTACCGCAGCAGATTGCAGCAATCTATCCCCATACGCGGCATCCTCCGCTCAATGTGCGTGCGGTCATTGATTACTTTGTTGACGTTTATGGCGCACCGCTTTACTGGCAGCGCGACGCGCCTGTCGGCTTCTAAAAACAGTAGAGGGTTACAAGCGCCATTGTCAGAAAAGTGACGGCGGCAATGCATAACGTTTTTTCAATAAAATCGGGTTCGCTCTGCATATAACGTCTCGTCTGAAAGGCAAAAAAAAACAGCCATCCTGTCCGATGGCTGTTATTTGAAGCGAAGCGGCTATAAAGCGATGTCATAAGTGGATTTCAGACATCAGCGCCTCACCTCTGCAGTTATAGATAAAATGCATTCAAAATGCAACTTTAAGCCGCACTGATTGCACAAAAAATTTGTGGTTTTGCCATTTGAAGAAATTTTGCACATTCAAAAGGTTAGGGATTTTAAACTTTAAATAAAAATGCAACGTCAACCCGGCGGGAATATAAAGCGAAACGGCTGTCGAATTTCGCTGCTTATTAGCTGGCAGCGACGCACGAACTATTTTTTTACTTCTCAAAAAAAGCGCTAGACAATACCAGCGCGACTTCTGGTAATGTGTGGCTCACAAAAACTAAGACCGGAATTATCCATGCTGACAACCATAATCTATCGCAGCCATCTTTCAGACGACGTGCCTGTAAAAACGCTGGATAATTTAGCGGTAAACGCGAATAAGATTAATGAAACTTTTGACGTCACAGGTATTCTGCTGTTTGACGGCACCCACTTTTTCCAGCTTCTGGAAGGTTCTGATGAGGCGGTGCGCGCCATTTATGCCCGAATCTGCGCAGATACGCGTCACCACAATTTAGTTGAATTAATGTATGACTACTCTCCTTCGCGCCGCTTCGGCAACGTCGGCATGGAACTCTTCGATCTACGCAAGTATGACAAAGAGACGGTGCTGCAGGCGGTGCTGGATAAAGGCACCTCAAAGTATCAGCTCACCTATGACGATCGCGCCTTACAATTCCTGCGTACCTTTGTCGAGGCGCGAGAAAAAGCCAACTACTTTGAAATCCCTTCAACCGACACCCTGCATTTTGTCGTAGAGGAAACGCTGGAAAAAGCGATTGCGCCGCCTGACGCCGCAGACTGTAGCTTCGCTTTTCAGCCGATCATCGATCCGCTGATGCAACAGATTGTCTCGCTGGAAGCGCTTATTCGCACGCCGGACGGCAGCGCGCCCGCTGACTATTTCGCGCAGTTTCCCGGCGACAAAATTTATGCCGCCGATATAAAAGCGAAGGGCGTCGCCTTTGCGCTGGCGAAAAAGCTCGATATTCAGGGCCAGACGTTATCCGTCAATCTGCTGCCTATGTCGCTGGTGATGGTGCCGAATGCGGTGGAAATTTTGCTGGATCAAATCAGACAGAACGGGCTGGTGCCGGAGCAGGTTGTCGTAGAGGTGACGGAAAACGAGGTGATTTCGCGCCTCGATGAATTCACTATTGCCGTTAAGCAGCTGAGAGCAGCCGGCATCAGTATTGCGCTGGACGACTTCGGTGCGGGCTTTGCCGGACTCTCGCTGCTGTCGCGCTTTCAGCCGGACAAGATCAAAATCGACCGCAATCTGATCATTGACGTGCACAAGAGCGGGCCGAAACAGGCGATCGTTCATGCGATTCTTAAATGCTGCTCCTCGCTGGAGATCAGCGTTATCGCAGAAGGCGTCGAGAAGCCGGAAGAGTGGATGTGGCTGGAAGCTGCAGGCATCAGCAACTTCCAGGGATATCTGTTCGCCAGGCCGCAGCTGAACGGCATTCCCGCGATTGCGTGGCCAGAAATTCAGTAATCCTTTCAGCTGGCCGCCATCAGTGCGGCCAGCCGGTTATCCCCAAAAAAAGTTAAATGTCGTCGTTCGGCGGAATGACATTTTTCCCTAGCTTAACCAGAAAACTCCCGTCAACGCGTTTGATTTTCGCGCCGCGGTCGCCCCAGTACATTGCGATGCCGAAAAACTCATCGGCGGAGAGCTCATAGCCAATAACAACCGCTTTGTGTTTGCCGCTGCTGAGCAGTTCATTCAGCTCATCCAGATTACTGGCGATAGCGTATTCCATATTTCCCCCTGGTGGTTAATTTCAACAGTGCTGCCAAAGTTTAACCATACGCTATCCGGGCAAATCCGCCATCTAAACCGCTTCGCCTCCGATAACCTCCCTGATGCGCTGCGCGATATAAACCGCATGGGTCTCCAGCGCGAAGTGGCCCGTATCCAGTAGTTCCACCTGCGCGTTGGGGTTATCCCGCAGGTAAGCCTGTGCGCCCGGCGGAATAAAAAAGGGATCGTTTTTGCCCCAAATCACCAGCGTCGGCAGCTGCCTCTCGCGGAAGAATCGCTGAAAATCTGGATAGCGCGTCAGGTTGCTGGCGTAATCCAGAAAGAGATCCAGCTGAATCTCTTTGTTGCCGGGTCGCTCCATAAGTAACGAATCAAGCATATAACCTTCCGGCGCGACCAGCGTCTCATCGCTGACGCCATGCAGATATTGCCAGCGGGTTCCTGCCAGATTCAGCACGTTATCGCGCACAACCTGGCGGTTCTCCGCTGTCGGCTGCGCCCAGTAGCGACGGATCGGCTGCCACGCATCGCCTAGTCCTTCCAGATAGGCGTTGCCGTTCTGAGAAATCAGCCCGGTGACCCGCTCAGGACGGGCCAGCGCCAGCCGCAGCCCGCTCGGTGCGCCGTAATCAAACACGTAGAGCGCATAACGTTCCAGCTTAAGCGCATCAACAAAAGCGGTCAGCGTCTCGCCCAGCGCATCGAAGCTGTAAACATAATGTCGCTCATCCGGCACCTCGGTGAAACCGAAGCCGGGCAGATCGGGCGCCACCAGATGGAATGTATCGCTCAGTAAGGGAATAAGATCGCGGAACTGATACGAAGCGCTTGGGTAGCCGTGCAGCAGCAGCAGCGTAGGTCGCTCAGGATTGCCCGCCTCGCGGTAGAAAACGCGCACGCCATCGGCTTCGACATAGCGGTAATGCACAGGGTATTGCGGATTGCTGATCATAAGGAACTCCTCTTAACCGTTAAAGAACAATTTTACGAGTTACTTATTTACCCTGACACAAACTGATAACCTTTAAAAGTTTTTTATACCAGTTACTTTTTTCTTCTCCCATCACCGCGCGGTTAATACCATACGAGCCGCTCCAGCGCTGGACAGCTTAAAATAACCTGTTAAGATGCAATTTAGTGGTTACTTATTGGATCGAGAGATGAAAGAAAAAGACAGAGAGGATTTGCCTTCGGCTCCATTGCACATTGGCGATCATATAGCGCTGGATTTTCTTAACACCGTGGCGCAGGTCAATGGTCAGCCGCACGATTTCTTTCAAACCGATGAAGATGTCATTCGCTGGCTGAGCGCAGCGGGATGGTCCACAGGGAGTGCTGAGCCAGAGCGGCATAAGGGCGCATTGCTGGTGGCGGCACGTCAGCTACGCGACGTCATTCTGCACGCAGTACAGCAGCGGAAAAGAGGAGAAACGTGGCAGCCGGACGAGCTCAACCGCTTTCTGCGCAGCGCCGCCAGCCATATTGAACTGGCGCTGAGCAGCGAGGGCAGCCCTGAATACCGGCGCATATACGCTGCCGCAACGCCGGAACAGCAGCTGGGCCCCGTCGCAGAGCTGGCCGCCGATCTGCTGGTTAACGGCGATTTTTCCCTGGTGCGTGAGTGCGAGCATCCCGACTGCACGCTGTGGTTTTACGATCGCACCAAAGCGCATCGCCGCCGCTGGTGCAGCATGGCGGTATGCGGCAACCGGGCCAAAGCGGCGCGCTTCCGTCAGATGAGCCAGGGCTGACGCGCCGAAGAGCGGGTTCCTGTTGCGGCAAGAGCTGTTCAGCTTGCCGTATTGCCCAGCGGCCAGGCGCTTAGCCCCTTTATCTCTTTGAGCACGAACATGCTTTGCATCTCTTTTATGCCCGGAAGCCGACGCACTACGCCCATGGCGAAATCGGCGTAGCTGTCGAGATCGGCGGCGACCACCTGCAGCAAAAAATCGGTATCGCCGCCGATACTGTAACAGGCCACCACATTTTCCAGCGCGCTCACCTCTTGTTCAAACTTTCGCGCCTGCGCCTCGCTGTGGCTGTCGATAATGACGCGCACAAATACCATCACGTTGAGACCGATTTTTTTACGGTTGAGCACGGCGCGATAGCCCTGTATTACCTCGTCGCTCTCCAGCTTGCGCACCATTCGCCAGCAGGGTGAGGCCGACATATTGACTTTTTCCGCCAGCTCCTGATTGGTTATGCGGCCCTCCTGTTGCAGCTGCGTGAGAATTTTGATTTCTGCCTTACTTAACGCCATTGAGGGTAGCCTTTGCCTTTTTTATCTGATGGTAAGAAAGAGTCTGCCCAAATCATTCCTTTTACCTGGCCTATTCGCAAGCACTCACCCGCAATAAACGCGCATAATTTTACCTCTTGTCCGAACGGCTTTTTTCAGAGGAACCTATGCGATTCGATGCCGATCTTCACCGTTGCACCCTTATCATCGACAAAGATCTCCCGCCTGGGCTGGCGATGAATGCCGCCAGCGTCGTTGGCATTAGCTTTGGCCGCGCCATTGATAACCTGGTCGGCGCGGCGCTGCAGAGCCAGGATGGCGTGACCTTTCCCGGCGTCATCACCGCCCCGCTGCCGGTTTTGCTGGCTTCAGGAGACTATTTACGCGAGTTGCACCAGCGCAGCGCGGCAGACGAGACGCTGTTCGCCATGCCCTTTAGCGCGCTGGCGCAGTCGTGTAAAACTTATGACGAATATGAAGCGCGCATGCGCGACGCCGCCAGTCCGCAGATCGAACTGGTGGCGCTGGGACTGGCAGGGCCGAAAAAAGCGATTACCCGCCTTACGGGCAATCTTAAGCTCTATCGCTGAGCCGGATGATGACCGCAGCGCAATACGCGTCCTGCTGTGCGATTGCGTTGTCTCTGGTGAAATCCTGCTTCAGGGTGATATAAAGCGCGGCGCGATCAGCAGGCTGTCAGGAGGGGTGTTGCAGACCCGCTTTTCGTGGTGTCGACGCCATCCTGCACGCGATAACATTCTGCCCGGTAGTGGTTTACATCACGACGCGTTCGCCTTATGCAGCGTCGTCAGCACCTGGTCCAGCGCCTGCACGTCGAGCTGTCCCGGTGCGGACGCCTCGCCCAGTGTGCCAAAAGTCAGGTTGCTGCCAAACACCTCGCCCGACACACGTGTCACCGCCCCCAGCCCGCCCATTGCCATCGTCAGCAGCGGCTTGTCGCTGCGCTGGCGCATCTGCCAGGTGACGTCGGTCAGGCGGCTGACATCTTGCGGCGTCTTCGGCATCACCGCAATTTTAAGGATGTCCGCGCCGTGGGCCGCCTGCCATGACAGACGCCGCAGCATATCGGCGTTATCCGGCGTAGCCTGAAAATCGTGATAAGAGAGGATGACCGCGACATGATGCTGGTGCGCCTGCGCCACCAGCTGATCCACCGCCTGCGCGCCAATGCGCATTTCGATATCGATAAGATCGGCGAAACCTGCCTCAAGCCACTGCTGATAGAGTGCGATATAGCTGGCGTCATCTGGCGACAGGCTGCCCCCTTCGCCTTTGGTGCGCAGCGTCAGCAGCAGCGGTTTACCCTTTAGCTCGCGCCGCATTGCCTGACCGAGCTGCGTGACCTTATCGACATGAGTAGCAAAATCGAGCTTATCGACGCGCAGTTCGACCACCTGAACCTGTGGCGTTTGCGCTGCCTGACGCGCCAGCTTCAGCGCGCCCTCCTCATCGTTGCCGGTGGTAGAGACAATGATTGCCGGTTTGCCTTGCTGAATGGTGAGATTACCGACCTGTAGAGGCCGTATCGGCGAAGATGACGGTTCCGCGGCCGTTGCGGAAACCGCCATCATCATCAGTAGCGCTAAAGGTGCTTTGAGCATAAAACGTCTCCCTGTCCTGAATAAAACCCAGGGTTTAAGATCTAGCTCACACGTTTACCCGCAGCAAGAGAGCACGCGTTTATTGATGATCTACTGCGCGCGCTGCTGCTGCGGCGCCGTCAGCAGCGCCCCCTTTTTATGGAACAGCAGATAGGCGACGCTGGTCACGACCAGGCTTATCACCCAGGAGATATCTGCGCCGGGGATCAGATGCGCATAGGGTCCGGTAAAAAAGGCGTTCTCTACGAAGGGGATCTGCACCACCACGCCCCCGAAGTAGACCAGCAGCGCGTTAACGTTCACCAGCCCATAGCGACCGCCGTCCGCCTGGAAAATCGAGGGAATATCATAGCGCTGCTGCTTCACCACGTAGAAGTCGAGCAGGTTGATGACGCTCCACGGGATCAGCACGCCAATCAGCGCCCATATCAGGTTCAGGAAGAAGGAGACGAAGTTAGCCGAAGCCGCCAGCGACACCAGCACGCCGCCTACCAGCACCACCGCCGAGAACATAACGCGCACGCGCGCCGCCGGCAGCCAGGCCGGACGGAAGGTCTGCACCGCGGTAATCAGCGACAGTACCGAACCGTAGAGATTCATCGAGTTGTGGCAGATGATATTCATTAAGAACAGCACCATCAGTATCGGGCCGAGCCAGCCGGTCGCCTGACGCACCGCCGCCATCGCATCGCCCTCCCCGCCGACCAGATTCACCGCCACTACGCCGAACAAAAACGCCAGGATCGTGCCGCAGCATGCGCCAAGCCAGGTACAGATAAAGGGTCTGAATACGCCAATATTGGCGGGCAGATAGCGGGAATAGTCGGAGGTATAGGGCGAAAAGCTGATCTGCCACACCGCACAGATACAAAAGGTGGCGAACCAGCCATTCAGACTGAAGCTGCCGCGCTGCCAGAAATCTGCTGGTAAAGGATGACCGAGCATTACGAACAGACCAGTGACCAGCGCTATGCCCATCACCCAGGCACCCACCTTGTTGATATGGTGAATAAAGCGGTAGCCGACGATACCGATCAGCGTCGCCGCTACCGCGCCAAGGATCGTGGCGCTGTGGATCGGCAGCGCCGGAATAACATTATTGATGACCTTGCCGGAGAGCGTCACGTTGGAGATAAAAAAGCCGAGATAGATCGCCGTGGTGAAGCAGATCACCAGCAGCGAGCCGTAGCGACCGAACTGCGCGCGGCTCTGCACCATCTGAGGGATCCCGACGCGCGGTCCCTGCGCCGAGGTAAGCGCCAGAAACAGCCCGCCGAACAGATGACCGGCAATTATCGCCGAGAGTGCCGACAGAATATTAAGATGATACGTCTGCGTAGAGATTGCGCCGGTCACGACCGCCAGCGGCGCAATATTGGTGCAGAACCACAGGGTGAACAGGCTCCGCGCCTGACCGTGCCGCTCGTTTTCCGGCACATAGTCCACCGATTTATTTTCTATCACGTTGTTTTGAGACATTTTATCCTCCGCACTGGGGATTTTTATTTTGTGATTTGTAGGGTTCTTTACGTGAACAGCGGCAAAGCCTGGCCGGAGGCCATCATGGCCCCGGCAACAAACGGGCTTTTGGGTTAATCCTTTACGTCAGGCGCGAGGCCGATATCCGTGCGGCGCGCGCCTGCGGGTAACGCCTTCCGTGACGTCTTTTCCTGGTGTGAAAAAGGGGTTAACGCATAACGAAAGGATCGCCGATTGGCTCATCGCTGGTGCGCAGCCATACCGTTTTGGTGGTGGTAAACTCCAGCGCCGCCTCCATGCCTCCTTCACGACCGTGGCCGGAGAGGCGGTAGCCGCCAAACGGGGCCAGCGGTGACACCATGCGGTAGGTATTGATCCAGACGACGCCGCTGCGCAGCGCCCTGGTGACGCGATGCGCGCGCGCCAGGTTCTGCGTGAAGACGCCCGCCGCCAGGCCGTAGGCGGTATCGTTGGCGAGACGGATAGCGTCCGCCTCGTCGCGGAAACTCACCACCGAAAGCACCGGGCCGAACAGCTCGTTCACCACGCTGTCCGCGTGCGGCGTATCGGAGCAGTCAAGTATGGTCGGCGGGTAGTAGTAACCGGGACGGTCGATGTCATAGTGGCCGGTCAGCAGCCGCGCGCCCTGCTCCAGCGATCGGGCGACCAGCGTCTGAATACGGGTTTTCTGCTGTTGGGTGCAGAGCGGGCCGAACTGCGTCGCCATCTCCTGCGGCGCGCCGATCACGATGCGCTGGACGCGCTCAACCAGCGTTGCCAGAAAGCGTTCTTTAATGCTTTCTGCCACCAGCAGACGCGAACCGGCGACGCAGCTCTGACCAGACGCAGCGAAGATCGCCGCCACCTGCGCATTGGCCGCGCTCTCCAGATCGGCGTCGTCAAAGACGATAAACGGCGACTTGCCGCCCAGCTCCAGCGTCGTTTTACTGAGGTTTTCCGCGCTGTTGCGCACGATATGGCGCGCCGTTTCCGGGCCACCGGTAAAGGCGATATGCGCCACGTCGGGATGGGTCGTCAGTACCGTGCCGCAACTGTCGCCGAAGCCGGTGATGACGTTACAGACGCCGGGTGGAAAACCGGCTTCCGCAATCAGGCGGGCAAAAGCCAGCAGCGGCGTTGGCGCGCTTTCGGCGGCTTTGACCACCAGCGTACAGCCCGCCGCCAGCGCCGGGCCGATCTTTACGGCGGAAAGAAACAGCTGGCTGTTCCAGGGAACAATCGCCGCCACAACACCGACCGGCTCGCGACGCGTCCAGGTTTCCGTGTCAGCTTTATCAATGCTGAGCACGCGCCCTTCCATCTTGTCGGCCAGTCCCGCGTAGTAGCGGTAATACTCGGCGACGTAGGCGATCTGCGCGCGGGTTTCGCGGATAATTTTCCCGGTATCCAGCGTCTCCAGCCGCGCCAGCTCCTCCGCGTTTCGCTCGACAAGATCCGCGAGCCGCATCAGCAGTTTGCCGCGCGCCGAGGCGGTCAGGTCGCGCCATTCCGGCGCGTTAAACGCCCGCTGCGCCGCCTCAACGGCGCGGTTGACCTCTTCCGCTCGCGCTTCGGCGATAGTCGCCCACGGCTGCCCGGTGGCGGGATCCAGCGAGTCGAACGTGGCGGCCCCCGACTCAAACTGGCCATTTATAAAGAGTTTGAACGATTCCATCTCGGCACCTGTTAATGAAATTCGGGCATGACCTGGTTGATAAAGCGCGTCAGCGACGCTTTTTTGCGTTCGAACGTCATACCGCTGTCGATCCAGAGCGCAAACTCGTCATATCCCAGCGCTTCGTAATGCTTGAGGCGCGTTATCACCTCATTGGCGCTGCCGATAGCCAGGTTCTTGCGCATCGCTTCGGCGGAGTAGTAGGTGTTGGCACGGATTTCGGCATCGCTCAGCGGCTGAATCAGCCCCTGACTGACCGGGCGTTCATTTTTGAACCAGGCACCGAAGTAGTTGTAGAAGCGGTTAAGCTCTTCGGCTGCCTGCTGCGCATCCGCTTCGTTCTCTGCAACATAGCCGTGCTGGAGCAGCATGATTTTCAGCGGCTTTTCCGGTGCCAGGCGCTGGCGCGTTTCATGGAAGCACTGCGCCAGACGCACAATCTCCTCTTCACCCTGATGCAGCGGCGTGACCTGCACGTTGCAGCCGTGGGTCACGGCGAACTCATGGCTGTTGGGATCGCGCGCGGCGATCCAGATGGGCGGATGCGGCTGCTGTTTCGGCTTCGGCGACGAGGTAGAGAGCGGGAACTGCCAGAACTCGCCATCATGGGCGTAATCCCCTTCCCACAGTTTTTTCACCGCAGGCACCAGTTCTCGCATGCGCTGGCCGGCATCCCATGCGGTCAGGCCCGGCATCATGCGCTCATACTCGTAGCTGTAAGCGCCGCGTGCGATACCCAGCTCCAGACGGCCGCCGGTAATGATATCGGTCATCGCCGCCTCGCCCGCCAGGCGCAGCGGATGGTTAAAGGGCGCGATCACCGTGCCGGTGCCGAGCCGGACGTTTTTGGTACGGTTCGCCAGATCCGCCAGGTTGATTAACGGGTTCGGCGCGATGGTGAAGTTCATGCCGTGATGTTCGCCGGTCCAGATGGCGTGCATGCGGGCGCTGTCCGCCATTTCGCACAGCTCCATCATTTCCTGGTAAAGCTTATCCTGCGGCTCATCGGGCGAGATGCGTTCCATATGGATAAAGAGTGACAGTTTCATAGGGTACCCCGGTACGAGTTTCAGCTGGCGAATTGTTTTATTGAACCGTTGATTTCATCGCCGTAATAGATGCTGTAATTGCCGACGCTATTCTCTCTGACGAAGCGATTCATCAGCGATTTCAGTGCCGAATCCTTGATGGAAAGCGCAGAAATTTTTTCCAGATCCAGCCATTCGCCTTTGTTAAGCGCGACTGGCGTGCTGTCGGTAGGCAGCGCGCAGAGGAAAACAATGTGCTGCTTATTACTCTGGCGATCTTCGTAAACCGAATAGACGAAGCCAGGGCTGGCGTTGACGCCCAGATCGGCAATCAGCGCATTCAGGGTATCGCTGACGCTGCCGTCGGCGACGTGGCGTGAAGGCAGGCTGGCCGCTCCCTCTTTTTGCATCATAATCGCGTGGCCGTTGCATTCGATCAGGGCGCTGACCTCGACGCTCAGGCGGTTAATCAGTGTTTACGCGTTCTGATACGGCGTGAAATAGGCGCCGCGATAGTAGCCCAGCCCCGCAGTCGCCTGAGAGTCGAAGCCCTCTACCTTACCGATCAACAGCGCATGGTCGCCCGCGTCCACCACCTGATGCAGCGAGCAGTCGAACCAGGCGGAGCTGCCGTCCAGCAGCGGCGTGCCGTTTTCACTGGCGCGCCACTCCACCAGCGCGAAGCGATCCTCTACCTTTGAAGCGAAGATATTCGAGGTCTCTTTCTGCTGCTCCGCCAGGATATTCACCGCGAAATGAGCGCACTCGGTGAAGTTGGCGAAGTTTGCCGAACGCTTGTCGATGCTGACCAGCAGCAGCGCTGGATCGAGCGACACCGAGGTAAAAGAGTTAGCGGTAAAGCCTATCGGCTGACCCGCTTTGTCACGGCTGGTCACAACGGTGACGCCCGTCATAAAGGCGCCGAACGCGTCGCGCAGCTGTCTGCGTTTATCTGTCTGCATGAGAAACTCCTGCCACTGTGTTGATCTGTTTTCCCGCCGCGACGGGCGCGGTTAAAAAGGCCATCATCTCCTGACTGACACGATCCGCGTCCGTCAGATTCACCATATGGCGCGCGTTGGCGATAATCACCGCCTGCCCAAACGGAGCTGCGTCAGCCATAGCGCGCGCCATCTGCGGATTCGAATTCGCATCCAGTTCGCCGGTCAGCACCAGCACCGGACACTGCATTTCATCCCAGCGATCGGCGTACACCTCGTCGCCGCTGGCGAACGCCTGATAGGCGGCGGCATAGCCCTGAAGATTGACCTGCTGCAGCCACTCGCCGACGCGCTCGCGCAGCGCCATCTCGCGCTCGTCGTCGCCGAACCAGCGCGCCAGCGGCGAGTCAAGCTGGGCATCGCCCGCCGCCAGTTCCTGAGCGCGCTGCAATACCGCCTGGCGCGCCGCGTCGCTGCGGCGATAGACGCCGCTCATAACGATGGCGTGGCTCACTTGTTCCGGATGATCGATCGCCAGCCCGGCGGTAATCAGCGCGCCCATCGAATGCCCCGCGACTGCAAAGTGCGACTCCGGGCGCTGGTTCAGGAATTCGGCCAGCCAGGCAACATAGTCCGGCAGCGCGACAGGTCGGCTGAACGCCTCGCTCTCGCCGTGGCCAGGCATATCGACCGCAATCACCCGGAAGTGCGCGCTCAGCGTCTCAATCTGCGGAAACCAGGATTCAGCATTCATGCCGACGCCGTGGATCAGCACCAGCGGCGCGCCTTTTCCAGCTTCGAGATAGCTGACGCGCATCTGGCTGTTACACAGCAGCTGGGTTTTGCGCATCATGGCCTAACTCTTTCAGGTCGGAGTAACGGTTGCCGATACGATGATGCGGGCGGCCTCCCAGCGCTGCGCCCAGCGCGATAACGATCTCGTCGTAGCGCGGCGCGTCGCCGATATTGAACTGCATGGTCAGGTAGTGTTCGCGGCTGCCTTCGTCGTTTTTGTGCATCATTGGGATCAGCACGGGGGTATTGGCCGGACCGCGCGTATTATTGAAAGCCAGGTAGCTTTTGCTCTGCACCGCGCTGCGATAGTGGTTGCCGAAATGCAGCGTATGGATCAGCGCGGAAGCGTGCTCCAGTTCGCCGTCCAACCCCACCACGGCGCTTTTGCCGAAGGCCTCCACGTTTTCGCCGCTGCCCGCTTCTTTCAGGATCAGACGGGTAAGCAGCTCGCCCAACACCGGCGCAAACTCACGGATTTGCGGGGCGAGATCTTCAACGTAGCCCTGACCGGCCCAGGGGTTTTTCACCACAGCGGCGGCGGCGATCATGACCAGCGGCTTAGCGGCGGCTTTGCCGCCGTCAACGTACAGCGTTTCGGTGGTCACCAGCGTTTTACGAATGGCGGGATGCATAGTCCTCTCCTGAAAGTTAACGAATTGCTAAATGAATGTTTCGGGAGTGGTATAGCACTGGAGAAAACAACATGTCAAAATATGGTATACCATCATACGACATATCGAAATTGTGCCATCAGTATCAGGGTTAACCCTTTCATTGTGTTGATTTTCAAATATATTTTTAGAGGGGATGTTTTTGCCGCTTTTGCAGCCTGCTCGTCAGCACAGGCGAAGTGGGAACGCGAAAAAGCCCAGCGCTTCAAGGCATTGCACGCTGGCAACCACAGCGAGGCACTATTTTTAAGCAGAGTGCAAAAGTGTGAGGCAGGCCGAATTAAGGATGTCGGGGCTTATCCGCAAGCGCGGCGCGGTCATTGCGCATCCCGATTGTTCAGTGTTAATAGTAAGTCACATCAGGGCGCAGCCGGACCCGCGTCAGGTTTCATTATTTAATTGAATACAGAGGGATTTGATGGTTGATAACCATTCTCTGAGAATTGAAAACGCGCCGGTCACACTGCGCGAACTGGCGCTGAAAAAAGTGCGTCAGGCGATTATCGCCGGTTATTTCAAGGCCGGCGATCGGCTGGTGGAGCGTCAGCTTACCGAGCAGCTCGGCGTCAGCCGCAGCGTGGTGCGGGAGGTTATCCGCTATCTGGAAGCAGAAGGCCTGATAGAGATCCTGCCGAAAAAAGGGCCGATAGTGGCGCTGTTGACGTGGGAGATCGCCGAACAGATTTACAACATTCGTCTGCTGCTGGAACAGGAAGCGGCTTTTGACTGCGCGCAGCGCGCCACGGACGCCGATAAGGCGCTGTTACGCCAGCAGCTGCAGCAGATTGCGCAGGCGTCACGGGAGCATGACGATATCAAACGCGTCGAGGCGTCGCAGGCCTTTTACGAAACCCTGTTTAGCGTGGCGAACCACACCATCGCCTGGGAGATCGTGCAGCGCATGAACAGCCGGATCAGCCGCCTTCGCGCCCTGACGCTTGCCTGGCCGGAGCGCGAAATGGCGGGTTTTGAGCGCATGTCGCGCATCTGTCAGGCGATCGAGCAGAACGATGCGCCGCGTGCCAAACAGGCGGTCTATGAGCATCTCACCGAAGCCGCCAGCCTGGCGAAGCAGATCCTTTCTCAACCGGAGTAAAACATGGCCGCATACTGGATTGCGCACGTTACTATTCACGATCCAACGCAATATCAGCACTACATGGCGCTGGCACCCGCCGCATTTCAGCAGTTCAATGCGCGTTTCCTGGCGCGCGGCGGCGAAGCGACGGCGCTGGAAGGCGCAACCTTTCAGAAGCATGTGTTAATCGAGTTCGATGACTATCAGAGCGCGCTCGCCTGCTACCACTCCGAAGCCTACCAGCGCGCCCGCGCTGAACGCGCCAGCGTGGCGGAGGCGATGATCACTATTGTCGATGGACTTTAGCGCGCGCCGCTGGCGGCCAGGCATAAAAAAACCGGTCAGCGACCGGTTTTTTTGTTTACAGCGGCAACGATCAGGCGGCAACGCCTTTCGGCTGCGTGGCGATATGTCCCGCCCACAGGCTGGCGACCCATTTCACCCCTTTCGCGGTAAAGCGCGCCTGCGAAAACGCATGCTGGTTTTCCCCAACGCCTGAGCGCAGCGTAAAGTAACCCGCCTGCATATGATGGTGCTGCGGCGTCAGCGTGCCTTTGTCGCGGTACATGATATTGCGCTCCAGCAGGAACTGGCGAAACTCCGGCTCTTTCACTTTCAGCATTTTGCACAGCTGGCGAAAGCCGAGCGAATCGGTCACCTCGACAAACCGATCAAAAAATTCCGCCTTTGGGGCTGAGAGCGCCAGTTGCTCTTCCGCGGCGCGGCGCTGCTCGAACTGCTCCGCCCAGGCGCGTGCCGCCTCGGCAGGATTGGTAAAGTCAGGCAGATGCGCCACTTTTTCTCGCTCCTGCCATTTGTCCAGCAGATCGGCGGTAAAGCCCGGCGACAGGCGCGCTACGGCTAACAGCGAGTCGCGCTTGTTCAGGCAAAACTCCTGACGCATCTCTCCTTCATGCTCGTAAAGGTTGATCGTCACCGGCTGTGAAAGCCGCTGCGCGGTTTCCAGGCTTTTGATCAAACGTTTTACTTCGCCGTGCGTGATGCCTGTCAGTCTGGCGATTTCACGGCTGCTCATCAGGACAGAAGCGTTGAGAGCAGAAAGATTTTCAGTAGAGAACATCATCAGCGTCACCTCATGCAAACGTACCCAGCCGTTCGGGCTGTTGAATAAGTATACAGGATACTGTTGTTATATCCAGTATTTTTTTTAAGCGTTTTTCTAACGGTTTGCCGTCTCGCCTGATTGCGCAACAGCCGCCGCGCTTGCTTAACCCGTATCTGCGGCCAGGCTTAAAACATCCCCGCCTGCCACGCCAGGCGCGCCTGTAATGTCGGGGAAGCGTGCGCCGCTGGCGTGGAGTCCCGTGTTGCGTCATGGCGACCGGCACACTCATCAAGAAAGGACGTTGTTATGAGAGCACTGACCTATCATGGCCCGCACCAGGTTCGCGTTGAAACCGTTCCCGATCCTGTCCTGCAGGAGCCAGACGATATTATTTTGCGCGTTACGGCCACAGCGATTTGCGGCTCTGACCTGCACCTCTATCGCGGCAAAATTCCCGGCACCGATCATGGCGATATTTTCGGCCATGAATTTATGGGCGAAGTGGTTGAGGCGGGGGCGGCAGTGACCAGCGTCGCCGTTGGCGATCGCGTCGTCGTGCCTTTCGTTATCGCCTGCGGCGACTGTTTTTACTGCCATCTGCATCAGTATGCCGCCTGCGAAACCACCAACAGCGGTCGCGGCGCCATCCTGAATAAAAAGAATATTACGCCGCCAGCGGCGCTGTTCGGCTTCAGCAATCTATACGGCGGCGTGCCTGGCGGTCAGGCGGAGTATGTGCGGGTGCCGAAAGCTAACGTCGGCCCGTTTAAAGTGCCGCTGGCGCTGCCGGATGATAAAGTGCTGTTTCTTTCCGACATCCTCCCGACCGCCTGGCAGGCGGTGCAGAACGCTGGCCTGGACAAAGGCTCCAGCGTCGCAATTTTCGGCGCGGGGCCGGTCGGGCTGTTGAGCGCCGCCTGCGCGCGCCTGGTCGGCGCGGAAGAGATTTTTATGATCGACCATAACAACTACCGGCTGGAGTTCGCCCGTCAGCGTTACGGCGTCACGCCTATTAACTTTGACGATATCGACGATCCGGCCGCGTGGATCATCGAACACACCAAAAATCATCGCGGCGTAGACGCGGTAATCGACGCCGTCGGCTTTGAAGCCAAAGGCAGCCTGACCGAAACGGTGCTAAGCAACCTGAAGCTGGAAGGCAGCAGCGGCAAAGCCTTGCGCCAGTGTATCGCTGCGGTCAGACGCGGCGGCGTGGTGAGCGTGCCGGGCGTCTATGCTGGCTTTATTCATGGCTTTATGTTTGGCGACGCCTTTGATAAAGGGCTGACCTTCAAGATGGGACAAACGCACGTGCAGGCTTATCTGCCGCGCCTGCTATCGCTGATCGAACAGGGTCTGCTGACGCCGGAAGAGATTGTCACGCACCATATGCCGCTTGAAGACGCGGCGCACGGCTATGAGATCTTTGAGAAGCGCAAGGATGATTGCCGCAAGGTTATTCTGGTGCCGGGCATGGCGTCGCAGCGCGCCGCCAGCTAAACAGGTCGTCCAGGCTGCCACAGGCAGCCTGGCGGCAGTTAACGCACGATACCTTCATCGCTGTCGTTTAGCTCCGGCAGCGAAATCTCGCGCGACGGCGCATTATCCAGACGGTCGCCATATTCGCCGCGCACATCCGGCAGGCTGGTGAACTGCCCGTCAACAAACAAAAAGCTCAGATGCTGCGCAACATCTTCTAGCATTTCGTCAGCTTCATTCTCTGTGGTGCCCTTCGCATCCTTGCCGTCAAGCTGCCAGCGAAGCTTACCGCCAACCTGCTCCGCGCCGCCGATATCGACCACATGGCCGTCAATATTCTCTACCAGCAGGCGAGACTGGCAGTAATAAAGTAAGTAAGGCATCAGGTCACGCTTATTTTCAGGCATTTCTTCTCCTGCGGCAGACTATTTCTGCAGTTAAAAATGGAAATAATAACGTAGCGCATAGATCGCCCAGTAAACGGCGTTTGCGGCCAGATAAGCCCAGCATCCCCAATAAGCGACAGGTTCACGTTTGGTACGAAGTTTGGGCAAGAAAGCCAGCAGGTAACCAGCAGCGGCGATAAGCGAAACGAAATAGAAAAACTTCATCTTCCCTCCTGAAAGTCATTTATTTAATAGAAGGATAGTCACTTTTCAGGGGTAATTCCTGGCGAAGAGGAGAAATAGATTTTAGCCAGCCGCCCTGCGCTTCGTTTAACAGCCGATCGCATCACAAATAAAGGGTAAATCGCGATTCAGCTTATTTTTACGACATCGCTTTACTGAGAGTTTTAACCTGTCGCCATCCACCTTTACGACCACGCTTTTATCCATCGCGGCGATACCTGTTACTTTTTATGCGGAATTAAAACGCGGCCGGAGATAGAGCTATGCTTAACAGCGGAGGTAATGACTATGTGTGGACGCTTTGCGCAATATCGCAGCCGGAACGCCTATTTTGACGCACTCGGCATTGAAGACGACGAACTGATTTACGACCCCGAACCTGTCGCTCGCTACAACGTCGCGCCAGGCACCCGCGTGCTGTTGCTTAATATGCGTGACGAACATCTCCATCTCGATCCGGTTTTCTGGGGTTACGGCCCGGAATGGTGGCATAAACAGCCGCTGATTAATGCGCGCAGCGAAACCGCGCCGACCGGGCGCATGTTTAAGCCGCTGTGGCACCATGGCCGCGCGGTTGTACCGGCCGACGGCTGGTTTGAATGGAAAAAAGAGGGTGACCGCAAACAGCCCTATTTTATCTATCACCAGCAGCAAGAGCCGCTTTTCTTCGCCGCCATTGGTAAAGCGCCCTTCGATAAAGATCACGGCCATGAGGGCTTTGTCATCGTTACCGCGGCCAGCAACAAAGGCATGGTGGATATTCACGACCGCCGCCCGCTGGTGCTGCGCCCTGATGCGGTAGAAGAGTGGCTGAGCGCGGACACCTCCCCGGAGCGTGCGCAACAAGTCGCGGAAGAAGCGGCGCTGCCTGAGAAGGCGTTTCGCTGGCATCCGGTGACGAAAAAGGTGGGGAATATCCATAATCAGGGCGAGGAGATGATTGAGGAGACGGCCGAAGCGGGATAGCCGCCTTGTCACGCTTCGTTAAGAATCAGATGATCTCAACGCGGGACGGAAAAAGGGGATTGCAGTACACTTAAGCCCCTTTTTTTCGCAGCAGTGAATGATTGTGAACAACGAAGCACACTCCTCAGTTAATGTTCCCCAGTCGATCCCGGCACGCAATCGTATGTTCCGGGCGTTGCTCAATCGCGATAAAACGCCTGTCGCGGTGCTTATTTCCGCCGCGCTGGTCGGCATCATCGTCGGGCTGGTCGGCAGCGCGTTCGCTAAAGCGGTCAGCTGGGTGCAGCACTGGCGAATATCGGTGGCTGCTCCGGCGCTGCACTCCGGCTGGACGCTCTGGGCGCTGGCGTTCTCGCTCTCCGCGCTGCTGGCGATGGCTGGTTATTTCCTCGTGCGGCGTTTCGCCCCGGAAGCAGCAGGCTCCGGCATTCCCGAAATTGAAGGCGCGCTGGAAGAGCTGCGCCCGGTGCGCTGGTGGCGCGTCATCCCGGTAAAGTTCTTTGGCGGGATGGGAACGCTCGGCGCGGGTATGGTGCTGGGGCGCGAAGGGCCGACGGTGCAGCTTGGCGGCAATATCGGCCGTATGGTGCTCGATATGCTGCGCATTCGCAGCGACGAAGCGCGTCACTCCCTGCTGGCGACCGGCGCGGCGGCCGGGCTGGCGGCGGCTTTTAACGCGCCGCTGGCGGGCATACTCTTTATTATTGAAGAGATGCGCCCGCAGTTTCGCTACAACCTTATCTCAATCAAAGCGGTCTTCACCGGCGTCATTATGGCGAGCATCGTGTTTCGCCTGTTCAACGGCGCGCATCCGGTTATCTCCGTAGGGAAACTGGCGGACGCGCCGGTCGAGACGCTGTGGCTTTATCTGGTGCTGGGTATGTTGTTCGGCATGGTGGGTGTACTGCTTAACCGGTTGATTTTTCTCTTTCAGGATACGTTTGCCCGCCTCTATGCCGGGCGCATCTGGCGCGCGGTCGCGACGGGCGGCCTGCTGGGCGGCGGCTGTGGTCTGCTGGCGCTGTGGTTCGCGCCGGGCACCGGCGGCGGATTCGAACTTATTCCACAGGCGACGGGCGGCCACTACACGTTTGGCGTGCTGCTGGTAATTTTTGCGGTGAGACTGTTTACCACACTGCTCTGCTTCAGCTCTGGCGCGCCAGGCGGTATTTTCGCGCCGATGCTGGCACTCGGCACCGTGCTGGGCACCGCGTTCGGCGTGCTGATGGCGGACATTTTTCCGCTCTACCATCTGCAACCCGCCACCTTCGCTATTGCCGGAATGGGCGCGCTGCTCGCCGCCTCGGTGCGCGCGCCGCTGACCGGCATCGTGCTGGTGCTGGAGATGACCGATAACTATCAGCTGATCTTGCCGATGATCGTCACCGGGCTGGGCGCGACGCTGCTGGCGCAGTTTCTCGGCGGCAAACCGCTCTACTCCTCTATTCTGGCACGAACCCTGGCGCGCCAGCAGGCGGAGAGCGGCAAGGCTTAGCGCACCTTGCCGCGAAACACCCAAAAAGCCCAGCTGTGATAGAGCAGCGTCAGCGGCATAATAATGAGAGTGCCGATCAGCACAAAAAGTTGTGTAGCCGCTGGAGCGGCGCTGTGATGCAGATCCTGCTGCCAGGGAATGAGCCAGGGATAAAAACCGCAGGCGACGCCAGCGAACACCGCGGCGATCAGGCCCAGCGTCAGCGCCAGCTGCCAGGTCGCCCGACCGCGCCACAGCGCGACCAGCTGGGCCAGCCACAGAAGCAAAATCAGCGCGACGGCGATCTTGCCGGGCCAGCGCTGCCAGGCGGTTATCCAGATATCCTGGTTAAGCAGCATCACCGACAGAAACAGCACCAGCGAAAGCACCCAGCACAGCCAGGCCAGCGGGCTGGCTTTCTCCTCGACATCCTCGCCGATGCGCCAGCGGATCCAGCAGCAGCCGAGCAACACATAGATCACCACCAGCCCCAGGCCGCACAGCAACGGCGTTAGCGAGAAACCGATCTCCAGCCCGCGATGCGGCTCTGCGCCGAACACCACGCCTGCGCACCAGCCCTGAAGAAAAGCCGCCAGCGCCGAGCTGGCGCACATCAGCCGATCCAGCCAGTGGCGAAACGCTTCCTGCGCCTGCGCCCGATATTCCAGCGCCAGCCCGCGCAGAAACAGCGCCAGCACCATCGCGAAAACCGGCCCGCACAGCGTGTTGAACAGCAGGCTATAAACCGTGGGAAAAAGCGCGAACATGCCGCCCGCCAGCAGCACCAGCCAGGTTTCGTTGGCGTCCCAGATGGGCAGAATGCTGTCCACCATGCGCTTACGCTGCGACTCTTCGCGAAACCAGAGAAAGAGTATGCCGACGCCGAGATCGGTGCCGTCGAGCAGCACGTAGATCAGCATGGAAAGCAGCAGCGCCAGCGCAGCGAAGTCAGCGATAGTCATGGCGAAGTCCTGATCTCCTGCGTGACAACGTCACCCTTCGGCTGCAGTGGTGAAGAGATCAGCCGCAGCAGATAGCGCAGCCCCAGTGCAAAACTGAGAGCGTAAATCACGATAATAGCGGCGAGTATCGCTACGGTCGTTGAGAGCGACAGCGGTGAAATGCTGTCCGCGGTGCGCAACATGCCATAGACCGTCCAGGGCTGACGGCCGATTTCCGTCACCAGCCAGCCGGCCAGCATAGCGATAAAGCCCGCTGGCGACAGCCATACCAGCATGTTCAACAAGCGCCGCGAGCGGGTCAGCCGCCCGCGCCAGTGCTGCACGTTTGCCACGATGCTGGCGAGCAGCATCACCACGCCGAGCCCCACCATCAGGCGAAAGGCGAAAAACACCGGCGCGACCGGCGGTATCGTCTGGGGATCAAATTCGCTCAGGCTTTTGATATGGCCGGAGAGGTTATGCCGCAGATAGAGCGAAGCGATATCGGGGATCGCCAGCTCGAGCCGGTTGCGCTGCGCCTGCTGATCGGGCCAGGCGAACAGCCGCAGCGGCTCGCCGTCGTTAGCCGCAGGCTGATGCCAGCTGCCCTCAATCGCCGCCAGCTTGGCAGGCTGATGCGCCAGTGTATTCTCACCGTGCAGATCGCCGACAACAATTTGTAACGGCACCGCCACCAGCGTAAAGGAAAGCGCGGCAGTCAGCATGCGACGCGCCGCCTGCTCCTGCACGTTGAGCAGCAAACGGCGCGCGGCGACGCCCGCTATCATAAAAGCCACCGCGATTAGCGAGGCCAGCAGCATATGGCTGAAGCGAAAAGGGAACGAAGGCGCGGAGAGCACCATCGTCCAGCTCTCCGGCAAAAACCGCCCGCTCTCGTCACGCGTAAAGCCGGTCGGCGTCTGAAGCCAGGAGTTGGCGGCCAGGATCCAGAAAGCGCTCAGTAGCGCGCCGAGGGTCACGAAGCAGGTAACGATAAAATGTATGCCCGGCCTGATTTTTCCCATCCCGAACAGCATTACGCCGGTCAGCCCCGATTCAAGAAAAAACGCCACCAGCACTTCATAGAACAGCAGCGGGCCAATCACGCCGCCGACTTTTTGCGACAGTCCTGACCAGTGGGTGCCGAACTGCACTTCCATCACCACGCCGGACACCGCGCCGACCGCCACCGTCAGCGCAAAGACCTTTAGCCAGAAGTGCAGCGCCTCACGCGCGCCCGGCTGCTTTCCCCACAGCCAGCGCGCCTCGAACCAGAGCAAAAAGGGCGACAGCCCGAGCGTCAGCGCAGCCAGCGTAATATGCATCCCCATTGTGAGCGCGAACTGGCCGCGCGACAGCAGCAGCACCCACTCAGCGTTACTCATTGCTCGGCTTTCCGCTATAGCGGGTGATCGGCTTCTCCTCCTCGCGCTGCATACCTGCTGAGAACGCCTCCAGCGCGGCGAACAACGGCCGCAACCCCTGCCACAATTTTTCATCATTCAGCAGATGCAGCACGCCGCGAATGCCGGGCGCGGCGTGAGACTGCTGCTGCGTTTCGTCGCTGGCGGGCTTCATCGCCATCGCCGCGTCGCGTACCGCCAGCAAAATATGGTTAAGCCGCTCCGGCGGAATGGTGCTCAGCGTCATCATTATCAGCGAAAGATTTTGAATCGCGCTCTGCGTGCCCGGTCGGTTTAGCCCGGAAACCAGAATTTTGCCGATATCGTTATTGGCTTTGATCGCGTCGTTAGCCAGGCGCAGAAAACCGTGCTGGTGCAGGTTTTCCACCAGCTCATCCATCGCTTCCTGAGCGGTTTTCTCGGTGCGCGTCGGCGGTACGGAATAGGAAAGTCGTTCGGCCATCAGAATTTCTCCGGGTGTTCTACATGTTCAGGCGGCTGAAGATAGCCTTCCTGCTGCCACTTCTGCTCAACAGGCAAATGATCCAGCGGCGTGCGCTGGCCGTGGCGGAAATTATGTCGCGGAATAGGATTCGGCTGCGGCGTACGCGTCAGTTTCGTCATGCTGACGGCGATCTCTTTATAAGCCGGGGTGTTGACGTCGGGATCGTGATGTTCGCCGGTCAGGCCGTTGACGCCAGGTTTGCCGTGGTGAATAGGAATAAACAGCACGTTACCCGCTACGCGATCGGTGACCACGACCGGCACCTCTACCGTTCCGCGCCTGGACTTAAGCGCGACCCATTCGCCCTCTTGCAGGCCGCGCGCCTGCGCCAGCTGCGGCGAAATCTCCACAAACCAGTTAGGCGACAGCGACATCATGCGGCCGCCTCTGCCAGTCTGATTAGTGGACTGGAAATGTTCCAGCATGCGGCCGTTATCCAGCATCAGATCGTATTCCGCGTCCGCCTCTTCCATCGGCGGCTGCCAGCTCAGCGGGTAGAGGCGCGCCTTGCCGTCCGGGAACTTGAATTTGTCGGTATAGAGCAGCGGCGTGCTCTCGCCATCAGGCTTGACCGGCCAGATTTGCGACTGCCAGCCCACCAGCCGTTCATAGCTGACGCCCGCGAAAATTTCCGCGATGCTCGCCGCTTCCGCCATAATCGCGCCAGGATTGGGGTAGTTCCAGTGATGACCCAGACGCGCGGCCAGCTCAGTGAAAATCTGCCAGTCCGGGCGGCTGTCGCCCAGCGGTGGCATCGCTGACGAGAAGTGCTGGATGCGGCGTTCGGTATTAACGAAGGTGCCCTCTTTCTCTACGCTTGGGCAGCCTGGCAACACCACGTCGGCGAACTCGGCGGTGCGGCTCATAAAAATATCCTGCACCACCATAAAATCGAGGCGGCTGAAGGCTTCATGCACTTTTGTGGAGTCCGCGTCGGAAAAAGCCGTCTCTTCGCCGGTGATATACATAGCGCGCAGTTTTCCCTCATGCGCATGCTGCACCATCATAAAATTATCGGCGCCGGGCTGATCGGAGAGCGCCTCCGGCGCGACGCCCCAGGCGCGCGCCCATTTTTCGCGTATCGCGGGATCGGAGACTTTTTCATAGCCGGGGTAGACGTTACTGAGGCAGCCGAAGTCGCTCGCGCCCTGCACGTTGTTATGACCGCGCATCGGATAGCCGCCGGTACCCGGGCGCCCGTAGTTGCCGGTCACCAGCAGCAGGTTAGAGAGCGCCGTACTGGCGTCCGCGCCGTGGCTGTGCTGGGTAATGCCCATCGCCCACAGCAGGCAAACGCTCTGCGCCTGGCCAATCATCTCCGCCGCGGCCGTGAGCTCTTCCACGCTCAGACCGGTAATCTCGCTGGCGAACGCCAGGGTAAAGGGTTCCAGCGAGGCGCGGTACTCCTCCACCTGGTTGACACGCTCCGCCAGAAACGCCTCGTCAGCGTAGCCGTGATCGAACATATATTTCGCCATGGCGGACGCCCACACCATATCGGTGCCGGGCTTGATGCGCAGGAACTGGTCGGCGCGGTCCGCCATTTCATGTCGGCGCGGATCCACCACCAGCAGTTTCTGCCCGCGATGCTTATGGCTCTGTTTAATATGCGAGGCGATCACCGGATGGTTCTCCGCCAGGTTGCTGCCGACGGTGATAATCAGATCGGTTTTTTGCAAATCGCGAATGGTGCCCGCATCGCCGCCGTAGCCCACCGTGCGGAACAGCCCTTCGGTTGCCGGGTTCTGACAGTAGCGTGATGAGTTATCGACGTTGTTGGTGCCAAATATCAGACGAGCGATTTTTTGAGAAAGGTAGGCCTCTTCGTTGCTGGCCTTGCTGGACCCGATAAAACCGATGGCGTCACCGCCATACTGGCGCGCCACGTCGCGCAGCCCCTGGGCCACGCGATCCAGCGCTTCGTCCCAGCTGGCTGGGCGGAAACGGCCATTTTCGCGGATCAGCGGCGTGGTCAGGCGTTCCGGGCTGTTGACGAAATCCCAGCCGAACTTGCCTTTCACGCAGGTGGAGATGCCGTTCGCGGGCGCTTCCGCCACCGGCTGCACCTTCAGAATATGGCGATCGCGCGTCCAGATTTCGAAACTGCAGCCCACGCCGCAATAGGTGCAGACCGTTTTGGTACGTTTGATCTCCGCCTGGCGCAGCGCGTCGTCGATCAGGGATATGCCGGTAATCGGCTCCATGCCGATGCTGTTCTCCAGCGACTTGACGAAATCGATCATCGGGCGCTTCAGACCTTCATCCATGGCGGTAAAAGGTCCCGCGTCAGGCTGCATGGTTTTCTCCAGCAGCGCGTTGCAGGGGCAAACCGTGACGCAGTGGCCGCAGCTGACGCAGCTCGATCCCGCAATCTGCGTGCCGCCGTCCCACAGCACGCGGGGATGCTCCTGGGTGTAATCGATGCTGAGCGTCTCATTCACTTCAACGTTCTGACAGGCTTCTACGCAACGTCCGCACAGAATGCACTGGTCAGGATCGTAGGTATAGAACGGATTGGAGTGGTCTTTGCTGGTGGGTTTGCGCTGGTAGGGGTAGTACTGGATTGGGATATGCATATCCGCAACGGTGTTATGCAGCGTACAGTCGCCGGTGTTGTGTTCGCAAACCGTGCAGTAGAGCTCATGCCGATTCAGGATCCGATCCATCCCTTCCTGCTGTGCAGCGCGTGACCATTCCCCTTCGCTGTTGATTTCCAGCCCCTGAAAAGTACGTAGCGTACAGCCGCGTACTTTTTCGCCGTTGGCTTCCACCCAGCAAACATCGCAGCTTTCCAGCGGCTGTAACGCCGGGTGGTAACAAACATGAGGCAGTTTTTTACCCTGCTCGGTGAGAAAGTCGATCAACGGCTGATTAACGGCGCCTACCAGGGGTTCGCCATTATAAATAATGGTACAGGTTTTCTCTGACATTTAACGCCTCGTTATCGACATTGCAATTGGCATCTTGCCAGCGTGCTTTGATTGTTATGTAAAGTTATGTTTTCAGCTTAGCGGCAATTATATGGCCTGCAATAAAACGGCTTCGTTTATACATCTCAACACGTCTGAAACCTCAGCGCTCCGCTGAGGTTTAATCATAAAAAACCCAGTAATTTCAACGGAAAAAAATAATTTAAGAGGCAGATCTCAAAAATTGTTAATCATTGCTACCCGCTGCGTTTATTTATGCGCCGGGCAGGATTTCTGACGCTTTCTATACTTTTTAATTCGACAGGTTTCCAGCAAACGATACTCAAGAGGCGGAGGTAAATAATGAAAGCATTAGTCTGGCACGGCGTGGGAAATATCCAGTTAGATAACGTTCCCGATCCGCAAATTGAACAACCGGGCGATGCCGTTATTCGAATTACCGCCTCGGCGATTTGCGGAACGGATCTGCATTTTATTCGCGGCACCTTTAGCGATATGCAGCCCGGTACTATCCTGGGGCATGAGGCGGTCGGCATCGTAGAGCAGGTCGGCGACGAGGTGCGTAACTTCAGCCCGGGGGATCGGGTGGTGGTCTGTTCGACGGTATCCTGCGGCGTTTGTCCGCCCTGCCGCGCTGGCCATACCGCGCAGTGCGATAACGCCAACCCCAATGGCCCGGAGGCAGGCACCTGCTTTTTTGGCGGCCCCAAAGCGACCGGCCCGGTAAACGGGCTTCAGGCTGAAAAAGCGCGCATCCCCTTCGCCGCTAATACGCTGGTGAAAATCCCCGACGACGTAACGGATGAGCAGGCCATTTTAATCAGCGACATTTTTCCTACCGCCTGGTTTGGTGCCGAACTGGCTGATATCACGCGCGGCGATATTGTGGTGGTGTTCGGCTGCGGGCCGGTCGGCCAGTTCGCCATTGCCAGCGCGCTGCTGATGGGCGCGGCGCGGGTCATTGCGGTGGATAGCCACGAAGACCGGCTGGCGATGGCGCGCCGTCAGGGCGCTTTCCCGGTGAACTTCGAGCGGGAAGATCCGGTTGAGGTGATTAAAAAGCTGACCGGCGGCACCGGCGCGGACTGCGCCATCGACGCCGTTGGCGTTGACAGTCAGCATGCCCATCACGGTCCAGCCAGCGCCGAGGCGGAGCAGAAAGCGGATAAATTCGCGCAGGAGGTTGCGCAGGTCGCGCCTGAAACCCATCCGCAACACGGCAACTGGATCCCCGGCGATGCCCCGACGCAGGCGCTGGAGTGGGCGATCGCCGGCCTGAAAAAAGCGGGCCGTCTCAGCATCATCGGCGTCTACCCGCCGACCGCGGAGACCTTCCCCATCGGCAAGGCGATGAACAAAAATCTCACCATCAAAATGGGCAACTGCAACCATCACACCCATATCCCTTATCTGCTGGAACTGACGCGTACCGGCGCAATCGATCCCACCAAAGTCCTGACCAACGAGGAACCGATCGAGAATGTCATTGAGGCCTACAAGGCTTTCGACAAGCGCGAGCCGGGCTGGATAAAAGTAGAACTGGAGACCTGAGCAGCGCAGCTACTCTGGCCCCTGCTGTAAAAATACCCTGCGATAAACCGCCGGCGTCATGCCGGTGTGTTTTACAAAGGCGCGGCGCATTACATCGCCGCTGCGATAGCCGCTGGCGGCAGGGATCGCCTTCAGCGGCAGTTGCCCCTCCTCCAGCAGCGCGCGCACTTTCTCTATGCGCGCATTTTCCAGCCAGCTTCCCGGCTGCATATCCAGCTCCTGACGGAAAAGACGCCCCAGATGACGCACGCTAAGGTCGATATGCGCCGCCAGATCCTGCACGCCGCCAATCTCCTGCAGATGCGCCAGCGCCCAGCGCTGCAAATCCTGCAGCGCGGCGCGGCCTGTCAGCGACACGCTGTCGCGCCGGGCGAAGTGCCCCTGGCTGACCGGGCGTCGAAAAAACATCACCAGGCTCGCCGCCACCTCCTGGGCCACCTCGCGTCCCAAATCTTCCTCTACCAGCCGCAGCGCCAGATCCAGTCCGGCGGTCACGCCCGCCGAGGTGCGCAGCGGCCCGTCGGCGACATACAGGGCGTCTGGCTCCACCAGCGCCTGCGGACAGCGCAGCGCCAGCAGATCGGCGCAGGCCCAGTGCGTCGTGACGCGCCGCTGATGCAGCAGCCCGGTTTGTGCCAGCAGCAGCGCGCCGCTGCAGACAGATCCATAGCGCTGGCTGCGCGCGCAGATCGCCCGGAGCTGCGCGCACTGCGCCTGGCTCAGCATCTGCTGTTCCGCATCCGGCGCGCCCGCCACCAGCAGCGTGTCGATTGGGTGGCGCACCGCATCGCCCAGCAGAAAGTCGGCGCTGAGCCGGACGCCGGACGAGGCGGTAATGGCGCTGGCGTCCGCCGCCATGACGCGCAGAATATAGAACTGACGGCGCAGCGCGCGGTTCGCCTCGGCAAAGACATCAAGCGGGCCGGAAACGTCGAGCAGTTGCACGCCGGGCAGCGCGAACAGGGTAACTGAGTGAGACATGCTTTATGGGCGTCCTGAACTGTCGTTATGACCTTAAACGTCGTTATAAGACAATTTGAGACAAGCGTCATGCGTTTTATGCTCACAGTCAGTTAATCCACTGGAGAATCCTGATGAGCTTTCATATAAACGGCGTCACCATTCCTGATACGCAACTCGCCCGCGACGCCACCGCGTTTATTCGCGACCGCGAATCCGATTTGCTGTTTCACCACTCCAGCCGCGTCTACTACTGGGGTGCCTTAGCAGGCCAGCAGCGCGGGCTGAAAGTCGATCGCGAGCTGTTGTACGTTGGCTGCATGTTTCACGATATTGGCCTGACGCACGAGCACTGTAGCTGCGACAAACGTTTTGAAGTGGATGGCGCGAACGCGGCGCAAGCGTTTCTGGCCAGCTACGGCATTGCGCAAAGCGATATCGACAAGGTCTGGACGGCGATTGCGCTGCACACTACGCCCGGCATTCCTGAGTTTATGGCGGCGGAAATTGCGCTGGTGACCGCTGGCGTTGAAATGGACGTGCTGGGTATCCGTTACGATGGGTTCAGCGATGAAGAGCGCGAAGCGGTGGTGCAGCAGCATCCGCGCAGCGCCTCCTTTAAAGAGGAGATTATCCAGGCTTTTTACGAGGGTATCCGGCACAAGCCGCAGACCACCTTCGGTAATGTAAAAGCCGATGTGATTGCGGATAAACAGCCTGACTTCGCGCCGCTCAATTTCTGCAGCGTCATTCGGCAGTCGCGCTGGAAAGGTTAAACGGGCAAAGGTAAAGAAAGCAGCCTGGCGGCTGCTTTCTTCCGTATCGCGTTACGCTGGCTCTCCCTCCAGCCGGAACTGCTCGACCGACTGCGCCAGCATGGCGGAGTGATCCTCCATAGCGCTGGCGGCGGTGGAGATCTCCTGCACCAGCGCGGCGTTCTGCTGCGTGACGCTGTCCATCTCGTTGACCGCGATGGAAACCTGGCTGATACCGCGGCTCTGCTCATCCGATGCGGTAGCGATCTCGTCGATAATCGCCTGCACCGAGGTCACCGCCTGGGTAATCTCCTGCATGGTGCTACCCGCTGTGCGTACCAGGCTGACGCCGCTGTCGACGCGCTGCGTTGATTCTTCAATCAGCGAGGCGATATCTTTTACCGCCGAGGCGCTGCGCTGCGCCAGATTCCGCACTTCTGAAGCGACCACGGCGAAACCGCGCCCTTGCTCGCCTGCGCGCGCCGCCTCTACCGCTGCGTTAAGCGCCAGGATGTTGGTCTGAAACGCAATGCTGTTGATGATGGCGGTGATATCCCCGATCTTGCGCGCGCTGTCGTTGATTTGCGCCATGGTCTGCACCACTTCACCCACCAGCGCCTCGCCTTTGCGCGCGGTCAGCGAGGCATTTTCCGTCAGCGTCGTCGCCTGATGCGCATTGGCAGCGTTGTGTTTCACCGTCGCCGTAAGCTGTTCCATGCTGGCTGCGGTCTCCTCCAGCGCGGCGGCCTGCTGTTCAGTGCGTGACGCCAGGTTGATATTACCTTTAGCGATCTCCTCTGCGCCGTCGCGTACCGATGCGCTGGTCTCTTTGATATGGCTCACCATGGCGATCAGCCGCGCCTGCATAGTATGCAGCGCATAGAACAGGCTGCTCTGGTCGCCCGCTTTCAGCGGAATACGGGTATGGAGTTGCCCATCCGCCACCGCCAGCGCAAAGGCCGCCGCGTCGGCAGGTTCGCCGCCCAGCGGACGCAGCACGATGCGGCTAAATACGACTCCAAGCAGCAGGCTCACCAGCACAATGCTCGCCAGCATCATCCAGAGCGCGTTGTGCAGCTGCTGACGCGCGCCGCTCATGACGACGCTCACCGGCGCGGCGACGCCCAGATACCAGACGTTGCTGCTGTTGCCGATAACAACCGGCTGCCAGGTGATGAGGGATTTTTCGCCGAGAATAGCGTCATCCTGCTCCGTCACCTCTGATTTCAGGCGGCTCTTGTCGCCTTTCCACATCTGGTTATTCTGCTCTTTGTCAGGCGAGGAGACGATTTTTCCGCCGCTGGAGAGCAGCATGGCGTAGCCGGTGCCCTGCCAGGGTTTAATCTCATTGACCCGCTGCTGCAGCGCCGCCAGCGAAATGTCGGAGGTAACAACGCCCCAGAGTTTGCCACGATCGATAATCGGCGTAGCGATAGAGGTGAGCAGGGTCGGCACGCCGTTATAGGCGTAGCTGTAAGGTTCGGTAGGAAAATCTTTGCGCGTGCGCTGCGCCACCAGATAGTAGTCGCCCTGACCCGGCGTCAGAAAGGAGGTCAGCGGATGCATCATGTAATGACCCGCCTTATCGCTATCGACAAACCAGGCGTAGCGCCCTTCCGGCGGCTGCCCGCTCTGCGTGGCGAACTCTGCGTCGCGCCCGTCGAAGACATCTTTCTCCAGGATCACCGAAATGGAAAGGTAATCGGGATTGCTGCGGAGCGTATATTCGGTCAGCTTATCCAGGGCGTGACGGTCATGAATGCCGGCATCCGGCATCGCTATCAGGCTCTGCCCCAGGCTCTGCGCCACATCACGCGCATGGTTAAGGCTCTTTTCCACTTCCATCGCCTTACTGTGCGCAATCTGCTGCAGATACTCCTCCGCCAGGGTGCGTTGCGCCTGGCCTGACTGCCAGCTCAGCACACCGATGGTGACGGCGAAGCCGGTAGTGATAGTTAACGCGCCGGTCAGCAGCATCATGGCGCGGGTGCTTATTCTTTTTTTTGTGGCGCGATCGGCTTTCATTATTGGTTTTCTCCCCACTCTTTCATTTTTCTGGTGCTGGCGAATAAAACAGCAATGCTGTTACAGAGCTTATCGGCGTGGGGTTTTGAAACTTAAGTAAGGAATAAAGAGGGAAAGAGAGAAAAGGGGCGAACGTGCAAGCGTTCGCCCCGAAAACAGGATGATCAGGCCAGTTTATTCAAGGCGTTAACCGCCAGCTGCGCCAGATACTGCGCCGTTGGAAAAAGCGCTTTATCGTCGACGCGGAATTTCGGATGGTGCAGCGCCCAGGGGCCGCCTGAGCCTACCATCATAAAAGTACCCGGGATCTTCTGCTGATAGAAGGCGAAGTCTTCGCCGATTGGGCTGGCCTCAATGCGGCGCGCCTCAAAACCGACGTCGCTCGCCTGCTCCAGCGCAAAATCCACCCACTCCGGCGTATTCACCACCGATGGCGGGCCGGCATGCCACAGGAACTCAATATTCGCGCCGAACGCGGCGGCAAGCCCGTCGAGCAGCGCCCGAAAACGCTGTTCGATCAGCGCACGCGCCTCGGCGCTAAAGGTACGCACCGTGCCTTCCATATAGGCGGTATCCGGGATAACGTTCCAGGTGCTGCCGCTGTGGATCTGCGTAATGGAAACAACGGCGTTCTGATCCGACGGCACGTTGCGGCTGATCAGCGTCTGCACCGCGCTGATAATCTGGCCCACAATAACGATCGGGTCGTTGCCCTCATGCGGTTTCGCCGCGTGCGCGCCCTTCGCGGCGATCTTGATCTCAAAGCGATCCACGCCCGCCGTCAGCGCGCCCTCTTTGCCGCCCACCACGCCGACCGGCAGGGTCGGATCGTTATGGATGCCGAAAATTACAGCGGCCTCATCCAGCGCGCCTGTGGCGATCAGATCGGGCGCGCCCAGACCGGTCTCTTCGGCGGCCTGGAACAGAATGCGCACGCGACCTTTCAGCGACGCCGCCTGCTGTTGCAGCAAGATGGCGGCGCCCAGCGCGGCAGAGGTATGGAAGTCGTGGCCGCAGGCGTGCATAACGCCCGCACGCTCAGAGGTAAACTCTACGCCGGACTCCTCTTCGATCGGCAGGGCGTCGATATCGGAACGCACCACAACCAGCGGGCCTGACGCCTCGCCCACCTCAGCGACCAGGCCGGTTTTCAGCGGCAGATCGAGAATGCGTATGCCCGCGTCGGTGAGCGCGGCGCGAATTTTTTCCGTGGTTTCGAACTCCTGGTTCGACAGCTCCGGAAAACGGTGCATATCGTGGCGAAACGCCTGGATCTGGCTGGCAAGCGCCCTGTCCTGTTCGCGGATCTCTTTCATCTTATCTCCTTCCCGTGCGGTGGCCTGCGGCAAAGTATGCGGCGGCGCGCTTAAATATTGAAATCATCATTGGTTTCGATGTTAGTCATCTGGCGCAAAAAGCGGCGCGTCACCGGGTTGTCGGAGAAGCTGATCACCTGCTCCGCCGGACCCTGCTCGACAATATGGCCGTCCGCCATAAAGATGACGCGATCGGCCACCTCTTTCGCGAATTGCATTTCATGCGTGACGATTACCATGGTGGTCTTCTGCTGCGCCAGGCTCTTCATCACCTGCAGCACTTCATGCACGCGTTCAGGATCGAGCGCGGAGGTTGGTTCATCGAACAGAATGGCGCGCGGTTTGACCGCCAGCGCGCGCGCAATGCTGACGCGCTGCTGCTGTCCACCGGAGAGCGTAACCGGATACTGATGCGCCTGCGGCGCCATGCCGACCAGCTCCAGCAGCTGCATGCCGGTCTCGCTGGCCTGCGCTTTCGGCATCTTCTTCACCATGATCAGGCCTTCGGTAATGTTCTCCAGCGCGGTTTTGTTGCGAAACAGGCTGTAGTTCTGAAACACCATGGCCGTCTGACCGCGCAGCGCATGCTCTTCTTTGGCGTTGTAGTTCGCGGTATCGAGCGAAACCTCGCCGATCTGGATAACGCCGGACTCCGGTTTTTCCAGCAGGTTAAGGCAGCGCAGCAGGGTCGATTTGCCGGAGCCGGAGGGACCGATAATCGCCACGACTTCGCCTTCACCGATCGTCAGACTGATATCGTTCAGCACGACCTTATCGCCGAAACGTTTATTAAGCTGTTTTACACTGATCATATGAGCCTTAGCGTTGCAGTGAGTGACTGAGTTTTTTCTCCAGCAGCGCCTGCAGGCGGGCGTAACCGATAATCACCAGCCAGTAAATCAGACCTACTACGAGGAAAGTTTCGAAGTAGCGCAGCGACTCCGCCGCAATCATTTTGCCTTCGGCAAACATTTCGGAGACGCCCAGCGCAAAAGCGACGGAGGTGTCTTTGATCAGCGAAATAAAGGTATTGCCGGTGGCGGGCAGCGCATTCAGCAGCGCCTGCGGCAGAATGATACGGCGATAGATCTGCGCCCGACGCATGCCGATAGAGAGCCCCGCTTCCATCTGCGTGGGATCGACTGACGCCAGACCGGCGCGGTAGATCTCCGCCATATAGGCTGACGTCTTCAGGCTGAAGCCGATAATCGCGGCGGTGGTGGCGGACATGCCGGTCAGCGCCGGGAACAGCTGCGGCAGGCCGAAGTAGATGATAAAGAGCTGCACCAGCGACGGCATGCCGCGGAACAGCGAGATATAAAGCTCGACCAGCTTGCTCACCACCATCGATTTGCTGTTGCGCAGCAGCGACAGCCCAAGACCAATCACCATGGCGCACGCCATCGACACCACGGCCAGCATCAGCGTGACCGGCAGATAGCTAAGAATTTGCGGCGAAATCTTCAGCAGATAATTAAAATCAAAATTCATAAAAAGCCCTTAACGACGTTTGCCACCCGGCGGTGGCAAACGTTGACAAGTAAACGCAGGGTTTAGTGAGACGGCTGTACGGTAATATCTTCGCCGAAGTATTTTTCCGAAATCGCTTTCAGGCGACCATCCTTACGCATTGCGTCGATCTCTTTGTCAAACGCGGCGCGCAGCTTGTCGCCCTTCTCATCTTTGTGGAACGGAAAACCGACAGACTCGATGACCAGCGGCTGGCCGACAAACTTCAGCGGCAGACCTTTCTGGTTAATCTCGGCCATCAAAATCGGTCCAGAGTTGACGTAGCCCTGCACACGATTGTTGATGGCGTCGTTCATTGCGCCGTCGCGGCTCTCGTAAGTGCGGATCGTCACGCCGTTATCGCCAAAGGCTTTTTTCAGGTTAGCCAGATGGTTGGAACCGAGCACGCCGGCAATCGTCTTGCCGCGCAGATCGTCCAGCGTGTTGATATCGGCGTTGCCTTTATTGGTAACGATCTGGCTGCCGTAATAGCTGTAAGGGGTGGAGAAATTATATTTATCCTGACGCGCTGGCGTGATAGCGACCACGTTCGCCACGGTATCCAGCTTGCCGCCCTCCAGCTGGCCCATCAGGCCGCTGAAATCCGAGGTGACCCAGTCGATTTTGTAGTTCAGGTCTTTGGCGATCGCTTCGGTAACCTCAACGTCGAATCCGGTCAGCTTGCCATCTTTTTTAAAGGCGCCGGGAAAGCTCAGGCCGGTCGCGCCGACGCGAATGGTCGTGCCGTCGGAACCGCCCTGCGCGTTTTTATCATTGTTGTCACAGGCGCTAAGCAGTGAGGCCGCCATCACGACGGACAGTGCGATTAACCCTTTTTTCATGGTGATTTCCCTCGTCTTTTCTGTGCAGCCGCGCTTAGCGGGCGTGCTGTGTATGAATCGTTTTTTTCATATAAACGGTGATGTGGCCTTTGCCGAGGTCTTTTTTGCTGACCTTCTCAAAGCCCATCGCCTCATAAAGCTGAATCAGCCACGGATGGTTTTCGGCGGTGCCGAGCGAGTAGGCTGGCGCGCGCAGCTGATCGTGCAGCACGGCCTGCTCCAGCCAGTCGAGCATCTTCACTCCCAGCCGCTGACCGCGATAGTGCGGCGCGGTGGCGAACCAGCCGATATGCGGCAGACCGAAGGGGCCCGGCAGCGGGCCCCAGGGGTAACGCAGCGTCACCGAGGCGACCAGTTCACCCTCGCGGAACATGCCGTAAACCCCGTGCGCGGCGATATGGCGCTGCATCTGCTCTGCGTCGGCCGTGGCCGCATCGAATTTAATGCCCAGATCGCGCGCGGAAGCGTAGGCCGCGTGCACCAGCGTGTAATAGGCCGCGGTATCAGCCTCAGTCAACTGGCGGAAACTGTCGCTCATGCCCGTATCTCCAGCAGTCCCGACGCCTGCGCGGCGGCGATCACCTCATCCACCTTACGCGGCGCCGAGCCGAGATAGTTCACCGGATTGAGCCAGCCGTTGAGTTCGTCGTCGCTAATGCTGTTGTCCATCTGCGGATGGGCACGCAGCGTCTCTTTGAAGTCGCGCTGCTGTTCGTAGGCCTGCATGGCGCACTCGTACACCACATGGTGCGCGGTCTGCTTGCCCAGCTTTTTGCCCAGTTCGAACATCACCTTTTCCGACAGCAGCAGACCGCCCTGCATATCCAGGTTGCGGCGCATGCGCGCTTCATTCACCGTCATGCCGCGCAAAATAGCGATGGCGTTTTGCAGCTGCGCCGAGAGGTAAATACAGATCTCCGGCAGGGCGATCCACTCGGCGCGCCAGCTCATGGCGTCACGCTCGTGTTCGACGTGCATCGATTCATAGATCAGCGCGGCGCTTTTCAGCACCGGCGCGGTCAGGCTGGCCAGCCCCTCCAGCGCAGCGGGATTGCGCTTGTGCGGCATGGTGGTTGACCCGATCTTTCCGGCGGAGAAGGGCTCTTCAATCTCGTTGATTTCAGTGCGCATCAGGTTATAAAGCTCGTTGCCGATTTTGCCCAGCGTACCGCTGATCAGCACCGCAACGGAGGCGAACTCCGAGAAGCGGTCGCGCGCCGACTGCCAGCCGATATTCGGCGTTGCCAGCCCCAGAATATCCAGGGTGCGCTTTTCCACTTCCGGGCCCTGTGGGCCGAAGGAAGCGTAAGTAGAGATAGCGCCGTTGATATTGCCGGTAAGCGTACGGGGTTTGATGTCGTTAAGACGCGTCAGATGGCGCAGAAATTCGTCCAGCCAGACGGCGACTTTAAAGCCGAAGGTGGTGGGCAGCGCCTGCATGCCATGCGTACGGCCCACCATCGGGGTATGCTGATAGCGCCTGGCGACGCCAGAAAGCTCATTAGCCAGCACGGTTGCGTCGCGCTGAATAATGGCGAAAGCGTCGCGCAGTTGCAGCACGGTAGCGGTATCAACGATATCCTGCGTGGTTGCGCCATAGTGAATAAACTCGCCCGCCTCGCCGCACTGTTTTTGCAAGGCTATCAGCGTCGGCATCAGCGAGTGTTTCATCTGCGCGCCCTGCTGAGCGATGTCGTCGATATCCAGCTGTGATGGATCGGCGCGTTCAACAATGATCTTTGCCGCCTGCGCCGGGATCACGCCGAGTTCGCCTTCTGCCTGAGCCAGCGCGACTTCGACCTGGACCTGCTGTTTTAGCCGGTTCTGCTCCGACCAGACAGTGCGCATTTCTGGTGTACCAAAATTGTTGCCAATTAAAAGAAAATCAATAATATGTGACGCCATATAAATGTCACTTGTGTTGTTTTACGAAGCCCTAAAATAACATCTTCAACCCGCCTTACTGATAATGGAAAAACATATCTTATAGCGCTAAGTTATAACTGTATGGCAAAAGCCCGTCTCTTCGCGATTGTCTGGCGAAAGCGGTTAAACGGCCGCAGGCCTTGCCAGATAAGGAAAGCACAGAGCGTTAAGCGTAAGGTTGTAAATAAATATCGCCTTTCTTTTTGCGTTTTTGTTATTAAGCAGCGGCTGCCGCCTCTTTTTTCAGAACAGTGCCACTCTCTTCATTCCCACTTTGCATTTTGCGCGCCGCTGTTTCAGGCCCGTGCTTTGCCACGCGCGGCGGCTCTATTACACTGTGCCCATCGCGTATAACGTTTATGGATAATAAAGATGATGATTGAAAAGGCGGATGAACAGTTTCTGCACACTCTTTTAGGCGAGCCGGTCGAGACGGTCGAATTTGGCTCTGCGCAGGCGGAGACGATGCGCCTGGCTTTACAGAACGCCCGTGCCCAGCGGAATGTTGAAGTGGAGAGCGACTGGAAACGCAACGCGCTTTTCCTCGCGCTGTTTGTGTTTCTTTATGCCGCACTCGGCGCATTCCTGACGCTGGATCTCTCAACGCGCAGCACCGGCCATAAAAGCCTCGACTATGCGCTGCAGGCAGTGCCGGTGCTGATCGCCTTCTCCGGCTTTTTTCTCTCGCTGCTGTTTCTGTTTGTCACCCGCAGCAGCGCTCGCCGTCTGCAAAACTGGGAGCGCGCCATTGTGCTGCTGGAGAAATATACCGGCGGCAACCTGTATAAGCAGATCATGGATCTGGGCGCGCGCACCACTCACTACTCGTTTTCCGCCATCAATGTCGCGCTGGCGCTGTTTATCTGCGTCACATGGGTAGTGATGTATAACTTCTTTACCTTTACCACCAGCGGCGTTATCGGCAGCGTTATCTCGCTGTTTATTACCACCATGACCTATGTGATCCTGGATATTCAGCTGCTGAAGCCGCACCGGCTGGACCATGAGGAACCGGTCGGGCTGGAAAAAGAGGAAAATAAAGGATCGTCAGAGGAAAAGCCCGGCAGATAAAGGCTCGGTTACAGAGAGCGACCAACGTCGTCAAGCGGTCTCTCTTTTGCACAGTACATAACGGAAAAGCCCGACGCGCTGGCGTCGGGCTTTTATCAGGCATTAACGGCTCGGATGGTTCACTTCAACCGGGCGCAGATCAAACAGCAGCACTTCGGCATTGTCACCCTCGCTAAAGGTCAGGCTTTTCTCATTGCGCACCCGCGCCCCGTCGCCCGCCTTAAAGCTGATGCCATTCACCGTCACACTGCCGCGTGCGACATGAATATAGGCGTAGCGCGCTTCATTGAGCGTAAAGGTCTGCTGCTCATCGCCATCGAACAAACCGGCATAGAGACGCATATCCTGACGCACCGACAGCGCGTTATCTTCGCCTTCCGGCGAGACAATCAGGCGCAGCTGACCGCGTTTTTCGCTTTCCGGCACCGAAATCTGCTGATAGCCAGGCTGCGTTCCTTTTTCCGCCGGTACAATCCAGATTTGCAGAAAGTGCACGCCATCGCTTTTCGAATGGTTGAATTCGCTGTGCGTCACGCCGCTACCTGCGCTCATCAGCTGAACGTCGCCGGGGACGATAACCGAACCGGTGCCCATGGAGTCCTTATGCTCCAGCGCGCCCTCCAGTACATAAGAGAGGATCTCCATATTGGAGTGCGGATGGGCGCCGAAACCGCGTGCAGCAGCAACCCGATCGTCGTTGATCACCAGCAGGTCGGAAAAGCCGCTCTGTTTTGGATCCCAGTAATTCGCGAACGAGAAAGTGTGCCGTGAATGCAGCCAGCCGTGGTCACCGAGGCCGCGTTGCTCTGACAGTCGTTGCTCAATCATGGTCTGCTCCTGTTATGTAAAAGGGGAAGCGCCTTTGCCCTTCCGATGGAACAGACAATACCGTAAACTAATTTCCATAAAAACAGGCTGGAATGGCAATCACTGTCACAAATAAGTGGACAATATGCTGATAGAAGACCTTCGTATCTATGTCGCCGTTATTCATGCAGGCAACTTCACCGCCGCAGCGGAGCAGCTCATGCTCTCCAAGCAGTACGTCAGCCGCCGCATGGCCGCGCTGGAGGCCTCGCTGGGGTCGCAGCTGCTGAGCCGCAATACGCGCAAACTCTCGGTGACGGAGGCGGGCATGCTTTTCCTGCCGCACGCGCAGCGTATTCTCGACGATGTCCGCGAAGCAGAGCAGGCGATGTCGACGCGTCGGCAGGAGCTTCACGGCACCTTCCGTATCAGCATGCCGATGTCGTTCGGCATGAGCCATCTTTCACCGCTTATCGCGCAGTTCCTGGCGCAGCATCCTGCCCTGCAGTTTCATATTGAACTGGCGGATCGTTACGTCGATATGATCGGCGAAGGTTTCGATATGGCTATTCGAATCGGCGCGCTGGCCGATTCGACGTTAATTGCACGCCGTCTCGGCGAACAACGGCGTCTGATTTGCGCCAGCCCTGCTTATCTGGCGCGCGCGGGCGAACCCGACACGCCGGACGATCTGGCACAGCATGCCTGTCTGCGCTACGGACGTGAAGCCCTAAGCGGCTGGGAACTGCAGCAGTCGGGCAAACGCCGAAGCGTGATTGTCCAGGGTCCGATGCTGAGCAATAACGGCGAAGTGCTGCGCGATGCGGCGATTGCCGGGCTGGGGCTGGTACTGCTGCCGGAGTTTATTGTCGGGCCGGCGCTGAAGCGCGGCGAACTGGTCAGCGTGCTGGAGCCGTTTCAACCCGCGCCGCTCTGCCTGAATGCAGTCTATCCGCAGCATCGCCAGCGCAGCGAAGTAAACCGCGTGCTGCTGAATTTTTTGCAGGAACAGCTGGGAAACAGAGCGGGCTGAACAGCCCGCCCGTACTCAGAGGGTGACGTAGAGATGCAGCACGCGCACCAGCTGGGTGACAAAACCATATTCGTTGTCGTACCAGGAGACGGTTTTAACCAATTGCAGATCGCCCGCTTCGCTGATTTCTGTCTGGGTCGCATCAAAGACAGAGCCGTAAGGCACGCCGATCACGTCGGTGGAGACAATCTGGTCTTCGGTATATTTAAACGACTCATTGTTCTCGCAGGCGCGCTTCAGCGCCGCGTTAACCTCGTCGACCGTGACTTTTTTCTCCAGAATCGACACCAGCTCGGTGACCGAACCCGTTTTGGTCGGCACGCGCTGCGCGTGGCCTTTCAGTTTGCCGGTCAGCGCCGGGATCACCAGCCCGATCGCCTTCGCCGCGCCGGTGCTGTGCGGGATAATATTTTCCGCAGCGGCGCGCGATGAGCGGAAATCTTTGCCGCGCGGCCCATCCACCAGCGCCTGGGTGCCGGTATAGGCGTGAATGGTGGTCATGGTACCAACTTTAATGCCAAAGCTGTCGTGCAGGGCTTTCGCCATCGGCGCAAGGCAGTTGGTGGTGCAGGAGGCAACGGAAATGATCTTGTCCTCCGCGCTGATGGTGTCGTGGTTGACGTTATAAACGATGGTTTTCATCTCGCCTGCTGGCGCAGAGATCAGCACTTTGCCTGCGCCAGCGTCCAGATGCGCCTGCGCTTTTTCCGCTGAGGTATAGAAACCGGTACATTCAATGACGACGTCGACGCCCAGCGATCCCCACGGAATATTCTTCGCCTCTTTCTCTGCAAAGACCGTAATTTTTTTACCGTTGACCAGCAGCGTATTGCCGTCCACGCTGACGTCGCCATGGAAGGCGCCGTAGTTGGAGTCATACTTCAGCAGATAGGCCAGCATTTCCGGCGAGGTGAGATCGTTAATCGCGACCACCTCCACCGCCTCCTGCTGCTCCAGAATGCGTCGTAAAACCAGACGGCCAATACGTCCAAAACCGTTGATGCCAATTTTCTTCATGGTGATCTCCCAAATCCGGTAACACTGCGTGTTGAGGGTTAATGACGGGTGAATCTGCGCATGGAACCATTACTGCATAACAACGTTGCACTGCGGTGAAGTGAGAGAGTATAGCCTGTGCGGCCTGGGGAAACTTGTCAGCAAGAGGCGTGCGGGCGGTAAGCGGCAGGCAGAAAAAAACCGCCGCTGGCGGTTTAATTCTTAAAGCGTTTACGCCGGAACATGGCGTTCTGTTTACTTCGGTTTACCTTTCTTTTGGCGTAAGCCATGATGGTGGTCCAGTCGGGATCGGCGGTATTTTTCATATAGTGGCTCAACGCCTCCGCCAGTTCGCTCCATTTTTGCACCTGCAGCTGCGCATCGCTGGCCAGCGTCATTTTAAGCGTATCAATCAGCCCGTCGACTCGCTTTTTAACATCCTGTAGTTTTTCGCCTGTCTGATACCCTGCTGCAATACGCCTTAACTCAAGCGCGTAATGATCAATATCGATCTCTGTTATGTACAAACCTACCTCTGCTCTTTCTGGCCTGACCCATAAGCATAGCGTTTAAAAACGCCTGCGTTGCACGAAAGCAGCAGTAAACAAACGGCCGCTTAAGCGATGACACGATCCGCTAAGCCCGCCGTTTCTTCAGGGGCGAACGCGCTGACAGGGTGATACAGTGATCAGGCAGGATAAAGGGCCGCAAAGGTCCTGCTGTTACCGGCTCAGGCCGTACGGAACACCGCCACCCTGTGACGCAGCTGCCCGGCGCAATTTACGCATTGAGTGAGCGCTTAATTAAGTCAGTTTTTACTGATGAATTTTGCTGCGCTATGACGCGTTTTTTAATAAGCCGACCCACTTATAAGGCCAGCTGTTTTTCTTAAGCAGATAAAAGCGCAAATAATCTTCCCGGACACCTGATGTCTGCATCAGCGCAGGGGGTTACTAAGGCTTAAATAAGGCTAAGCGCTACTGGCTCAGTTTGCTACGGGCAAGCCACGCCTTCCAGCGATTCTCCACCAGATGGTAACGATAGCCTCTGAAACTGTCTCGTCTCAGCCAGCGCTCCTCAAAAAATTCATCGCTGCGGATCCAGCGTTCAAACTGCTGGCGCTCAAACTCTTCATTCATCTTCAGGTCTTCTCGTCTCTCTTTCGCGCTTCGGTTAATAAAAAGTATAGGCGACTAAAACAGCCTGTTGCGCTCCGCGGCCTGCTCACGCCCTACTAAAGAAGCGGGCGTTTTACTCGCCTGTTTAACCAGAATAGCCAGCAGGGATAAATACTGACATGAACGCAACCTGCTGGAAATCCTGCCAAATGTAATGTGACTTCTTTCACGAATCAGCACTTTTGGCAAATCAGTACACCAGGTTGAAATTTGTATAAAAAATATGTTTTATCTATTTAATATGAATATATTAGGCGCGCGGCTTTCTCTTTTACGCTTAATTCGCAACAGGAATTAAAAGCAGGTTATGAAATTTATTATTGATATATTGCCGTTCTGATTTCATAGTTCAGTCGTCTCTGAGGTTTTTTCTCTAACGGGATCACGCGGCGTTTCGGATAGGGTGCTGAAAGCGCGGAAAGAGAAACGCAAAGCGCTCAGTCGGGCAGCTTTGAAAAAAGCGTGAACATGCAGTTGAAGCAGACAGTACGGCTGATAATCGGCCCTGGCTCTTTATCCGGGGAAGCGGGTACAGCACAACCGGTCAATTTCCATCAATGCTTTTATATACTGTGCCGCTGGCTTTATCTGGCTTTCTCCTTCATCGCCGGATCACAAGCGAAACGTTTATGTAGCAACGCTATTTATTGCCATTATGTCCCGGGAGGTCCAATGTCAGATAAAAGTAGCGAAATGCTCCTCTGCACGCTGAAAGAGAAAGCGCTCAGCGACGAAGCCGCGGTCCGCTACCTTACTATCGGAATGATCGTGTGTGAATTAATCCGCGCTGAAAAACCGGTGAGTCGCAAGTCAATATGCTGCAAATTACTGAAGCGACTGGAGCAGACGCAAGATAAAGAGGAAGAACGGATCTATTACCGGCTTTTTCGCATGCTCTTTGGCCGACAATAACTGTTTTCCTTATATAGCCTGCGTCTTTTTTACCCTACCCTACCCGGTTCCGCTTTTCATCGAGCGGGACCAGCTGTTAATGGATTTTATCGTCTGCGCTGAAACGGCCGTTGCGCAGGCCGTGTCAGGCCTGCGCCCTTTTCGCTTTACTCCTGCGGATCGTTGCTGAACCGCCCTACCAGCGAGGCAGCACCCAGCGCATGGCCTTTAAGCTGCTTCAGCAACTCATCATGCGTTAATCCCGCTTTGAGCTGTTCAGGCGGCAGATCGGTGGCGATCATCACAAAGTTGTAGTGATGCATTCCGCTGCCGACCGGTGGACAAGGCCCATACCAGGCGGTGGTGCCGGGAGAGTTTTTGCCGCCGGTATAGCCTTTGCCTTTCGTTAAATCGCCCTGTGCGAAAGCGGTCGTCGCGGCAGGAATGTTATAGGCGACCATATGGGTAACGCCGAGCCCTTTGCCACCGACAGGATCGGTGACCAGTAGCGCGAAGCTCTTTGTCCCCTGCGGCGCGTTCGACCAGCTCAGCGCCGGAGAAACGTTATCGCCGGTACAGGCGGGGCTGCTTTTATTATTGCCTGCGAACGATTTCGCTAAAAAAGCGTTATCGGTAAAATCCTGCGACTGCAGCGTAAAGAGCGGCGCAGCCGCAAAACTGGCCGCGGGCAGTATCGCCAGCAGAATGGCGCTTGCTAATCTCATAACCTCTGTCTCCGTTCAGGTGGCTGATAGCTGAGTATGGAAGGCGGAGCGAGAATAAGCATGAAAACAGTGCATAAGTTTATTGCCCGAGGCGTAAACGATGTTGCAGCAGCAGGCAGAGAGGGCCGCGCCGACAAAGCTGGCCCGCCACGGCATCGCTGAATGGAAAGCGATCGAAACCTGCGGATTTCTGCGCCGCGCACCCCTTTTTACCGCGCAGCGCTTAGCACAAAGGTCTACGCTTAGGCATTCCCTGCAACTATGGTGATTTCAATCTCTTATGCCCGCCAAAGCTGCTGCGCTTGCACGCTTTTCTCCCGCGACCCAACGCTGGTTCCAGTCGACCTTCGCTGCGCCTACGCCGGTGCAATCGGCGGCCTGGGATGCCATCGCCAGCGGTAAACATGCTTTAGTGATTGCCCCGACCGGATCGGGCAAAACGCTGGCGGCATTTTTGCACGCGATCGACGCGCTGTTCCGCGAACGTGAGCAGCAGGAGCCGCCGGATAAAGCCACCCGCACACGTATCCTCTATATCTCGCCGGTTAAAGCCCTGGTTGCGGACGTGCAGCGCAATTTACAGCTCCCGCTGGAGGGGGTTTACCAGCAGCGCCGCCAGCACGGCGAAAAACCAATCACGCTAACGGTCGGCATGCGTTCAGGCGATACCCCCAGCGGCGAACGGGCGAAGCTGCAGCGCACGCCGCCCGATATCCTGATCACGACGCCGGAATCGCTGTTTCTGATGCTGACCTCTCGCGCCCGCGAGGCGCTGCGCGGCGTCACCACCCTGATCCTGGATGAGGTGCACGCGGTAGCGGGCAGCAAACGCGGCTCGCAGCTGGCGGTCAGCCTGGAACGACTCGATGCGCTGTTGCCGCAACCGGCGCAGCGCATCGGCCTTTCCGCCACGGTGCAGCCGGTCGCGCGCGTCGCGCAGTTCCTCGGCGGGATACAGGATACGTTGGTCGTCAATCCGCCCGCCTCGCGCGCGCTGGCGATGCGCATCGCCGTTCCGGTCGAGGATATGACCGATATACCGGGACGCCCGGACGCCAGCGGCGCGCCGGAAGCGGGCGGCGCGGCGGGATCGCTCTGGCCGCATATCGAACAGCGCGTCCTTGAGCTGGTGCTGGCGCGGCGCGCTACTATCGTGTTCGCCAACTCGCGCGGCCTGGCGGAGAAGCTGACCGCCAGGCTCAACGAACGTTACGCCGCAGGTCTTAGCGCGGAAGAAGCCGTTGAGGAACCGGCTCATGCCAGGGGTTCTTTCAGCGGCGGTACGGAGAAACGCAGCGACGGCGGCGCGCCGGTCACCCTCGCCCGCTCGCATCACGGCTCGGTCTCTAAAGAGCAGCGGCGGGAAATCGAAGATGCGTTAAAAGCGGGCGAGTTGCGCTGCGTTGTCGCCACCTCGAGTCTGGAACTGGGTATTGATATGGGAACGGTCGATCTGGTGATCCAGATCGGCGCGCCGCCTTCGGTCGCCAGTGCACTGCAGCGCGTCGGCCGCGCCAGTCATCAGGTAGGTGGCGTTTCAAGCGGCATCGTTTTTCCGCGCACGCGGCGCGACCTGGTTGACGCCGCCGTCATTGTGCAGTGCATGCTGAGCGGCGAACTGGAACCTGTCGCGCCGCCGCACAATCCGCTTGACGTGCTGGCGCAGCAGACGGTAGCCGCCGTGGCGATGGATACCCTCTCTGCGGATGCGTGGTTCGCCACCATACGCCGCGCCGATCCCTTTCGTACCCTGCCGCGCAGCCTGTTTGACGCCACGCTGGATATGCTGTCGGGTAAATATCCCTCCGATGCGTTCGCCCAGTTTCGTCCGCGCCTGATATGGGATCGCGAAACGAACCTGTTAAGCCCGCGCCCTGGCGCGCAGCATCTCGCCGTTACCAGCGGCGGCACTATCCCCGATCGCGGCGCTTTCAGCGTGATGCTGCCGGAAGGCGAAGAGCAGGCGGGATCGCGCCGGGTTGGCGAGCTGGATGAAGAGATGGTCTATGAATCACGGGTAAACGACATCATTACGCTTGGCGCGACTTCCTGGCGCATCCAGCAGATTACCCACGATCAGGTGGTGGTGGTGCCCGCGCCAGGCCGTTCGGCCCGACTGCCCTTCTGGCGCGGCGACGGGCTGGGGCGATCGGCGCTGCTGGGTGAACGCATTGGCCGCTTTCTACGCGAAACGGAAGCTGAACAGCGTTCCGGCGTCGTGAGTCAGGCGACAGGGCTTGATGCCAGCGCACAGCATAATATTCAGGCGCTGATAGCGGAACAGCGCGAGGCGACAGGGCTGCTGCCGACCGATCGTACACTTCTGATTGAACGCTGCCGCGATGAGACCGGCGACTGGCGCGTGATCCTGCACTCGCCGTGGGGCCAGCGGGTGAATGCGCCCTGGGCGCTGGCGGTCGCGGATCGCATCCGCCACCGAATGGGGCTGGATCCCGCTATCGTGGCGAGCGATGACGGCATCGTCGCGCGCTTTCCCGATATGGAAGGCCGCGTGCCAGGCGCCGAGCTGTTTCAGTTCGATGCCGATACCCTGCAGCGCACGGTCGCTGACGCTATTGGCCACTCGGCGCTGTTTGCCGCCCGCTTTCGCGAATGCGCGGCGCGCGCCCTGCTGCTTCCGCGCCGTAACCCCGGCAAGCGCTCGCCGCTCTGGCAGCAGCGGCTGCGCGCCGGAGAACTGCTGGCGGTGGCGCGCGAGTATGCCGATTTTCCTGTCCTGATTGAGACCGCGCGCGAGTGTCTGCAGGATGTTTACGATCTGCCTGCGCTGCACCAGCTGATGACGCGCATACAGAACGGCAGCGTGCAGTTTGCCGAGGTCACGACCGACGTGCCGTCACCTTTCGCCGCGCCTTTGCTCTTTGGTTACGTGGCGGAATTTATCTACGCCACCGATGCGCCGCTGGCTGAGCGCCGCGCATCGCTGCTGGCGCTCGACAGCGGCCTGCTGAGCGAACTGCTCGGCCAGGTCGATATGCGCGAACTGCTCGACGCCGGAGTGGTGGCAACCGTGGGCAGAGAACTGCAGCGCCTCACCGCGCGCTACAAGGTTACTGATAAAGAGGGCGTTGCCGATCTGCTGCGCGAACTGGGGCCATTGAACGCAGAGGCGCTTGCGGCGCGATTTCACGGCGATGCGCCAGCGCGCGCGGTCGCTGAGCTGACGGAGGCGCATCGCGCCGTTGAGGTGACCATCGCCGGCGAGCGGCGTTGGGCGGCAATTGAAGATGCCGCGCGCCTGCGCGATGCGCTCGGCATCGCGCTGCCGCAGGCTATTCCCGCCGCTTTTTTACAGCCGGTCGCCGATCCGCTGCGCGATCTGCTCAGCCGCTACGCCCGCACTCACCCCCCTTTTACCACTGGCCAGCTGGCGCGTCATTTCGGCCTTGGCCCGGCGGTCGTCAGCGAAACGCTGGAGCGTATGCGCGCGCAGGGCAAACTGCTTAAAGGCGATTTTGGCCTGTCTGAAGAAGATGATGCCGCCGCCTGGCGCGACCAGTGGGTCGCCGAAGAGGTCTTTAAGCGCCTGCGCATTCGCTCATTGCAGGCCGCGCGTGAGGCGACGCGTCCCGTACCGCCGGAAGCCTGGGTCTCGCTGCTGCTGGAGCGGCAAGGCTTAACCGGCGAGGCGCCGTCATCACCGGTGGCGCAGGGAAGCTACGAAGGCGTCAACGGCGTGGCGCGCGTGGTGGAGCAGCTCGCCGGGCTGGCACTTCCGGCCTCAGTCTGGCAGACGCAAATTCTGCCGCCGCGCGTGCATGACTATCAGCCCGCCATGCTGGATGAGCTGCTTTCCGCAGGCGAGGTGATCTGGGTTGGCGAGCGTTCGCTGGGGCATAACGACGGTCTGGTGTCGCTGCATCTGCGCGAGTTTACCGCCGAAACCTTGCTGCCGCTGGCACAGGGCAGCGATGCGCTGCGCCTGTCGCCGCTGCATAACGCCATTCTGGCGCTGCTGGATGAAGGAGGCGCATGGTTTGCGCATCAGATTGCCGCCGCTGTCGCAGCAGCGCAACCGGTCGATGACGCTGCGATCCACAGCGCCCTGTGGGAGCTGGCGTGGGCTGGCTATATCACTTCCGATACCTGGGCGGCGCTGCGCCAGCTGACCGGCATGGCGAGCAGCGCGCGCGCAAAAGCGACACGTTCGCTGCGCACGCGACGCGGCCGGATTAGCCTTCCGACGGGGCGTCCTGCTACGCCCGCTCTCCCCGGACGCTGGTCACGCCTCTGTCGCCCGTCCACGCCGCCTGCCCAGCTGGCGCTGGCGATTGCCGAGAATATGCTGGACCGCTGGGGCGTGGTAACGCGCGGCGCGGCGATAGCGGAACAGGTGCCGGGCGGGTTTCCGGCGCTGCAGCCGGTGATGCGCGGGCTGGAAGATGCCGGACGCGTACTGCGCGGCCGCTTCGTCGCCGGGCTGGGCGGCGCGCAGTTTGCCGAAAACGCCACCATTGAGCGGCTGCGGGTGATTGCCGAGCGGACGGCAGGCGAGCCGCTGGCGGTGGCGCTTTCCGCCATCGATCCCGCCTCTCCCTTCGGCGTCACGCTACGCTGGCCTGCGCACGCTGCGGCCACGCGTCCGGTACGCCGCAGCGGCGCGCGGGTAGTGATCTGCCACGGGCAGCTGGCGCTCTATCTGGCGCAGGGCGGCAAAGAGCTGCTGAGCTATGGCGAGGAGAGCTGGCGCGACGCCGCGGTCGCTGCGCTGGCCGTCGCGCTGCGCCGCGAAAGAGCCTCTGGCTTTACGCTGGAAACCATCGACGGCAAGCCCGCAGGCCAGTCGCCGCTTATCGACGCGCTGCGCCGCGCCGGGTTTTCCCGCGAGCCGAAAGGGTATAGCTGGTATGGCTGATCGCCCTGGAGCTGCGCTTAACTGCCGATCACGGACTACACTCCCCTTTTGCATTGTTGTAAGGCTCAAGGGAGAAAAGCATGTCGAAGAAAGCTCTTATTGCCGGGATTAGCGGCGTGATCGGCAGCGCGACGGCGGAGCGTCTGCTGGCGAACGGCTGGGAAGTCTATGGCCTGTCGCGAGGACGCACGCCGGTGCCGCAAGGCTGCCACGCGCTCACCGCCGATTTGACCGCGCCAGAATCGGTAAAGGAAGCGCTGAAAGATTTGCGGCCAGACGCTCTTTTCTTCAGCGTCTGGGCGCGCCAGGAAACGGAAAAAGAGAATATCCGCGTTAACGGCGCGATGGTGCGCAACGTGACGGATGCGCTGGGCGATCGGCTTAACGGCAGCCATGTCGCGCTGGTCACGGGCCTCAAGCACTATCTTGGCCCCTTCGACGCCTATGGCAAAGGCGCGGTGCCGATGACGCCGTTCCGCGAAGAGCAGGGTCGTCAGCCGGTCGATAACTTCTATTACGCCCAGGAAGATGCGCTGTTCGCCGGCGCGGAAAAATATGGCTATCGCTGGAGCGTGCATCGCCCCCATACCGTTATCGGCTATGCGCTGGGCAACGCGATGAATATGGGGCAGACGCTGGCGGTTTACGCCTCGCTGTGCAAATTCCATAACCTGCCGTTTATCTTCCCCGGCTCGGCGGCGCAGTGGCACGGCGTGACCGATATGAGCAGCGCGACGCTGGTGGCGGAGCAGCTGGAATGGGCCACCAGCGCGCCGGGCGCGCAGAATGAAGACTTCAACACCGTGAACGGCGACGTGTTCCGCTGGAAATGGATGTGGGGCGAGATCGCCAGCTACTTCGGTATTGACGCACAGCCGCTGCCGGAAGAAACCCAGCCGCTGGAACAGCGCATGGTGAATGCGGAAGCACAGTGGAAAGCGTTAGCGCAGCACTATCAGCTGCGCGAGGCGGATATTAACCGCCTGGTCTCCTGGTGGCACACCGACGCCGACCTGGGCCGCCCGATGGAAGTGTTTACGGATATGAGCAAGAGCCGCAAAGCGGGCTTTACCGGCTATCACAGCACGCGCGACGACCTTTTCGCGCTGTTCGATCGCCTGAAGCAGGAGAAGCTGATCCCGGCATAAACAGCGGTCCCGCCTGCGGGCGGGACCTGAACCTGTTACTCGTCGTCCTGCGCCACGCGCACCACGGTTTTGCCGAAGTTTTTCCCCTCAAGCATGTCGAAGAACGCTTCCGGCGCGTTCTGCAACCCGTCGATAATATGTTCGCGATAGCGAATCTCTCCCTGTTCTACCCAGGGTTCCATTGCCTCAAGAAACTCGCCATAGCGATGGCCGTAATCATCAAAAATGATAAAGCCCTGCACGCGCAGACGTTTTTTCAGGATATCGCCCATCAGTAGCGACAGACGATCCGGGCCGTCAGGCAGATCGGTCGCGCTGTAGCCCGACACCAGACCGCAAACCGGGATACGCGCTTTGGTGTTCAGCAGCGGCAACACCGCATCGAACACTTTGCCGCCGACGTTTTCATAATAGATGTCAATGCCGTCCGGGCAGGCCTGCTCCAGCTGCGCCGCCAGATCCGCCTGATGGTGATCCAGGCAGAGATCGAAGCCCAGCACCTCGACCGCGTGTCGGCACTTCTCTTCGCCACCGGCGATGCCCACCACACGGCACCCTTTTTTCTTGCCGATCTGCCCTACCGTGGCGCCTACCGGCCCGGTCGCTGCGGCCACCACCAGAGTTTCGCCCGGTTGCGGTTCGCCAATGTCCAGCAGGCCCATATAGGCGGTAAAACCGGGCATGCCCAGTACGCCAAGCGCCCAGGAAGGGTTCGCCAGATCGTTGCCCAGCTTTCTTACCGCCGAGGCGGGCGAAACGGAATAAGCCTGCCAGCCGCCGCTGGAAAGCACCCAGTCGCCGGGCTGGAAATCAGCATGGCGCGACTCTACTACGCGGCTGACCGTGCCGCCGACCATCACATCGCCCAGCTTCACCGGTTCAGCATAGGATTTCGCATCGCTCATCCGGCCACGCATATAGGGATCGAGCGACAGATAGATGGTACGCAGCAGCAGATCGCCCTCCTCCAGCGACGGCAAAGGTAATTCGCCGAACTCGAAGTTCTCCAGAACAGGTTTACCGTGCGGGCGCGAGGCCAGTCTCCAGCCATGATTTTGCGGTTTCGCCATCATTTCCTCCGTTGGTTAAATCCTTAATGCTCCCATTGAGGCTAACAGAGGATGAGAAAGTTGCCTGGCAGGAATGGCTTTACGTCGCATCGTAAAAGCACGGCCTCGTCGCTGACGCGGGCTGCCAACTGCTAATTTGTTGATTTTTATCAATTGTATCCCGGCAGGAATGTGACGTATCTGGCAGAATCGCAGCGCGCTTAAGCGGGAAGGTAGGAGGAATTTTGCTAATAAGGATGTGACTATGACACAACGTATGATTCTGAATGAGACCGCCTTTTTTGGCGCAGGCGCGATCCGTCATCTGCCGGAGGAGGTCAAACGACGCGGCCTGATGAAGGCGCTGATCGTGACCGATAAGGCGCTGGTCGCCGCTGGTGCCGTGAAGCGCGTGACCGAGCTGATGGATGCGCACCAGCTTCACTGGGCGCTCTATGACGAGGTCGTGCCGAACCCCACCATCGCCGTCGTGCAGCGCGGCGTTGAGATATTTAAACGCGCTGAAGCGGACTATCTTATCGCCATTGGCGGCGGTTCGCCGCAGGATACCAGCAAAGCGATCGGTATTATTATTAATAACCCTGAGTTCGCGGATGTGCGCAGCCTGGAAGGTTTCGCGCCGACGCGTAATCCCAGCGTTCCGCTGATCGCTATTCCAACCACCGCCGGCACCGCGGCGGAAGTCACCATTAACTACGTCATTACCGATGAAGAAAAGCGCCGTAAATTTGTCTGCATCGATCCGCACGATATTCCCGTGGTAGCTATCATCGACGCGGAAATGATGGCCAGCATGCCGCCCTCGCTCAAAGCGGCAACCGGCATCGATGCGCTGACGCATGCCATTGAAGGTTATATTACGCGCGGCGCATGGAAGCTGACCGATATGCTGCATCTCAACGCCATTGAAATCATCAGCCAGTCGCTGCGCGATGCCGTAAAAGGCGATATAGAAGCAGTAGAGCAGATGGCGCTGGGTCAGTACGTGGCAGGCATGGGCTTTTCCAATGTCGGGCTGGGGCTGGTGCACGGTATGGCGCACCCGCTGGGCGCGTTTTATAACGTGCCGCACGGCGTCGCTAACGCCATCCTGCTGCCTCAGGTAATGGCGTGGAACGCAGACTATACCGGCGAGAAATATCGCCATATTGCGCGCGCGATGGGCGTATCCGACGTGGAGACGCTATCGCTCGCGCAGGCGCGCCAGGCAGCGGTCGCGGCGGTAAAACAGCTTTGCCGCGACGTAGGCATTCCGGCTTCGCTGCGCGACGTCGGCCTTAAGCAGGATGACGTACCGGCGCTGGCGCAGGCGGCGCTGGACGATGTCTGTACCGGCGGTAACCCGCGCGAAGCGACCCTGGAGGCGATCAAAGCCCTTTATCTGCAAAGCTAAGCCGCAATGCCGCCTGTCAGGGCGGCATTTCTCTTTTCTTTTTCCTGCTTCTGGCGCATCTCACAGTAACTGGCGATATAACAGGCTTCAATTGGTGATTAAACCACCTGCCTGATCAGCATTTCTGCTGAGACTACAAGCGGAGCCGCACTGCTGTTATTCTAGCCGCCTTGGCTTGACGATTGACCAGAGGAAACCATGAAACGTATCGCCATCGAGATGGATGAAGTCATTATCGACTTGAACCACAAATTTACGCCTGACGCCGCTTCACAAGAGGCACAGGCAGATTCACTGGACGCAGCAAAACCACAACAGTCGCGCCCGGCGCTGTTTCAGGAGATTGAAGAACTGATCGGCGAAGAGAGTTTTTATGCCGGACTGCCTGCCTTGCCTGACGCGCAGCGGGTAATAGAACGCCTGTCGCAGGAGTATGAAATTTTTATCACCACCGCGGCGGTGGAGTTTCCGCGCTCGCTGGCCGCAAAGCTGGAGTGGCTTAAAGCGAACTTTCCGTTTATCAACCCAATGAATATCGTTTGTTGCAGCAGCAAAGGCATTCTGAACGCGGATTATTTGATTGATGCTGACCCGCAACACTTCGCGCAGTTCACGGGCGAAGGCGTGCTGTTCACCACTGCGCAAAATCAGCAGGAAACTGGCTACGCGCGTGTCGATAGCTGGCGTGATATTGAGCAACGCTTTCTCTGATTTAAGCTAAATTCGCCACGCGCGTTCGCGTCTATAACCCCCGCGCCTGAAGGAACCGGCGCGTTTTTCCTGCCAAATTTCAGCCTGAAATCGCTCGCGCTTAGCCGCTGTGAGCAACCCCATCAATTTCTTTAAGAAAGTCACGGCTTTTTGCTTGATCTGGATCACTATTTTCCGCATAGTGCGCAGCAAAACCACTATAACGATGCGGAGTATTTATGAGCCTCTATCAACATATGCTGGTGTTCTATGCGGTTATGGCAACGATCGCCACGCTAATCACCTTTTTTATCGCAAAGGATAAGCTGTCGATTCGGGCGCTGAGCGCCTTCCTGGTCGGCGCCACCTGGCCGATGAGCTTTCCCGTTGCCCTGATGTTCGCCCTGTTCTGATCCTGCAAGCCGCCGTGCGGCTTCATGCTGATTTATAGACCTTTTCCTGCCGCCAGCTACACTTATCTGTACGCCTCTGGTCCCGTAGCTGACCACCGACGTTTGTTTGCTTACTTCATGTCATCACAAGGAGCGGATATGCGTTTTGTTGCTTTAGCCCTGTTTGTTACCCTGCTTAGCGCCTGTCGGTCAGGCCCCATGGCGCCGGAAAAACCGGTGCCTTCCGCTGAAACGCGACAGCAAACCTGCCAGCCAGGCACCACCCCTAGCCAGAACGACTGTGGTCATTTTCCTGAACCGGAATTTCATTGATACGAGATAGTGGAAGCGGCGTAACGCCCGTCCAGAAGAATCAATAAAGAGAGGGAAATCGCGTCAGTCAGCAGCCTGACTGACGCGAGGGGGATTACGAACGCGGTTTATCCGGGTTAATCTGGTTTGCTTCACCCAGCGTCGAGCCCAGTTCAGCGCCCGTAGTCGGGTTCAGGCTGCGATCGGATGCGGTACGGCTAGCCATATTAAGCAGGTCGGTCTTCTGATCGGATGGCAAGGTGACCACTGTCGCCTCGCCGTCGCCGCCATCAACCGCTGGCGCCGGATCGGCCACATACTCAAAGTTCTCGTCAGAATTCCAGCTACCGCGAATATCGCCTTCACCCGCCGACATGTTGTAGTAGACATTGGAATACTGCTCGATTGGCGGCAATTTACCCGGTGGGAAATTGTTGCGAATTGAGTAGAGCGCTTTTTCAAACGAGATCTGGTGCGCGACTTCACGCGTCATCAAAAAGCCCAGGGCATCTTTTACGCCGACGTCGTCGGTCATATTGATAAGACGCTCGTAAAGGATTTTTGCGCGCGCTTCAGCAGCGATATTCGAACGCAGGTCAGCGGTCACTTCGCCGATGGTATCGATATAAGCCGCAGTCCATGGCACACCGCCAGAGTTGGTCAGCGGCGGACCACCGCCGTAAAGCAGCGAGGTCAAATGGCTGTCGTTACCGGCACCGGTGATGTTGCGATAAATCTCGCCCTCTTCCTCTGTGCCTTCAGCCAGCTGACCTTTCGCGCCTTTGTTCAGCATCCCCACCAGCGAGCCGATGATCTCCAGGTGGCTCAACTCTTCCGTCGCGATATCCATCAGCATATCTTTACGGCCTGGATCGTCATCGCCAAGGCCCTGAGTAAAATAGCGACATGCCGCAGCGAGTTCGCCCTGCGGACCGCCAAACTGCTCAAGCAGCAAATTGGCGAGTCCTGGATTGGGCTTTTCAACACGGACTGTATATTGCAGTTTCTTTACGTGTCTGAACATTGCTCATTCCTTTCCAGTTGGATGTAGCCCCCTCTGACTGGAGAGGGCCTGGCTTTAGCGTTATTTTTTTGCTTCAACGCCTTCAGCCGCGTCACGCGTCATAAACTGCTGCGTCACGTCTGGCAGATGCGTCAGGCACCATTCCGCCATCGCAATCTCTTGTTCACGAATCTGCTCAAAAATGCGCACGCCTTCCTGGTCGCCTACCAGCTGCGCCGCGGCGATTAGCGAGGTGTAGTTTGCGATTTCAAACTGCTCGAATACATAACCGCTGATAGCGCCTTTCACCACTTCGTCGTCGGCGAGCATGCCGCCCATCGCCTGACCCATCGCGGAAAGTTTGCCCATGGCGTCCTTAAAGGCGGAATGGGAGGTATCATTACGGTCGATAACGGACTGTAGCAACGTCTGCTGCTGGCGCGTTTCTTCAATATGCTGCTGAATCCGCGCTTTTAAATCGGGATAGTGTTCAAGACGAGACGCCATTTTTTCCAGCATGCTTTCAGCTTGCTTTTCCATAGCGTGAGCATCTTTCAGCCAGGCCAGATAATTCTCTTCGTGTGTCATGATTCACCTCTTTGAAAAATGAGAATGCTGCAAAAGACGGATTTCATCACGTCAGATAATTAGCTGGTTTTCTCAGCGATCATATTCAGTTTTTCATCCGTAGCTTTTTCTTCCTGCAGCGTTTCGGCCAGCAATTTAGCCGCTTCGTCAAAGCCCAGTCTTTTCGCCATTGCGGCCAGCGTGCCGTATGTAGCAATTTCGTAGTGTTCAACTTTCTGCGCGGCACCAATCAGACCGGCATCGCGAACCGGGCCAGCCTCGACGGAATCGATGATCTCCTGAGCCTCTTCAACAAGGCCTTCCAGAGCGTGGCATTTCATACGGCGAATGCGCAGTTCTTCAGTTTTTTCAACAATTTGGTCCAGACGTTCAATTTGTCCGCGCGTCTCTTCCAGGTGCGCTTCAAACGCCGCTTTCAATGATTCGTCTGATGCAGCGCGCGCCATTTTCGGCAGGGCACGAGTGATCTGTTTTTCTGCACTATAGACATCGGAAAGATCGTGAATAAAAAGATCTACCAGTGTTTTAATCGCCATTACAGGTTCCTCTTATCAAATCAGATGATTGTTTTCCTGGCCAGGACGCTACAGAAATTAATAATAGTTGCTAAGTACAATTGCGCAAATTTAATAAAAACGAAGCGCGGAGCAAAAATGGTTTGATTAATAAGGATTAATCTTAATTTTGGCGGAACGGCCGCCGCTGTTAAATAGCGAACAAACGACCTGAGCATTATAAAAAACACGAATGGATTATCGCCTCGCTTATTACGCCGCGCGGCGTCAGGGGGAAGCAAATAATCTGACGCGCCTGCCGCCGTTGCGCTATGCAGGCGCAGCCAGGCGTGAATAGCCAGGCGGGAGCGACTTTACAGGTGCGACATCAGTGATTAGAGTAGCGCGCAGACACCGGCCCTCTTCGCCGGTGCGTAAGCGTTAACGTCAACCAACGCACCACAGCGGCCTGGCCGCATTTTGTGATGCGGATCTTATGACCCTGCGACAAATCTCTGCTGTATGCGCTTCGCGCTTTTCCCAACCTGGCTTTTTCCTGCTGGTTATACTACTGACCGCTGCAAACCTGCGTGCGCCCATAACCGCCGTTGGCCCGGTGCTGGAAAACATTCGCTCCGCTTTTGGCCTGAGCGCCGCGGCAGCGGGCTTTTTCAATTTTATTCCTTTAATGATGTTCGCCGCGCTGGCGCCGGTTGCCGCCGTGCTGGGCAATCGCTACGGGCTGGAGCGCAGTCTGTGGGTGGCGTTGCTGCTGACGACGCTGGGATCGCTTGTGCGCTGGCTCCCTGATGAGGCCGCGCTCTGGACCGGCACGTTTATGCTCAGCGCCGGGATCGCTGCTGCTAACGTGCTGTTGCCGCCGCTGATCAAACGCGACTTTACGCACCATACCGCAAAATATATCGGGCTTTATGCCGCCACCATGTCGCTGACCGCCAGCCTGGCGTCGGGCGTTGCCGTACCGCTCGCGACCTGGTCTGAAGCGGGCTGGCGGCTTTCGCTCGGCGTCTGGGCGGTGCCAGGTCTGGTGGCGCTGCTCGCCTGGCTGCCGCTGTTGACGCCGCGCGCGGCGCATCGGTCAGGTGCGACGCACGCCCTCTCCGCTGTCGGCGCGACGCCCTGGCGCTCAGGCATCGGCTGGCAGGTATCGCTGTTTATGGCGCTGCAGTCGCTGGCGTTTTATACCCTGATCGACTGGTTTACCCCCTACGCGCAGGCGAAAGGTTACAGCCAGGCGGAAGCTGGCTGGCTGCTGTTTCTCTATCAGGCGATTGCGATCCTTGCCAACCTCGGCTGTATGGTGGCGCTGAAGCGTCTGCGCGATGCGCGTCTGACGGCGTTCGTCGCCTCAGCCGCTATTTTCTGCGGCGTGCTGGGGCTGTTGCTTCTGCCGCGTTTAGCCGCGCTGTGGCTGATTATTGCCGGTCTGGGCGCAGGTGCCTCACTGGTGCTCTGCCTGTCGCTGTTTAACCTGCGCGCGCGCGATCATCGCCAGGCGTCGCAGCTTTCGGGTATGGCGCAGTGCGTAGGCTATGCGCTGGCGGCGCTTGGCCCGCTGTTCTTTGGCATCGTGCATGAGCAGAGCGGTGACTGGACGCTACCGCTCACGCTTCTGGCGGCCCTGAGTTTTATGCAAATGCTGCTCGCGCCGCTGGCTGGCAGCGCCAGGCAAATGCAGTGAGTCGCCGCGTCCGATGGCTTGCGGACCGGCGTTGAGCAGGTGAGTTAACGTCGCGGCCGCAGGATTGCGTGGAAGATTTCACAAAATTTGCATCCGCTGCATTGATTCGGCGTCGGCACGCGTTCATTATCCGGCGCCAGACGCCTCAGAAAAGGAGATTCACTCGTGCCCGAACTCAGCAATGCGCTACTGGAAGAGATTCTGGAGCAGGTTCGTCCGCTTACCGCACGCGGCAAGGTCGCCAGCTATATTCCGGCGCTGGCCGAGGTGCCTGCGCACGCGCTGGGGATCGCCATCGCTACCCCCGACGGTCAGACCTGGCAGGCGGGCGACGCGCAGACCCGCTTCTCTATTCAGTCCATCTCCAAAGTGCTGTCGCTAAGCGTCGCGCTCACGCGCTATAGCGACGACGAAATCTGGCAGCGCGTCGGCAAAGAGCCTTCCGGTCAGCCGTTTAACTCGCTGGTGCAGCTGGAGCTGGAACAGGGCAAGCCGCGTAATCCTTTTATCAATGCGGGCGCGCTGGTGGTGTGCGATATGCTGGAAACGCGCCTGACCGCGCCGCGCCAGCGGATGCTGGAGATTGTGCGCCGGCTGAGCGGTCAGCCCGATATCAACTATGACCGACAGGTGGCCCGCTCTGAGTATGAACATTCGGCGCGCAACGCCGCTATTTCTTGGCTGATGAAGTCATTCGGCAACTTCCATAACAACGTCAGCGAGGTGATGCAGACCTATTTTCACTACTGCTCGCTCTCTATGAGCTGCGTCGAGCTGGCGCGCAGCTTTGTTTATCTGGCGAATCAGGGCAAAGCAGCGGATGGCTCGCCGTTTATTACCCCGCGACAGGCGAGACAGATTAACGCGCTGATGATCACCAGCGGTATGTATGACGGCGCGGGCGAATTCGCCTGGCGCGTCGGCATGCCAGCCAAATCGGGCGTCGGCGGCGGCATTATCGCGATTATTCCCCACAAAATGAGCATTGCGGTCTGGTCGCCAGGGCTGGATGCCATCGGCAACTCTCTGACGGGAACGGCCGCGCTGGAGCTGCTCAGCGAGCGTCTCGGCAGCTCGGTTTTCTGACGCAGCCGGCGCGGATGTTACAGGTGTAAACAGCAGCCGTAAGATTTTTTACAGATTTAGCCCCGTTCAGGGCCGTAACGCGGTAAAATAGCGCCTGACGTTTACCAGCCAGTGATGTTTTCATGACCTTTTTCACCCCGTTGCAACAGCGACTCAGCGCCTGCCTGGCTATCCTGGCGGTGCTGCTGCTGTTCGTCGCGCCTGTGGTGTCTAAGGATCTGATGGCGCGCCACAACAGCGCGATGCCCGCCCAGATGATGATGTCGCACAGCGACGATGCTATGCCCATGATGCATCACATGGACGGCGACATGATGATGCCCTCAGGACATATGATTTCCACCGACGAGGGTTTCGCCTGCGGCTACTGCGATCTGCTGGTGCATGTGCCGCTGATGATCTGGAACGCGGTTCCCCTGCTCTGGCTCATGATGCTGATCTCGCGTGCGCCGCCACCGACGCGGCGCGCAGAGCCGCCGCTACGCCGACGAGAACGCCGCGTTTACCGGCCTCGCGCCCCGCCTTCCCGCTGCGCTTTTTTTAATCAGAATGCCTGCTTTTCTGCTGTGTGACGCGGCGGAAACGGGTTCGTCTTTAACTGAATAAAAATGGATGTGCTATGTCATCAATTCGGGAAACGGCACGGCCGCACGGCTCGCTGTTTAATTTGCTACGCCGCCTGCACTTTTACATCGGGCTGTTTATCGCCCCTTTTATTTTTATCGCGGCGCTAACCGGCACGCTGTATGTACTGACCCCGCAGATTGAGAATGTCCTCTACTCTTCCGCGCTGACCACCGAGGCGCAGGGCGTGGCGAAGCCGCTTTCGGCGCAGATTACGGCGGCGCGTCGCTATATTGGCGAGGGCGCGCGTATTTATGCGGTGCGTCCGGCCCCCGGCGCGCAGGACACCACGCGCGTGCAGTTCAGCCAGAGCGATCTCGGCCCGTCAGAGTCGCGATCGGTGTTTATCGATCCCTATACCTTACAGGTTAAGGGCGATATGACGGTTTACGGCACCAGCGGTGTGCTGCCGCTGCGGATGTGGCTGGATGAGCTGCATCGGGGCCTGCTGCTGGGCGACTTTGGCCGCCTCTACAGCGAGCTGGCCGCCTCCTGGCTCTGGGTCGCCGCGCTGGGGGGACTGGTGCTGTGGCTCGGCACGCGACCGCGCCGGCAGGCGAAAAAACGCGCTTCCAGTTTTGCCTTTGCTCGTCACTGGCATATCACGCTCGGCCTCGTGCTGGCGCTGGGCCTGGTGTTCTTCTCCGTCACGGGCCTGACCTGGTCGCAGTGGGCGGGCGGCAATATTGATAAAATGCGCAGCGATTTCGGCTGGCTGACGCCGCAGGTACGCACCGCGCTGGACGATAGCGCGCCCGCTGCCACCGCCGATCCGCATGCCGATCATCATGCAATGCCGCAGATGGACGGTATGGATATGAGCAATATGGCGATGCCCGCCATGCCGGCCAAAGCGGCGAACGCCCCTGACGCCGACTGGGACAGCGTGCTAAACGCCGCGCGCCGCAATGATATTCATGCCGCCAGAGTCGAAATGCGCCAGCCGAAAGAGAGCGGCCAGGCCTGGACGGTCAGCGAGATCGATCGCAGCTGGCCGAGTCAGGTTGATGCCGTTTCCGTAGACCCTGCCAGTTTCGCTATCGTCGATCGCGTTGAATTCGCGCACTTCCCGCTGGTGGCGAAGCTGACGCGCTGGGGTGTCGATGCGCATATGGGCGTGCTGTTCGGCTTGCCAAATCAGCTGCTGCTGGCCTTGTTCGGCTTTGGGCTGTGCGCCATGATCGCGCTGGGCTACCGCATGTGGTGGATTCGCCGTCCGGCACTGCCCGTGCAGAATCCCGCGCAGACGCTCTTCACCGCCTGGCTGGCGATGCCGCGCTATGCGCAGGGCGCGTCGCTGATCCTGGCCCTGGCGCTGGGCTGGGCGCTGCCGGTGATGGGTGCCAGCCTGCTGGTCTTTATCGGGCTCGATCTGCTGCGCTGGCGGCGGGCGCAGCGCGCCGCGTTGCCGCAGCCGGAGACGCCGCTGGATCAACAATCCCCGCTCGGTATCGTGCGCGGTCGCTTTGCCGCCAAACAGAAAGAGATGCGTTATTTCCTGCGCAGCGTGGTGATTTTGTGGCTGATTGTCGGCACGGTGATGGGTAAAGCCATTATCAGCGGCGTGGTCGATCAGTACCATATCGCCTTTAGCGACTGGTCGCTGATGATGTACGTTACTCAGGCGCTGATGGTGCTCCTCTATACCTCGGTCTTTACCGGTCTGATGTCGATTCCGCTGTGGTATTTCTTCCTCGGCGAAAGCGACGAGCAGGGCAAATAAAACCGCAGGCTGCCCGTCCGCAAGGGCGGGCAGCTTGTTCAAAAAAGTTGAACTCTCTCGGCAAATCTCCCCCCTTCTCATCTTTTCCAGCGGGTTTATTATCCCTCTGTAACCTTATAACGGGAGAAGATGATGAACGTCGTACGTGCCCATCGCGGCCAGCTATTTGAATATGGTCCTTTTACCATTCGCCGCCTGCGTCCGGGTGAACGCTTCGGGCCGCTGGCGATTGTCGATATGACGACGCTAAAACTCGGGGCACGCATCCCGATGCATGAGCACGTTAATGACGACATCCTGAGCTACGTCTGGCGCGGATCGGTGCAGCATACCGACCCCAGCGGCGAACGTACGCCGCTGTCGGCGAAACGCGTCATGGTGGTGAATGCGGGTGAAGGACTGCGACACGAGGAGTCTGCGCCGCTGATTGAAGCGGAAGTGTTGCAGGCGTTTATCCGCCCGGCCCGTGCTGGCGGCGCAGCGAAAACTCAGCTGCTGGAACGTGCTGACGGCATCACCCACAATGCCTGGACATGGCTGGCGGGCCCGGAAGGCAGCGCCGCGCCGCTGACGCTGCGCCAGGCGATTCATATTTACGATATTCGTCTGGAACGGGGTAAAACCCTTGATGTGCCCGCTATCCCGGGCTTCGCGCCCTGGCTGGCAGTGCTGAACGGCGTGGTGAACCTGGATGGTCAGCGTCTGCATAAAGGGGATGTGGCTGGCGATACCGAAGCGCTACCCGCTGTGACCGCCGAGCGCGACGCCACGCTAATCTGTTTCCTGGTGGATGCGCAAGCGACCGGCGTGATGAGCGGCACCATCAGCGGCAGTTGAAACCGCGCGGCCGTTTCTACAGCCTGTGGCACCTTGATAAAATACGGGCAGCATGGCCGGTCGCGCCGAAAGGCCCTGCGCCTTTTTGCAACCGGCTGTGCTGCCCGTATTACCGCGCGGATCAACCTCAGCGCTATCTGTTTTTTGTTATGTATGGTGTTGAACTCGCTGCAGCCGGTGTCTGAACTGGCGCACCTCCTCACGCGACCAGCAGCGTTCCCTGAACGCCACATTTTCCATTGGTTCCGGCAGCGGCACACCCTCCAGCGATCCCCGATTACAGTAGGCACGAACCAGCCTCAGCGGCGATACGCCAAGGTAACGTGCAAATTCTGAAAGCGTCATTAACTCACTTTTCATATCCGTCTCCTTTTGCGAATGTATATCTGCATCTTCGATTCCTTTTAGAGCGAGTTGTTTGATCTGGCGCAGTGAACAAGTGATTAATTTTTGACCCAGGCGTAAAAATTCATATTTTCCTGACTGGCGAAGCGGCGCTTCTTCGCCCAGGCTTGAGGCTCTTCTCTTCTGCTTGCGAGGATACGTGAAACCCTTCCTGCTGCTTATCCCCTTGCTTTTCCCCTGCCTTGCCGGCGCGCATACTTTTGAAACGGGAAAACCCCTTCCCCCGGTTTTTATCGCTAACGAAGGCGAACTGGTGCTGCAGCATGAAATGCTGGGCTATCAGCGCTGGAGCAGCCAGTCGCTGACCGGCAAAGTGCGCATGGTCATTCACGTTGCGGGACGGCTTTCGGCCAAAGAGCAAAACGCGCCGCTGATCGCTGCGATCCAGCAGGCAAACTTTCCGCGCAGCCGCTTTCAGACCACCACCATCGTCAATACCGACGACGCGATCCCCGGCAGCGCCATTTTCGTCGAGCGCAGCATCAAATCGAGTAAACGTGACGCGCCCTGGCAACACTTTGTTATCGACAGCAGCGGCGTAGCGCAAAACAGCTGGCAACTGACGCCGCACGGCTCCGCCGTCGTTCTGCTGGACAGGCAAGGAATCGTTCGCTTTGCCAAAGATGGCGCCCTGACGCCGCAGGAGGTTCAACAGGCTGTCGCTTTGCTTAATCAGCTGCTTACCAGCGAGCCGTCACCCTCCGAGACCGCACTTAGTTCGTGAGTAAAATTATTGTTTTATTGCCACTTATTCCCGTTTTGCCTTTCAGCCCGAAAATTCTCGACTACGCTTTATTTCACCGCCGCGTCAAAACAAAACAACCACGCTAAGTTCGCGGCGGCTCTAAAAATAATCGCACTGCTTTTTAATGATGGCTCCTTTAGCGCCACTTTGTTCATTGCAATCACGACAGGCCGACGCTCACCTGCAAGTAAGGACTGCCATCATGACCATTTTTGCTGAAAGAGATCTTACCCTCATCCCCAGCGATCCCCTGATATTACTGACCAGTATCGAGCAGCGTCTCGATCGGCTGCTGCCTGTGGAAAGCGAACGCGACTGCGTGGGTCTCGCCATGCGCGAAGGCGCGCTGGCGCCGGGTAAACGTATTCGGCCGGTGCTGCTGATGCTGGCTGCTCACGACCTTGGCTACCGCGATGAACTCAGCGGTCTGCTGGACCTCGCCTGCGCCATTGAAATGGTGCATGCCGCCTCACTGATACTCGACGATATTCCCTGTATGGACGATGCCGAACTGCGGCGCGGTCGTCCGACAATTCATCGTCAGTTCGGCGAACCGGTCGCGATCCTTGCGGCCGTCGCCCTGCTGAGCCGCGCCTTTGGCGTGATTGCGCTGGCCGACGGCATCAGCAGCCAGGCGAAGACGCAGGCCGTGGCTGAACTCTCCCACTCTGTCGGCATTCAGGGCCTGGTGCAGGGACAGTTCCGCGATCTGACCGAAGGCGCACAGCCGCGCAGCGCTGACGCTATTCAGCTCACCAATCATTTTAAAACCAGCGCGCTGTTTAGCGCGGCGATGCAGATGGCCTCCGTTGTTGCTGGCGCGCCGCTGGAGTCGCGTGAAAAGCTGCACCGCTTCGCGCGGGATCTTGGCCAGGCGTTTCAGCTGCTGGACGATCTGAGCGACGGACAGAGCGACACCGGAAAAGATGCGCATCAGGACGTGGGGAAATCAACGCTGGTCAATATGCTGGGCAGCAAAGTGGTCGAAAAACGCCTGCGCGATCATCTGCGGCGCGCCGACCGCCATCTCGCCTCCGCCTGCAGCAGCGGCTACTCCACCCGGCATTTTGTGCAGGCCTGGTTCGAAAAAAAACTCGCTATGGTCGGCTGACCGCGCGTTTCCCGTCTGAGTATATGGAGCAGCAATGAAGGACACGGACCTGACGAAACGCAAAAACGATCATCTGGACATTGTTCTGCGTAACACCACGCCGGCACCGGGCAGCTTCGCCCGCTGGCATTTCACCCACTGCGCCCTGCCGGAGCTGCATCTGGATCAGATCGATCTGCGCACCCGTCTGTTCAACCGCAGCATGCAGGCCCCTTTTCTTATCAGTTCGATGACCGGCGGCGCAACGCGTGCGCGCGCGATCAATCACCATCTCGCCGAGGCGGCGCAGACGCTTGGCCTGGCGCTCGGGGTAGGCTCGCAGCGCGTGGCGCTGGAAAGCGAAAACAACTTTGGCCTGACGCGCGATCTGCGCCGTATCGCTCCCGATATCCCGCTGCTGGCGAACCTTGGCGCGGCGCAGATCCTGGGCGAACAGGGCCGCCGACTGGCGCTCAACGCGGTAAGCATGATTGAAGCGGATGCGCTGATCGTCCATCTGAATCCCCTGCAGGAGGCCTTGCAGCGCGGCGGCGATCGCGACTGGCGCGGCGTGCTCGAGGCGATTGCGCAGCTGGTGAAGTCGCTGCCCGTGCCGGTGGTGGTGAAAGAAGTGGGAGCGGGCATCTCGCCGCAGGTCGCACAGCGGCTCGCCGAAGCGGGCGTCAGCATGATCGATGTAGCGGGCGCAGGCGGCACCAGCTGGGCGGCGGTTGAGGGCGAGCGAGCCAGCAACGCGCAGCAGCGCGCGGTGGCGATGGCCTTCGCCGACTGGGGCATCCCGACCGACGAAGCGCTGCGCGCAGTGCGCGACAGGCTGCCCGCTATGCCGCTTATCGCCTCCGGCGGCATTCGCGACGGCATCGATGCGGCGAAAGCGCTGCGGCTGGGCGCGGATATCGTCGGCCAGGCTGCGGCGGTGCTCAGCAGCGCCCTGCACTCTGCCGACGCGGTTATTACGCACTTTCAGACGCTGATCGAACAGCTGCGGGTCGTCTGCTTCTGTACCGGCAGCGCAAACCTGCGTGAGCTGCGCCTCGCGCCGCTGCAGCGCAGCGGAGAGAGGCAATGAGCCATTTCGCGGCGATCGTGCCGCCCTTTTACAGCCATATGCGCGCGCTGCAGGCGCTGGCGCAAACGCTGATAGCGCGGGGCCATCGCGTCACCTTTATCCAGCAGGCGGATGCCGCCGCGCTGCTTAACAATACGGCCATCAATTTTCACGCCGTCGGGCTGGAAACGCACCCTGTTGGCACGCTCGATCGCACGCTGCAGCTGGCAGCGCACCCTGGCGGTTTAGGTATTCTGCGTCTGATCGGCGATATGGCCAGCAGCACCGATATGCTGTGCCGCGAACTGCCCGACGCGCTGCGTTCGCTGGCGGTGGATGGCCTGATTGTCGACCAGATGGCACCCGCCGGCGGGCTGGTGGCGGAGGCGATGCAGCTGCCCTTCGTGTCGGTCGCCTGCGCCCTGCCCGTGAACCGCGAAGCGCATTTCCCGCTGCCGGTGATGCCTTTTCTGTGGGGGACCAGCAGCGCCGCGCGGGAGCGATTCGCCTCCAGCGAAAAAATCTATGACTGGCTGATGCGCAGCCACGATCGCGTGCTGGCGCACTATGCCCGCGCCTTTGGCCTCGCAGGCGAACGCCAGCCGCATCAATGTTTGTCGCCGCTGGCGCAGATTAGCCAGCTGCCGCACGCGCTCGACTTTCCGCGCCGTGAGCTGCCCGCGCACTTTCATGCGACCGGCCCGCTGCGCGATCCTGCGGCATCAACCGCGACGCCGCTGTTTAGCGACGGCAAACAGCCGCGCATTTTCGCCTCTCTCGGCACGCTGCAGGGTGGCCGCTATGGGCTGTTTAAAACCCTGACGAAAGCCTGCCGCGAACTGCAGGCAGAGCTGTTGATCGCCCACTGCGGCGGCCTGAGCGATTTCCAGGCGCGCAAATTAGTGCGCGCAGGGGCGGCACAGGTCGCCGCTTTTGTCGATCAGCGCGCCGCGCTGGCGCAGGCGGACGTGGCGATCACCCATGGCGGCCTGAATACGGTGCTGGACGCTGTAGCACAGGGAACGCCGCTGCTGGCGATCCCGCTCGCCTTTGACCAGCCCGGCATCGCCGCGCGCCTGACGCACCATGGGCTGGGCATTCGCGCCTCGCGCTTCGCCACCAGCCATCAGATTGCGCGCCGCCTGAGTCGCTTGCTGGAAGACCAGGCGATTAAACAGCGTATGTCGCTGCTGCAGCCGCAGCTGGCAGCCTGCGGCGGCGTTGAACGCGCGGCCGATATCACTGAGCGCGCGCTGCTGACGCGCCAGCCAGTTCGCGCGGAGAAAAATTATGACATCGCAGTATGATCTGCTGTTGCTGGGGGCGGGGCTGGCGAATGGTCTGCTGGCGCTGCGCCTTAAACAGCAGCAGCCAGATCTGCGCGTGCTGGTACTGGATGCCGACGCCAGAGCGGGCGGCAATCATACCTGGTGCTTTCACGCAGACGACCTCAGCGACCAGCAGCATCAGTGGATTGCGCCGCTGGTGGCGCACCACTGGCCGCACTACGAAGTGCGCTTTCCACAGCTGACGCGCCAGCTCGACAGCGGCTATTTTTGCGTAACCTCATCGCGCTTTGACGAGGTGCTGCGCGCAGCGCTCGGCGACGCGCTGCGGCTTAATCAGACCGTCGCCTGCTGCGGGCCTGACCACGTTCAGCTCGCCAGCGGCGAAGTGCTGCGCGCCCGCGCCGTGATTGACGGTCGCGGCTATCAGCCCGACGCCGCTCTGCAGATCGGCTTTCAGGCCTTTGTGGGTCAGGAGTGGACGCTGAGCCAGCCTCATCAGCTTGAAGGGCCGATTCTGATGGACGCTACCGTCGACCAGCAGGGCGGCTATCGTTTCGTCTATACGCTGCCGCTCTCGCCGACGCGTCTGCTGATCGAAGATACGCACTACATTGACGACGCCTCGCTGGCGGCGGCGCAGGCGCGTCAGAATATCTGCGATTACGCCGCCCGACAGGGCTGGCAGCTGGCGACGCTGATACGTGAAGAGCGCGGCGCGCTGCCGATTACGCTGGCGGGCGACTTCGAACGTTTCTGGCATCATCGTCAGCCCTGTGTCGGCCTGCGCGCCGGGCTTTTCCATCCCACCACCGGCTATTCGTTACCGCTGGCGGCGTCGCTGGCGGACGCGCTGGCGACGGAGCAGAATTTTTCGCCTGACGCGCTTGCCCCGCGTATTCACCGCTTCGCCCAGGCGGCGTGGCGGGAACAGGGCTTCTTTCGCATGCTTAACCGCATGCTGTTTCTGGCCGCTGATGCGGATCAACGCTGGCGCGTCATGCAGCGTTTTTATGGTCTGCCGGAGGGGTTGATTGCCCGATTTTACGCCGGGCGGCTAACCTGGGCCGACCGGGCGCGCATTCTTAGCGGCAAACCGCCGGTGCCGGTGCTGGCGGCGATACAGGCTATTCTCACTCAACCTTCTGGACGAAGAACATCACGATGAAGCAGACCACGGTAATTGGCGCAGGATTTGGCGGACTGGCGCTGGCGATTCGCCTGCAGGCGGCAGGCATTCCAACGCGACTGCTGGAGCAGCGCGACAAGCCAGGCGGCCGCGCTTATGTTTATCAGGACCAGGGCTTTACGTTTGATGCGGGCCCCACGGTTATTACCGACCCCAGCGCCATCGAAGAGCTGTTCACGCTGGCGGGCAAATCGATGCGCGACTACGTTGAGCTGCTGCCGGTCACACCCTTCTACCGGCTCTGTTGGGAGTCGGGCGAGGTGTTTAGCTATGACAACGATCAGGCGCGGCTGGAGGCGGAGATCCGTAAATTCAATCCGCGCGACGTAGCAGGCTATCAGCGCTTTCTCGATTACTCGCGCGCGGTGTTCGCCGAAGGCTATCTTAAGCTCGGCACCGTACCCTTTCTTTCGTTTCGCGATATGCTGCGCGCCGCCCCTCAGCTGGCGCGTCTGCAGGCGTGGCGCAGCGTCTACAGCAAGGTGGCGAGTTTTATTGAGGATGAAAAGCTGCGGCAGGCTTTCTCTTTTCACTCTCTGCTGGTTGGCGGCAACCCCTTCGCTACCTCTTCAATCTATACGCTGATCCATGCGCTGGAGCGGGAATGGGGCGTCTGGTTTCCGCGCGGCGGCACCGGCGCGCTGGTACAGGGCATGCTGCGACTGTTTCAGGATTTAGGCGGCACGCTGGAATTGAATGCGCGCGTCAGCCATATCGAAGCGAAGGATGCCGCGATTTCCGCCGTGCATCTGGAAGATGGCCGGGTATTTGAGACCCGCGCGGTTGCCTCCAATGCTGATGTGGTGCATACCTACAGCGACCTGCTCGATCAGCATCCCGCCGCTGCGGCCCAGGGCAGAAAACTGAAAGGCAAGCGCATGAGCAACTCGCTGTTCGTGCTCTATTTCGGCCTGAATCATCATCACGATCAGCTGGCGCACCACACCGTCTGCTTCGGCCCGCGCTACCGCGAGCTGATTGACGAAATCTTTAACCACGACGGGCTGGCGGAGGATTTTTCCCTCTATCTGCATGCGCCCTGCGTCACCGACCCTTCGCTTGCGCCGCCAGGCTGCGGCAGCTATTACGTGCTGGCGCCGGTTCCTCATCTTGGCACCGCCGACCTTGACTGGAACGTAGAGGGGCCGCGTCTGCGCGATCGCATTTTCGCCTATCTGGAAGAGCACTATATGCCCGGCTTGCGCAGCCAGCTGGTGACGCACCGCATGTTTACGCCGTTCGATTTTCGCGACGAGCTTAATGCCTATCAGGGCTCCGCTTTTTCCGTTGAGCCAATTTTGCGGCAGAGCGCCTGGTTCCGGCCGCATAACCGCGACAGCCACATTCACAACCTCTATCTGGTCGGCGCAGGCACGCATCCGGGAGCAGGCATTCCCGGCGTGATCGGCTCAGCCAAAGCGACCGCAAGCCTGATGCTGGAGGATCTGCATGAATAATCCGACACTGCTGCACCATGCGGTAGAGACAATGGAGGTGGGCTCAAAGAGCTTCGCCACCGCGTCTAAGCTGTTTGACGCGAAAACGCGCCGCAGCGTGCTGATGCTCTACGCCTGGTGCCGCCACTGCGACGACGTGATCGACGATCAGCAGCTGGGGTTTCCTGGCGACCTCCCCTCAACGCAAACGCCGCAGCAGCGGCTGGCTCATCTGGAACTAAAAACCCGCCAGGCTTATGCGGGCGCGCAAATGCATGAACCAGCCTTCGCCGCCTTTCAGGAGGTGGCGCTCGCCCATGATATCTCCCCGGCTTACGCCTTCGATCATCTGGAGGGGTTCGCCATGGACGTGCGTGGCGCACGCTATGAAACCTTTCAGGATACGCTGCGCTACTGCTACCACGTCGCAGGCGTGGTAGGACTGATGATGGCGCAAATTATGGGCGTGCGCGACGCGGCCATCCTGGATCGCGCCTGCGATCTCGGCATCGCCTTTCAGCTGACCAACATTGCGCGCGATATTGTCGAGGATGCCCGGGTCGGGCGCTGTTATCTGCCGGAAAGCTGGCTGGAGGAGGCCGGACTGGATCGGCTCCACTTCGCCGATCGCCACCATCGCCCAGCGCTGGCGGGGCTGGCGCGTCGGCTGGTAAGCGAGGCGGAACCCTACTACGCCTCCGCCTCGGCGGGCCTGGCCGGGCTGCCGCTGCGCTCCGCCTGGGCGATCGCCACGGCGAAAGAGGTCTATCGGCGCATCGGGGTGAAGGTCTATCGCGCGGGGGAAACCGCCTGGGATTGCCGTCAGTCCACCAGCAAACAGGAGAAGCTCCTGCTGCTGGCGGCTGGCGCGGCGCAGGCGGTCAAATCTCGGGCGGCCGCTTCGCCGTCGCGTCCGGCTGAGCTTTGGCAGCGTCCGCGTTAGTCTGGCGCCCGTGTCGCTGACGCAGCGTCGCCTGCAATTTTGACAGCGGCGGCGCATAAAGGAAGCCGAACGAGACGCAGTCTTCCCGGCCGCGCACCGCATGGTGCATACGATGCGCCATATAGAGTCGTTTAAAGTAGCCGCGGCGCGGAATGTACTTAAAGGGCCAGCGCTGATGGACCAGGCCGTCATGCACGATAAAATAGAGCAGCCCGTAAAGCGTCATACCTGCGCCTATCCACTGCAGCGGCCAGACGCCTCGGCTGCCCAGGTAGATCAACGCAATCGCCAGTAAGGCGAATACCACCGCGTAAAGATCGTTGATTTCAAACCAGCCGGTGTGCGGCTCATGGTGCGACCGATGCCAGCCCCATCCCCATCCATGCATAATATATTTGTGCGACAGCGCGGCAGTAATTTCCATCGCGACGACGGTCAGCAACACGATCAAAGTATTCCACAACCACAGCATAGTCTCTCCCGTCAGTGCATCCTGCAAGCCAGCGCCGGCTGGCCCTCATCAGCTGCGGCATCCCGCAGGCGAACCTTAAGTCTAGGCTATGGCCTGTAATTCGCCGCAGGGTTTAACCGCGTTATCCGCTCTGCCGCGCGACGGAAAATCGGTGAATTCCCGGCATTAGCACAAAAGGCAATGGCGCGAGCGGCCTGCGCTGCCGTAGACTGCGGCGGCAAAAAAACAAAACAGGGATTACAACGAGATGAAACTTTTCTACAAAGCGGGCGCCTGTTCGCTGACTACCCATATCGTTCTGCACGAAACCGGTTTGCCGCATACCTCCGTCGCGGTGGATTTGAAAACCAAACGTACCGCAGAAGGCGAAGATTTCCTGGCGATCAACAGCAAGGGCTATGTGCCGGCGTTGCAGCTGGATAATGGTCACGTACTGACCGAAGGCGCCGTAATCGCGCAGTACCTGGCGGACCTGAAGCCGGAGAGCAATTTGCTGGCGGCAAGCGGCGAAGCGCGCTATGCGGTGCTGGAGTGGATGAACTTTATTTCAACCGAACTGCACAAGGGCATCGGCGCTTTCTTCAATCCGGCCATAACGCCAGAGTGGAAGGCGGCGGCAACCGCTACGCTGACCAAACGCCTTGACTGGCTGGCAGAAGCGCTGGGCGATAACAGCTTCCTTTACGCTAATCATTTCACCATTGCCGATGCGTATCTCTTCAACGTGCTGAGCTGGTTCCGCGTGGTTGACTTCAGCCTGGATCGCTGGCCAGCGCTGCAACGTTTTGCCGCGACCCATGCGCAGCGCCCGTCTGTGATTGCCGCCATGAAGTCGGAAGGTCTGCTGTAATAAAATAGCGCGCCCGACGGGCGCGCTCTTCAATCAGAAATCCGCTTTCAACACGATGCGATAGTGCGCCTTACCGGCGCGCAGGTGATCGAGCGCGTCGTTGATTTTCGACATCGGAAAGTATTCCACGGTTGGCGCGATATCTGCGCGCGACGCCAGACGAAGCAGCGAACGCAGCTGCCCCGGCGAGCCGGTGGACGAGCCAGTAACCGCGCGATCGCCCGTGATAAGCGTAAACGCCGGCACTTCAAAGGGTTTCATCACCGCGCCGACGGTATGGAACTTGCCTTTCGCCGCCAGCGCCTGGAAATAGGGCTGCCAGTCGAGATCGACCGCGACGGTGCTGATGATCAGGTCAAACTGACCCGCCAGCTTTTTCAGCGCTTCCGGATCGCGGCTGTTAACAACGTAATCCGCACCCATCTGCTTAATGGTGTCAGTTTTAGAAGGCGACGAGCTGAACGCCGTCACTTCCGCGCCGAGCGCGCGCAGCAGTTTAATCGCCATATGGCCGAGCCCGCCGATGCCGATCACGCCGACGCGGCTGGTGGCGGTAATGTTGTGCATCAGCAGCGGTTTAAAGACGGTGATGCCGCCGCACAGCAGCGGGCCTGCAGTCGCAGGGTCCAGGTTTTCCGGCAGCGGGATCGCCCATTGCCAGTTGGCGCGTAGATGGCTGGCGAAACCGCCATGATTGTTGATGGTAGAGACTTTGTTGTTCACGCAGTTAACCTGCTCGCCGTTGATGCAGGCGTCGCAGTGCTGACAGCTCTTGGCCGTCCAGCCAATGCCCACGCGCTGGCCAATGCTCAGCCCTTTATTTTTGGCGCTGTCGCCCAGCGCGACCACGCGGCCAATCACCTCATGACCCGCGATCAGCGGATAGGTCGAGCCGCCCCACTCGTTATCGATCATCGACAGATCGGAGTGGCACACGCCGCAGTAATCGACTTCTACTTCGACATCTTCCGCCGCCAGCGGGCCGGGATCGTACTCATAGGGTTGAAGCGCTTCTCCAGCCTTCATCACTGCGTAACTTTTAAATTTCATGCTTTCCTCGCTAATATAGTGAATGCGCTCAGGGCATTTTGGCGCTAAAGGTGTCCGCTACGGTCACGAACTGCCCGCCGCCCAGATGATGCAGAGTGTGCAGCGCGCGGTTTTCGGCGCTGAAATGCCAGCGACCCTCATAAAAAACGCGGCTGTCAGCCGCCGCTGCCACAACCTCGCCGAACAGCGTGTCATAGTTTTGCTGCGCTTCTGTCGCCGGCAACAGCCGACACTCCAGCCAGGCGACGCAGCTCTCTTCCAGCAGCGGCACGCCCAGCTCCGGACCACTGATGGCCTGAATGTTATACGCGGCGAATTTATCGTTATCGCGTCCTGAGGTATTGCCGACTGCATAGGTCAGATCGGCAAAGGCGGCTGCCGGGACGCAGACGCCAAAGGCGCTGTTCGACTCGATCAGCTCGCGCGACCAGGTCGCTTTATCCACCACAATAGCCACGCGCGGCGGGGTAAACTCCACCGGGGTCGACCAGGCGGCGGCCATCACATTGCGGCGTTGCGTTTGCGGATGCTGGCTGGTAATGAGAATGGTGGGACCATGATTGAGCAGGCGGCTGGCGTGCTGAAGCGCCACCGGGCGGAAATGCGACATATCGGTTCCTTACTGAAATTGACGCACACTGCTTTGCACATCATAAATTACTGTAAACGTTTTACTTTACGCGTTTTCGCTCTTCGAGGTTTACCGCTGCGTGCCGGGCCATTTTTATAAGAGATCGTGGTTCAACGGCGTGCGAAAAGCGTGGCGCGCTGCGGTCATCAGCTGATCGGCCGTCACGGTGGGAGGCAGCCGCATCAGGACTTTACTGGCCTGCCAGTAACACAACACCATGACTTCGTCCGTTTCGCTTTCTGCCAGCTCTCTCAGCCGCGAGCGCAGCGAGAGTACGTTCAGCGTTTGCTGCTCGTCCAGCATCTCTTCGATAGTCTTGTTTATGACGTCGTGGATTATCTTCCAGGAAAGATTAGTAAGCAAAATCAACCTCTTCTAGCCCTTTCCGGCTCGGGAGCTGTTATAACTTTTACTGCGCAGACAAAACGTCCACGGATGAGTTAATGTTAATCTGGCATTAACTATAGTCGTATCGCCGGGCTTTCGGCGACTTTTACATAGGGGGATTATCACAGTGAAAGCGTTTTCAGAGAGGCGGGCGTTTACGCTGTAAACAGCGGCATATTGCGCTTCTTTATACCGCTGTTGTAACGTCGCGTTGGTCAGCTGCGGTTAAACGGTTTTCGCACAGACATTGATGCGAGAGGGAACGGCGTGCACGTCTCGCCTGGCTTTATGATTAACGGGCTTATTCAACCCGATATGGGCAGCGCCGATGAGGTCAACGCGTGGGCCAGACGCTTACTGGCATGAGGGAGCGTCGCCTGCTTATTCTGCAGGCGAATTAAAAGACTGGTCGGTGTCGTCATCTTCGTAAGCAGGTATTTCTACATCATCCGGTAAGGGTTCTGTATCGGGGCGTTCTGACATTTTTTACCTCCTGCTGTCGCCGCTGAAAAACTTAACATATCGCTACATCACTGCTTCTTTCAGACGCTTTTTAAACAATTCGCGTCAGACCACAGGAATTCGCCGTTATGCCGTTTCGTTCGTCTGCTGAAATTGTTGTCCGATCATGGAATTATCCAGATTAAATAAACAACGGAGCGCGCGGCGGGTTTTCGGTTACATCTGGCAATATAATAAACTACTGAAACTAGCTGAGATGTCGATAAATTGATATGTGCAGACGGGGAGGTCGGCAGCGAGCCAACACCAGGGCAAATGCGTCGACTTCCCCGCTGCAGCTTGTCATATTCAGGCCTGACGGTCTCCCGACAGGCTGAATAAAAACGCGTTACGGACGTTTCAGGAGCGGATCAACGTTATCTTTTTCCTCAACCCCTGCTACGCCGCTTCTTTCGACGATACGGCCATCAGCATCCGTTTCGTTCAGGGCACCAGAAGTACCCGCGGTTTGGTTCAGGGTGCCAGGGGTACCCGCAGTTCTGGCAGTTGCACCGCCTGTTAAAGGCGCGTCTGCTGAGAGGTTGGTATCCGCGTGATCAATATCCACTTCCTGGCGGCGGACAGAATCAGTGATGTTTTCTACGCGCTCGCTCTGATCTTTGCGAACCACCACTTCCTCTTTGATATGCGCCGTTTTGTTAATGACCGGCTGCTCATGCGTTTCTGCAACTTCGATGGTTTTCTCTTCCCAGTCGACATTATCTGCTGCAGCCAGATCGCCAGTTGAACGGCGGAAAATATCAGCATGCTGTTCCTGCAGCGAAATGTCTTCCGATACCTGATCGGTTACGGTATAGCGGCGTACGCGCGTGGTCCCTTCACTGACCAGACGCTTACCCACTTCCAGACGTTCCTCAGCAAGGCGCAGCACTTCTTCTTCACTTTCATCGCCAGTCAGAGAGGTGCGAACCGGCTCAGTCACGCCGCTGTCGCCAACGCTGTTTACGCCAGGCGCGCTATGCGCGGCAGAAACGGTATAACCGTCATCCTGCCCCAGACCATTGCCTGTTGGCAGTTCGCCTGTGTCATGCGCATCCAGAACGCTATAAGCGCGCGGCAGCTGATCTTCATTAGCGCGCAGCGTCAGTACCACGCTGCCTGAATTAATCGCATCTTCATACACGCCGCTTTGCTCTTCATCCACCGTGCTGCCGAACAGGCGCTGCCAGAAGCCAGGATGACGGGCCTCGTGTCCTTCCGATTTCAGACGTTCGCCAGAAATCACATCAATATCGTGCTCTGCGAAACCCGCTTTAATCAGGCTACGCTTCGCCCCTTCTGCCTGAGCCAGGGTACTGAACATCGTTACGATCTTTTCGTGTGCCATGATTCCTCCTGCGTGATGATGGCTTAGGTGTCGTCTTTTTTCCGGTCAATCTCGACATGCTGTTTACGTAATGAAACGGTCTCTTCCCAGGGAACCTCTTCATGCGTTCGCCGGATATGCAACTCCTCTTTCAAAACCAGCCTGCGAATCACTTCAACTTCTTCTTCCACCACCGGAACGATAAGGACGCCCTCTTCTTCCCTGATATCGGGCATAGTCACAATGCGCTCGTTTTTCGGCACATGCGTGACCTCAACGTTTTCCCGGCGTAACATCAGACTTACTGGCTCGCTGTGGGTAGAAGTCTGGCGTTTAACGGTGACATAACCATCCAGAACTTCTTCCCGCGATACGGTCAGCTTTTCTTCAGCCAGATGCAATACTTCCTCTTTTGCATGTGGATGTTCGTCATTGTTTGAAGAAGAAGCCATATTTCACCCTTTATGAAATGCCCGGTTGAAATAAACACCCTGATATAATCAAATCAAAAGCATTTACAACTAAAGAAATTTAAGTGTGAATCAAAACCCAGCCGTTGCAAGCCAGACGGCAAAAAAAATTAAAATAATTAAAAATTCGAACCAGAGGATATAAAAGCAAAATTGTCGTCAGTTAAAATTTATCCTGCCCAGCCAACGACTTATTGCCTGATTAACTCTCTTGAGTACGCCCTGATAATTCAGGATAATTCCTACCCCCTAAAACAGATAACTTAGCTACGCTGCTAACAAGCCCAATATAACTACCTGATATTTATATGATTTATATTTAAAGTAAAATAAGTCGAATAAAGAAGATGTAAAAATATGTCAGCGCGTTAGTAATTACGTCTGCAGGCGAATATTGCGCTTGTTCCGGGGGCTTTATTAATGACTGGGTGATTTTTCCTGGCCGAAATAGTGCCAGGGCTCAAGGATAAAGTGCGGAATACGTTGCGGTACAGATTTCTATCCAGCAGATAAAAGCGGCTTAAAGAAAAAGCAAAATGCTCTGCCGCCGGAGGGCGGTATGCGGCAGAGCGGATTAATTATTTACCGTCAAAGAAATTCTCTGGCAACTGGCCTGGCGCCTGATCAATTACGCTGTCATTATCCGGCCCTTCATTTTTCATATAGGTTACTTCGGCGAACTCAGGGATGATGACATAAGGATAGGCGGGCCCTTCGTCTCTGAAGCGATGCATATCTTCTATAAATTCATTTTGATAGCAGATGGTTTTTTCAGGGTGCTGACCTTCACCGGCAATCCACTGCGGGAAGAAAATAGTGCCGTGCAGCAATTTGCGGTTCAAATCAAAAAGCAGGCTGACGCAGGTGCCGGTTGGTTCATGCCAGTCAACCTTAAAGATGCCGGGAGCAAACTGTACGGCATTCATCTTCTGATGCGTCACCCAGCGTCCACCTACCAGCCCCTTATGGATACGGTAATCGCAGGTCGTTTCGTTGCGTGCATACCACTCATATTTCCAGCCGTTATCGTAGGTGTAGACAAAATGCGTACCGACAAACTGCGAAAGATCGCGGGATGACTCGTTAATCGAAGCAATGGTCATGGCTTACCTCATGTTATCAGTAAGGAGAACGCTGGCCCGGCACGCAGAGCTGCGTTCTCGTGAAACACTGGATGCTAATATTTAACCGGCTCACTTATTATTGATGAGGATCAGCTCTTCACCACTTCAGCACACGTAAGGAGGCGGGGTCAGCCAGCAAAAAGACTCAACCGCCCCTCAACGCAGCGCAACTTTATCTTCAGGCCCTGCTCCTTTTCGCTCTTTCCGCACGGCAGATGCTTGCCTGACAGCGGCAGGCTTACCATAATCGCTATCTATTTTTCTTTATAACGAGTAGGCAAATGAAAAAGTTCGCGCTTTTAGCGCTGGTTAGCGGCGTGGTCTGTAGCGCCTCGGCGATGGCAACCGATATCCGCGTCACCTACGCGGGCTCTATGGGTAAGGTGATGGATGAGAGCTTAGGCCCGGCGTTCGCCAAAGCGAACAACGGCAGCTATCAGGGGCAAGGCCAGGGCGCCTACGGTATGGCGCGCCTGCTGGCGAGCAAAAAAATGACCGCTGACGTCTTTGTCTCCATTACGCCGGGACCGATGCAGATCCTGAAGGATGCAGGCCTGATCGACAACGCCGTGCCGGTCGCCAGCACCAGCATGGTGATCGCCTACAGCCCGAAAGGTCTCTATGCGCAAAAATTTTCCGCCGCGGCGAAAGCGGGCGATGCCAGCTGGCTTGATGTGCTGGCGACGCCGGGCCTGAAGTTTGGCCGCACCGATCCGGTCAACGATCCTAAAGGTCAGAATATCGTCTTCACCCTGCTGCTGGCGGAGAAGTACTACAACAAGCCGGGCGCGGCTGACAAAATTATGGGCGGCGTACAGAATCCGGCGCAAACGCATCTGGAAGGCGGCCTGCTGGCGCGGCTGGAGAGCGGTCAGGTAGATGCCGCCGCGGGTTACGAAAGCGAAGTTATCTCTGCGCATCTGCCCTATGTCGCGCTGCCGGACGAGATCAACCTGTACAATCCGGCGCAAGCCAAAAAATGGTACGACACCGTCAGCTTTGCTATCAAAGACAGCAAAGGCGAGGAGAAAACCCTGCATACTCAGCCGCTGGTTTACTATGCGGCGGTGCTGAAAAACGCGCCTCACGGGGAAACAGCGGGTAAAGCCTTTGTGGATTTTATGCTGAGCAAACCGGGTCAGGCGCTTTTCCAGCAGAATGGCTACGCCGCGCCTAAAGGGGATGCGATTTACCCCTAATGAAGCGCTCTCCTTCTTCAGCGTTATGGTTATCGCTGCCAGCACTGCTGATGCTGGCAGTGCCTTTTCTGACGCTGATTGCCATCACGCACTGGCGACATTTCCATCTGGCCTGGGGCGACGGCGACGCTATCGCAACGTCGACCGGGCTGGGACTTATTGCCCTGCTGCTGATTGTCGTGAGCGGCCTGCCTGTCGCCTGGTGGCTGTCGCAGGCGCGAGGTAAAGCGCGGGCAGTGGTAGAACTTCTGGTGCTGATCCCGCTGCTGACGCCGCCGCTGGCGATGGGCATCCTTCTGGTTAGCGCTTATGGCCCATACGGGCCGGCTGGTTCTCTGCTGGCCCGTATGGGCATTGAACTGGTCAATAATCCTGCCGCCTTTGTACTGGCACAGTGGTATGGCGCACTGCCCTACTTTATAACGGCGGCGCGCTCGGCTTTTGCCGCCGTGCCTGTTGCCATTCTGGAAGCGGGCCGTACGCTGGGCGCGTCGCCGTGGCAGCGGTTTCGTCGGCTCTCTCTGCCCCTCGCCGCGCCAGGTCTGGCGTCGGCGGTGGCGCTGGCCTGGGTGCGCGCTATCGGCGAATTCGGCATTGTGATGATCTTTGCCTATTTCCCGCAGGGCATTCCGGTTAAGCTCTACAACAATTTGCAGAATGATGGCGTCGATGCAGTTTACGTGCTGCTGTGGCTGCTGTTGTTGTTTACCTTACCTTTGCCGCTGGCCTGCTTTGCGCTTGTACGCCGTTACGCGCGCGACAGGCAACCGCGGCGCACCCGATCGGGAGTGATCTGATGTCCGTTTCGCTGGAGCAGTTAACCGATAAATATCCTGAGGCGCACGCATGGGCGTTCGGCGACTCGTCCGAACTGGCCGATCGTCTGGTTACGCTGGTGATTGCCGGTAAAAAAGTGGCGAGCTGTGGCTCGCTGCAGTCGTGGAGTGAGGACGAGGCGAAGCCGCAGCCTGGCGGCTACAGCATTGTGCTGGATGGCGCGGGTCAGCCGCGCTGCGTCATCCGCACGACGGGCCTGTTCTTAACTCGCTTTGACCGCGTGACGCCGGAAATGGCGATGCTGGAAGGGGAGGACGATCTCAGCCTGGAAAGCTGGCGTCGCGAGCATCAGCGCTTTTTCCAAAGCGAAGGAACCTTTCATCCTGAGATGGAGCTGGTGTTTGAAACTTTTCAGCTGATCGAGGTGATGTAGTCGTTACAGCGCCTGCGGCGCAGTCCGATAAATAAAAGCGGAAGAGACATAACCGGACCTCGCCTGCTATGTCTCTTTTGCTATAACCGATCGCAACGACTACCCTGCATTGCGCTGGAAATGGCTGTTAACAAAGGCACGGCAGCGCGGCGAAACGGGATCAAGAAAAACCTGCTCCGGCGCGCCCTCTTCTTCAATCATCCCCTGATGCAGAAACACCGCTTTGTTTGACACGTCGCGGGCAAAGCCCATTTCATGGGTCACAATAATCATGGTGCGGCCCTCTTCCGCCAGCCCGCGGATCACGCGCAGCACTTCGCCTACCAGTTCTGGATCGAGCGCCGAGGTCGGTTCATCAAACAGAATTGCCTTCGGCTGCTGCGCCAGCGCGCGCGCAATCGCCACGCGCTGCTGCTGGCCGCCCGACAGCTGCGACGGCCAGGCGTCGCGTCTGGCATAAAGTCCGACCTTATGCAGCAGCGCCTCGGCCTCTTCCGTCGCCTCTTTCAGGTTTCGCTTCTGTACATGCACCGGCGCTTCAATAATGTTCTGCATCACCGTCTTATGCGGCCAGAGGTTAAAGCTCTGAAACACAAAGCCGAGCTGCATGCGCATCAGCTTGATACGCTGGCGCTGCGCGCGATTAAGTTTTTCGTCGGGATTATCCAGCGTTACGCTGTTCTCGCCCACGGCGATAACGCCCGCCTGCGGCACTTCCAGAAAAGGAATACAGCGCAGCAGCGTGCTTTTGCCCGATCCGCTGGCGCCGATCAGAGAGATAACATCGCCATCCTGCGCCGTCAGGCTGATGTCGTGCAGCACTTCATGTCCCGCATAGCTCTTTCTGAGATGGCTCAGCATGATGGTTGGTTGGCTCATTAACGTGCTCCGAAATAATAGGGGGAGAGGCGTCGCTCCAGCACCGAGACGCCTTTGCTCACCAGCATGCTGAGCAGCAGATAGATCGCCGCAGCGCTGAGGAATACTTCCAGCGCGCGAAAGGTAGAGGAGACAATGGAATCGGCGATGCCGGTCATCTCCATCAGGCTGATGGTGCTGACCAGAGAGGTAGACTTAAGCATAGAGATCATTTCATTACTGTAAGCGGGCAGCGCCTGACGGATGGCGATGGGCAGCGTAATGCGGGTAAAAATCTTATGCGAAGGCATGCCGCATACTCTGGCCGCTTCCAGCGACTGGCGACTGACTGCATTCAGGCCGCCGCGCAGGATCTCCGAGGTATAGGCCGCATCGTTGAGGATGAGAGCCAGCAACCCGCACCAGTAAGGATCGCGCAGCAACGGCCACAGCACGCTTTCCCGCACCGCTGGCAGGCTGCCCAGCCCGTAATAAATCATAAAAATCTGAATCAGCAGCGGCGTGCCGCGAAACAGCCAGACGTAAAGTCGGGCGAAGTAGCTGCCGACGCGCGTCTGACGCAGCAGGTTCAGCCCCAGCGCCAGCAGGCCGCCGCCAAGCAGCGACAGCACCGCCAGGTTAATGGTCAGCGGCAAGCCTTTGAGCAGCGCCAGCAGGGTTTCCTGCAAAAAAGGGATATCCATTGGCTTTCCTTACACACTGGCGCGCTGCTGGCCGCGCATAGCGAATTTCTCGACGGCGCGGAAGACCCAGTCGGAACAGGTAGTAATAATCAGATAGATCACGGCGCCGACGCTGTAGAAGAAAAAAGACATCTGCGTGGAGTTGGCGGCCGTGGTGATCTGATTCATGGTTTCCACCAGCCCGGTCACCGACACCAGTGCCGACTCCTTGATCACCGACTGCCATTGATTGCCCATTCCCGGCAGCGCGGTGCGCAGCGCCTGTGGCACAATCATGCGGCGGAACAGCATTAGCCGCCCCATGCCCGTCACCGTTGCCGCCTCCAGCGTGCCGCCGGGAATGGCGTAAAACGCGCCGCGAAACACGCCGCTCTGATAGGCGCCTGAGATCAGGCCAATGGCGATAGCGCCGGCGATAAAGCCGTTGATATCAAAAGGCCCCTGCATGCCCAGCGCCGTACCGACTGAGGAGATGACCTGCCGACCGCCGAAGTAAAACAGGTAGATCACCAGCAGCTCCGGTACGCCGCGAAACACCGTGATATAGCCTGCCGCAAGACGCTGCTGCCAGCGCGAACCGGCAATCTGCATCCAGCACAGCAGGCTGCCCAATACCGCGCCCAGTAGCCAGGCGCAGAGCGAAACGGTCACCGTCACCGTGGCGGCGCTCAGCAGCACGCCGCCCCAGCCCTCGTCGCCGAAGCCAATCAGCTGCCAGTCTATTTGCATAAACATGGGCTATCAGGCTTTCGGCGCGACGTCTTCGCCGAACCACTTCACGGAGAGCTTGCTCAGCGTGCCGTCTTTGATCATCGCAGAGAGCGCTTCGTCCAGCGCCCCCTTCAGTTCAGCATTGCCTTTGCGCAGACCAATTGCCGATCCCGCGCCCAGCAGGCCGCCGCTAAAACCATAACCGCTGCTGCTGATCGCATCCGTATGCTTCTTCACAAAGGCGTTGAGGTTGGTGCGTGACGCCATCACCGCGTCTACGCGGCCATTCATCAGGTCGGCAAACGTTTCTGGCCCCGCCTGATAGGTACGAATAGTAGCGACGTCGCCCAGATACTTTTGCAGGAAATCCGCCTGAATAGTGGCGACCTGCACCGCAATGGTCTTGCCTTTAAACGTAGTTTTCAGTTCATCGATCGCTTTCTGCATTCCCGCCGCGTCATCAGCCTTCACCACGACGCCGCTGCCGGGCAGCGTCGCCAGCGGCGAGCTTTTGGCCGTAACGAAGCTGGAGATGCTGACGGTGTATTGCTGAGTAAAGTCGATGGCATCGGCACGTTTCGGCGTGACCGTCACCGCGTCGATAACGGCGTCATATTTGCCGTCAATAAGGCCAGGGATCAGACCTGACCACTTCTGGGCGCTGATTTCATATTTAAAGCCGACGCGCTTCGCCAGCTCAGCCACGATGTCAGGTTCATAACCGACGATCTTGCCGTTCGGCGTGGTCTGGTTAAACGGAGGATAGCTGCCTTCGGTGGCGAACTTCAGGGTACCGAAATCTTTTGCCTGGCTGAGCGCCGGCACCGCCAGTAAACCCAGCGCCAGCGTGGCCGCGAACAGGCCTTTGCGCATCATCATAGTGAGATCCTCAATTGTTATTGTTAGTAAGCAGATCGACGGCCAGGCGCACCAGCGCCTGCGTACCGACGGCAATGCTGCGCTCATCCGGCTGATAGTCGGAGTTATGCAGATGATCGTTACGGCCCGGCGTGGCAGAACCGATATGGATCTGGCAGCCCGGCGCGCGCTCGGTAAAGAGTGAAAAGTCTTCCGCGCCGAAGCTGTCGCTCGGTTTCGCGACAATGGGTTTGCCAAACTGATGGGAAAGGATGTTTTCCAGTGCATCAATCAGTCGATCGTCATTCATCAGCGGCGGCACGCCGCGCAGATAGTCAACCTCAATGCGCACGTTCATCGCCAGCGCGACCCCTTCACATACGCGTCGGAAGGAGGCTTCCATATCAGCGCGCACCTGCGGCGATTTGGTGCGAATGGTGCCCTGAAACAGGCAGCTGTCAGGAATAATGTTATGGGTGGTGCCGCCCTGAATATGGCCGATAGTCAGCACGGCAGAGTGAGCGGGATCGCGTTCACGCGAGATCAGCGTTTGCAGCTGGCCGATCAGATACGCCGTAGCAACGACAGGATCGACGCCCATATGGGGCCGCGCGGCATGCGTAGAGACGCCATACACCCGCACGTCGAACTCGTCACTCGACGCGGTACTGCCGCCGCGCGTCAGGGCCACTTCCCCGGTCATCAGTTCCGGTTTGTTATGCAGCGTGACGGCCCAGTCAACGCCCTCAGCGGCGCCGTCGGCGATCATCGCTTCCGCGCCGCTTTCCGGCGTTTCCTCAGCCGGCTGGAAGATCAGCCGCACCCTGCCTGCTAACTGCTGGCGGTAATGTGGCAGGATGGCGGCGACGCCAAGCAGCGTCGCGGTATGCAGATCGTGTCCGCAGGCGTGCATTTTACCTGGAATAGTGCTGCTGAAAGGCAGGCCGGTCTGCTCCTGGATCGGCAGCGCGTCCATATCGGCACGCAGCAGCAGCGTTTTACCCGGCTGCGCGCCGATAATATCGGCCACCACGCCGGTTCGTCCGACGCCCGTTTGCGGCGTTAATCCGTGCTCCCGCAGCCAGGCCGTGACGATGTCAGCGGTACGCACCGTGTCGAAGCCGAGCTCTGGATGGGCATGAATATCACGCCGTATGGCGATCAGGTGCGGCTCAATATCTGCCACTCTGGCGCTAATGTCCCCGGCCAGCATTGCTTTTTTATCAGTCATGATTCGCCTGCAGAGTGCCCTTTTGGCGGGCTGTGGGCTCAGCGGATCGGGCCGCTGGCTATGTTGTTGTGTTTGCTGGCTTTATTTATTCACAGCACAAAGCAGAAAGCAACGCGCGGCTTTTTATGAAAAACGATTTACTTTCAATAACTTAAAACAAAAAGTGGCAAATATGGATGTGAATGCAGCGGATCAGAAAGATTATTAATAATCCCTCGCCGGTCATCACAATGCCTGATGTTGTTACTGCACAAAGCCGCTGATTTCCAGCCAACAGTGCTCTGCTGACGAACGCGGCACGGTGCGATAGCAGTGTAGCCTCAAAGAATGACCGGTTTGCGGCCCACCAGATAACGTACGCCTTGCGCGCCAAAGATCTCGGAATGGGGCTGATTCAGCGCAAGATGAAAAACGTCGCCCTGCTGATAACGTTGCTCACCTGCATCAGTATGGATGGTCAGTTCGCCGTCAAGCACCAGCGCCCTGGCTTCGAACGGATGGCAATGACGTTCCAGCACGCCGTGCGGCTCACGCTTCACGATAATCAGCTCGGTAAAGCCCGCCGCTTTAAGCTGCTCACGGAATATTTGTTCTTGCATGGGATCACCCTTAAGGTAGTGAAAATGCGCTGAAACAAGCATAACTGCGGCATCCCGCTCAGGCCAGTCGGTAAAACGCCCTGTTTCCAGGGCGTTTCCAGCGAGGTTCAGCCGCGACGCCAGCGGCGGGTAAGCTGCTTTTCGGTTTCGACGACAGCAAAGATCGCTGCGCCGACAATAAAGGCGATTAGCCAGTATTTAAACGGCAGCGGACGCGTACCGAACAGCGTATTCATCAGCGGCAGATAGATAATCAGCGCCTGTAACGCTACCAGCACGCCGCTTACCAGCCAGATGCCGCGGTTTTTCAGCACGCCGCAATCAAGCGAGAAGCTGTCGTTGCTGCGACAGTTCAACATATAGACCCACTGCGCGGTCACCATCGTCTGTAATAAAACGGTACGGATAAATTCCGGCTCATAGCCGCGCACCTGCAGCCAGGCTTCGAGTAGAAAAGCGCTAACTGAAATCAGCAGCCCGACAAAGACCATGCGCCAGATAGCATACCCGTCCATTACCGGCGCGCTAACGTCGCGCGGCGGTCGCCGCATAACATTCGCTTCCGCCGCTTCGAACGCCAGACCAAAAGAGAGCGTGGCGGAGGTCGCCATATTCATCCACAGGATCTGGACGGGCGTCAGCGGCAGCAAATTCCCCATCAGGATAGCGATAATAATGAGCAGTCCCTGCGCCAGGCAGGTCGGCATAATAAACAAGATCGTTTTTATCAGGTTATCGTAGACCCGGCGTCCCTCTTTTACCGCGGCCGCGATAGTGGCGAAGTTGTCGTCGGCAAGGATCATATCGGCGGCCTCTTTGGTCACCTCGGTCCCTTTAATGCCCATCGCGATACCGACGCTGGCCTGTTTCAGCGCAGGCGCATCGTTTACGCCATCGCCGGTCATGCCGACCACTTCGCCGCTGGCGGCCAGCGCCCTTACCAGGCGCAGCTTATGCTCCGGGCTGGTACGCGCGAAAATGTCGTACTGGCGCGCTGCCTCGGAGAGCTCGCCGTCACTCATATGTTCCAGATCGTGACCCGTCAGGGCTTTGTCGCTGTTGCTGATGCCCAGCATCTTCCCTATCGCCATCGCGGTTTCCTGATGATCGCCGGTGATCATCTTGACGCGGATGCCCGCCTGCTGGCACTCATCAATTGCCGCAACGGCTTCCGGTCGCGGCGGATCCATCATGCAGGCGAGGCCCAGCAGCACCATGTCCTGACGCAGATCGTTGTGATCCAGCGAGGCGATCGCTTTCGGCACGCGCTTCCAGGCCGCCGCCACGGTGCGCAGCCCTTCGCTGGCGTAGCGGGTAATGGCGGCATCCCAGTAAGCACGATCCAGCGGCTCGGGACCGCTTAAAGTCTGCTGATGCGCACAGAGCGACAGCAGCACGTCCGGCGCACCCGTCATCAATACCCAGGCCTCCCCGTCCGCTTCGCCGCTTACCGCCATATATTTATAGAGTGAGTCGAAGGGTAGCTTGCTGACGAGCTGTTGCCCCTGCGCCGCCACGCCCCCTTTCGCCGCCAGCACCTTCAACGCTCCCTCGGTCGGCCCGCCGACGATGCGCCAGCGTCCTGCCGCATCCTGCTGGATTTGGCTCTCGTTGCAGATGTCGATAGTAGCGAGAAAGCGCGCCATAACCGGATGCTGCGCTGCGGAAAGCGCGCTGTGCGGTGCTTCGGCCAGGATCTCCCCCGCAGGCTCATAGCTGTCGCCGCTGACGCGCCACTGGCTTTCCGCCAGCACGACCGCTTTCACCGTCATCTCATTCATGGTGAGCGTGCCAGTTTTATCAGAACAGATCACCGACATTGCGCCCAGGGTTTCGACCGTCGGTAGCTTGCGAATGATCGCCTGTTTGCGCGCCATCGACTGCACGCCCAGCGAAAGGATAATGGAGATAATGGCGGGCAGCCCTTCCGGCACCGCCGCGACCGCGAGGCTGATAACTGACAGCGCCAGCGAGGCCAGCGGAATATCGCGCAGCAGGTAACCGAAGATAAAGAGTCCGGCCATCATCAGCAGAATTACCGCAAAAATCGCTTTGCCCAGCTTATCGATTTGCTGCAGCAGCGGCGTTTTTGCCGTTTCGATATGGCTCATCATATCGTTAATGTGCCCCAGCTCGGTGTCGCGTCCGGTGGCAATAACCACGCCGGCGGCAGTGCCCGAGCTAACGGTGGTGCCGGAAAAAGCCAGGTTCAGCCGATCGCCCAGCGCTTTTTCGCCCTCAAGCGCATCGCTGCTTTTCGCGACCACGGTGGATTCACCGGTCAGAATCGCCTCCTCCACGCGCAGGTTATGGACCTCAAACAGCCGGAGATCCGCAGGAATGCGATCGCCGGGCCGCAGCATAACCACATCACCAGGGACGATTGCCTCGCCCTGCACCCGCATAATCTCGCCGCTTCGCATCACCACGGCGTCGTTCGAGAGCATATTCTGGATGCCCTTCAATGACTTCTCGGCGTTGCTTTCCTGAATGAAGCCAATAAAAGCATTAATGACAGCAACGCCGAGAATGACAAAGGTATCGACCCAGTGGCCCATCAACGCCGTAATCACCGCCGCGGCGAGCAGAATATAGATCAGCATATCGTTGAAGTGAGCCAGAAACTTCAGCCAGGCCGGCTGCGTTTTCTTTAGCGGCAGCGTGTTAGGGCCGTGCGTCGCCAGACGCGCCTGTGCCTCGTCTGTGGAAAGCCCCTGCGGAGAACTCTGAAACTCGGCGAAAACGTCTTCGCTTTGATGCTGATACCACGGCCGCGCTTTTGCAGCGGCATTTTGCAATGTCTTGCGGTCGTTATTCATTTTCACTCCGTACAGGAAACCGGCGATATGGGCGCAGTTAAATTAATGGGCCAGCATAGTGCGACAGGTTAAATAATCTGATACTGATTCAGGTCATATTTTTGTAGTTTTAATGTCGTGACACGGGTGGCGAATTAATTTTTCAACCACATCCGGTTCACACAGAAATTCATTCGCGTTTAATTTGATAAATTACTTAAAAATCAATTTTTTAATATTAAAAGATGTCGTCAACGTCGACGAAAGATGGCTGACGTATTACGTCGTTGATCATTTTTTGTGAGCCAGATATTTTATTTCTGATCGCCGTTTATTTTACCGGCGCAAAGACTATTGGGAAAATAACCACACTGCTTTTGTGTATTTAAACGGGCGGGAATTTATTGCCGGATAAACAGCAGATAAACAACCTTTAAAACTCAGCGTTTTATTTACAGAAGGGCCAGCCAGCTGGCTAACCCTCCTCTTTTTATTTGCTAATCCCGTGAGAGATGTTGTGCCGCGCGTTCCGTTGCGCGACGTCGGGTGGCGATGAAATCCGCCATCTGCGAGCGGGCGGTCGTGAGTTGCTCAGGCGTGGCTGACTGCGGCGATCCGGCATGAAACGGCGGCTCGGGGTCGTACTCCATTTGCAGCTGAATCGCCTGAGCGACGTCGTTTCCGCGTATCTCCGCCACCAGCGTCAGGGCAAAATCGATGCCGGAGGTGACGCCCGCGCCGGTCAGCCGGTTGCGGTCGCGCACGACGCGCGCCTCGACCGGTTCGGCACCTAACAGCGCCAGCTGATCGCGTGAACTCCAGTGCGAAGTCGCGCGATAACCATGCAGCAAACCTGCGGCGCCCAGTACCAGCGATCCTGTGCAAACAGACGTAATAAACTGCGCGTGCTGTGCCTGCCGCCGCAAAAAGCTCAGCGTTTCCTCATCAGACATCAGCGCGATTTGCCCCGGTCCGCCCGGTACGCAGATCACATCAAGTGGCGGGCAGTTGTCAAACGTGCAGTCAGGCACCAGCATCAGACCGCGATCGGATCGCACCGGCTTTATCTCTTTCCAGATCAGATGGCACACCACGCCAGGCGTGCGGGCGAAAACTTCGAAAGGACCCGTGAGGTCAAGCTGCGTCACGTCCGGGAAAAGCAGTAAACCGATATGCAGAGGCGTTGTCATGATCGCGATCCTTAGCAGAGAGCGGATGATAAGAACAATGCGCGATTTATTCCGCGCCGGAGATAATATTCAGCGTCGCATCCAGCGATGACGGCAACAACTCGCCGTGCGTCTGACCAGGATAACGTATTTGATGCAGCCTGACGCCGCTCTTCTGTAGCCTGGCGATAAGCGTGCGGTGAGCCTTGTCAATCTGTGCAGCGTTACGCTCCTTGCCGCGATCGCTCTGCCCGTCACCCTCAATCAGGTAGAGGATTTTGCCGTTTAAAGCGCCAGGCGGCACCTGCTGCGCCAGTTCGACAATGCGCTGATGCCGCCAGCCGAGCGACGGCGCCGCGCTGAAATAGTGGGTGAATCCGCTGGCGTGATAAAGCGTATCCAGTACGAACAGGCCGCCATAAGAGTGGCCCCAAAGCGCGCGTCGCTGCGGATCGCCTGGCGCCTGTTTCTCTGTCCAGGGGATAATCTGGTTCAGCAGCAGATTGCGAAAAGCATGACTTCCGCCGCCGGGATAGCGTTCCTGCCCTGGATCGCCCGGCTGCCCGCCGGGCGGCGTGTAGTCCAGCGCCCGCGCCCGCACGTCGAACGGCAGCCTGGTGTCATAGCCTACTGCGACCAGCATCGGCGGCCTGTTGCCCGCTAACTGCTTCAGGCGATCCTCACTCAGGCGCGCCATTGCCGCGTTGCCATCCAGCATAAACAGTACCGGAAAGCCTTTCGGCGGTGGCGTCTGTTTTGGCACGCCGAGCCACACTTTATAGTGGCGCAGACCGTCGGCAGAGCTAAAAGTCTTTATGCTGAACCGGTAAAACGCCGAGCCGCGATCGGCAATATTGTCGCCCAGAGGTTCCATCAGCGGTCTGCCGTTCGCCTGCATCGCCGGGATTAAGCTGACGCCGATCGCCAGTAGCGCAGCAGAGAAAAACGTCGAGGGGATATTCAAGTAAATGCCTTCCTGAGCGGTTAAAATGATTCGCCATACTAACAAATCAACTATGCTAATGAGAAACTTTCTCAATAACCCGCGCAGCATTGCTTTATCCCTGCTTATAAGAGCCGATAGCTAAACTCTGATTTACCGGGTCGGGGATTGCGAATCGACTTCACAGATCGTTAAATTTCAGCATTCGACCAGAGTTTTATTTATTTTGATGCCGGACGTTTGTCAGCACGCGTGCGCCGACGTTCCTTTCAACCGACACCAGCAAGGCCATTAATCAGAGGTTGTGAAATGGATCGCCTTAAATACCAGATAAGGGTTGTGCGCTTTTTATGTCTTTACGCGTTGTTTCGCCTGAGATTATTCAAATTCAGCGACTTCGCCTACTCAGACAGGGATGAGAATGAGGCATTAGATATTCTCACCAGACATGACAGCGATAAAACCATTATCCCAAAAATAATCTGGATGTTCTGGGACAGTCCAAATCCGCCTGACCATATCATGGCCTTCCATAAAAAAATGAAGGCGATAAATCAGGCGCATGAAATAATTCTGCTCGACCGTCACAGCCTGAGAAAATATCTTCCTGAGCTGCACTTTGATTTTCAGGGTATCGGGCTGGCGCATAAAAGCGACGTTATTCGTCTTGCTTTGCTTAAACGCTACGGCGGCATCTGGGTCGACTGCTCGACGCTGGTCTATCAGGATTTTAGCTGGGTGCATGAACGCAGCGGCTACGATATGGTGGGCTACTACAGCGAGGCGAACACGCAGGATGCGCGTTTCCCGGTGATCGAAACCTGGTTTATGTGCGCCCCGCCTGAAAATGGCTTTGTCAGCCGCTGGCTGGAGCTGATCATGCCGCTGACGAAAATCAGCGTCGATGACTATTACAATCGTATTAAAGATCGCCCAGACTTTGAGCGCATTAAACAGGGCATCCCGCGCGGCAGCTATTTGACGACAAATTATCTCTGTCAGATAGCCATGCGTGAAACGGAAAGCGTTAACCTTTATCTGAAAAAGTGTGAAACCTCGGCCTTCTATTATCAGAACGTCTTTAAGTGGAACTGCCTGAAGATGTCATTGTTTTTACTCTGTACGCGCCAGCCGACGACGCATCCAAAACTGATTAAGCTGACCAACAGCGATCGCCAGTTTTTACCGCTGGCTCGTAAACTGCGTATCCTGGATGCGGAAAGCATCCTGGGGAAATTAATGCTGGAACAGCAAAATTCTTAATCCATAAGCAGGATAATAAAAAATGGAAAAGCTGAAACGACATCTCAGGACAGCGAAATTTCTTCTGCTTTATGTTTTATATAAACTTCACCTTTTTCGTTTTCCCGATCTCGCCTATTCAGAGGCGCATGAAAACGACGTGAAGGATATTGGTCGGCAGAACAACGTGAATGCTCCGTCTGTTCCGAAAGTGATCTGGATGTACTGGGACGACATTACCCCGCCTGACTTTATCCAGGCGTTTCACGCCAGGATGGCGCAGATGAACCCTGACCACCAGATTCATCTGCTGAACCGTGAATCCGTAAAAGATTTTCTGCCGTGGCTGCGCTTTGACTACGCGCAGATTGGCATGTCTCATAAAGGCGATGTCATCCGCCTCGCCCTGCTGAAGGAGTATGGCGGCATCTGGGTAGACAGCTCGACGCTGGTTTATCAGGATTTCTCATGGGTGCATCAGCGCGGCGGTTACGATATCGTCGGCTATTACAGCGACGGCACTACAGTGGATAAAGCCTTTCCCGTGGTGGAAGCCTGGTTCCTCGCCTCCCCGCCGGGCAATGCTTTTATCACCCGCTGGCTGGAGCTGATTATGCCGCTTACGCAGATTGGCATTGATGAGTACTATACGCAAATCACCCGGCGCAGCGATTTTGCGCAAATCCGCCAGGGCATCAATCGCGGCAGCTATATCATTATTAATTTTCTCTGTCAGATCGTGATGCGCGAGCAGCCCGGCTTCAGCTGCTACCTGAAAAAGTGCGAAAGTTCCGCCTTCTTCTATCAGGACGTTTTCCAGTGGGATAGCCTGAAGATGTCGCTGTTTTTGCTTTGCGTTCGCGAACCGGCTACGCATCCCAGACTGATCAAACTCACCAACGACGATCGTCGCTTTTTGCCTCTGGTGCGCAGGCTGAATATTCTTGAGCGCGACAGCGTGATGGGCAAACTGCTGCTGCAGCGCAGCACCCCTTAACGCAGCGCGTTATAACAGGCTATGCTGATGTGCGGATGACAGCCGGTCATCGCCGTTACAGGGTTAAAAAATGCAGTTAATTTCCGAACGATTAGTCCTGCGCCCTGTTAGCGTGCAGGACAGGGATATGCTGATGCGTATTTATGGCGATCCGGCCACCAATACCTTTAATCCCGCCGGGCCGCTGGCTAACCTGGACGAGGCGCAGCAGCTGCTGGCGCGCTGGATTATGCACTGGCAGCAGCACGGCTTTGGCAATATGGCACTGACGCTGCGGTATGCGCCGTATGAGACTATCGGCTTTGGCGGTTTTAGCTTGCGCGAATTTGGCGGCAAACCGGTTAATAATCTGGGTTATCGGCTGGCGACGCACGCCTGGGGGCAAGGCCTGGCAACGGAGTTTACGCGCACTATGGTGCGTTATGGCTTTGAAGAGTGCGGTTTAGAAGTGATAGACGCCGCGGTGCGGCCAGACCATCTCGCCTCGCAGCGCGTACTGGAAAAAGCGGGGTTTGCGGTAAACGGGCACGTTTACGATGTGCCCGATGCCCCCGCCAGCCTGACCTTTCAAATCACGCTGGCGCAATGGCGCGCCGCTCAGGGCACGCCGAAGTAGCGTAACGCGGCTGTCATCAGGGCCGCGCCGATGATAACGGCGATAAGCGGGGCTTTACGCCAGGCGAGAAAAACAGCGAAAGCCACGCCCAGCACGCGTGCCATGCCGGCAAAATGGGGGCCTTCAAACAGCGTGCTGGTCGACGCGACCGCCAGCAACAGTATCGTCGCCGCATCCGACAGCATGGTTTGCGTCCGTTCGGCGATCGGCAACCGATTGCCGAGCTTAACGCCTGCCAGTCGGATCAGATAAGTCCCCGACGCCAGCAGCGCGATACCCGCAATAATCAGCGCCTGATGACTCATTTGCGCATCCTCCACGTCAGTAATCCCAGCAGTGAAAAGAGCACCGGCATGCCCGCCGGAACAAAGGGCGTCGCCGCTATCGACAGCAGCGCGCCGCCTGTCGCCGGGATCAGCGTCCGGCGTTGACGCAGCGCCGGGAAGATCAGCGCAATCAAAATAGCTGGAAAAACGGCGTCAAGGCCGATGGCAGAGACATTGGGAATCAACTGACCGATGGCGGCGCCAGTAATAACCGTAAACGGCCAGATCAATGCAATACCAAGACCGCACAGCCAGAATGCGGTCCGGCGCTGCGCCAGCGTTGACTGAGAAATGCCAAATACCACGCTTTCGTCATTCATAATGTGGCAGCCGAACAGACCGCGCGCGCCTGACCCCACCAGATCTTTGACCGCTATGCCGAACGGCAGGTGGCGCGCATTCACCAGCAACCCCGCCAGCGCTGCGGTGATGGGGCTGCCGCCGCCCGCCACAATGCCGATAAAGAGAAATTCCGAAGCGCCCGCCATGACCAGCGTCGACAGCGCCACCGGCACCCAGAGCGGGAACCCGTCAGCACTGGCCAGCGAGCCGTAGGATAAGCCGACAATGCCATCGGCCAGACAGACCAGAATAATGGCTTTAATCACTTCCCGGCTTAAGGGGATGCGACGCTTCTGCATAACAAATCCTTCTTATAACGAACGAGTTTTCCATTATAATGAACGCTGCAGGATCGTTTTACAATGCGAACGATTCGTTCGATTAAGAAAACAGGAGTGAACGTGACCCCGATCACAATTATTGCCAATAGCCTGGTGCGTGAGCGTCAGCGCGCCGGACTTTCACTGGCTGAAGTCGCCCGACGCGCCGGTATTGCAAAGTCTACGCTCTCACAGCTGGAAGCAGGCAATGGCAATCCCGGCATAGAAACGCTCTGGGCGCTGTGCGTCGCGTTGAATATTCCGTTTGCGCGCCTGATGGAGCCGGAAGAGAAGCGGATGCAGATTATCCGCCGCGGCGAAGGGCCGACCGTTACGGCGGAGCTGGCGGACTACCAGGCCGTACTGCTGGCGACCTGCCCGCCTGGCGCGCGGCGCGATATCTATCTGCTCAATACGCAGCCTGGCAGCGAGCGTAGCTCACAGCCGCACTCGCCCGGCACCATCGAACACCTGATCGTTACGCAGGGCCGCGCGCTGGTCGGACCAAAAACGTCGCCTGTCGAGCTGCACCCGGGCGATTACATCTGTTACGCCGGCGATGAAGAACATATCTTTCGCGCGCTGGAGCCGGATACGCTGGCGGTGCTGGTGATGGAGCACAGCTGAGCCATTACTTTTTCCTCTGACCCGCTCTGCTGCCAGCAAGCTGTCGCAGGTGTAATATGGCGCAATCAAGGTCGATTTCGAGGGTGCTATGCACATCATTCCCGCCACAGCCCACCATGTTCCCGCTATTCAGCATATTTACGCCTGGCATGTTCTTCACGGCAGCGCCACCTTTGAAACCGAGCCGCCCGACGTCGAAGAGATGCAAAACCGGTTAAGCGCGCTGCTGGAAAAAGGCGGGATCTGGCTAGTGGCGCTGGAAGAGAATGAAGTGATTGGGTACTGCTATCTTGCGCCCTATCGACCGCGTTACGCCTACCGTTTTACGCTGGAAGATTCTATTTATCTCGATCCTGAATGCATCGGTCGCGGCGCAGGCCGTGCGCTTTTAACGGAAGCGATCCGTCTCGCCGAAGCGCGCGGGTTTCGTCAGATCGTTGCCGTGATCGCAGGTAACAGCAACCAGGCGTCGATTGGGCTGCATCGCGCGCTCGGCTTTCACGAAACCGGCGTGCTGAAAGCAGTAGGATTTAAGCATGGCCGCTGGCTGGATACTCACTTTATGCAGCGTGAGCTTGGTGAAGGCGACAGCACGTCGCCGGAGTAATCCTGCTTTAACCGAAGACTAAAATAAAAGCCGCCATCGCTGGCGGCCTTTAAATTCTTTTATAGCTGCACATCTGCCGCTGGCGCTTTTTATGAATCTGCCGTCGCGGTTTTCATTGCCGGACGCTGTGGCAGCAGCCAGAGAAAAGCAATGATAGCCAGCGCCAGAGTCAGTGAGGCGCTGTAGCGGCTCAGCGCAAGTCCGCCTGCTGCAATGGGCTTGTCCAGAAAATCGCCGACTACCGCGCCCAGTGGGCGGGTTAAAATAAAGGCGGCCCAGAAGAGCGCAGTACGCGAAAATGAAGTAAAGCGGCTGACGGCCCAGATAATAGTCAGGGCGCCAACAAACAGCAAAATTCCGCCGTCATAGCCCAGTCCTTCGCTGTCTGCGGTCCAGTCACCTAATGCAGTACCCAGCGTTTGTGAGAACATAATGGTGACCCAGTAAAAGATTTCCGTTACGCCATTGTTCACAGAACTCACCGCGATGGTGCCGCAGGCAATGCGCCAGATAAACAGAGAGAGCATCAGTAGCGTGCTCAGCAGCAGCGTACCGCCCAGATAACCTACCCCTAATGAGCGATCGGCAAAATCCGCCAGCGTGGTGCCGACGGTGGTAGTGGCAACCACAGTAAACCAGTAGATCCATTTATTAAAGTTATGGCTTTTAATCTGCACTACGACAGCGGCTAAAAAGATAATGGCGAAAATCAGTGTGCCGGTTAGGTATCCCAGATTCATCGACATGGTCACCGCATCGCCGCCGGTTTCACCCAGCGTAGTTGCAGCGATTTTGATTAACCAGAACGTAAGGGTAACAGCCGGGACTTTACTCAGGGACAGCGAGTCTGTGCTCTTATTTTGCATAGTGGTAGGCTCCGGAAAAGCCCGAAATGGGCTAACGCAGATTGCACATTATCGGAATATTCTTAAGCAAAGATTAAGCAGGATGAATGTATTGAAAAAATTGCGTTCTGGCTCTGCCCGTTATTTGTGGGTCAGCGGAAAGGTAAGTAATAAACATGAGCGACGGGCGCTGTGTTGCCCTGAAACCGTATGAAAAGAACAGAGAGCCTGGCGCTGTATTAAAAATGCGCTAATCAGCATTTAAAGACTTAATGTCCTGGCGGCCCTCTGTCATTCGTAGGCGGAGCGGGTATGCTCCGCCGTTGAGCGCGGATGCTCCACTTTTAAGGCGTAGCCGATAAATGTTATGAACCGCTGCATGCTTATTGAAGCACTCTATATTTGCGATGTCCGCTTCATGTACTCGTCAGTATGACACTAATGAACAGTCCGCTTTAAGCGAAAAGCGGACGTTGAGTGAGATTAGAAGTGTAAGAAAATGCAGACCTATAGGGCGATTCAGGCTGCAACTTATGTTTATATAAATATCGAGGATGAGTATTTAAGCTTGTATAAGGGGGATATATGCGCATTCGGCCATCATCTCGATTGATCATTCTTTCGCCTGAAAATCACGTCTTGCTCTTTAAGTTCTGTCATAAAGATGATGCTTTGAGAGGAAAAACATACTGGGCAACGCCGGGTGGTGGGCTTGAAAAAAATGAATCTTTCGAACAGGCCGCTATACGCGAATTATTTGAAGAAACGGGTTTGACAAGAACTTTAGCAGGACCACAAATAGCGTCCCGAACCTTCACAATGATGCTACCAGGTGGGGAGACCGTGCTTGCTGAAGAGCGTTTTTTTATGATTAATGCAAATACAGTAGATCTCGACCGCTCTGGGTGGAGTAGCAATGAAAAGGAAGTCATTCGCGATCATCGTTGGTGGACAATAGAAGAGCTCATACACACCAATGAGACAATTTTCCCACGCGATTTAATCATTAACATACTTGAAAGCAAGTCAGCCGGATCCTCGAGGTTAACTGCATCATGATATCCTGAACGTCCACTTTTGGCACAAAGCGGACTTCGCCGTTCCTTTAAGCATGCAGGCACAGTGAGACCGAAAACTGGCTCTGCGGCTTGATGAGGGACATAAGAGCAAGCTGAGCAGAGCGCCACAGGGTGGTGTAAACGCGATACCTGATACAGGCTATGCGATTCAAGGGCGGTTCCGAGGTGGGTAAGAGCGACAGGAACCGTGGTGCACTTAGTCTGCTATGAGCGAAAAGGATAGTTTGTTAGCTTACTGCCGTACAAGCATTCGTACCTGCTTGCCACGATAGTTAACGTACTCCTGGAACTGGAAACCAAAACGCTCAGCCAGATAATTTGAACGTTTGTTATCTTCATCAATAATACAGCACACTGGAGAA
>NZ_RYDU01000011.1:0-129835 GCF_003970755.1 Pantoea sp. YU22 | reverse complement strand
TAAGTTTGATGCTCAAAGAATTAAACTTCGTAATGAATTACGTGTTCACTCTTGAGACTTGATATTTTTAAAGTCCGCAGACTTTTTGATATCTGTCCTGCGAGTGCCCACACAGATTGTCTGATAAATTGTTAAAGAGCGGTGCAGTCAGCGGCTGAGCCTGCTGCTGCGAGGTGGCGTATATTACGCTACTCTCCTTCGGAGTCAACCACTTTTTTCAGCGATTTTCTCCGGCGGCTCAGCTGCCTGAGCCTCCTGAACACCGCGCTTCGTAAGCCGTTGTGCCGTGTCAGTGGAGGCGCATTATAGGGAGTTCTTTCCGGCTGACAAGCATTTCTTTGAAATTAATTTCCGGATGCCTTTTTTTTAACCGAACGGTTTAAAAGCACGCTTTTCCGGGTGAAAAACCGCACAGAAACGGACATGCGCGATGGAAATTGCCCCCCTGCCCCTTTATGCCGATGCTATGCTGTCACTTCGGTTCCCCGCCAGTTACTGACACATATATATAGAAGGATTTTCGATGATACGATCCGCGCGCAGTATGGCCGGTCTGCCATGGATAGCCGCCATGGCGTTTTTTATGCAGGCACTGGATGCCACCATTCTCAACACCGCGTTACCCGCAATCGCTCACAGTCTCGGCCGCTCTCCTCTGGCCATGCAGTCCGCCGTTATCAGCTACACGCTTACCGTCGCGATGTTAATTCCGGTCAGCGGCTGGCTCGCTGACCGCTTCGGCACACGCAAGGTGTTTATCATCGCCGTCTCGCTCTTTACCCTTGGCTCGCTGGCCTGCGCCTTTTCGCAATCGCTGACGGTGCTGGTTATCTCACGCATCATTCAGGGCGTTGGCGGCGCGATGATGATGCCCGTGGCGCGTCTGGCGTTGCTGCGCGCCTACCCGCGCAGCGAACTTCTGCCGGTACTGAACTTCGTGACTATGCCTGGTCTGGTCGGCCCGATACTGGGCCCGCTACTCGGCGGACTGCTGGTCACTTACGCGACCTGGCACTGGATATTCTTAATCAACATTCCCGTCGGCATCCTTGGCATTTTCTATGCGCGGAAATATATGCCGGACTTCACGCTTCCTAAGCGCCGCTTCGATTTTCTCGGCTTTTTACTGTTCGGCGCTGGGCTGGTTTTGCTCTCTATCGGCATCGAGCTGTTCGGCGAGCGCATCGTCTCCGCCTGGCTGGCGTCAGGCGTGCTGGCTTTAGGCGTGATACTGCTGCTTCTTTATATTGTTCATGCGCGTCGCCATGCCTCCCCCCTGATCAGCCTGCCGATGTTTAAGACCCGTACCTTTTCGGTCGGTATTATCGGCAATATCGCTTCGCGCCTCGGTACCGGCTGCGTACCCTTCCTGATGCCGTTAATGCTGCAGGTCGGCTTTGGTTTTTCAGCGGTGGTGGCGGGTTGCATGATGGCGCCTACGGCCATAGGCTCGATTCTGGCGAAATCGACGGTGACTCAGGTGCTGCGCCTGTTCGGCTATCGCCGTACGCTGGTCGGCATAACCGTCATCATCGGCATCTTAATCGCCAGCTTTGCGCTGCAGTCACCCGCTGAGAGCATCGTTTTTCTGCTGCTGCCGTTATTTATTCTTGGTATGTCGATGTCAACGCAGTTCACCGCGATGAATACAATCACGCTGGCCGATCTGAATGATGAGAACGCCAGCGGTGGCAACAGCGTGCTGGCGGTAACGCAGCAGCTGTCGATTAGCTTTGGCGTCGCGGTGAGTGCGGCGGTGCTGCGCTTTTATCAGGAATTCGAAACCGACACCGTTACGCAGTTCCATGCAACCTTTCTGACGATGGGCATCGTAACGGTGATCTCGGCCTTTACCTTCGCGCTGCTGCGGTCCGGCGATGGCCGTCATCTCATCACCAACCGCGATAAAAAGAAAAAAACCGCTTAGGTCGAAGCGCGCACCACCAGTTCCGGCGTCAGCACCAGGGTTTGCTGGCTGGCGTCGGGATCGCTCAGGCGATGGATTAACGTATCTATCGCCAGCTGGCCCAGCTCATCTTTCGGCTGATGGATGGTAGACAGCGGCGGTGTCAGATAGCGCGCCAGCTCAATATCGTCATATCCCATCACCGCGATATCCTGCGGAATGCGCAACCCCGCTTCAAACAGCGCGTGATAAACGCCGACCGCCATCGCATCGTTACTGGTAAAAACCGCCTGCGGCGGTAATGCCAGCGCCAGCAGTTGCTTCATGGCGCTATAGCCGCCCTGAAACTCAAAGTCGCTGTTAACCACATAGCCAGGCGGGATAGCCAGGCCATTCTTCTCCATTGCATGGTAATAGCCCTGCAGACGCATGCGCCCCGGGGTTTTATCCAGCGGACCGGAGATGCAGGCGATGCGCGTATAACCGGTATCAATCAGATGCTGCGTCGCCATTTCGCCACCCAGCAGCGCATTGTCCTGAATAATATCCCCGCGCCCCTCAAACGGTGCCCAGTCCATCATGACGGTCGGAATAGAAGGATAGCGGTTAAGAATAGCTGCCGACGGCAGGTGGCTTTCGGTACACATAATGAGCAGCCCGTCGACGCGCTTTTGCAGCAGCGTTTCCAGACTGCGATTCATGCGATCTTCGTCGCCAGCCGTATTACAAAGAATGAGGCTGTAGCCGCGCTCATAGCAGCTGTTTTCGACGCCGCGCACCACTTCGGCGTAAAAAGGGTTGCTGCTGGTCGTCAGCAACATGCCGATCGTATGCGTCTGGTTAAGCTTGAGGCTGCGCGCCAGCGCCGAGGGCGCATAGTTCAGCGTGCTGATTGCCTGATCGACCTTCTCGCGCACCGCCTCACTGACAAAACGGTTATTGTTGATAACGTGCGAGACGGTAGAGGTGGAGACGCCCGCCAGGCGGGCGACATCTTTCATGGTAGCCAAGGCTTAACTCTGCTGAAGTAAAAAATCGTCGATTTCCGCGCGCCACGGCACAGAGGGCTGCGCACCCGGACGCGTGACAGCGATAGCCGCCGCTGCATGGGCGAAGCGCACCGCCTCATGCAGGCTTTTGCCCTCCAGCCGCGCCGTAATAAACGCGCCGTTAAAGGTATCGCCTGCGGCAATGGTATCTACCGCTTTCACCGTGAAACCGGCAATGCGTTCGCCTTTGCCCTGCTCGCTCAGCCAGACGCCGCGGCGCCCCAGCGTAATCAGTACCGTACCAATGCCTTTAGCGTGCAGCGCCTCAGCGGCGCGAGCGGCTTCTTCATCACTGGTAACGGCAATGCCGGTCAGGCTTTCCGCTTCGGTTTCATTAGGCGTAATGATATCCACCAGCGCCAGCAGCTCATCATCAAGCGGCGTCGCCGGGGCGGGGTTGAGGATGACCTGAGTCTGATGGGCGCGAGCAATCTTCGCCGCGGCTAATACGCTTTCCAGCGGCGACTCCAGCTGCATAAGCAGCGCCGAGGCGTTAACGATAACCTGCTGATGACGCGTCACGCAGGCGGGCGTCAGCGCCGCATTGGCACCAGCGCAGATGCCGATACTGTTTTCGCCTTCGCCATTGACGAAAATCATCGCCACGCCAGTCGGTTCGCCGCTGATGGTCTCAACCGAGGCGGCATCGATACCGTCCTGCGTCAGCTGTGCGCGGATACGTTCGCCGATGGCGTCATTGCCAAGACAGGCGATAAAGGCGATATCTGCGCCAGCCCGTCCGGCGGCAACCGCCTGGTTCGCCCCTTTGCCGCCAAACGCAACGGTGTACTGCTCCCCGATCACCGTTTCGCCGGGACGGGGAAAGTGCGCGAGGTTAAGAATGTGGTCAGCATTAATGCTGCCGAGAACGGCCAGTTTTGCGCTTTTGCTCATAGGGTGTGATCCAGAAAGAGTGCGCCACCGGTTTAAGGGTGGCGCATTGCCCTGCTTTTCTTTGAGTTATTTGGTAACCAGTTTCAGGTCAACGGGATTGATGGCCTGCACTTTTTCACCTTTCAGCACTTTATCAGCGGTATCAACGCCAATCATGCCGATCTTATCCGGCATCTGAGCGACTGTCGCCGCCAGCTTGCCGCCTTCGACCGCTTTCACGCCGTCGGCGGTGCCGTCAAAGCCGACTACCACGACATCAGATTTCCCGGCGGTTTGCAATGCGCGTAACGCTCCAAGCGCCATTTCATCATTTTGCGCAAATACCGCCTGCACGTCCGGATGCGCCTGCAGCAGGTTCTGCATCACGTTCAGGCCTTTAGTGCGATCGAAGTCCGCCGGCTGGCTCGCCAGCACCTGGAATTTATGCGCATCGGCGGCCTGCTTAAAGCCTTCGCCGCGCTCGCGCGCCGCAGAGGTTCCTGCAATGCCCTGCAGTTCAATAATTTTCGCGCTGTCGCCCAGGCGTTTAGCAATGTAGTCGCCCGCCATTTTACCGCCGAAACGGTTGTCGGAGGCGACATGGCTTACCACCTTGCCCTGCGCCGCCACGCGGTCCAGCGTGATCACCGGAATATTCGCCTGGTTCGCCATTTTCACCGCGTTGCCGACCGCATCGGAATCGGTTGGGTTGATCAGCAGCAGTCTGGCGCCGCGCACGGTGAGATCCTGCACGTTAGCCAGCTCTTTTGCCGGGTTGTTCTGCGAATCCAGCACCACCAGGTTATAGCCCAGTTTGTCAGCCTCTTTCTGCGCGCCCTCTTTCAGCGAGACGAAGAAGGGGTTATTCAGCGTAGAGACCACCAGCGCGATGGTATCCTTCGCCATTGCGCTGGCGCTTAAGGTCGCGCCAAGGATCACTGCCAGTGCGGTCAACTTTTTCATCATTTCATCCTGTGTAAAGGTCAGAGTTATTTACTGCTTTTGTTATCCACCAGTACCGCCAGCAGGATTACCACCGCTTTTACGATCATCTGGTAGTAGGAAGAGACGCCCATCAGGTTCAGGCCGTTATTAAGGAAGCCCAGGATCAGCGCGCCGATCAGGGTGCCCATAATGCGCCCTTTGCCCCCTGCCAGGCTGGTGCCGCCCAGCACCACCGCCGCGATAGCGTCCAGCTCGTAGCCGGTCCCCGCCGTCGGCTGCGCGGAAGAGAGGCGCGCGACTTCAATGGTGCCCGCCAGCGCCGCCAGCATGCCGCTCAGGGCATAGACGATCACTTTTACGCGGTTTACGTTAATGCCGGAGAGGCGCGTCGCCGCTTCATTGCCGCCCAGCGCGTAGATATAGCGGCCGAGACGCGTGTGGTGCAGCATGTACCAGGCGAGCAGGAAGACAACGGCCATCAGCCACACCGGCGTCGGAATGCCCAGCGGGCGGCCGATACCGAACCAGCCGAAGAGATCGGCGTTGTCGTTAAAGCCAGTATTAATCGGGCTGCCGTCGGTGTAGACCATCGTGACGCCACGCAGCAGCAGCATCATCACCAGGGTGGCGATAAAGGCCTGCACCTTGCCGCGCGCCACAATAGTGCCGGTAACGGCGCCAATCGCCGCGCCCAGCGCCAGCGCGCCCGCCACTGCCACCAGCGCGTTCACTTCCATACCCACCAGCGAAGCGGCTACCGCGCCCGTTAGCGCCAGCAGCGATCCCACCGAGAGATCAATGCCGGAAGTCAGGATCACCAGCGTCATACCAACAGCCATAATGGCGTTGACCGAGGTCTGCTGCAGGATATTGAACAGGTTCGCTACGGTGAAAAAGTTGGGGCTCTGGCTCGCTACCACCGCGATCAACACAATGAGCGCAATCAGCGATTTTTGCTCCATCAGCCAGGCTTTGCTGAACCAGCGACGGCTGGACGGTAAGGTTTGAGTACTCATACAACTAAATCCTCGCTGTGTTGCTTGCCTACGGCTGCCGCCATTAAAGATTCCTGCGTCGCCTGCTCACGGGTAAATTCGCCGCCTGAACGGCCTTCATGCATCACCAGGATGCGGTCGCTCATGCCGAGCACTTCCGGCATCTCAGATGAAACCAGGATGATGCTTAGCCCTTCGGCCTTGAACTGATTGATAAGCTGGTAAATTTCTTTTTTCGCGCCGACGTCAACACCGCGCGTCGGTTCATCCAGAATCAGCACGTTGGGACGCGTCATCAGCCCGCGCGCGATGGCCACTTTTTGCTGATTGCCGCCAGAGAGCAGACCGATAGCCTGATCCATCGAGGGCGTCTTGATATTGAAGAGGCGAATAAAATCGCCTACCGCCAGCTGCTCTGCGGCATGCTTCAGACTGCCGCCGCGGCTGAAATAGCGCAGCGCCGTCAGCGACATGTTCTCTTTCACCGACATGCCGAGCACCAGTCCGTCGCGTTTGCGGTCTTCAGAGATATAGACGATGCCGCTGGCCAGCCCGTCCTGCGGCGCGCGCGTCGCGATCTCTTTCCCGTCGAGCCAGACACGGCCTTTGCTGCGCGGCAATGCGCCATAGAGCAACTTCATCAGTTCGGTGCGTCCGGCGCCCATTAACCCGGACACGCCAAGAATTTCGCCTTTGCGCAGCGTGAAGCTGACATCGTGCACGCCCGGTCCGCTGAGGTTTTCAACCTTGAGACGGATTTCGCCCGGCGCCTGGTCGAGGCGCGGATACTGATCTTCCAGCTTGCGCCCCACCATCATCTCGATCAGGCCCTCTTCGCTGAGCGTGTTTACGGGACGCTCGGCAATAAACTGGCCGTCGCGGAAGACCGTGACGTCATCGCAAATCTCAAAGATCTCTTTCATGCGGTGAGAGATATAAACAATGCCGCAGCCCTGCGCCTTCAGCTCGTTGATAACGCGAAACAGCGACAGCGTTTCGGTATCGGTAAGCGCGTCGGTCGGCTCATCCATGATGATCACCTGCGACTTAAAGCTCAGTACCTTAGCGATCTCCACCATCTGCTGGTCGCCGATCGACAGATCGCCCACCAGCTTGTGGCTGTTAAAGCGCAGATTGAGGCGCTTCAATAACGCATCCGCCTCGGCATACATCTGCTTCCAGTTGATGCGGCCAAAACGGTTAACGAACTCGCGACCCAGGAAGATGTTTTCCGCCACGCTCAGCTGAGGGATCAAGTTCAGCTCCTGGTGAATAATGCCGATGCCCGCTTCCTGCGACGCTTTGGGGCCGCTGAAGGTAGTCTCCTCGCCGAGCCAGCGCAGCGAACCTGCATCGCGGCTATAGATGCCGGTCAGCACCTTCATCATGGTGGACTTACCGGCGCCGTTTTCGCCTACCAGCGCCATTACGCGTCCTGGATAGACCGCCAGCGACGCGCTCTTTAACGCCTTTACGCCGGGAAAGGACTTCTCAATCCCCTGGAGCTGTAATAAGGGTTGCATAACGGCCTCAGAAGGTGACGCCAGCGCTCAGGATGACATTCGCAAACGGAGAGCACTCTCCGCTGCGAATGACCGCCTGACTGCGTTGAGTCTGTTGTTTGAACTGTTCGTGACTGATGTAATGCACTGCAATGCTGTTTCCCTGGTGCTGTTGCAAGGCTTCGAGCACGGCGAGAAGTTCACTATGGAGCTGCGGATTGTGCTGCTTGATCTCTTCCGCCATCAGGGCGCTTTCCACCTGCATCTCCAGCGTGACGGCTTCCACCACCTGCATAAAATCGGGCGTACCCGGCGTAAGCGCCAGATCAATACGCTGCGGTCCCGCCGGGATCGGTAAACCGGCATCGGCGATAGTCAGCGTATCCGTATGGCCCAGGCGGGCAATCACGTAAGAGAGTTCAGCGTTTAACAGGCGACCTTTTTTCATTTTTTGCTCCAGAGCGAAACGTTTCGCTAGCGGCAGTGTATGAAATGGCGGCAGTAACTCAACGAGGGAGATCGAGAAGTGTGATCGTCATCGAAACGTTTCGCGCGCGCTGACGAGAATTTGGCTTAGGCGGAAAAAAGGGCCGCTGAAACGGCCCTGTGTGGAAAGTATCAGGGCGCTTTGCGTACCCGTTTGACGTCAAGTTCAATGCTGTTGAAATCTTTGTCCAGCTCGCCCGTCAGCTCAACGCGGTCTTTCGGCGTAATAGTCAGACCATCCCAGCGCTTGTGGTCGATCTCTACTTTCATGGTGCCGGTAGCGTCGCGGAACAGATAATCTTCATCGCCGATCTGCTTCTCCAACTGGCCGCGTACGGTGATCCAGCTGTCATCTTTCATCTCTTCCGCCTGCTTAACGGTCACCACGCTGCCCTGATCGTTTTGAAAACCTCCCTGTTTCGCCTGGGCTGCAGGCGCATTCGCATCGACGAATCCGCCCTGCGCGGCGGCAAAAACCGGCGCGGTAGCCAGCGCCAGGATAGCTAAAAGTGCGGCATGCTTTTTCATCTTTTCACCTCTTTTCCATGAATGTCTCTTGTGTACGCCCTTATTAAAACAGCCAGTTCTTAACAGGATCTTAAGGGGCAAAAAAAGGCGAAAAGTCGCGATATCGCCTGTACAAGCGCCGTTCTGCTTCGTATAAAGCCTTTGCGGATTAAGGAGAGATTATGCGCATTTTACTGATTGAGGATGATCGGCTGATTGGTGACGGCATCAAGGCCGGACTGGGCAAGCTGGGCTTCAGCGTTGACTGGTTTGTCTCCGGCGACGAAGGGTTCGCCGCGCTCCATGCCGCGCCCTGGGACGCAGTAATCCTCGACTTATCGCTGCCGCAGCGCGATGGACTGGATATCCTGCGCGCCTGGCGACAGCAGGGCGCGGAGGTGCCGGTGCTGATCCTGACCGCACGCGACGCCCTCGATCAGCGTGTCGAAGGTCTGCAGCTCGGCGCTGACGATTACCTTTGTAAACCCTTCGCGCTGGCCGAAGTGGCGGCGCGGCTGCAGGCATTGATCCGTCGCCGTCACGGCCAGCTACAGCCAGAACTGCGCCACGGCACGCTGGTTATGCAGCCCGCAAGCCACAGCGTTACGCTGGATGGCGAACCTCTGACCTTAACGAGCCGCGAGCTGACGCTGCTGGAACTCTTCCTGCGCAATCCTGGCCGCGTGCTGACGCGCAGCCAGCTTGAGGAGAAGCTCTACAGCTGGGACGCCGACGTCTCCAGCAACGCGGTTGAAGTGCATATTCACCACCTGCGTAAAAAGCTCGGCACCGCCTTTATCCGCACCGTACACGGCGTCGGTTATATTCTGGGAGAAGCGGAATGAGCCTGTTTCTCCGGCTCGGCATCGGCTTTGTCTTGCTGCTCGGCCTCTGCTGGGGCAGCGCCAGCCTGAGCGTCTGGCTACAGACGCGCGCCACCATCAACGAGCTGTTCGATACGCAACAGCTGCTGTTCGCTAAGCGGCTGATGGCGCTTGACCTTGCCGCGCCCGACAGCGCCGCGTTGCCGAAGAATAAGGTGCTGCTGCGCCAGCATCGCGGCAATCAGGATGACGACGCCCTCGCCTTCGCGATTTTTACCCGCGACGGCAAACCGGTACTGAACGACGGCGAAAACGGCAGAATGCTGCCGTTCGACGCTGACGCGCAGGGATTCCACGACGGACAACTCACCGATGACGACGACGCCTGGCGTTTTGTCTGGCTGACGACGCCGGATGGACAACACCGAATCGTGGTAGGCCAGGAGTGGGAGTACCGTGACGACATGGCGGAAACGCTGGTGAAAAGCAGCATCCTGCCCTGGCTAATCGCGCTGCCGCTGATGCTGTTGTTGCTGCTCGTGCTGGTATGGCGAGAGCTACGTCCGCTCAAGCGCATCACAAAATTGCTGGCGCAGCGCGCGCCGGACGATGACAGGCCGCTGGATGCTGGCCGGGTGCCGCTGGAGGTCAAACCGCTGACAGAAGCGCTGAATGGCCTGTTCAGCCGTATCAGCGCAATGGTTCAGCGCGAGCGCCGGTTTACCTCCGACGCCGCCCATGAATTACGCAGCCCGCTGGCGGCGCTGCGCGTACAGAGCGAAGTGGTGCAACTTGCCGCTGACGACGAGGCAATGCGTCTGCACGCTTTACGCCAGCTGGATAGCGGCATTAAGCGCGCCACGCGGCTGGTAGATCAGCTACTGACGCTGTCGCGCGCCGAGGCAGAGGACGCGCGCGACGCGTTCCAGCCTGTCGATCTACAGCGTCTGTTGCAGGAGGCGCTGGCCGAGCAGCTGCCGAAAGCTGACCGCGTCGGCGTCGCGCTGCGTCTGGAAAGCAGCGCCGAACCCGTGATTCAGGGCCATCCGCTGTTGCTGTCACTGCTGGCACGCAACCTGCTGGACAACGCCATTTGCTATACGCCTGAAGGCAGCGAGGTCAGAGTAATACTGGAAAGCCGCAGCTTGCGCGTTGAGGATAACGGCAAGGGATTGAGCGAGGCGGAAATGCAGCGCCTGGGCGAACGCTTCTGGCGGCCGCCGGGACAGGAAAAAAGCGGCAGCGGGCTGGGATTGTCGATTGTGCGCAATGTTGCGCAGCTGCACGCTATGCAGCTCAGCTTCAGCCAGAGCCAGGGCGGCGGACTCTGCGTCGCCCTGCGCTGGTAGAAATCAGATTTCGACCTGGGTGCCCAGTTCAATAACCCGGTTCGGCGGGATCTCAAACTGATCAGGCGCGCGCAGGGCGTTGCGCTGCAGCGCCAGGAAGAGTTTGCCGCGCAGACGCAGATACCAGGGACGTTTGCCCATAATCAGCGACTCGTGCGACATAAAGAACGAAGTCTCCATCATCCGGCAGTTAAGCCCTTCCAGACCACAACGGTGGAAAATTTCCTCCACGTTCGGCGTTTCGCGCCAGCCATAGCTTGCCACGACGCGCCAGAAGGTCGGCGACAGCTGCTCTATGGCGACGCGGCGCACGTTGTGCACGTAAGGCGCATCTTCAGTGCGCAGCGTCAGAAAGACCACGCGCTCATGCAGCACCTTGTTGTGCTTGAGGTTATGCAACAGCGCAAAAGGGATCACGTTCAGCGCGCGCGACATATAGACGGCGGTGCCCGGCACCCGCACCGGCGGCGATTTCTCCAGCGAGGCGATCATCGCCTCCAGCGAGTTGCCGTGTTCATGCATCCGGCGCAGCAGGCGGAAACGCTCGCTCTTCCAGGTGGTCATAATCAGGAACATGACCAGACCCAGGCAGATTGGCAGCCAGCCGCCGGAGAAGAGCTTAATCAGGTTAGCGGAGAAGAGCGGCACGTCGATGCAGAGAAACAGCGTCAGGATCAGGCCGACCGCCAGCTTGTTCCAGTGCCAGTTTTTCACGGCGACGGTGCAGGAAAGAATCGACGTCAGCACCATGGTGCCGGTCACAGCAATGCCGTAAGCCGCCGCCAGGTTGCTGGAGTGTTCAAAGCTGATAATCACAATCAGCACGGCAAAATAGAGCACCCAGTTAATCATCGGCACATAAATCTGACCCGACTCCATCTCCGAGGTATGAATAATGCGCATCCCCGGCAGATAGCCCAGGCGAACCGCCTGACGCGTCAGCGAGAAGACGCCGGAAATCACGGCCTGCGAAGCGATGACCGTCGCCAGCGTCGCCAGAACCAGCAGCGGAATCAGTGCCCAGTCAGGCGCCAGCAGAAAGAAGGGGTTTTTAATCGCTTTCGGATCGCTGAGCAGCAGCGCGCCCTGGCCAAAATAGTTCAGCACCAGCGACGGCAGCACCACAATAAACCAGGCGATGCGAATCGGCAGCTTGCCGAAGTGCCCCATATCCGCATAGAGGGCTTCCACGCCGGTAATCGCCAGCACCACCGCGCCCAGTGCAAAGAAGGAGATGGTTTTGTAGTGTACGAAAAAGTTTACCGCGTAGAGGGGGTTAAGCGCCTGCAGCACGTCCGGGTTCTTCATAATGCCGGTCACGCCCAGCACCGCCAGCGTCAGGAACCAGACCAGCATCACCGGCGCGAAGAGTTTGCCGACGATGCCGGTGCCGTGCTTCTGGATCAGAAACAACAGCGTCAGCACCGCGATTGAGAGCGGAACGATAAAAGGATCGAGCGACGGCGCGGCGATCTCCAGCCCTTCTATCGCCGACATTACAGAGATGGCGGGCGTAATCACCACTTCGCCATAAAAGAAGCTGCCGCCGATCAGGCCCATAATGACCAGTACCGCCGTCGCGCGCGCGCCGGTATTGCGCCCCGCCAGCGACATCAGGGTTAAAATCCCGCCCTCGCCGGCGTTATCCGCGCGCATGACGTAGCTGATATATTTCAGCGACACCACCAGCAGCAGCAGCCAGAAAATCAGCGACAGAAAGCCGAAAACCGCTTCGCGCTCAACGCCGAAACCGAACTGACCGGAGAGGCATTCACGCAGGGTATAGAGCGGGCTGGTGCCGATATCGCCATACACTACGCCAATTGCGGCCAGCGTTAACGCACTAAGTGATTGCTTGTTATCCGAGCTCATAGAGTTATCTTTTGTTGGAGCAGAGAGGCGCAAAACCCCATCGCTCTTGCTGTCAAAAAGCGCACAGTATGCACGTATTTCCCAAAAAACCCATCTCGCTCCTTCATCACTGCAGCCGACGCTGGCGATTTTTCTCGCGACATTACAAGCCGCAGCGGCATTATGCGATGATTGAATTTTGTGACACAAAAAAGCGGACGGCAATCAACGCTTTCACGCATCATAATCAGTAGAGTAGCGCGCCTGCCATAATACGACGGCAGCAGTAACAGAAGGACAATGAAGTGATTATGGCTCAACCCCATCTTTTGGCAGAAAGAATTTCTCGTCTCAGCAATGCCCTGGAGAAGGGCCTGTACGAACGACACGACGCTATTCGCCTCTGCCTGCTGGCGGCGCTGAGCGGCGAAAGCGTCTTTCTGCTTGGCCCGCCGGGCATCGCCAAGAGCCTGATCGCCCGCCGCTTAAAGTACGCTTTTCAACACGCCCGCGCATTTGAATATCTGATGACGCGCTTCTCAACGCCGGAAGAGGTGTTCGGCCCGCTGTCGATTCAGGCGTTAAAAGATGAAGGCCGCTATCAGCGACTGACGAAAGGCTATCTGCCTGACGCGGAAATTGTGTTTCTGGATGAGATCTGGAAAGCGGGCCCCGCTATTCTCAATACCCTGCTGACCGCGATTAACGAGCGACGCTTTCGTAATGGCGACAGCGAGGAAAAAATTCCGATGCGCCTGCTGGTCACCGCCTCAAACGAACTGCCGGAAGCGGACAGCGGACTGGAAGCGCTATATGACCGCATGTTGATCCGTCTCTGGCTCGACAACGTGCATGAAAAGCAAAACTTTCGCAGCATGCTGACCCACCAGCAAGATGAGAACGCCAATCCTGTCGCGGAATCGCTGCGCATCAGCGACGAAGAGTATTATCAGTGGCAGCAGGGCATCAGCCAGGTCAACCTGCCGGATAATGTTTTTGAATTGATCTATCAGCTACGCCAGCAGCTGGAAAAGCTACCCGACGCGCCCTATATCTCCGATCGCCGCTGGAAAAAAGCGATTCATCTGCTGCAGGCGAGCGCTTTCTACAGCGGCCGCAACGCTATCGCGCCAGTCGACCTTGTTCTGTTAAAGGATTGTCTGTGGCATGACGTAACCTCGATGCAGGTGCTGGAGCGCGCCATTGACCAGCTAATGACCCAGCAGGCATGGCAACAGCAGACGCTGCTGCTTAAGCTGCAGCAGCTCAAGGCGCGGCGTCTGGTGCTGCAACAGCAGCAGAGCGTGGCGCAGGCGATCACGCTGGAAAAACACAGCGGCATGTTCAGCCGCAAGCCGCACTATGAGCTTCCCGCCAGCCTGGCCGACGCGCAACTGACCCTGATGCTGCAACAGCCGCTGACGCTGCACGATATGCAGGTAACCCATGTGGTGATCGCCCGCGACGCGCTGGAGCAGTGGTTGCTGAAAGGCGGCGACATTCGCGGCAAGCTGAACGGCATTGGTTTCGCCCAGACGCTCGATCTGCTGGTGGATGCGCAGCATTGTCTGGCGCTGCGCGACGTCAGCCTGCAAACGGCGCGCCTGACGCTGCCTGGTGCCGTGTCGCACAGCGAACTGCCTGCAGAGATCAGCGAGGCGCTGGACGAGCTGGATGCCCAGTTGCGCGCGCAGCGTCACCAGTTCAGCCAGCATCAGCGCTGCCTGTTTATCAGCGACGACTGGCTGGCACGTATCGAAACCAGCCTGCAGGATGTCGCCGATCAGCTGAAACAGGCGCGTAAATGATCTCACTGGAGACGCTCAGCGAACTGCTCTCCATTGGCGAAGCGGAACTGATAGAGGATCTGATCCTCGCGCTGCTCGCCACCCCGCAGCTGGCGATCTTTTTTGAAAAGTTTCCCGGCCTGAAGCAGGCGATGATGCGCGACGTGCCGCGCTGGAAAGCGGAGATCACCGCCGAGCTGAAAGCGACGCCGGTGCCGGAAACGCTGGCTGCCGAGTTTCAGCTGTTTCAGCGCGCCCAGCTGCTCAGCCATCACGACTTCAGCCAGCAGCTGCCGGGGTTACTCGACAAGCTGGCGCAGCTACCCTCTCCCTTTCTTGAAGAGGCGCACCGGCTGCTGCTGCATACCGATGCGCATCAACTGAGCGGCGCACAGCATACGCTGTTTCTCCAGCGCTGGCGTCTTAGCCTGACGCTGCAAACCCTGACGCTTAACGAACAGCTGCTGGAGCAGCAGCGCGAGCGGCTAATGGCCGAGCTGCAGCAGCGTATGGCGCTGAGCGGCCAGCTGGCGCCTTTGCTGAGCGACAACGACGAGGCCGCAGCCGGTCGCTTATGGGATATGAGCAAAGCCTCGCTGCAGCATGGCGATTATCAGCTGATGCTGGAGTATGGTGACTTTCTGGCGCAGCAGCCGGAGCTGCTGGCGCTGGCGCAACAGCTGGGCCGCAGCCGCGAGGCGAAATCGGTGCCTTCGCAGGATGCGCCGCTGGAAGCGTTTCACCAGTTGGTGCGGGAACCGGACGCGGTGCCGGAAGAGGTAAGCGGCATTCACCAGAGCGACGACGTGCTGCGCCTGCTGCCGCCGGAGCTGGCGACCATCAGCATCAGCGAGCTGGAGCTGGAGTTTTATCGCCGCCTGGTGGAAAAGCGCCTGCTGACTTACAAACTACAGGGCGACGCCTGGCATGAAAAAGTCACGCTGCGTCCGGTCAGCCACCAGCAGCACGAAGAACAGCCGCGCGGCCCTTTTATCGTCTGCGTTGATACTTCAGGTTCGATGGGCGGCTTCAATGAGCGCTGCGCTAAGGCATTCTGCCTTGCTTTACTCAAGGTGGCGCTGGCCGACCGTCGCCGCTGCTATATTATGCTGTTCGCCCACGACGTCATCGGTTACGAACTCACCGGCGACGACGGGCTGGAACAGGCGATCCGCTTTCTCAGCCAGCGTTTTCGCGGCGGCACCGATCTCGCCGCCTGCCTGGCGGCCGTGGTCAAGCGCATGGAGGGCTCGCTGTGGCAGGACGCTGACGCCGTTGTGGTCTCCGATTTTATCGCTCAGCGCCTGCCGGACGAAATCGTTAATGTTGTTAAGCTGCGCCAGCAGCAACAGCAGCAGCGCTTTCACGCCGTGGCAATGTCGACGCACGGCAAACCCGGCATCCTGCGTATCTTCGATCATATCTGGCGTTTCGACACCGGCATGAAAAGCCGCCTGCTGCGCCGCTGGCGCCGTTAGTCACGGAGCAGAAATCCTTATTTGCTATAGTGAGCTACCCGCTGTGTTTATTCAGCTAACGGAGTTCACTGTGACCCTCTTCCAGCAACAACAATTACTACCGGCGCCAACCCGTACGGTCCGCCTTTCCGGCAGCAGCGTCGCAGAGAAACGCGCTGAATTGCTGGCTTACTACACGCAAACCTGGGAACTGTATGAAAGCCTGTTCAATTGTCTCGCCGACGATCGCGCCTGGTTCACGAAAGCCATTACGCTGCGCCACCCCTTAATCTTCTATTTCGGTCACACCGCCTCTTTCTATATCAATAAGCTAATGGCGGGCCGCTACATTGACGCGCGCATCGACGATCGCATTGAGGCGATGATGGCGATTGGCGTGGATGAGATGAGCTGGGACGATCTTGACGACAGCCACTACGCCTGGCCGACCGTGCAAGAGGTGCGCGACTACCGCCACAAGGTGAAAAGTCTGGTAACGCGCTTTATCCAGACCATGCCGCTGGAGTTGCCCATCGACTGGGAAAGCCCGGCGTGGGTAATCCTGATGGGCATCGAACATGAGCGCATCCATCTTGAAACCTCCAGCGTGTTGATACGTCAGCTGCCCATCCAGTGGGTGCAAGCGCAGCCGCAGTGGCCGGTATGTCAGGAGGCGCGCCATACGCGCGACAAAGTGCCCGCCAATAGCCTGATCGCGATGCCTGGCGGCGTCGTCACGCAGGGGAAAAGCGACGATACCTACGGCTGGGACAATGAATATGGCCGTCAGTCGATCGAACTGCAGCCCTTTAAAGCGAGCAAAATGCTGGTCAGCAATGCTGAGTTCTTTGAGTTTGTCGCGGCGGGCGGTTATCAGCAGCGTCAGTACTGGGACGACGAAGGCTGGGGCTGGCGCAGCTTTACCGATGCGCAGATGCCGACCTTTTGGCTCGGCGAGGTGAAGCACCCCGACGCGCTGAAGCTGCGCCTGATGACCGAAGAGGTGGCGATGCCCTGGGACTGGCCAGCGGAAGTAAACCAGCTGGAGGCCGCCGCGTTTTGCCGCTGGAAAGCGCAGCAGACCGGCGCGCCTGTCCAGCTGCCGTGCGAGGCCGAGTGGATGCAGCTGCGCGAACAGGTTGAAGGCGATCAGCCGGAGTGGCAGCAGGTGCCGGGCAACCTTAACCTGGCGTACTGGGCCTCCTCCTGCGCGGTGGACCGCTTCGCCCAGGGCGACTTTTTTGACATCGTGGGCAATGTCTGGCAGTGGACCACCACGCCGATTAACGGCTTTGAAGGGTTCCGCGTTCATCCGCTCTATGATGACTTTTCCACGCCGACGTTCGACGGGAAACATTCGCTGATCAAAGGCGGCAGCTGGATCTCTACCGGCAATGAAGCGCTGAAATCGTCGCGCTATGCGTTTCGTCGCCACTTTTTCCAGCATGCGGGCTTCCGCTACGTCGTCTCCTCGCATCAGGAATCGATGTCGCTTAATCCCTACGAAACCGACGACATGGTGTCGCAGTATCTCGACTTCCAGTACGGTCCGCGCTATTTCGGCGTCGACAACTATGCCGAATCGCTGGTGGCGCTGGCGCTGCCCCATTGTCAGGCGCGCGGCAGCGCGCTCGATATCGGCTGTGCGACCGGCCGCGCCAGTTTCGAGCTGGCGCGCCATTTCGAACAGGTGATCGGGATGGATTATTCGGCGCGCTTTATTGATGTGGCGTTGCAGCTCGCCACTGGCGAAGATTTTCGTTACGTGGTGCCGGAAGAGGGCGAACTGGTGGAATATCGTCAGGTACGTCTGAAAGAGCTGGGTCTCGACGCTGGCCAGGCGCAGCGTATTCAGTTTGTTCAGGGCGACGCCTGCAATCTGAAACCGCAACCTGCACAGTACGATCTGGTGCTGGCCGCCAACCTTATCGATCGTCTGCGTCAGCCGCAGCGCTTTTTGCAGGATATCGCGCCGATGATACGTTCCGGCGGTCTGCTGCTGCTCTCTTCTCCTTATACCTGGCTGGAAGCTTTTACGCCGAAAGAAAACTGGCTGGGCGGCATCCGCGAAAACGGCGAAGCGCTCACGACGTTACAGGCGCTGCAGCGGCTGCTGGCGGCGAAGTTCGAGCCGATCGACGCCCCGCAGGATATTCCTTTCGTCATCCGCGAGACCGCGCGCAAATATCAGCATTCGCTGGCTCAGGTCACGCTGTGGCGTAAGCGGTAAACCCAACGGCAGCGGCAAACGCCGCTGCCGGAGATTGCCTGACGCCACTTTTTGCTGCACATTCTCCTCTGTTCAAAGAAGAAGAGCTGACATGAGGATGATATGGCCGAATCACTGCAACTGGACAACCTGGATCGCGGGATCCTGAATGCGCTGCTGGACAATGCCCGCACCGCTTACGCCGAACTGGCGAAACAGTTCAACGTCAGTCCGGGCACGATCCATGTTCGCGTGGAGAAGATGAAGCAGGCCGGCATTATTCTCGGCACTCGCGTGGAGATCGATCCGCGCCAGCTGGGGTTTGATGTCTGCTGTTTTATCGGCATCATCCTGAAAAGCGCACGTGACTACCCAGCCGCGCTGAGCAAGCTGGAGGCGCTTGATGAAGTGGTCGAGGCCTGGTACACCACCGGCCATTACAGCATTTTTATTAAGGTCATGTGTCGATCTATCGACGCGCTGCAGCAGGTTCTGATCAACAAGATCCAGACCATCGACGAAATCCAGTCCACCGAAACGCTGATCTCGCTACAAAACCCGATCATGCGCACCATCAAGCCCTGATCCTTTTTTCCTGTGCATAACCTTATCCCGTACGAACGCCGCCTGCGCCAGCGGCTGCGTTCGCATCTTCATTTCTGATAACCCTGTTTTCCACAGGTGGATCACGACTTGATCACAGCGTACAATGCTCGCCTTTATTCCGGGGAGAGCATCATGGCCGACATTACTTTAATCAGTGGCAGCACGCTGGGCAGCGCCGAATATGTGGCCGAACATCTGGAAGAGAAGCTGCAGGAAGCGGGTTTTTCCACCCAGCTGCTGCACGGCCCGGCGCTGGACGAGTTGCCGCAGCAGGGGATCTGGCTGGTGGTGAGTTCTACCCACGGCGCAGGCGAATTGCCTGACAACCTGCAACCTTTATATGAGGCTATTGCGGAAACCCAGCCCGATTTGTCGGCGTTGCGCTTCGGCGCGATCGGCCTCGGCAACCATGAATATGATCTGTTCTGCGGCGCCATTCGCTCGCTGGACGCGCTTTTGATCGCCCGCGGTGCACAACGCATCGGCGAAAGACTGGAAATTGACGTGCTGGAGCATGAGATCCCCGAAGATCCGGCAGAAGCCTGGTTAAGTGGCTGGACCGCCCATCTCTGAGCGGATCTTTTGCCGCAGGGGATCGGGTATTTCGCCGGATCCCCAGTTAAAACGCCTGTTTTTTTACGATCGCGGGCGCTTTATTTGTGGATAACTAGGCTTGATTGCTGCGTAAAACCGGTAGTTATCCAAAGAACAACTGCTGATGCTTTTCTGAGCTGTGCATAAGTCTGCATTTTGATCTCAGCTTATACGGATCAGGATCACCGATCATTCACAGCAAAGGATCCTTTCTATCCGGTTGATAACGGTTAGCTTTTTTGGCTTATCCACAGAAAGGCGCGATCCTAATAAAGAGATCTAACAGAAAGATCATATACAGAATAAAGATCCTTTCTTTTAAACCCGCAGATCCCGCCGCTTTCACCCTCGGCGGAATTTCAGTAGAATCCACCGCCCAGGGCAACGATCCCTGCCAGTTCATCAACGAGGTACCACTTCATGTTTTATCCAGATCCTTTTGACGTCATCGTAATCGGTGGTGGTCATGCGGGCACAGAAGCCGCCATGGCCGCTGCCCGAATGGGTCAGCAAACTCTGTTACTCACCCATAACATTGATACGCTTGGACAAATGTCCTGCAACCCGGCGATCGGTGGCATTGGAAAAGGACATCTGGTTAAGGAAGTGGATGCCTTAGGCGGCCTGATGGCCACGGCTATCGATAAAGCGGGTATTCAGTTTAGGATACTAAACAGCAGCAAAGGCCCGGCCGTGCGTGCTACCCGTGCGCAGGCGGATCGCGTGCTGTATCGCCAGGCGGTACGCACCGCGCTGGAGAACCAGCCCAACCTGATGATCTTCCAGCAGGCGGTCGACGATCTTATCGTCGAAAACGATCGCGTGGTGGGGGCTGTCACCCAGATGGGCCTTAAATTCCGTGCGAAAGCCGTCGTGCTCACCGTCGGTACCTTCCTCGACGGCAAAATTCATATCGGACTGGATAACTACAGCGGCGGTCGTGCTGGCGATCCGCCTTCCGTTCCGCTGGCGAAGCGTCTTCGCGCCTTGCCTTTGCGCGTCAGCCGTCTGAAAACCGGCACGCCGCCGCGCATTGACGCGCGAACCATCGATTTTTCGGTGCTCAGCCCGCAGCATGGCGATAACCCGATGCCGGTCTTCTCGTTCATGGGCAATGCGTCGCAGCATCCGCAGCAGGTCCCCTGCTGGATTACCCATACCAATGAACAGACCCATGAGGTGATCCGCAATAACCTCGATCGCAGCCCGATGTATGCCGGGATCATCGAAGGGATCGGCCCGCGTTACTGTCCGTCGATCGAAGACAAGGTTATGCGCTTCGCCGATCGTAATGCACACCAGATCTTCCTGGAGCCTGAAGGGCTGACCAGCAATGAAATTTACCCGAACGGCATCTCTACCAGCCTGCCGTTCGACGTGCAGATGCAGATTGTTCGCTCAATGAAGGGTCTGGAAAACGCGAAAATTGTCCGTCCAGGCTATGCGATCGAATATGACTTCTTCGATCCGCGCGATCTGAAACCGACGCTGGAAAGTAAATATATTCATGGGCTGTTCTTCGCCGGTCAGATCAACGGCACCACCGGTTACGAAGAAGCTGCCGCGCAGGGTCTGCTGGCCGGTCTTAACGCCGGACGTCACTCCGCCGACAAAGAGGGCTGGGCGCCGCGTCGCGATCAGGCCTATCTCGGCGTGCTGGTGGACGACCTCTGCACGCTCGGCACCAAAGAGCCCTATCGCATGTTCACCTCACGCGCCGAGTATCGTCTGATGCTGCGCGAAGACAACGCCGATCTCCGTCTGACCGAAACCGGCCGCGAACTGGGTCTGGTAGACGATGCCCGCTGGGCGCGCTACAACCAGAAGCTGGAAGCTATTGAGCAGGAGCGTCAGCGTCTGCGCGATCTCTGGATCCATCCGAAGTCAGAGAACGTTGAAGAAGTGAATACGTTGCTCAGTACCGCGCTGACCAAAGAGGCGAGCGGGGAAGACCTGTTACGCCGCCCGGAAATCACTTACGCGCAACTGACCGCCCTGCCGAGCTTCGGCCCGACGCTGCCTGACGCGCAGGCGGCTGAGCAGGTTGAGATCCAGGTGAAGTATGAAGGCTATATTGCGCGCCAGCAGGAAGAGATCGATCGTCAGCAGCGTAATGAAAATACACTGTTGCCAGCCGAGCTGGATTATCGCCAGGTCAGCGGCCTGTCAAATGAAGTGATTGCCAAGCTCAACGATCATAAACCTTCTTCGATCGGCCAGGCGTCGCGCATCTCCGGCATTACGCCAGCGGCAATTTCGATTTTGTTGATTTACCTGAAAAAACAAGGGCTGCTGCGCAAAAGCGCCTGACCTGAAAAACGGGGCGAGGCCACTCGCCCCCGCAGACTGGACTTATGCTGTGATTACAAAACTCACTTCGCTGCTTAAGGCAGCCGGTATTTCTCTCTCCGATCAACAAAAAGAGCAACTGGTCGCCTATGTCGGCCTGCTGGACAAGTGGAACAAAGCCTACAACCTGACGTCGGTGCGCGACCCGCAGCAGATGTTGGTGCGCCATATTCTCGACAGTATCGTGGTGGCCCCTCATCTGCAGGGCGAACGCTTTATTGATGTCGGCACCGGACCGGGCCTGCCAGGCATCCCGCTTGCGATTGTGCTGCCGCAGGCGCACTTTACGCTGCTCGACAGCCTGGGCAAGCGCGTGCGCTTTCTGCGCCAGGTGCAGCACGAACTGGGATTAACTAACATCACGCCGGTGCAGAGCAGGGTAGAGGAGTTTCCGTCCGAGCCGCCGTTTGACGGCGTTATCAGCCGCGCATTCGCCTCGCTGCAGGATATGGTGAACTGGTGCCATCATCTGCCTTCCGCACAGGGACACTTTTATGCACTGAAAGGCGTACGTCCCGATGAGGAGATCGCCAGCCTGCCAGCCGGTTTCCGTCTCGTCTCTGTTGAAGCACTTAAGGTGCCTGAGCTGGACGGCGAACGCCACCTGGTGGTTATCGCACGCGAATAGCCCTAAAAGGTGGAGGGATTAAGGCATTCGCACGCGTTTGCCTTAACGATTTTGCCGTTCAAAAAAGAAGCAGTTGATTCCGCGATGCCGTTTAATTTTAATCGTGACGGCAGCGAAATAACGTTAACAGCTCTGCCGGAAATTATCCGAAAATCTCTGTTACATTTAACGATTAATTCACATTTATTTATCACGAAGATCACGTCATGCCGTTCTGCAGCGTGCGCAGATAATCACGTGGGAAAATATATCAGGGTAATAACTCCGCGTACGTAATATCAATTTAACGTTTTTACCTCACTCTGGGATGTCAATGCGCTGTTTTTATCGAAAATAGCGCTGGCTCGACACGGTAAAAAAAGTAGGTTTCTGATTTACAAAAGATTATGTGCGAATTAATAGGCGTCGTTACTGTTTGTTGGCAAATTTGAATAGCGGAACAGTGTTTGGAATGTGATCTAAAGCACGCTTTAAAAGCAAGGCTCAAGGCGAATTAGCGCTGCGCGGGACCATAATTTCGCCTGCCAATCTTTGGAAAAATAGCCATTCGGAAAGAAATTTAAATAATTGTTCACCTTTTGGCTACTTACGGATTGAAATCGCAAGTGCGGCCCGTATAATTTGCACGGCTTTTGCTGCTTGACTCGAGTGAGTAAAGGCAGTCTTATACGACACGCGACATACCCCTTATGGGGCAGGAGAGTAACCGCGCCATGTCAGTGTCTCTTTACAGTGTAAAATTCGCCCGAACCGTGCTGGCAATCCAGCTGGTGACTGTTGTCATCATCGGCGCTCTCTTTGCCCTGAAAGATGTCACCTGGGGCGTCTCTGCGCTTGCTGGCGGAGCGGCAGCCTGGCTGCCAAACGTGTTGTTCATGTTTTTAGCCTGGCGCCTGCAAGGGCAATCCCCGGCTTCCGGACGGGTTGCGTGGAGTTTCGCCCTCGGCGAAATCGGCAAAGTCATCGCAACCATCGTGTTGCTCATTGTGGCGTTGGGTGTTTTCAGGGCGGTTTTCTGGCCGCTTGGGATAACCTGGTTATCGGTGCTGGTGGTTCAGATGTTGGCACCGGCGGTAATTAACAACAAAGGGTAAAAGGCATCATGGCTGCAGGAGAAACTCAAACTCCGCAAGAGTACATCGGTCACCATCTGACGCACCTTCAGTTGGACCTGCGTACCTTCGAGTTAGTGAATGCTCACGACGCTCCCGCGACGTTCTGGGTATTAAATATCGATTCTATGTTTTTCTCTCTGGTGCTGGGATTCATCTTCCTGGTGTTGTTCCGCAAAGTGGCGAAAAGCGTCACCAGCGGCGTGCCAGGGAAGATGCAGGCTGCTATCGAACTGGTAATCGGCTTCGTTGATGGCAACGTGCGCGACATGTACCACGGTAAAAGCAAACTTATCGCCCCGCTGGCTCTGACGATTTTCGTCTGGGTCTTTCTGATGAACTTCATGGATCTGCTGCCTATCGACCTGCTGCCGTATATCGGCGAGCACTGGCTGGGCCTGCCGGCGCTGCGCGTCGTGCCGTCCGCAGACGTGAACATCACGCTGTCTATGGCGTTGGGCGTCTTTATTTTGATTCTGTTCTACAGCATCAAAATGAAAGGTGTAGGCGGCTTCGCGAAAGAGCTGACGCTGCAGCCTTTTAATCACCCGATCTTCATCCCCATCAACCTGATCCTTGAAGGTGTTAGCCTGCTGTCTAAACCGGTTTCACTCGGTCTGCGACTGTTCGGCAACATGTATGCGGGTGAGCTGATCTTTATCCTTATTGCCGGTCTGTTGCCGTGGTGGTCGCAGTGGGTGCTGAATGTGCCGTGGGCCATTTTCCACATCCTGATCATCTCGTTGCAGGCTTTCATTTTCATGGTCCTCACGATTGTCTATCTGTCGATGGCATCTGAAGAACATTGATTTTTTTCTCAACACTAAGCGTTTAACTGAAACAAACTGGAGACTGTCATGGAAAACCTGAATATGGATCTGCTGTACATGGCTGCCGCTGTGATGATGGGCCTGGCGGCAATCGGTGCTGCGATCGGTATCGGCATCCTCGGAGGTAAATTCCTGGAAGGCGCCGCGCGCCAGCCGGATCTGATCCCTCTGCTGCGTACGCAGTTCTTTGTTGTAATGGGTCTGGTGGATGCAATCCCGATGATCGCTGTTGGTCTGGGTCTCTATGTGATGTTTGCTGTCGCCTAAAGCCTGTCGCTGTTTGTTCATTCAGGGCCTTGAGCGCCATGAATGAACGGTTCTGCCGCTTATCGTTGAGATAACGGCAGATAAGTTACTCACTTACTTAGAGGCATTGTGCTGTGAACATTAACGCAACAATCCTCGGCCAGGCCATCGCGTTCATCCTGTTTGTCGCGTTCTGCATGAAGTACGTATGGCCGCCGATTATGGCTGCCATCGAAAAGCGCCAGAAAGAAATTGCTGAAGGCCTTGCTTCTGCTGAACGCGCGAAGAAAGATTTGGATCTCGCGCAGGCTAATGCGACCGACCAGCTGAAGAAAGCGAAGGAAGAAGCTCAGGTCATTATCGAGCAGGCGAACAAACGCCGTACTCAGATTCTGGACGAAGCGAAAACTGAAGCTGAGAACGAACGTAACCGCATCGTGGCGCAAGCGCAGGCAGAGATCGACGCCGAGCGTAAACGTGCCCGCGAAGAGCTGCGTAAGCAAGTCGCGTTGCTGGCAATGGCTGGCGCCGAGAAGATCATCGAACGTTCCGTGGATGAAGCTGCTAACAGCGACATCGTTGATAAACTGGTCGCTGAACTGTAAGGAGGGAGGGGCTGATGTCTGAACTGATTACTGTAGCTCGCCCCTACGCCAAAGCAGCTTTTGACTTTGCTGTTGAGCATCAAAGTATTGAACGCTGGCAAGATATGCTGGCGTTTGCCGCGACCGTAGCACGCAATGAGCAAATGGCCGATCTTCTCTCCGGCGCGCTGGCGCCGGAAGCGTTATCGGCTTCTTTCATTGCCGTCTGCGGCGATCAATTAGATGAACACGGTCAGAACCTGATTAAGGTAATGGCTGAGAACGGACGTTTGACCGCGCTTCCGGCTGTACTGGAGCAGTTCATTCAACTGCGCGACGCCTATGAGGCGACGGCGGAAGTTGATGTGATTTCCGCCAGTACGCTGAGTGACAGCCAGCTGACCAAAATCAGCGCCGCGATGGAAAAACGTCTGTCACGCAAAGTTAAGCTGAATTGCAAAATTGATAAGTCTGTCATGGCAGGCGTGATCATCCGTGCGGGTGATCTGGTGATTGATGGCAGCGTGCGCGGCCGTCTTGAGCGTCTGGCAGACGCCTTGCAGTCTTAAGGGGACTGGAGCATATGCAACTGAATTCCACCGAAATCAGCGAACTGATCAAGCAGCGCATTGCTCAGTTCAATGTCGTGAGCGAAGCTCACAACGAAGGTACTATCGTCTCTGTTAGCGACGGTATCATCCGCGTACACGGCCTGGCCGATGTAATGCAGGGTGAGATGATCGCCCTGCCGGGCAACCGTTACGCTATCGCCCTGAACCTCGAGCGCGACTCTGTCGGCGCCGTGGTAATGGGTCCGTATGCTGACCTCGCCGAAGGCATGAAGGTTAAGTGTACTGGCCGTATTCTGGAAGTGCCGGTCGGTCGTGGCCTGCTGGGCCGCGTGGTGAACACCCTGGGTGCGCCAATCGACGGCAAAGGCGCGATCGACAACGACGGCTTCTCGCCGGTTGAAGTGATCGCACCGGGCGTTATCGACCGTCAGTCAGTCGACGAGCCGGTTCAGACCGGTTACAAATCTGTCGATGCGATGATTCCAATCGGTCGTGGCCAGCGTGAGCTGATCATCGGCGACCGTCAGACCGGTAAAACCGCGCTGGCGATCGACGCTATCATCAACCAGCGCGATTCCGGCATCAAATGCGTCTACGTCGCAATTGGTCAGAAAGCTTCTACCATCGCTAACGTGGTGCGTAAGCTGGAAGAGCACGGTGCGCTGTCTAACACCATCGTGGTCGTGGCTTCTGCGTCTGAATCTGCTGCACTGCAGTACCTGGCGCCCTACTCCGGCTGCGCCATGGGCGAATACTTCCGCGACCGCGGCGAAGATGCACTGATCGTATACGATGACCTGTCTAAACAGGCTGTCGCTTACCGTCAGATCTCTCTGCTGCTGCGCCGTCCACCGGGCCGTGAAGCATTCCCGGGCGACGTGTTCTATCTCCACTCCCGTCTGCTGGAGCGTGCGTCACGCGTAAGCGCTGACTACGTTGAGCGTTTCACCAACGGCGAAGTTAAAGGTAAAACCGGTTCACTGACCGCGCTGCCGATTATCGAAACCCAGGCGGGCGACGTCTCCGCGTTCGTTCCGACCAACGTAATCTCGATTACCGATGGTCAGATCTTCCTGGAATCGAACCTGTTTAACTCCGGTATTCGTCCGGCGGTTAACCCGGGTATCTCCGTATCGCGCGTAGGTGGTGCTGCTCAGACCAAGATCATCAAGAAACTGTCCGGCGGCATCCGTACCGCGCTGGCGCAGTATCGTGAACTGGCGGCGTTCTCGCAGTTCGCTTCCGATCTGGACGACGCAACCCGCAAACAGCTGAGCCACGGTCAGAAAGTGACCGAGCTGCTGAAACAGAAACAGTATGCGCCGATGTCCGTCGCGCAACAGGGTCTGGTGCTGTTTGCTGCTGAGCGCGGCTACCTGAACGACGTTGAACTGGCGAAGATCCTGAGCTTCGAAGCTGCGCTGCTGGCGTTCGCGGATCGCGACCACGCCGAGCTGATGCAGGAAATCAACCAAACTGGTAACTACAACAACGACATCGAAGCGAAGCTGAAAGGCCTGCTCGATACGTTTAAAGCAACCCAGTCCTGGTAATGTCTGGCGGCTTGTCTGAAAAGACAGGCCGCAAGGCTTTGAGGAGAAGCTAATGGCCGGCGCAAAAGAGATACGTAACAAGATTGGAAGCGTGAAAAACACGCAGAAGATCACCAAAGCGATGGAAATGGTCGCCGCCTCCAAAATGCGTAAAACGCAGGAACGCATGGCGGCCAGCCGTCCGTATGCAGAGACTATGCGCAAAGTGATCGGTCACCTTGCGTTAGGGAATCTGGAATACAAGCACCCTTACCTGGAAGAGCGCGACGTTAAGCGCGTCGGCTACCTGGTCGTTTCGACTGACCGCGGGCTTTGTGGTGGTTTGAACATTAACCTGTTCAAAAAATTGCTGGCAGATATGAAGGCCTGGTCCGATAAAGGCGCGCAGAGCGATCTGGCGATCATCGGTTCCAAAGGTGTGGCGTTCTTCGGTTCCGTAGGCGGCAACGTCGTGGCTCAGGTCACCGGCATGGGCGATAAACCTGCCCTGTCCGAACTGATCGGCCCGGTAAAAGTGATGTTGCAGGCTTACGATGAAGGGCGTATCGACAAGCTCTATGTCGTCAGCAACAAATTCAATAACACCATGTCTCAGACTCCGACCATTACCCAACTGCTGCCGTTACCGCCAGCGGAAGGTGAAGAAGAGATGAAGGCGAAGACCTGGGATTACCTGTACGAGCCCGATCCGAAAGCGCTGCTGGACACCCTGCTGCGTCGTTATGTCGAATCGCAGGTTTATCAGGGTGTGGTGGAAAACCTGGCCAGTGAGCAGGCCGCACGTATGGTGGCGATGAAAGCCGCAACCGATAACGGCGGAAATCTGATCAAAGAGCTGCAGTTGGTATACAACAAAGCTCGTCAGGCCAGCATCACCCAGGAACTCACCGAGATCGTCTCGGGAGCCTCCGCGGTTTAACCAGGTAAGAATTAGGTAGAGGATTCAAGATGGCAGCTGGAAAGATTGTCCAGATTATCGGCGCCGTAGTTGACGTCGAATTCCCTCAGGACGCGGTACCGCAAGTGTACAACGCCCTTGAGGTTAAGAATGGTGATGCTCGTCTGGTGCTGGAAGTTCAGCAGCAGCTGGGCGGCGGCGTGGTGCGTACCATCGCCATGGGCTCTTCTGACGGCCTGAAGCGCGGTCTGGAAGTTGCTGACCTGAAAAAACCGATCCAGGTTCCGGTGGGTAAAGCCACCCTCGGCCGTATCATGAACGTGCTGGGCGAGCCGATCGACATGAAAGGCGACATCAAAGAAGAAGACGGCAGTGCTGTAGAGATCTCCTCTATTCACCGCGCGGCGCCTTCTTATGAAGATCAGTCTAACTCGCAGGAACTGCTGGAAACCGGCATCAAGGTTATCGACCTGATGTGTCCGTTCGCCAAGGGCGGTAAAGTTGGCCTGTTCGGCGGCGCGGGCGTAGGTAAAACCGTTAACATGATGGAGCTGATCCGTAACATCGCGGCTGAGCACTCAGGTTATTCGGTATTTGCCGGCGTGGGCGAGCGTACTCGTGAGGGTAACGACTTCTATCATGAAATGACCGACTCCAACGTAATCGACAAAGTTGCGCTGGTGTATGGCCAGATGAACGAGCCGCCGGGCAACCGTCTGCGCGTTGCACTGACCGGTCTGACCATGGCGGAAAAATTCCGTGACGAAGGCCGCGACGTTCTGCTGTTCATCGACAACATCTATCGTTATACCCTGGCCGGTACGGAAGTTTCCGCACTGCTGGGCCGTATGCCTTCAGCGGTAGGCTATCAGCCGACCCTGGCTGAAGAGATGGGTGTGCTGCAGGAGCGTATTACCTCCACCAAGACCGGTTCAATCACCTCCGTACAGGCCGTTTACGTTCCTGCGGATGACTTGACTGACCCGTCTCCGGCGACCACCTTCGCCCACCTGGACTCAACCGTTACTCTGAGCCGTCAGATCGCGTCTCTGGGTATCTACCCGGCCGTTGACCCGCTGGACTCCACCAGCCGTCAGCTGGATCCGCTGGTTGTTGGCCAGGAGCACTACGACGTTGCGCGCGGCGTGCAGTCTCTGCTGCAGCGTTACCAGGAACTGAAAGACATCATCGCCATCCTCGGTATGGACGAGCTGTCTGAAGACGACAAACTGCTGGTGGCTCGCGCGCGTAAGATTCAGCGCTTCCTGTCTCAGCCGTTCTTCGTAGCGGAAGTCTTCACCGGTTCGCCAGGTAAATACGTTACGCTGAAAGAAACTATCCGTGGCTTTAAAGGCATTATGGACGGCGAGTTCGACCATCTGCCAGAGCAGGCTTTCTACATGGTCGGCGCTATCGAAGAAGCCGTGGAAAAAGCGAAGAAACTGTAATAACGGTTTCCCGGGAGGACAGAAATGGCTATGACTTATCACCTGGACGTCGTCAGCGCAGAGAAACAGCTGTTCTCTGGCCTGGTGCAGAAAATTCAGGTGTCAGGCAGCGAAGGTGAGCTGGGTATTTTCCCCGGCCACGCGCCGCTGCTGACTGCCATCAAGCCTGGAATGATCCGTATCGTGAAGCAGCACGGCGAAGAGGAGTTTATTTACCTCTCTGGCGGCGTGCTGGAAGTGCAGCCGGGCAGCACCACCGTTCTGGCCGATACCGCTATCCGCGGTACCGACCTGGACGAAGCGCGTGCGCTGGAAGCGAAACGCAAAGCAGAAGAGCATATGAACAGCAGCCACGGCGACGTGGACTACGCTCAGGCCTCTGCGGAGCTGGCGAAAGCCATTGCTAAACTGCGCGTGATCGAGCTGACCAAAAAAGCGATGTAATCAGGCTTTATGCGTCATGAAATGCCAGCCCTTCGGGCTGGCATTTTTTTTGCCCGCGCGCCGATAGCAGAGCGCGCCTAATTTCGACCTGAGAAAAATGTAGTAATCTCAGGGGTAAACCGTTTAACTTTCGCATGTCAAAAATTCTGTCAGGATGGTTATGTCTAACAGCGCAATGAGCGTGGTGATCCTTGCTGCCGGCAAGGGAACCCGTATGTATTCCGATCTGCCCAAAGTTCTGCATACGCTTGCAGGAAAGCCCATGGTTCAGCATGTGATCGACGCCGCCACCGGCCTCGGCGCGCAGCATATTCATCTGGTTTACGGCCACGGTGGCGACCGGCTGAAAGCCACGCTGACGGAGCCGTCGCTCAACTGGGTTTTGCAGGCGGAACAGCTGGGTACGGGACACGCGATGCAGCAGGCTGCCCCCGCATTTGCTGACGACGAAGATATCCTGATGCTCTACGGCGACGTGCCGCTTATCTCTCAGGAGACGCTGCAGCGTCTGCGCGACGCCAAACCCCAGGGCGGCATCGGCCTGCTGACGGTGGTGCTGGATAACCCCAGCGGTTACGGGCGTATCGTGCGTGAAAATGGCGCTATCGTCGGCATTATTGAACAGAAAGACGCCAGCCCGGAGCAGTTGAAAATCACGGAAATCAATACCGGCATTCTGGTCGCCAACGGCGGCGATCTGAAACGCTGGCTGGCGCAGCTCACCAATAACAACGCGCAGGGCGAATATTACATCACCGATATCATCGCGCTGGCGCACCACGAAGGTCGCCAGATTAATGCGGTGCATCCGGCGCGCGCCAGCGAAACCGATGGCGTGAACAACCGTTTGCAGCTGGCGACGCTGGAGCGGGTTTATCAGAGCGAACAGGCGGAGAAGCTGCTGCTGGCGGGCGTTATGCTGCGCGATCCGGCGCGCTTCGACCTGCGCGGCGTGCTGAACCACGGCCGCGACGTCGAGATCGATATTAATGTCGTCATCGAAGGCGAAGTCACGCTGGGCGACCGCGTGAAAATCGGCGCAGGCTGCATCATTAAAAACAGCGTGATTGGCGACGACTGCGAAATCAGTCCCTATACGGTGATCGAGGATGCGAACCTCGCCGCCGACTGCACCGTTGGACCTTTCGCGCGTCTGCGTCCCGGCAGCGAGCTGGCGCAGGCCGCGCACGTCGGCAATTTCGTTGAAATGAAAAAGGCGACGCTGGGCAAAGGCTCCAAGGCTGGCCATCTGAGCTACCTCGGTGACGCGGAGATCGGCGCGAACGTCAATATCGGCGCGGGCACTATTACCTGCAACTACGACGGCGCCAACAAATCAAAAACCATTATCGGCGACAACGTCTTTGTCGGTTCCGATACGCAGCTGGTGGCACCGGTCAGCGTGGCGGCAGGCGCGACTATCGCGGCGGGCACCACCATTATGAAAGATGTCACCGAGGCATCGCTGGTCTACAACCGTAAAGAACAGAACAGCAAAGCGCACTGGCAGCGTCCGGTGAAGAAGACGTGATTTTTAGCGGCCAGCCACATGCTGGCCGCAGCAGTAACACAATAATAATCCCCACTCTCTACAAGGCTCGGGGAGCCCGGCACAGCCGGTTATCAGGTCGTATGACAACGAAAGATGGTTAAAAACCATCAGGTCAGGAATAACATTTATGTGTGGAATTGTAGGTGCAGTAGCGCAGCGCGATATCGCAGAGATCCTGCTGGAAGGTCTGCGTCGCCTGGAGTATCGCGGGTATGATTCGGCCGGTCTGGCCGTCGTTGATCGTCAGGGCCACGTAACGCGCCTGCGTCGCGTCGGCAAAGTGCAAGTGCTGGCGGAGGCCGCAGAGCAGCAGCCGCTGATTGGCGGCACCGGCATCGCGCATACGCGCTGGGCAACGCATGGAGAACCGTCGGAAGCCAACGCGCATCCGCATGTCTCTGAGCAGATCATCGTGGTGCACAACGGCATTATCGAAAACTATGAGCCGCTGCGTGAAGCGCTTATCGCGCGCGGTTATCGCTTCACGTCCGAGACCGACACGGAAGTGGTGGCGCATCTGGTGCACTGGGAGCAGAAACAGGGCGGAACGCTGCGCGAAGTGGTGCTGCGCGTTATCCCGCAGCTGCGTGGCGCCTATGGCATGGTGATCATGGACAGCCGCGATCCGTCGCTGCTGGTGGCCGCGCGTTCGGGCAGTCCGCTGGTGATTGGCCGCGGCGTTGGCGAAAACTTTATCGCCTCCGATCAGCTGGCGCTGCTGCCGGTGACGCGTCGCTTTATCTATCTGGAAGAGGGCGATATCGCCGAAGTGAGCCGCCGCGACGTGACTATCGTCGATAGCGCTGGCAATCCGGTGAACCGCGCCGAGATCGAATCCAGCGTGCAGTACGACGCGGGCGATAAAGGCGTGTATCGCCACTATATGCAGAAAGAGATTTACGAGCAGCCGATGGCGATTAAAAACACCTTAACCGGTCGTTTCAGCCATGGCGAAGTCGATCTCAGCGAGCTTGGGCCGCATGCCGAAACCCTGCTGAGCCAGGTAGAGCATATTCAGATCATCGCCTGCGGCACCTCCTACAATTCTGGTATGGTGGCGCGCTACTGGTTCGAGTCACTGGCGAACATTCCCTGCGACGTCGAGATCGCCTCTGAATTCCGCTACCGCAAATCCGCGGTGCGGAAAAACAGCCTGCTGATTACCCTGTCGCAGTCCGGCGAAACCGCCGATACGCTGGCGGCGCTGCGCCTTAGCAAAGAGCTGGGCTACCTGGGTTCGCTGGCTATCTGCAACGTCGCGGGCTCTTCGCTGGTGCGCGAGTCGGACCTGGCGCTGATGACCAAAGCGGGCACTGAAATCGGCGTCGCCTCGACCAAAGCCTTTACCACGCAGCTCACCGTATTGCTGATGCTGGTGGCGAAGCTGGGACGACTGCGCGGCATGTCGGCTGAGGTCGAGCATGATATCGTGCACGGCCTGCAGGCGCTGCCGAGCCGTATCGAACAGATGCTGGCGCAGGACAAGCGTATTGAACTGCTGGCGGAAGATTTCTCCGACAAGCATCACGCGCTGTTTCTGGGACGCGGCGATCAATATCCGATCGCTATGGAAGGCGCGCTCAAGCTGAAAGAGATCTCCTATATTCATGCGGAAGCCTACGCCGCTGGTGAGCTGAAGCATGGTCCGCTGGCGCTGATTGATGCCGATATGCCGGTTATCGTCGTGGCGCCGAACAACGAGCTGCTGGAAAAACTGAAGTCCAATATTGAAGAGGTGCGCGCGCGCGGCGGTCTGCTGTACGTGTTCGCCGATCAGGACGCTGGCTTCAGCGACAGCGACGGCATGAAGATTATCTCTCTGCCGCATGTGGAAGAGGTGATTGCGCCAATCTTCTACACTGTTCCGCTGCAGCTGCTCTCTTATCACGTCGCGCTGATTAAAGGCACCGACGTGGATCAGCCGCGAAACCTGGCTAAGTCAGTTACCGTCGAGTAAAAAGCGGGCCCGGAAACGGGCCCCTTTGCTTTTTGCGCCCTGTCATATAACTGTCATATTTCCTACATTTCACTGTCATCAAACTGTCCTATTTTCCCTCCTGCAGCAATCACTGACTCCAACTACAACGGCTCTGAGCCTGAGATTAACTCCCCTGGAGGGAACATGACACTGATGCGTAGCACCGTAGCCCGAATCCTTACCGCCACTCTCGCCGTAAGCACGGTTTCTGCCTTTGCAGCCACCGATCTGACGGGCGCGGGCGGTACTTTCCCGGCGCCGGTTTATGCCAAGTGGGCAGCAGAATATCAGCAAGCCACCGGTAGCAAAATCAACTACCAGGGCATTGGTTCATCCGGCGGCGTCAAGCAGATCATCGCCAAAACCGTGGATTTTGGCGCGTCAGATGCGCCGATGAAAGATGAAGACCTGCAGAAAAACGGCCTGTTTCAGTTCCCGACCGTTATTGGCGGCGTTGTGCTGGCCGTTAACATTCCGGGTGTGAAGTCGGGCGAACTGACTCTCGACGGTAAAACCGTCGGCGACATCTACCTGGGTAAAATCAAAAAGTGGAACGATTCGGCAATCACTAAGCTGAACCCGGGCGTGAAACTGCCAGATACCAACATCAACGTGGTTCGCCGCGCGGATGGTTCCGGCACCTCTTTCGTCTTCACCAGCTACCTGGCGAAAGTGAACGAAGAATGGAACAGCAAAATCGGCAAAGGCAACACCGTTAACTGGCCGGCTGGTCTGGGCGGCAAAGGCAACGACGGCGTCGCCGCGTTCGTTCAGCGTCTGCCGGGCTCTATCGGCTATGTGGAATACGCCTATGCCAAGCAGAACAACCTGACCTACACCAAACTGGTTGATGCCGACGGCAAGCCGGTCGCGCCAAGCGAAACCAGCTTCTCCAACGCAGCGAAAGGCGCAGACTGGAGCAAATCTTTTGCTCAGGATCTGACCTTCCAGAAAGGCAACGATGCGTGGCCGATCACTTCCACCACCTTCATCCTGGTTTATAAAGATCAGGCGAATGCCGAGAAAGGCAGCGAAGTGCTGAAGTTCTTCGACTGGGCTTACAAAAACGGCAGCAAAACTGCGAACAGCCTGGACTACGCTACCCTGCCGGACAGCGTAACCCAGCAGATCCGCGCGGCATGGAAAGCCAACATCAAAGACAGTTCTGGCAAAGCGCTGTACCAGTAAGCGAACAACCCCGGCCGGACATGCGTCCGGCCAGATCTAAGGGCGGCCTTGTGCCGCCCTGACAACCTCTGAAGAATGAGACTTCTATGGCTGCAACGAAGCCGGCATTCAAAGCCCCCGGTAAGCAAGGTGACATGATTTTCGGCGCGCTGGTTAAGCTGGCGGCGCTGATTGTCCTGTTGCTGTTGGGCGGCATTATCGTCTCCCTGATTTTCTCCTCATGGCCAAGCATCCAGAAATTTGGTTTCTCCTTTCTGTGGAACAAAACCTGGGATGCGCCGAATGAAGAATTTGGCGCGCTGGTGCCGATTTACGGCACCCTCGTGACCTCGCTGATTGCGTTGATTATTGCTGTGCCGGTGAGCTTCGGCATCGCGCTGTTTCTTACGGAACTGTCGCCTGGCTGGCTGCGGCGTCCGCTCGGCACCGCTATTGAGCTGCTGGCGGCAATCCCCAGTATCGTTTACGGCATGTGGGGCCTGTTTATCTTCGCACCGCTGTTCGCCGAATATTTTCAGACGCCGGTCGGCGAGGTGATGTCGAATATTCCGTTCGTCGGCGCGCTTTTTTCCGGCCCGGCCTTCGGCATCGGTATCCTGGCGGCGGGCGTGATTCTGGCGATCATGATTATTCCTTACATCGCCTCGGTGATGCGCGACGTGTTCGAGCAGACGCCGGTGATGATGAAAGAGTCCGCCTACGGCATCGGCTGTACCACCTGGGAAGTGATCTGGCGCATCGTGCTGCCGTTCACTAAAAACGGTGTGATCGGCGGCGTGATGCTGGGACTGGGGCGCGCCTTGGGCGAAACCATGGCGGTCACCTTTATTATCGGCAACACCTACCAGCTCGACAGCGCCTCGCTGTTTATGCCGGGCAACAGCATCACCTCCGCGCTGGCGAACGAATTCGCCGAAGCGGAGTCGGGCGTGCATGTCGCCGCGCTGATGGAGCTGGGACTGATCCTGTTTGTTATCACCTTTATCGTGCTGGCGATTTCCAAATTGATGATCCTGCGCCTCGCGAAAAGTGAAGGAGCGCGCTCATGACGACGATTGAACTGCAGGCACGCGCCGAACTGGACGCCTCGCGCCGTAAGATGCAGGCTTGGCGCAGCACCAAGAATAAGATTGCGCTGGCGATGTCGCTGCTGACCATGGCCTTTGGTCTGTTCTGGCTGGTGTGGATCCTGTTCACCACCGTGACGCGCGGCGTTGACGGGCTGAGCTGGTCGCTGTTCACTGAATCGACGCCGCCGCCCAATACCGCCGGCGGCGGTCTGGCCAACGCCCTGGCGGGCAGCGGCCTGCTGATTATCTGGTCGACGGTGATCGGTACGCCGCTGGGCATTCTGGCAGGCGTCTACCTGGCGGAATATGGCCGCAAGTCGGCGCTGGCGGAAGTGATCCGCTTTATTAACGACATCCTGCTCTCGGCGCCGTCGATCGTAGTCGGCCTGTTCGTTTACACCATCGTGGTGGCGCAGATGCACCACTTCTCCGGCTGGGCGGGCGTTATCGCGCTGGCGCTGCTGCAGATCCCCATTGTTATCCGCACCACCGAAAACATGCTGCGGCTGGTGCCGGACAGCATGCGTGAAGCGGCTTACGCGCTGGGCACGCCGAAATGGAAGATGATCTCCGCGATTACGCTGAAGGCATCGGTATCGGGCATTCTGACCGGCGTGCTGCTGGCAATTGCCCGTATCGCGGGCGAAACCGCGCCGCTGCTGTTTACCGCGTTGTCGAACCAGTTCTGGTCCACCGACATGATGCAGCCGCTGGCGAACCTGCCGGTCACCATCTTTAAGTTCGCGATGAGCCCCTTTGCCGAGTGGCAGAGCCTGGCCTGGGCGGGCGTGCTGATTATCACGCTCTGCGTGCTGCTGCTGAACATTCTGGCGCGCGTGGTCTTCACCAAGAGCAAACACGGATAACCTTCGGCGCTGCCTGGCGCGGCGCCGTTTAAGAGAGACGAGCAATGAGTATCGCGACTTCCAACAGCGGTAAAATTCAGGTGCGTAACCTGAACTTCTATTACGGCAAATTTCACGCGCTGAAGAACATCAACCTGGACATCGCCAAGAACCAGGTCACCGCGTTTATCGGTCCGTCTGGCTGCGGCAAATCGACCCTGCTGCGCACCTTTAACAAAATGTACTCGCTCTATCCCGAGCAGCGCGCCGAAGGCGACATTCTGCTGGATGGCGACAATATTCTGGCCTCCAGCCAGGATATCGCCCTGCTGCGCGCGCGCGTCGGCATGGTGTTCCAGAAACCGACGCCTTTCCCGATGTCGATTTATGACAATATCGCCTTTGGCGTACGCCTGTTTGAAAAGCTGTCACGCGCCGATATGGACGAGCGTGTTCAGTGGGCGCTGAGCAAAGCCGCGCTCTGGAATGAAACCAAAGACAAGCTGCATCAGAGCGGTTACAGTCTCTCTGGCGGTCAGCAGCAGCGCCTGTGCATCGCGCGCGGCATTGCGATTCGCCCGGAAGTGCTGCTGCTGGATGAGCCCTGCTCGGCGCTTGACCCGATCTCTACCGGCCGTATTGAAGAGCTGATCACCGAACTGAAGCAGGACTACACTGTGGTCATCGTGACGCATAATATGCAGCAGGCGGCGCGCTGTTCCGACCACACTGCCTTTATGTATCTGGGCGAGTTAATTGAATTCAGCGATACGGACAGGCTGTTCACCAAACCGGCGCAGAAACAGACCGAAGATTATATTACCGGCCGCTACGGCTGATTTTCAGGAGATAATCATGGATAACCTTAATCTGAACAAGCATATCTCCGGTCAGTTCAATGCGGAGCTGGAACATATTCGCACCCAGGTGATGATCATGGGCGGCATGGTGGAGCAGCAGCTTACCGACGCCATCACCGCGATGCACAATCTTGACGGCGAACTGGCGCAGCGCGTAATCGACGGCGACCAGAAGGTTAATATGATGGAAGTGGAGATTGATGAAGCCTGCGTGCGCATCATCGCCAAGCGCCAGCCCACCGCCAGCGATTTGCGTCTGGTCATGGCGATCATCAAAACCATCTCAGAGCTGGAGCGCATCGGCGACGTGGCGGAAAAAATCAGCCGCACCGCGCTGGAAAAATTCGGCCAGCAGCATATGCCGCTGCTGGTCAGCCTGGAGTCGCTGGGCCGTCATACCGTCGAGATGCTGCACGACGTGCTGGACGCCTTTGCGCGCATGGATCTTACCGAAGCGATTCAGATCTACCGTGAAGACAAAAAGGTAGATAAAGAGTACGAAGGCATTGTGCGTCAGCTGATGACCTACATGATGGAAGATCCGCGCACCATTCCGAGCGTATTGACCGCGCTGTTCTGCGCCCGCGCCATCGAGCGCATCGGCGACCGCTGTCAGAACATCTGCGAAATTATCTTCTATTTCGTTAAGGGACAGGATTTCCGCCACGTTGGCGGCGATAAGCTGGACGAGCTGCTCTCCGGCGACGACGGCTCCAACAAACCTTCCTGATTGCTCTCTGCCGTGCGCCGTCTGGCGCACGGCCTGCCGCTTTTCTGTCACACGCAACCGTTTCCTCTATATACTTGGCGCACTTTTTCTTCATTAAGGTGCTGACTCATGTCTCTTTCTCGCAATAAGCAGAGCGTGACGCCTGCGAAAGCGATGCTGGCCGCCGTCAGCGGTTACGCTATGGATGGCTTCGATCTACTGATTCTGGGATTTATGCTGCCGGCAATTAGCCTGTCGCTGGCGCTGGATCCGTCGCAGGCGGGCTCGCTGGTCACCTGGACGCTGATCGGTGCGGTAGTGGGCGGCATTCTGTTCGGCCAGCTCAGCGATCGTTTTGGCCGTATCCGCATTCTCACCGTCACTATCCTGATGTTCTCTCTCTTTACTGGCCTGTGCGCCGTGGCGCAGGGCTACTGGGATCTGCTGGCGTACCGTACGCTGGCGGGCATGGGGCTGGGCGGTGAGTTTGGCATCGGAATGGCGCTGATTGCGGAAGCCTGGCCTGCGGAAAAGCGCAACCGCGCCTCGGCATGGGTCGGCATCGGCTGGCAGCTTGGCGTGCTGCTGGCGGCCTTTATCACCCCGCCGCTGCTTGGCGTGATCGGCTGGCGCGGCATGTTTCTGGTCGGCCTGCTGCCTGCGCTGTTCTCATTTGTGCTGCGGCGCAGCATGGGCGAACCGGAAGCCTTCACCCGTCAGGTAGAGCAGACGCCTTCGCTCTCTTTCGTCGCGCGTCTGAAAATGCTGGTGCAGGATCGCGCCACGGCGAAAGCGAGCCTTGGCATCTTTATCCTGACCTCGGTGCAGAACTTCGGCTATTACGGGCTGATGATCTGGATGCCGAGCTATCTTTCCGCTAACTTCGGCTTCAGCCTGACGAAGTCGGGTTTATGGACGGCGGTCACCGTGGTCGGCATGACCTTCGGCATCTGGCTGTTTGGCGTGCTGGCGGACCGCTTCGCGCGCTGGAAAATTTTCCTGCTCTATCAGTTCGGCGCGGTAGCGATGGTGGTGATCTACGCGCAGCTGCGCGATCCCACCGTGATGTTGTTCACCGGCGCGCTAATGGGCATGTTCGTCAACGGCATGATTGGCGGCTACGGCGCGCTGATCTCCGACACCTTCCCGCCGCAGGCGCGCGCCACGGCGCAGAATGTCTTATTCAACCTCGGACGCGGCGTCGGCGGTTTCGGCCCGCTGGTGATCGGGCTGCTGGCGGCCAAGATCTCCTTTGTCGCGGCGATTACGCTGCTGGCGCTAATTTACCTGCTGGATATTTTCGCCACGCTCTTTTTGCTGCCGAAAAAGCAGGGTAACGACGATTCGCTGGGCGCCATTGGTTGATTAAGGAAGCCAGTCGCGCATCCGCCGTCAGTCCGTTAACTGCCAGCCGCGCGCCTGCCACAGCGCGGGCAGTTCCGCCATATCGGTAAAGCGCGTCACCAGCGGGTGATCGATGTCAGGATTATGTGCGTCTGCGCAGTAGTAAAACACCGGGATGCCTGCCGCAATGCCAGCGCGGGCGCCCGCTTCTGAATCATCGACCAGAATGCAGCGCTCGACAGGCACCTGCATCTGTTCGGCGGCGTAATACATCAGTCCGGGATCGGGCTTCCAGCGCGAGATATCGTAGCCGCTGAAGAGGCGCTGGTTAAACCAGGGCAGCATACCGGTCAGTCCCAGCGAGTGTTGCATCTTCTTTACCGTGCCGTTAGAGACGACACACATCGGTACGGTAATTTTCTCCACCAGCGCTTTTGCGCCGGGGATCGGCGTCAGGGACGCGTCGAACAGGCGCGCCACCTCGGCGCGGTAATCGGTTTCAAACGCTGCCTGCGGCAGCGAGGCGTGATGTGTTTCAGCCACGTCGCGGATAATGTCGTAGAGCTGGACGCCTTTATATTTTTCGAACATCTCCTGCAGTGAGCAGCTTATTCCGTAGCGGGCGAAGGTGTTTACGTAAGCCTGGGTACAGAGCAATTCGCTGTCCACCAGGGTGCCGTCGCAGTCAAAAAACACACACTCTACTGACATCTGTCGCTATCCTTCTGATTTCGGGAGAGCACACACTTTAACCTAATCGCCGCAGATTGCGATCCCGGAAACGGTTGCGAAAAATCATTGTATTGCCGCGGCAAAGCGGTCAGGATACGCGCCGAGTTCTTTTCATCAGGATCGCTGGCATGAGTAAACAAGGCCTTTTGCAGCGCGTTTTCAAGCTGCAGGAACATGGCACTACGGTGCGCACCGAGATTATCGCCGGTGTCACCACTTTCCTGACGATGGTCTACATCGTCTTTGTAAATCCACAGATTCTTGGCGTGGCGGGCATGAATACCCAGGCGGTATTCGTCACTACCTGTCTGATCGCCGCCTTCGGCAGTATTCTGATGGGGCTGGTCGCCAACCTGCCGGTGGCGCTGGCACCGGCGATGGGCTTGAACGCCTTTTTCGCCTTTGTGGTGGTTGGCGCGATGGGCTACTCGTGGCAGGTCGGTATGGGCGCGATTTTCTGGGGTGCGCTGGGCCTGCTGATCCTGACGCTGCTGCGCGTGCGCTACTGGATGATCGCCAATATCCCGCTGGGCCTGCGCGTCGGCATTACCGCTGGCATCGGCCTTTTCATCGCCATGATGGGGCTGAAAAACGCCGGTATTATCGTGGCGAATCCCGATACTATCGCCGCCGTGGGTAATCTGACCTCGCACAGCGTCCTGCTCGGCGCGCTCGGCTTCTTTATTATCGCGATTCTGGCGTCGCGCAATATCCATGCGGCGGTGCTGATCTCGATGGTCATTACCACGGCAATCGGCTGGGCGCTGGGCGATGTGAAATATGTCGGCCTCTTCTCTGCGCCGCCTGCAGTCAGCAGCGTATTAGGGCAGGCGGACATTAAAGGCGCGTTCAATATCGGCATGGCGGGCGTGATTTTCTCCTTTATGCTGGTCAACCTGTTTGACTCCTCCGGCACCCTGATCGGCGTAACCGATAAAGCGGGCCTCACCGATGAGAAAGGCACGTTCCCGCGCATGAAGCAGGCGCTGTTCGTTGACAGCTTCAGCTCAGTAACCGGTGCGCTGGCGGGTACCTCGTCAGTGACCGCTTACATCGAAAGTTCGTCCGGCGTGGCGACTGGCGGCCGCACCGGCCTGATGGCGGTGGTGACCGGCGTGCTTTTCCTGCTGGTGATGTTCCTCTCGCCGCTGGCGGCGATGGTGCCAGGCTATGCGGCCGCAGGCGCGCTGATTTATGTTGGCGTCCTGATGACCGCCAGTCTGTCGCGCGTGCGCTGGGACGATTTGACTGAAGCGGTACCGGCTTTTGTTACTGCGGCGATGATGCCGTTCAGCTTCTCGATTACCGAAGGTATTGCGCTGGGCTTTATCGCCTACTGCGTGATGAAGCTGGGCACTGGCCGCTGGCGCGAGATCAGCCCCTGCGTGGTGGTTGTGGCGCTGCTGTTTGTGTTGAAAATCGCCTTTATCGACGGGCATTAACACACTGCGCGGGCGATATCTCGCCCGCGCTGGCACCCTCAGCCAGAAAAATTAAAGGCCGCTTACGCGGCCTTTTTTACATCTCAGGATGGGCGCTGCGTTCCAGCGGCGAGCTGGTCAGACGCAGCGTGCGCGGTCCGATATTGGGTTTACTCATCTCTACGTCGCGCAACGCATGCCACTGTTGCGAGGCATCGATTTCCCATAAATGCAGACGCTGGGTCGCGGGCGACAGGGCGCATGACCATACCAGCGTCGGCTCCGCATCGCACACCGCCTGAATATCGGGGTAAATCGTCGAGCGGAGGCGGCCGGCCGCAGGCTGCAACCGCAGAGAAGCCATATTGTCGCTGCCTTCGCCGGTCAGCTTGAGAATGCTCTGGCGCAGCGTCCAGATTTGCGTCACCGCTTCCATAAAATCCTGTTGCGCATTAATCCAGGTGCGCTCGCCTGACGTAAGCGACTGCATCAGCTGCTCCTGCGTCTGTCGGCTGTGGGCGCGAACGATCTCCATATCCAGTCCGGCGCGTCCGCCTTCTTCAGCCAGCAGCACGCCGACCATGTTTCCGGCATAGGCGATGCTAAAATCAGGCAAATCACGATCGGCAAAGGCCGGGCGGCCGTTGGGCTGGGTAACGAGGGCTGGAAGGGTAGTTATGCCGTAAACGCGCATCATTAGCTGCGCCAGCATCAGACGGGCAATAAGAAAGCGACCGCGGTGTTTGTCAGGAAGCTGTCGCGCCTGATCAATCACATCCTGCGGCATGCGCATAGCGTCGGCCACAATGCCGCGATCGCCCATCCAACGTACAAAATGACCCGCCATCTGTCGCTCCGTGAAAATGGTCACTTAATCATCAGGGCGCATTGTAAGAATTTTCTGAGCACATTGCATCCGGCATGGAACACAATGGCATCATATTCGGAATTGACTGATAAAAGGCGGCGGGAAGAAGGAAGCCGCTACGCAAGGGCGCAGCGGCCCGTTGCCGTCAGGCAAATTTGCATGCCTGTTCAAAACGCAGGCGCGGCAGGCGCGGATGCAGCTTTTCATGGTTGCCGTAACCGAGGTTAATCAACATATTTACCTGCCAGCTGCTGCCTGTAAAAAACGCCTCGTTGATTTTCGACGGATTGAAACCAGACATCGGACCGGCGTCCAGTCCGAGCGAACGCGCGGCCAGTATCAGATAACCCGCCTGCAGGCTGCTGTTGCGAAAGGCGGTCTCTTTCACCAGCTCTGTGTTGCCGGTAAACCAGCTGCGCGCATCGGCGTGCGGGAACAGCTGCGGCAGCTGCTCATAAAACGTCAGGTCATGGGCGACGATCACCGTAACCGGCGCGGTCATGGTCTTTTCCAGGTTGCCAGATGAGAGCGCCGGTTTCAGCTTCTCTTTGCCCTCCTGCGAGGTGACAAAGACAAAGCGGCCAGGCGAGCAGTTGGCCGAGGTTGGGCCAAGAGCGGTCAGCGCGTAGAGCTGCTCCAGCACGCCAGCCTCAATGGCTTTGTCCTGCCAGTAGCTATGGGTGCGGGCCTCGTTAAACAGCTGGTCCAGTGCGGAATTATCGAGCGGTGTATGCATTTTACTCTCCTTTGTCGGGCGGAAACGGCCGCCTGAGGCTTGCCATATTGAAGGCGTATCCGGGAAAACCGATGGGGTTTCTTACCGTTTATACTCCAACAGCGGTTCGCCGCCAAATGAGAACGGCGCAAATAAGCGGGACGTAAATCGATACGGTTTTGTGCCGGATGCTGCGTACATGACGCTGATTTACCTGTTCCGCCAGGTAACAGGTTTCGACTGAACAGACAGTAGGGAGAATGCGCAGCGCCGGACATTGGCTCAGGAAACGGCCCATGTCCGGCGGCTGATTGTGGAGGGAAGGCGCGTTTAAGCGCTTACTTACCGATACAGAAGCTGGAAAATATCCTGCCCAGCAAATCGTCGGAGGTAAACTCGCCGGTGATTTCGCTCAGGGCCTGCTGCGCCAGCCGCAGCTCTTCCGCCAGCAGCTCGCCCGCCCATGCGCCCAGCAGCTGCGCCTTGCCCTGCTGTAAGTGAGTAGCTGCTAACTCCAGCGCCTGGAGATGGCGTCGGCGCGCCAGGAAGCCGCCTTCCATATTGCCGGAAAAGCCCATCGACTGCTTCAGGTGGTCGCGCAGTACGTCCACGCCCGCGCCGGTGCGCGCCGAGAGGCGGATAAGTGAGTGATGATTTACTTCCGTCAGGCCCAGCGTTTCGCCGGTAACGTCCGCTTTGTTGCGTACAACGGTAATCGGCAACGCCGCAGGCAGGCGCGAAACGAAGTCGGGCCAGATCTGCGCCGCTTCCGTGGCGTCGGTCGTGGTGCCGTCGACCATAAACAGCACGCGATCCGCCTGCTCGATCTCCTGCCAGGCGCGCTCGATGCCGATACGCTCGACCTCATCGCTGGCTTCACGCAGCCCGGCGGTATCGATGATATGCAGCGGCATGCCGTCGATATGAATATGCTCGCGCAGCACGTCGCGCGTGGTGCCGGCGATATCGGTGACGATCGCCGCTTCGCGTCCGGCCAGCGCATTGAGCAGGCTCGACTTGCCGGCGTTCGGACGACCAGCGATCACCACCTTCATGCCTTCGCGCAGCAAGCTTCCCTGTCGCGCTTCGGCGCGCACGCCATCAAGATCGGCAATCACCTCATCAAGCTGCGCTTCAATCTTGCCGTCGGAAAGAAAATCGATCTCTTCATCGGGGAAGTCGATAGCTGCTTCGACATAGATGCGCAGATGAGTCAGCGCCTCGACCAGCTGGTTGATACGGGTCGAGAAAGCGCCCTGCAGCGAGTTGACCGCTGAACGCGCCGCCTGCTCAGAGCTGGCGTCAATCAGATCGGCGATAGCCTCGGCCTGCGCCAGATCGAGCTTGTCATTAAGAAAGGCGCGCTCAGAGAACTCACCCGGCTGGGCGATGCGCACGCCGGGCAGCGCCACGATGCGTTTCAGCAGCAGGTCGAGGATCACAGGGCCACCGTGTCCCTGCAGCTCCAGTACATCTTCGCCGGTAAAGGAGTTCGGGCCAGGGAACCACAGCGCGATGCCCTGATCCAGTACGCTGCCGTCGGCGTCTTTGAACGGCAGATAGTCGGCGTAGCGCGCCTTCGGCAGTTTGCCGAGCACCTGCTGCGCCACCTCAGCAGCGCGCGCGCCGGAGATACGCAAAATACCGACGCCGCCGCGTCCGGGAGGCGTCGCCTGGGCGACGATAGTATCGCTGTGGCTCATGGGATTTTCTCTCGCTAAAAAATAAGGCGGTCGTAATGACCGCCTCAGGGTAAACCAGATTGTCAGACGGGCGTAAGCGCGTTACGCCTTCTTCTTGTCGCGGCTATGCAGGCCGCGTTTTTCCAGCCCGCGATAAATCAGCTGCTGCTGGAGAATGGTTACCAGGTTGCTGACGATGTAGTACAGCACCAGACCTGACGGGAACCACAGGAAGAACACGGTAAAGATAACCGGCATATAGGTCATGATCTTCTGCTGCATCGGATCGGTCACGGTGGTCGGTGACATCTTCTGAATGAAGAACATGGTGATGCCCATCAGAATCGGCAGGATGTAGTAGGGGTCCTGCGCCGACAGGTCATGGATCCAGAGGACAAACGGCGCATGGCGCAGTTCTACCGAACCAGAGAGCATGTAATAGAGCGCAAGGAAGATCGGCATCTGGATAACCAGCGGCAGACAGCCGCCCAGCGGATTAACTTTTTCCGCTTTATACAGCGCCATCATCTCCTGGCTCTGCTTCTGCTTGTCGTCGCCCAGGCGCTCGCGCATCGCCTGAATCTTCGGCTGCAGCATGCGCATTTTCGCCATCGAGGTGTACTGCGCTTTGGTCAGCGGGTACATGATGCCGCGCACGATAAAGGTAATGACGATAATGGAGAAGCCCCAGTTGCCGATAAAGCTGTGCAGGAACTTCAGCAGCTTAAACAGCGGCTGAGAGATAAACCACAGCCAGCCGTAATCGACAGTCAGGTCGAGATGCGGCGCGACGGCAGCCATCTTGTCCTGAATTTCCGGACCGACCCACAGGGTTGCGCCCAGATCCTGCTGCTGACCCGCAGCGACAGTAACAGGTGCGGATTTATAGCCGATCGCCGCAATGCCGTTGCCCAGGTTGCTGGTATAGAGCGCATTGTTGCCTGCGGTACGCGGTACCCATGCGGTAGCAAAATATTGCTGCAGCATCGCCACCCAGCCGTTGCTGGTGGTCGCGTTCAGGTTTTCGTTGTCCGCAATCTTATCGAACTTATATTTTTCGTACTTCTCTTCGCTGGTGGAGTACGCCGTGCCGCGGAAGGTATGCAACGCAAAGTTGTTGCTGCCGGTATCGCGATGCTTAGGCAGATCGATGGTCTGCTTCAGCTGGCCGAACAGTGACACTTCCAGCGGCTGCTGAGTGGTGTTGTTAACGTGATAATCCACGTCCACCGCAAACTCGCCGCGCTTGAAGACGAAGGTTTTCGTGTAGACCACGCCGTTTTCGGCGGTGTAGGTCATTGGCACGCGCAGCTCGGTCTGGCCATCGGCCATTTCAAAGTGATCCTGAGCGGCGGTGAACAGCGGACGCGCGCCGTTGTTCGGGTTATCCGGACCGTTGCGGCCAGTCAGCCCGCTCTGTGCCTGATAAACGAAGGACGGCGTGGTTTCCAGCAGCTGGAACGGCTCATCGGAACCCAGTTTAGCTGGGTAGGTCAGCAGCTGAGCTTGCTCGACATCGCCACCGCGGGTGTTGATATTCAATGACAGGACATCAGTCTTAACGGTGATCGTTTTGCCCTGGCCGCTGGCCGGTACGCCCTGGCTGGCGGCATCACCTGCTGCGCTGTTGGTGTTCTGCGTGGTCTGGGTCTGCTGCGGCTGCGGAGCGTGGTCCGTCTGCCAGGCTTGCCAGATCATGAAAGACACGAACAGAAAAGCGATGAGAAAAAGATTGCGTTGCGAATCCATCGTTAATGTTCTCTGGTATCAAAGGTTTTTTGGCGGCACAGGATCGTCACCACCCGGGTTCAAAGGGTGGCATTTTAATACGCGTTTGAATGTCAACCAACTGCCTTTTATCAGGCCAAACCTGCGTAACGCCTCAATTCCATAATGAGAGCAGGTTGGCTGAAACCGGCAGTGCGGTCCCAGCAAGGGGCTGATGCCGCGCTGATAGACGCGGATCAGGACGATCAGGAGCCGCGCGCCAGGCGACAGTGACGACGCCATAACTTCTCCAACGCTTCCGCCAACGTACGGTTGTCGAGATCGGCAATCCCCTTTTTCGCCACGACGACGAAATCCATCGCTGGCAATTCATGCTGACGCAGACGAAAGCTTTCACGGGTCAGACGTTTGATCCGGTTGCGTTCGTGCGCGCGCTTGACGTGCTTTTTAGCGACGGTAAGACCGATGCGGGGATGCCCCAGCGAATTAAGGCGGCCGAGTATGGTAATTTGCGGCGTGCCAGCCCGTTGTGGCTGCTGGAAGACGAAAGTGAAATGAGTGGGAGTTAACAAACGTAACTCCCTGGGAAATGCGAGCTTAACCACGAGGGTTAGCTTTTATTACTTAGAAACGGTCAGACGAGAACGGCCTTTAGCACGACGACGTGCCAGAACCTGACGACCATTTTTGGTTGCCATACGAGCACGGAAGCCGTGAGAACGGTTGCGCTTCAGTACGGACGGTTGAAAAGTGCGTTTCATGGCGATTTCTACCTAAACTTGAAAAATTTCACTGGGTGACGCGTTTTGTGGGCCAGTAAAACGACCGACGCCTCAATGTGTCTTTAATAAAGAGGCGGGATTGTAATAATTGTACAGTCCGGAGTCAATTTACTTCGCTGGTCGCGGTACCTGGAAACCCGGATACAGCCCGCTGAGTCCGGGCATTGGGCATAGCGCGACAACGCCGGGGGAAGAATTATACGGCCTCCGCTTTAAAGCGCAAGGATCCAGCGGGATCTTCTTACGATCGGGTCGTGGGTCGTTACTGCAAAAACGAGAGGCTGCCTGAAAAACCACTCTTTTTCCGCCAAACCCCGCAGCTTTTTTCGCCAGCAGGCGTAAACTGTTTTACCTGTCCACGGCCTGTGGATAAAAAGGATCAAAACTGTGTAGAAAGTGAAGATCTCTGACTCGCTTTGCGCTATGATCCGCCCTTCCGCTGACGATCCGGTCGCGATCCCAGGGACGGAAACCGCTGATAGCGGTCGCAGGCGCTTTCTACCGTCTGTGTCAAAAATGAACGTTTCTTTATTAGCGCCTACTATTTCTTATCGATTTTGTACAAGTGGAGTCCGCCGTGTCACTTACGCTCTGGCAACAGTGTCTTGCCCGTTTGCAGGATGAGCTTCCTGCCACCGAATTCAGCATGTGGATTCGACCGCTGCAGGCGGAGTTAAACGACAATACGCTGGCCTTGTATGCACCAAATCGGTTTGTGCTCGACTGGGTACGAGATAAATACATTAATAATATCAACGGGCTGCTGAATGAATTCTGCGGCGTGGACGTACCTTTGCTGCGTTTTGAAGTGGGAACGCGTGCTACACAGCAACAGCAGCCAGCGGCCATGAGCCAGCCAGCGATGGCGAGCGTCAGCGCGCCTGCGCCGGTCGAGAGCCGTCCCGCGCCAGCGCAGCTTCTGCGCCCAAGCTGGGACAACGTTCCGGCGCCAGCCGACGTAACTTACCGCTCCAATGTGAATAACCGCCATAACTTCGATAACTTCGTTGAGGGTAAATCTAACCAGCTGGCGCGCGCGGCGGCGCGACAGGTGGCGGACAATCCTGGCGGCGCCTACAACCCGCTTTTCCTTTATGGTGGCACAGGCCTGGGCAAAACCCACCTGCTGCACGCGGTCGGCAACGGTATTATCGCGCGCAAGCCGAATGCCAAAGTGGTCTATATGCACTCCGAACGTTTTGTGCAGGACATGGTGAAAGCGTTACAAAACAATGCGATTGAAGAATTTAAACGCTACTACCGCTCCGTTGATGCGCTGCTGATCGATGACATTCAGTTCTTTGCCAATAAAGAGCGCTCGCAGGAGGAGTTTTTCCACACCTTCAACGCGCTGCTGGAAGGCAATCAGCAAATCATTCTGACGTCAGACCGTTATCCTAAAGAGATTAACGGCGTGGAAGATCGTCTTAAGTCGCGCTTCGGCTGGGGACTGACGGTCGCCATCGAGCCGCCGGAGCTGGAAACGCGCGTGGCGATCCTGATGAAAAAAGCGGATGAAAACGATATTCGTCTGCCGGGCGAAGTCGCCTTTTTTATCGCCAAGCGGCTGCGCTCCAACGTGCGCGAGCTGGAAGGGGCGCTGAACCGCGTGATCGCCAATGCGAACTTTACCGGTCGTGCCATCACCATCGATTTCGTGCGCGAAGCGCTGCGCGATCTGCTGGCGCTGCAGGAAAAGCTGGTCACCATCGATAATATCCAGAAGACGGTGGCCGAGTATTACAAAATTAAGGTCGCGGATCTGCTTTCCAAGCGCCGTTCGCGCTCGGTCGCGCGCCCACGCCAGATGGCGATGGCGATGGCGAAAGAGTTGACGAACCACAGTCTGCCGGAGATCGGCGACGCCTTTGGCGGCCGCGACCATACCACGGTGCTTCACGCCTGCCGTAAAATCGAGCAGCTGCGCGAAGAGAGCCACGACATAAAAGAAGATTTCTCTAATCTCATCCGAACATTATCCTCCTGACGCTATGAAATTTATTGTTGAACGTGAGCAGTTGCTAAAGCCGCTGCAGCAAGTCAGCGGCCCGTTAGGCGGTCGTCCGACGCTGCCGATCCTGGGAAATCTGCTGATGCAGGTCAACGACGGTACGCTGTTGCTGACCGGTACCGATCTGGAAATGGAGATGGTGGCGCGCGTGGCGCTGGCCCAGCCGCACGAGCCGGGCGCAACCACCGTGCCGGCGCGTAAATTCCTCGATATCTGTCGCGGACTGCCGGAAGGCGCGGAGATCAACGTTACGCTGGAAGGCGAACGTATGCTGGTGCGCTCCGGGCGCAGCCGCTTTTCGCTCTCGACCCTGCCAGCCAGCGACTTCCCTAATCTGGATGACTGGCAGAGCGAGGTGGAATTCACCCTGCCGCAGGCGACGCTGAAGCGCCTGATCGAAGCGACGCAGTTCTCTATGGCGCATCAGGATGTGCGCTATTACCTTAACGGCATGCTGTTTGAGACTGAAGGCGAGGAGCTGCGCACCGTAGCGACCGACGGCCACCGTCTGGCGGTCTGCTCAATGCCGATTGGCCAGGCGCTGCCGAACCATTCGGTGATCGTGCCGCGTAAAGGCGTAATTGAGCTGGTGCGCCTGCTGGACGGCGGCGAAACGCCGCTGCAGGTCCAGATCGGCAGCAGCAATATTCGCGCGCACGTCGGCGACTTTATCTTTACTTCAAAGCTGGTGGATGGCCGTTTCCCGGACTATCGTCGCGTTCTGCCGAAAAATCCGGATAAGTCGCTGGAAGCGGGCTGCGATATCCTTAAGCAGGCCTTTGCGCGCGCCGCCATTCTGTCGAATGAGAAATTCCGCGGCGTTCGCCTCTATATCACCGAAAATCAGCTTAAGATCACCGCCAATAACCCTGAACAGGAAGAGGCGGAAGAGATGCTCGACGTGACCTACGGCGGCAGCGAGCTGGAGATCGGTTTTAACGTTAGCTATGTGCTGGACGTGCTGAACGCGCTGAAGTGCGAAAATGTGCGTCTGCTGCTGACGGATTCGGTATCGAGCGTGCAGATTGAAGATGTGGCGAGCCCGGCTGCTGCCTACGTCGTCATGCCTATGCGGTTGTAGAATATATCGTTCTGGCTTACTGACTATTTTGCGTCCCGGCAGTGCTTGCCATCCACACCTACTTCAGTACGCTCGGGTGGCTGGGCGCTGGCGAGACGCAAAGTAGCGACGCCGACGACGGCCTGGTCAGGTCGATATCGGGCTAACTCGCTTCGCCGTTGACGCCCTGGATCGCGAAGACGCGACACCTCTTAATTGCCTTCACGCTGGACTGATTCATGGCTTTAACCCGCCTCCTTATCAAAGACTTTCGTAATATCGAACAGGCCGATCTGGCGCTGGCGCCGGGATTCAATTTCCTGGTCGGCGCGAACGGCAGCGGCAAAACCAGCGTGCTGGAGGCGATCTATACGCTGGGCCATGGCCGCGCGTTTCGCAGCTTGCAGGCTGGCCGTGTAATCCGTCACGATGAGGCCGCCTTTGTGCTCCATGGCCGAATTGAAGGCAGCAGCGAGCGTGAAATCTCGGTGGGTCTGACGAAGAACCGCGCCGGTGACAGCAAGGTGCGCATCGACGGCAGCGACGGACATAAAGTTGCGGAGCTGGCGCAGCTGCTGCCGATGCAGTTAATTACGCCAGAGGGGTTTACTTTGCTCAACGGCGGCCCCAAATACCGTAGAGCCTATGTCGACTGGGGCTGTTTTCATAACACGCCCGGTTTCTTTAACGCCTGGAGCAATTTACGGCGGCTGCTAAAGCAGCGCAACGCCGCACTGCGCCAGGTCACGCGCTATAGCCAGATCCGCGCCTGGGACCAGGAGCTGGTGCCGTTAGCGGAACAGATCAGCCAGTGGCGCGCCGAATACAGCGAGGCTATCTCAACGGAGATTGTCGCCACCTGCGGGCAATTCTTACCGGAGTTTGCGCTGAATTTCTCTTTCCAGCGCGGCTGGGATAAAGAGAGCGCCTACGGCGAGCTGCTGGAGCGCAATTTCGAGCGCGATCGCGCCCTGACCTATACCGCCAGCGGCCCGCATAAAGCGGATTTCCGCATTCGCGCCGACGGCACGCCGGTTGAGGATCTGCTGTCGCGCGGCCAGTTAAAATTATTGATGTGTGCATTGCGTCTGGCGCAGGGCGAGTTCCTGACGCGCCAGAGCGGACGCCGCTGTCTTTACCTGATTGATGACTTCGCTTCCGAGCTGGACGACAGCCGTCGGCGCCTGCTGGCGCAACGACTGAAAGCCACGCAGGCTCAGGTGTTTGTCAGCGCTATCGCCACCGATCATGTCATCGATATGAGTGACGAAAAGGGCAAGATGTTCCGCGTGGAACAGGGTAAAATAGCGGTTCAACCTGAAGATTAAATGAGCGAGAAACGTTGATGTCGAATTCTTATGACTCCTCAAGTATCAAAGTTCTGAAAGGGCTGGATGCGGTACGCAAACGTCCGGGTATGTATATCGGCGATACGGATGACGGCACCGGTCTGCACCACATGGTATTCGAGGTCGTGGATAACGCAATCGACGAAGCGCTCGCCGGTCACTGTAGTGATATCGTCGTGACCATTCATGCCGATAATTCCGTTTCCGTTCAGGATGATGGCCGTGGTATCCCCACCGGCATTCACGAAGAAGAGGGCGTTTCCGCTGCGGAAGTGATCATGACCGTGCTGCACGCAGGCGGCAAGTTCGACGACAACTCTTATAAAGTGTCGGGCGGTCTGCACGGCGTGGGCGTCTCGGTAGTTAATGCCCTGTCGCAGAAACTGGAGCTGACCATTCGCCGCGAAGGCAAAGTGCATCAGCAGACCTACGTGCACGGCGTGCCCCAGGCACCGCTGCATGTTACGGGTGAAACCGATCTGACCGGCACCCGCGTGCGTTTCTGGCCAAGCCATGACACCTTTACCAACGTTACCGATTTCGAGTACGAAATCCTGGCGAAGCGCCTGCGCGAACTGTCGTTCCTCAACTCTGGCGTGTCGATTCGTCTGGAAGACAAACGTGACGGCAAAGCCGATCACTTCCATTACGAAGGCGGCATCAAGGCGTTTGTTGAGTATCTGAATAAGAACAAAACCCCTATCCACCCGAATGTATTCTATTTCTCGACCGAGAAAGATGGCATTGGCGTGGAAGTGGCGCTGCAGTGGAATGATGGCTTCCAGGAGAATATTTACTGCTTCACCAACAACATTCCGCAGCGCGACGGCGGTACGCACCTGGCTGGTTTCCGTGCGGCGATGACGCGTACGCTGAACGCCTATATGGATAAAGAGGGCTACAGCAAGAAAGCGAAAGTCAGCGCCACCGGCGATGACGCTCGCGAAGGCCTGGTTGCGGTCGTTTCGGTCAAAGTGCCGGATCCGAAGTTCTCCTCGCAGACCAAAGACAAGCTGGTCTCGTCCGAAGTGAAATCGGCGGTGGAACAGCAGATGAACGAGCTGCTGAGCGAATACCTGCTGGAAAACCCGAGTGACGCCAAAATCGTGGTCGGCAAGATCATCGATGCGGCGCGCGCCCGTGAAGCGGCCCGTCGCGCACGCGAAATGACACGTCGTAAAGGCGCGCTCGATCTGGCAGGCCTGCCGGGCAAACTGGCGGATTGCCAGGAGCGCGATCCGGCGCTTTCTGAAATTTACCTGGTGGAGGGTGACTCCGCAGGCGGCTCGGCGAAACAGGGGCGTAACCGTAAGAATCAGGCGATCCTGCCGCTGAAGGGTAAAATCCTTAACGTAGAGAAAGCGCGTTTCGACAAGATGCTCTCTTCACAGGAAGTGGCGACGCTGATTACCGCGCTGGGCTGCGGCATCGGCCGTGACGAATACAACCCGGACAAGCTGCGCTACCACAGCATCATCATCATGACCGATGCGGACGTCGACGGCTCGCACATTCGTACGCTGCTGTTGACCTTCTTCTATCGTCAGATGCCGGAAATCATCGAGCGCGGCCACGTTTATATCGCGCAGCCGCCGCTCTACAAGGTGAAGAAAGGCAAGCAGGAACAGTACATCAAAGATGATGAGGCGATGGATCAGTATCAGATCGCCATCGCCCTGGACGGCGCCACCCTGCACACCAACGCCAGCGCACCGGCGCTGGGCGGCGAGCCGCTGGAAAACCTGGTCGCGGAGTTCAACAGCACGCAGAAGATGATCAAGCGTATGGAGCGCCGTTATCCGGTCGCCCTGCTGCGCGCGCTGGTTTACCATCCGACGCTGGCTGACCTGAGCAATGAGGCGGAGGTTCAGACCTGGCTGGATCAGCTGGTGGCCTTCCTGGGCGAGCGGGAAACCCATGGCAGCAGCTATGTCGCCCAGGTACGCGCCAACCGCGAGCAGAATATCTTCGAACCGGTACTGCGCGTGCGCACGCACGGCGTCGATACCGACTACACGCTGGACGCCGAGTTTATTCAGGGGCCGGAATATCGCAAAATCAACGCGCTGGGCGAGAAGCTGCGCGGCCTGATTGAAGAAGACGCCTACATCGAGCGCGGCGAACGCCGTCAGCCGGTCGACAGCTTTGAGCAAGCTATCGAATGGCTGGTGAAAGAGTCGCGTCGCGGTCTGTCGGTACAGCGTTATAAAGGTCTTGGCGAGATGAACGCCGAGCAGCTGTGGGAAACCACGATGGATCCAGACAGCCGTCGTATGCTGCGCGTTACCATCAAGGACGCCATCGCCGCCGATCAGCTCTTCACCACGCTGATGGGCGATGCGGTTGAGCCGCGCCGCGCCTTTATCGAAGAGAATGCGCTGAAAGCGGCAAATATCGATATCTAACGATCGACAGACGGCGGATAAAGCCAAAGCGCGGGTGACGGGAACCGAAGAGCAAAGCGTCCCGCGACAGGGATGTCGCGGGCCGAGCGAGCAAGGATGCCTTGAGCGACTTTGCGATCGGTTTCCGTCACCCACGTCGGCACCCTGTCTTCAGACCCTTCCTGACCGGAAGGGTTTTTTTATGCCTGAATCGTTACGAAAGTGGTCATTGTGAGCTGAATCGCGCTAGCATTTAAGCCAAACCCCGAATCAACGAGGAAGCTATGGCGATTAAACTGGTTGCAATTGATATGGACGGCACGCTGCTTAACCCGCAGCATGAGATCACCGCTGGCGTAAAATCAGCTATCGATCGCGCGCATAAAAAAGGCGTTGCCGTGGTGCTGGCGACCGGTCGTCCCTACGTAGGGATACAGCGCTACCTGATGGAGCTCGGTCTGGTCGACGAGGGGCAGTACTGCATCAGCTACAACGGCGCGCTGGTGCAGCAGGCAAAAGATGGCGAATGCGTAGCGGAAATTACGCTGGGTTTTGACGACTACCTCTACATCGAACAGCTGTCGCGCGAGCTGGGCGTACATTTCCAGGCGTTCGACAAATCGTCCCTCTACACGCCAAACAAAGATCTCAGCGAATACACCATTCATGAAGCGAGCCTGACCGGTATTCCGGTGCGCTATCGCTCGGTTGAGGAGATGGACCGCGCGACGCGTTTTCCCAAGCTGATGATGATCGATAAACCCGATCTGCTGGATGCCGCTATCCAGCGCCTGCCAGCTAAAGCCCAGCAGACTTACACCATCCTCAAGAGCGCGCCTTACTATCTGGAAATCCTCGATCGTCGGGTCAATAAAGGCCAGGGCGTTAAAATGCTGGCGGAAAAACTCGGTCTGGCGCACGATGAAGTTATGGCGATCGGTGACCAGGAGAACGACCTGGCGATGATCGAATACGCCGGAATGGGCGTCGCGATGGGCAATGCCATTGACTCTGTTAAGCAGATCGCGCAGTTCGTCACCAAAACCAATATGGAAGATGGCGTCGCGCACGCTATCGAAGAGCTGGTGCTGTAATCCCCTCACGGACGGCGATCCGCCGTCCGACCTCGCATTTTTCGTTTCCTGCTCAGGCCTGCGGGTCTGGGTTGTCTGTTTTGTGATCTTCATTGTAGTACAACTTTGTTTTTGAGTACTACAATCAGCCTCACTCCTTGTTGGCTAAGACGAGCCAGTCACTGAAGGTTGGTCGCACCACATCGACGCGCTGACGCGGTCGAAATGCGCTACGCCGCTACGCCGCGGCATTAAATATAAAACATATAAATCAAAAATTTACTTACCGCTGTTATCCTACTCGACCTGAGGACCTCACGATGAACAACCATCTTCACCTCAGCACTATTAAGAAAATGAATCTGCGCATCATGCCTTTTATCATGGTGCTTTATCTGATCGCCTATATCGACCGCGCCAATATCTCGGTCGCCGCGCTGCAAATGAACGCCGATTTAGCGATGACCGCCGAAATGTACGGCATCGCAGCCGGTATTTTCTATGTCACATACATCATTTTTGAGGTGCCGAGCAATGTGCTGATGACGCGCGTCGGCGCACGCCGCTGGATCGCGCGCATTATGGTGAGCTGGGGCATTATCGCCGCCGGCATGAGCCTGGTGCAGACGCCGACGCAGCTCTACGTGATGCGCTTTTTGCTTGGGGCGGCGGAGGCTGGCTTTACGCCCGGCATCATTTTTTACCTGAGCTGCTGGTACCCGCGCAGCGACCGCGCCCGCGCGATGTCGCTGTTTTATATCGGCGCAGCGCTGGCGTCGGTCATCGGGCTGCCGCTCTCCGGCAGCCTGCTTAATCTGCACGGTATGCTGGGCGTCGAAGGCTGGCGCTGGCTCTTTCTGCTGGAGGGCATCCCGGCGTTTGTGCTGGGGGTGGTCACCTGGTTTTATCTGGACGATGCGCCAGCCAGGGCGCGCTGGCTGACGGCAGAGCAGCGCAGTTATCTGCAGCAGACGCTGGCGCGTGACGAGCAGCATTCGGCGCTCAACGATCACGACTGGCGCGTGGCGTTGAAAAGCAGGCGCGTCTGGACGCTCAGCCTGCTGTGGCTGCTGCAGGCTTTCGGCACCATCGGCATTACGCTGTTTTTGCCGCTGATTGTGAAAGCCGTGGCGGCGGATCGCAGCAACCTGACCGTTAGCCTGCTGTCGGCGGTGCCTTTCCTGTTCGCCTGCATTTTTATGTATCTTAACGGACGACATTCCGATCGCACCGGCGAACGGGCACGCCATCTCGGCCTGCCGCTGATGGCGTCGGGGATGCTGCTGCTGGCGGCGCTGGCGGTACCGCAACAATGGATGGCCTACCTGTTGCTGGTATTGATGGTGGGTCTGAACTGGGCGATCACCCCGGTCTTCTGGGCGGTCACCACCGAAACGGTATCCGGCGTGGCGGGGGCGGCATCGGTGGCGCTGATTAATGCGGTGGCGAATATTGCCGGACTGGGTTTTCCGCCGGTGATGGGACGTATTAAAGACGCCACCAGCAGCTATAACGACGGTCTGCTGATTGTGGCGGGCGCGCTTATCCTCGGCGGCGTGCTGGGGCTGTTCGTCGGGCGTAAACGGTCGATTGAGGGCACCGCCGCGTCGCTGCCGCAGACAAAATCAAAGCTGCATCTTTAACGCTTTTGGCGTAGCGTGTGGGGCAACATTTTTAGTCAGGTTGCCCTATGCGCGAAAAACAGATCACCTTCAGCCCGCGACATCATCAGCTTACCAACAGCAACGTCTGGACCGCCGACAGCCAGTGGCTGGCTTTCGACGTTCGACCGTCGGGCGCCTCCTTTACCAGCGAGACCATTGAACGCGTCAATGTAGAGACCGGCGTGGTTGAGGTGCTTTATCAGGCAACCGACGGCGCGCATGTCGGCGTCGTGACCGTCAGCCCGGATCTGCCGCCGCGCTATCTCTGCATTCATGGCCCGGAACATCCTGACGAAACGTGGCATTACGATTTTCATCACCGGCGCGGTGTGATTGTGCAAAACGGCCGGGCGCAGAATCTCGACGCCTGCGATATCACGCCGCCCTTTACGCCCGGCGCGCTGCGCGGCGGCTCGCATGTGCATCTCTACAGCCCTGACGGCTCGCGCATCAGCTTTACCTACAACGATCATGTGATGCATGAAAAAGACCTGAAAGAGGATCTGCGCAACGTCGGCGTTGCGGTGCCGCTGCGCGCGGTCGCGCCGGTCAGGCAGCATCCCCGCGAATATAGCGGCAGCCACTTCAGCGTGTTGATCAGCCGCACTACCGCGACGCCGCGTCCGGGCAGCGACGAGATTAATCGCGCATATGAAGAGGGCTGGATCGGCGCGCGCGGCTATCAGAAGCCGGACGGCAGCTGGCAGCGCTGGGCTATCGCCTTTATCGGCGACACGCTCTCCGCCGCCGGTGAAAAACAGCCGGAGGTCTTTGTCGTCGATCTGCCGGAGGCGCTGGAAGATTACGCCATGCCGGGCGACGAACCGCTGGAGGGAACGGAAAGCCGCCTGCCGGCACCGCCCGTGGGCGTGCGGCAGCGTCGCCTGACCTTTACGCGCGGGCTGGCTCAGCAGCCGCGCCACTGGCTACGCAGCGCGCCTGACGGCAGCGCCATCGCCTTTTTAATGGCGGATGAGCAAGAGGTGGTTCAGCTCTGGACGGTGTCGCCCAATGGGGGCGCGCCGCGACAGGTGACGCGGCTGACGCATTCGGTGCAGTCGGCATTTAGCTGGCATCCTCAGGGCGCCGCCGTCGCCTTTATCAGCGATAACCAGATTATGCGCTGCGATATCAGCAGCGGCGCCTGCCAGCCGCTGACTGCCCGCAGCGAACAGCCGCCGAGCGGCGACGCGGTCGTCTGGTCGCCGGACGGAGAAAAGATCGCCTTTATGCGTGAGGTCGATGGCTGGCGACAGCTCTTTACTGTGCTGGCCTGACCGCTGGATAGGGCGCGGCCTGCGCCAGATTCTCCTGCGTGTGGTTCAGCTTTTCGCTCTGAAGGATGCGCTCTCGCGGGGAGTCGATCGATTTGTCTTCGTCGCTGCGCGCGTAATCCCAGGGCAGCAGCAGCGTATCCAGTACGGCGGAGAAGGGCAGATCGATCAGCGCCAGCGGTTTAAGCACCCAGCTGCTGTGATCGTCAACCAGAATATCAGCGCTGGCGCGCGTGCCCGGATAGTAGCCCTGACTCGGGCCGGTATGTGACATTACGCTGGAGCACCCGGTAAGGGTAAAGGTGCAGCAGGCCAGCGCGCCTGCCAGAGGAAATGCTTTTAATAATTTCATCTTCATCGTCCCTTCAACTGTGGCGTTCGCCCCGGCTGAGTTAGCTTATCCGTTAACATCCTCACTCTACGGCGAGGTGCGTTATGTCAGACGAAAGGTCCCCTGAGTGTATGCCACTTCAGCAGAATGGCGAAAAAAATTGCGATTCGCCTCTTGAAAGCGGATTGGGCATACCCATTTTTAAGCTACGGACGCACTCGCTGTCGCCGACAGGGACATCGGGGCGCCGTACAACCTGTCCATGGTGGAAGGTTGCCAAAACTTGCTGAATATCAGGAGTCATTCCATGCGTAATTTTGATCTTGCTCCCCTTTATCGCTCTGCTATCGGTTTTGATCGCTTGTTTAACCTGCTGGAATCCAACCAGAACCAGAGCAATGGTGGTTATCCTCCATACAACGTTGAACTGGTTAGCGAAAACCACTATCGCATCACTATTGCGGTGGCGGGCTTTGCCCAGAACGAACTGGATATTACCGCTCACGACAACGTACTGATCGTACGCGGCGCGCATCCTGAAGAGCAGACCGAGCGTAAATATCTCTATCAGGGGATTGCCGAACGCAACTTCGAGCGCAAATTCCAGCTGGCTGACCACATTGTGGTTCGCGACGCACGCCTGGAAAATGGCCTGTTGAGCATCGATCTGGAACGTATCGTCCCTGAAGAGGCGAAACCGCGCCGGATTGAAATCCTAAACTAATCAGCATCAACGAGAAAAAAACGCCGCTTCTGCGGCGTTTTTGTTTTTCATACTCAGTGCGACAGATGCCAGGCACGCCATTATGGATGGGTGCGCATCGCCAGGCGCTGGCTTATCAGGCCGCCAAAGACATTGACCAGCAAGCCGAAGATAATCACCGCCGCGCCCAGCATCTGCTGCGCCGAAAGCCGTTCGTCCAGCACCAGCGCGGCGCTGAGAATGCCGACGACCGGCACCAGCAGCGACAGCGGCGCCACGCGCCAGGTTTCATAGCGGCTAAGCAGGTTGCCCCAGATGGCGTAACCGACGATGGTGGCGATAAAGGCAAGATAGATCAGCGCCAGTACGGTTTGCAGCGAGATGTGCGTCAGGCTAAAGAAAATAGCGCTTTCGCCTTCGAAGTACCATGAGCAGGCGAAAAAGGGCAGCACCGGCACCAGCGCGCTCCAGACCACCAGCGACATCACCGGCACCTTGCGGTTGCGCAGAATGATCTTATTGGTGATATTGCCCAGCCCCCACGACAGCGCCGCCGCCAGCGTCAGCATCATGGTCGTCAGCGTGATGCCCGCAGCCGACTGACCCTCCATGCCCGCCGTCGCCAGCATAAACATCCCCAGCGTCGCGATCAGCACGCCTGCGATATGGTTCCAGCGCAGCTTTTCCGCCAGCAGCAGCGCGCCCAGCAAAAGCGTGAAAAACGCCTGCGCCTGCAGCACCAGCGAGGCGAGCCCGGCAGGCATGCCGAGCTTGATAGCAAGAAACAGAAAAGCGAACTGGCCAAAGCTGATGGTCATACCGTAAACCACCAGCCAGCGCAGCGGAATGGCGGGGCGAGAGACAAAAAAGATCGCCGGAAACGCCACCAGGGTAAAGCGCAAACCCGCCAGCAAAAAAGGCGGCATGCCTTGTAAGCCGAGCTTAATCACCACGAAATTGACGCCCCACGCCACCACAACGCAGAGCGCCAGCAACATATCTTTGGCTGACATAACCTTTCCTCTGCCTTCAGGCGCTAACCGCTACTGGCGTGGCGATATCGGCATAGCAGTCTTCACCTACAATACGGCGATAGTCATCTGCATTAAGGGCGATCGATTTTTCCAGCGCGCCAGCGTTAAACCACAGCGTGCCGACGTCGCGCAGACGCGTATCGACGCGCAGTGCCAGCCGGTCATCAAAACTAAACGGTGGCACCGCGCCCATCACGCACTCGGTCAGCGACTGCGCCATCTCAGGCGCAGCGAAGCTCGACTTTTTACCGCCGATGGCGCGCGCCGCGCTTTTGAAATTGATTTTGCAGTCGCCCGGCACAATCGCCAGCAGGAAGCGCGATCCGCCGCCTTCCGGCATCGTGACTTCCAGCACCATCGCCTTCGCCGCCTGGTTAAGCGCATTGCCGCGCAGCGCGCTGATGGTGTCGGTCTGGCCGATCGCCTCATGCTCCACTACGCGATAATCCGCCTTATGCCGATCCAGCAGTGCGGTAATTTTTGAAAAGGTCGTCATCTGTTCTCCTCGTTTTGCAAGGCTGCGCGTCGTCGGGCGTCAGCTCCACGCAATCGCGTGTTTCATTTTTTTATCGGTCAGGCCGAAAAAGAAGCCCATGGTTATGCGGGTATCGCCCTCGACGCGATCGATTTCATGGTAAAAGGCGGGATTAAACAGGTAGATATCGCCGCTGCGCGGCGAGAATTCGCAGGTTTCGCTCTGCGCCACCACGCCGCTCTGGTAGCCCAGCTCGCCTGGCGTTTTGAAACGTTCATCTTCCGGTGCCCATTTTTTATTGAAAATGCGCAGCTCGCCGCCCGCGTTGCACTCCTGCAGGCAGACCACGCAGCTGAGCTGGTGCAGGATCTGCGTCACCGCCAGACCGGTGTCGGCAGCGTCACGCACGATATTGTCGTTGTGCAGCGGATTGGCGACGCCGTTGGCATGGAAGCGCACAATCGATCCGGCGTAGTCGCCCAGCTCCGGCTCATGGGCGGTTTTCAGGCTCTCCAGCTTCAGCGCGTGGCGCACCCACTCATAGATTTGCAGGCGCAGTGCGGCAAGAGAGGGCGGCAGCGCAGGCTCAATGTCGCGCCATTCGGTAAAATAGTTTTCCGGTGCGGCCGTATGTTTCGCCAGATAAGGGCCGAGCGTAGTCAACGCGCCGTTGGGATAGTGCGAAACGCGGATCTTCTCGCGGCAGCGCTGCAAATCTGTTACCACCTCCTGACGCTCCTCATCGGTCAGGAAGTTGCGTAGCACCAGCAGCGGCACGCGCGCCGTGACAATGTCGTCCAGCCAGGTTCTCTCCACATACATGCTGGGATTGATCACGCGTATCTGATTAAAAATGGCCATGATGTTTACTCCCCCAAAGGAATTTCGCGTAGTTCATGGTTAGCCATGCGTCGCCAGCTGGCGGCGTCGCCCAGTGTTGGAACAGGTTCAGATGAAATATAGGTGCAGCGCTCATGCTGCAGTGCGTGCAGCGTAAAATAGTGTGGGTAGGGTGTATCCTGCGGATGCCACTGCCACGCCCATGCGCGTTCACGCGTGACGAAAATCGCATTGCCCGCGCTACCGCCCGGCTCGACCTGAGCCAGCTTGTCGCGCAGGTAGTCGCGCGTAAAGTCGGCGGGGGTAATGCGATCCACCAGATATTCCAGATATTCCGCGGAGTCGAAGCGGGACGCCGCCATGCCGAGGTGAGCGTAAACCTTAGGCATAAAGCCGTTATGCATCATGTACCAGCGCGTACCTGCGCTGTCGCGCAGCAGCGGATGGGAGAACTCCAGCCCCTGGTTTGTACTCAGCGTGGCGTGGCGCACATGCACCGCCAGAAAACGTCCCTTGATACGATCGACATCAATATCGGGCAGCGCGTCGGCAAAAGGGCCGCTGCCGCGCAGCGTACGGATCTCGCCCTCTTCCAGCCATAAACATCCCCAGCCGTTAGGGTGCTCTTTAATCGGGCCATCATGACAGGCGGTTTCCCCGCAGCTCATGGCGCGTGCCGCGTCCAGTACCTGCGCCACGTTGAATTCGCCCTGCGCCAGAATCATTCTGCACACAATAAATTTCCTTCTGAGAGTAGAGATGTCGCGCGTACCAGGTTGTTAAAGACGGCAAGAATATCGTCACGACCGTCGGCGGCCAGGCGCAGCGTGCCGAGAATGCCCGCATGGCGCGTTAAATCAGCATAGAGTGACGAGCGCCGTGAGACCTGCAAACCGGGAAAGGTCAGCGGCGGCAGCAGCGCGCCCTGATGATGTTCCGCAATCCAGCTTTCCGCCTGGCGGAGCTGAGCAGGCTGGCGCAGGCGCAGCTGGCCAACGGCGCGCGGCGGCGCGGCGAAGCGCAGCGCGGGCATCTCGCCGCCCGCTTCAAGCCGAAACGCGATCTCTACCCAGTTGATGCCGGTCGCCTCCTCAACCAGATTCACTACGCCCATGCCGGAAAGGCGAAAACCCATTTCAAGAAAATGTGGCACGCCATCCACCACGATAAAATCGATATGAAAGGCGCCGAGCCGGTAGTCGAAGGTTTCACAGCAGAGCGTCATCAGGCTGGCGAACGCGGGCGGCAGCGGCTCGGCGGCGACGGCGACGTGTCCAGATTCGTAAAAGCTGATCCCGCCCTGCGCGTCGCGATGCCGCTCAATCACTTTCTGGCAGCAGGTCAGGGCGTACGGATGACCTTCATGCACCACGCCCTGCAGCGAATATTCGTCGCCGTCCAGCCAGCTCTCAACGATAAACCCGCTAAAGCTGCGGCCGCCGTAATTCATCGTCTCTTCCAGATTCTGCACGATGCCGGCAAGCCGCTCGGGCGCTTCCACCAGCCAGATCCCCAGCCCGCCGCCGCTGTCCACCGGCTTGATAACACAGGGATAGATCAAGGCCTGGTGGGCATCGAGAATGCTGAGCGGCGAAGCGAAAAAGCGAAACTCCGGCTGCGGAAAGCGCGGCCAGGCTTTTTTCAGCGCCATCCGCTGGGCATATTTATCCAGCGGGATAAAGGTGCGTGGTGCATCGGGCCCGGCCAGAATTTCCCGCACCCGACCGGCGCTGGCGTTGTAAGCCTCGAACCCGGCCAGCACCACGCGCGGATGCTCCAGCAGACCGGCGTGCAGACAGGCCTGCAGCACCTCCCAGGCATTTTCCGGCCGATCGAGGCGAAGAATTAGATCAAACGGCAGCGTCAGGCTGAGTGACTGGTAGTCGATAAAATCGCTCATCTCCGCCAGCACGGTAAAGTAGCCGTCACGCTTCGCCACTTCGCAGTAGGGATTCTGGCCGTCGCGCGTGGCGCCTATTTGCAGGAAGACCTTTCTCATCGCTTCGCCTTACCGGGATCAGCGCCCGGAAATCACTTCGGTCACGGTATCCTGCAGGACGCCGTGGTTAACCTGAATCACCGCCTTGTGCGGATCGAAGCGCAGAACGCGCGACAGCGGATCGGCGCTTTTGCCCTCCAGCAGCGAACTCACCTGGCTGCTGCGCCAGCAGTGGCGCATCTGGGCGAGATCCAGGCCGGAGAGCTGGTTCAGCTGCTGCGTCAGCGCCGCGTCGTCGCGCTCGCCGGAGAGTAGCTGGCGAATCGCCGTTTCATCCAGCGCGATCCGCTGCTGCGTCAGCCAGCTGTGCAGCTGGTTGCCCTGGGCGATAAAGGGGGAGTAGATCATGCAAATCAGCTGGGTCTCATCGAGGCCGAACGCCTCAGCGGCAAAGCGCGCCGCGCGCTGGCGCTGCTGTTCGATAGCCTCGTCATCCTGATAGCGCGCCGCCATCTCGGCGATGAGCGGCTGCGGAAAATCTTTCTGCGCCATCAGCCCCAGCGCAAAGCGCACATATTCGCGGATGCCTTCAGCATAGCTGCGCTGCAGCAGCGTTTCCGCGCGCAGACCGCGAATATGCGCCATCAGCGTCGGGTTGCCGCAGTCCGATTCGGAAAAGCTGAACATCAGCGCGTCGAAGCGGAAGCGCATAAAGTCATTGAGCAACGCCCAGTGCGCGCCAGCTTCGTAAGCAGTGTCCTGATAGATATTGAAGAAAAGCGGGTTACGCGTCAGCTGATGCATGATGCGGCGCGCGGGCGTGACGCCCTCTTCGCCGTGAATGGCGGCCGAGTAGCGATCGGCCACGCCGTCGAGCGTCTGTAGAAAGCCGCGAAAGCCCTGATCTTTTTCCGCCGTCGGCGCGTTAAACAGGCGGGAAAGGTGGCGCGCCCAGGCGACATAGGCGGTCTGCTCCTGCGGCGAGTCGCCGGTGATAATCAGGTCCACGCCGCCGTTGTAGTGCGCCGCCAGGCCGAACGAATTCACCATGCTGAGGTTGCAGGCGTTGCAGAAGGTCGAGCGCGCGTCGGCGCGAAAGCGGTGGCCGTTCATCAGCACATCGCTGCGGTTTTGCTGGCGCACTGCCTCAGGCAGGGGAAGATGACGTTCAAAAGGGCGGATCTGCTGGCCGTCGACGATCAGACTCTCTACGAAGGCGTCATGGTGAATAGCCAGCGCGTGGTAAACGCGGTCGATATTCTCCATCACGCTGTCGCTCATGGCGGCGTGGCGGTTGGTGCTGATGCGCAGGCGAAAGGTGTCGCCGCGCTGCTGCCAGATTAATCCCTGAATATAGCGCACATAGGCCACCATATAGCTGCTGTCTTTACCGCCGCCGTAGGCGAGCAGAATGCGGTTGCGCGAGAGATGCTCGCTATCAGGCAGCGCGGCAAGCAGGCGATGAGAGCACCGTTTAGCGGAATCGATGATTGCGGGCGTCAGATAGCCTTCAATTTCTCTCATCATGGTGGACAGATTATTCATTTCTCGCGTTTTCCTTTGGCTGATAAACTCGGTTAAATGCACGTAACCCGGTGATTTCATGAAAAACAGGCCATTAAGCGGTGTAGCAATGAATGCCTGAACTGAGACGGTCGTCAGGGAACCTGGCGCAGAGAACGGAACGGTTTTGCGTCATAAATAATTAAGAGATGCAGCCTAAAGTACTTTGAATGTACTCTCTTGAATACGCACAGATCAGTACGATATGGGGTGGAACAGATGCCCGGTGAAACGGACGAGCAGGAGAGTCAGAGCAGTCGTTACCGCCAGATAGCCGAGCAGATCAAGCAGGCTATTCGCAGCGGCTCGCTGCTGCCCGACAGCCGGTTGCCCTCGGTGCGCACGCTGGCTACGCAGTACAGCGTCAGCCTGACGACCGCGCTAAAAACGTTACGCACGCTGGAGGATGAGCGCTTTGCGGTGGCGAAGCCGAAATCGGGCTTTTTCGTCGCGGCGCGCCTGACGCATAAAGAGGCGCAGCCGTCGCAGTTAGCGCAGCCGCGCCTGGTCGCGCCGCTGGATGAACAGACGGAGATGCATCTGGCGATCCTCGGCTCGGAGTGCCGCGTTCGTCTCGATCTGGCGAACGGCGACAGCTCGCTCTATCCGGTAAAAAAAATCGGGCTGCTGATGCGCCAGATGGGATACAGCAAACCGGCGCTGCTGGGCACCACGGTTAAAGGCACCGGTTACCTGCCGCTGAAGCATGAGATCGCGCGCCGCGCGGTGGAGTACGGCTGTAATATCAGCGCTGACGATATTCTGATCACCAACGGCTGTATTGAGGCGGTATCGCTGTCGCTGCGGGCTACGATCAAGCCTGGCGACGTAGTGGCGGTGGAGTCACCCTGCTACTTCGTGCTGCTGCAGATGCTGCATAATCTCAACCTGCGCGTCATCGAAGTAGAGGCCGGGCCAGAAGGTTATGTCGACGTCGAAAAGCTTACTACGCTGTTTCGTCGTAAAGCGGTACAGGCCTTTCTCACCATCAGCAACGTCAACAATCCGCTCGGTAAATCGATTCCCAACGAGCAGAAAGCCTATATCGCCCGTCAGGCCGATGAGAATGATGTGGTTATCGTTGAAGATGATATTTTCGGCGACACCGCCTTCGGCGAACGGCGTCCCTTTCCGATGCGCGCGTTTAGCCCCAACGCCATCCTGTGCAGCGGCTTTTCTAAAACCATCGCGCCCGGCATTCGCATTGGCTGGGTACACAGCGTCAACTACATGCGCAAGATCGCTTCGCTGAAATATACCTCGACCATGGGCACCTCGACGCTGTCGCAGGCGGCGATCGCCGAACTGCTGCGCAGCGGCGGCTATGACGCCCATCTGCGCAAGCTGCGGCGCGAACTGGCCGGACAGATCCAGAAGATGCGGCAGTCGCTGCTGAGCGAATTCCCGGCGGGCACGCGCGTCTCAGAACCGGAAGGGGGCTATGTGTTGTGGGTAGAGATGCCGCATCGGGCGCTGAACGTGCGCGCGCTGTTTCTCAAGGCGCGTAACGCTGGCATCGGTATCGCGCCGGGCCATATTTTCGCTACCGATCACCGCTACGACCACTGTTTCCGGCTTAACGCCGGGTTTGGCTGGAATAAAGAAGTCGAGCAGGCGATCCGCCAGCTGGCGCAGTGGTGTCGGGAATCGCTGGTAGAAACAGAAGAGGAGTAAGCTCCGGTCAGGCCGGAGCTTACTCAGGGCAGCCGATCACACCTGCTCCGCAAACGCCTTTTCTACCTCTTCCGCCAGAATCTGCACCGCGCGCTCGATGGTCTCGGCGTCCGGCACATAGTTCATGCGCATGCACTGGTGCGTGTGCGGCCACGCCTGCTCCAGGCCGGGGAAGAAAAAGTGGCCCGGCACCATTAATACGCCACGCGCCTTCAGCCGCTGGTAGAGCGCCTCGGTGCTGATCGGCAGATCGCGGAACCAGAGCCAGAGGAAAATCGCGCCTTCCGGTTTATGGATCAGGCAGCGTTCTTCCGACAGATAGCGGCGAAGAATCGCGATCGTCTGCGTCACTTTCGCCTGATAGAAGGGCTTAATCACCTCTTCCGACAGCCGCAGCAGGTCGCCGCGCTGGATCATCTCGGCGGCGATAGCGGGGCCAATGCTGCCGGGTGCCAGGCTGATAATGCCGTTCATATTGCTGATGGCACCGATAGTCTTTTCGTCGGCGACGATAATGCCGCAGCGTGCGCCGGGCAGACCGAGCTTCGACAGGCTCATGCAGAGAATAATATTGGGATTCCACAGCGGGCGCGCTTCGCTGAAGATAATGCCGGGGAAAGGCACGCCGTAGGCGTTGTCGATCAGCAGCGGCACATCATGCTGCTGCGCCAGCGCGTCAAGCTGCATCAGCTCGTCGTCGGTCACTACGTTGCCGGTCGGATTGGTCGGGCGCGACACGCAGATCAGGCCGATGTCGTCATGCATCGGCAGATGTTCGAAATCGACGTGATATTTAAACTGTCCTTCCGGCAGCAGCTCAATATTGGGTTTCGCGGAAACGAACAACCCTTCATCCAGGCCGGCATCGGCGTAACCCAGATATTCAGGCGCCAGCGGAAAGAGCACGCGCTTTTTGCTGCCGTCGGCGCGGCGACCGGCGAACAGATTAAACAGATAGAAAAAGGCACTCTGGCTGCCGTTGGTCAGGGCGATGTTCTGCGCGGTTACCGGCCAGCCTAATTCGCTGCTGAGCAGCGTCGCCAGCGCATTCAGCAGCGTGGCTTTGCCGCGCGGGCCGTCATAGTTGCAGAGCGCTTCGCTCAGCTTGCCCTCGTCATGCATCTGCTGCAGCAACTGCTGAAAATAGGCATTCATCGCCGGGATCTGCGCCGGATTGCCGCCGCCGAGCATAATGGTGCCGGGCGTGCGCAGGCCTGCGCCCATATCTTCCATCAGACGTGAGATGCCGGTGTGCTGGGTAAACTTGTCGCCGAACTGAGAAAAAGCCATATAGAAGTTAAAAACGTGTGACGAATGGGAAACCAACGATAACGCCCGCCAGCGGCGGGCGCAATGGAAAGGGCGGATTACTTAAGCACGTCAGGATTGACGCAGTTCTTTTCCACCTTGCCGGTCAGCGCGGCGATCAGGTTCTCTACCGCATCCTGCGCCATACCGTAACGCGTTTCATGGGTAGCGGAGCCGATGTGCGGCAGCGTTACCACGTTAGGCAAAGAGAAGAGCGGCGATGAGGTCAAGGGTTCCTTCTCGAATACGTCCAGGCCCGCCGCGTGGATCGTGCCCTCTTTCAGTGCGGCGATCAGCGCCTCTTCGTCCACCACCGGACCGCGTCCGGCGTTGATCAGGATGGCGCTCGGCTTCATGAGCTTAAGCTGCGCCGCGCTGATCATATGGTGTGTCTGCTCGGTCAGCGGCAGGCTGATGCAGACAAAATCGCTCTCTTTCAGCAGCGTCTCCAGATCGCAGCGCTGCGCGCTGAAGCGAGACTGCGCCTCTTCATGTTCGCGACGCGCGTTATAAAGCACTTTCATCCCGAAGCCAAAGTGCGCACGCTGCGCCAGCGCCATGCCGATGCGGCCCATGCCGAGAATGCCGAGGGTTTTATGGTGCACGTCGACGCCGAATCTGTCTGGCCCGATGCTTTTGTCCCACTGGCCCGCTTTTACCCATGCGTCCAGTTCGGTCACGCGGCGCGCGCTGCTCAGCACCAGCGCCATCATGGTGTCGGCCACCGTCTCGGTCAGCACCGTCGGCGTATGCATCAGCAGCACATGGCGTTGATTGAGCGCGTCGACGTCGAAGTTGTCGTACCCCACCGATACGGTTGAGCAGGCGCGCAGCTTCGGCATTTTCGCCAGCAGTTCGCCGTCGACCTTGCCGCCAGAGCCGATCAGCCCTTCGGCCTGCGCCAGCGCGTCAGCGTGCTGCTGCTGACTCTCCGGCGACAGATCGCGGATTTCGGTTACGCTGAAGTGGGCGTCAAGCCGGGCGCGCAGGTCGTCCGGCAGGCTTTTATACAGAATCACGGATGGTTTCATCGTTCGCTCCCTGTAAAACGTGTGACGGGCGACACACAGGTCGCCCGGAGAAGAGGGTCAGCGCTTACGCTTTCAGGCGTGTTTCGCACCGTGCAGCGGCGGCGTTTTATTTTCGGTCGGCTTGACGATCAACGTCAGCCACACCGATACCAGCAGCGCTGCGCCCATAAAGATATAGGAGGCCGCCGGACTGCCCGTCGCTCCATTAAGATAGCCGACAATCCAGGAACCGACGAACGATCCCAGCGCACCCATGCTGTTGATCAATGCCATCGCGCCGCCGGAGACGTTGCGCGGCAGCATTTCCGGGATGATGGCGAAGAAAGGTCCGTAAGGCGCATACATGGCTCCGCCTGCAATCACCAGCAGCGCGTAAGAGAGCCAGAAATTGCCGCTGCCCACCAGATATGAGCCGAGGAATGCCAGCGCGCCGATCAGCAGCAGCGGCCAGACGAAGAGTTTGCGGTTCTGCATTTTGTCCGACGCCCAGGAGACGACGATCATCGCAATGGTCGCCGCCAGATAAGGCACGGCTGACAGCCAGCCCGCTTCCACCATGCCCATCTGCGTGCCGTTGCGCAGAATTGACGGCAGCCACAGCACGAAGCCATAAACGCCGATGCTCCAGGCGAAATATTGCATGCAGAGCAGAATAACGTTGCGGTTGCGGAAGGCCTCGCCGTAGTTGCGTACCGCCTTGATATTCTCCTGCTCTTTTTTCAGCTGGGCGGCCAGCGCGGCTTTCTCTTCATCGCTCATCCAGCGCGACTGCTCCGGCTTATCCTGCACCATAAACCACCAGGCGACAGCCCAGATTACGGCCGGGATCCCTTCGAAGATAAACATCTCGCGCCAGCCGAACGCGTTAATCAGATAGCCGGATACCACCGACATCCAGAGCACCGTGACCGGGTTACCCAGGATCAGGAAGGTATTTGCGCGTGAGCGTTCCGATTTGGTGAACCAGTTACTGATATAAATCAGCATGGCGGGCATAACCGCCGCTTCCACCACGCCGAGTACGAAGCGGATCGCCGCCAGCATCGGGATATTGCTCACTATGCCGGTCAGCGAAGCGCAGACGCCCCACAGCACCAGACACCAGAAAATCAGTTTTTTCACGCTGCGGCGTTCGGCGTAAACCGCGCCGGGGATCTGGAAAAAGAAGTAGCCGAGAAAAAAGAGCGCGCCCAGCAGCGAGGACATGCCTTTGGTAATGCCCAGGTCGTCGTTTATGCCGGCGGCAGAGGCGAAGCTAAAGTTTGCGCGATCCAGATACGCCAGACTGTAGGTGATAAACACGATGGGCATGATATACCACCAGCGTTTCGGCGCGATTGTCTGCGTTTTCATGGTGTTCTCCTCTGATATTGCGGTTCCGGATGCAGGCTAATAATCGCCTAACTCGCTGCGTGTCGGCAGCCCTTCGCTGTCGCCGATCACCTGAATCGCCAGCGAACCAATTCTGTTGCCGCGCGTAATTGCCTGCGGCAGCGTTTTACCTTCCAGCAGCGCGCTGATCACGCCGACGGCGAAGCCGTCGCCCGCGCCAACGGTGTCCACCACGTTTTCAACGCGGATCGCCTCGACCTGGCCCTGCTCGCCCTGCGCGGTTTTATACCAGGCGCCGTCGCAGCCGGTTTTAATCACCACCGCTTTTACCCCTTTATCCAGGTAGAAATCGGCGATGGCTTCCGGCTGACGATAGCCGGTCAGGATATAGCCCTCTTTTTCGCCCGGCAGCACCCAGTCGGCGTATTCCGCCAGATGATTGAGCTGCTGACGCATCTCCTCTTCGCTGCGCCACAGTACCGGCCGCAAATTGGGATCGAAAGAGATGGTTTTGCCGCGCGCGCGCATCTCTTTCGCGCTGTGCTTCAGCAGCGCCAGCGAGCTGTCGGAGAGCGCCGCGGCGACGCCGCTCAGATGCAGATGGCGCGCGGCGCCGAAGTAGTCGCTGTTAAAATCGTCAACGGAAAGATGGCTGGCGGCGGAGCCTTTACGAAAATACTCCACCAGCGGATCGGAGCCGTCGTCGACTTTGGATTTCAGCTGAAAACCGGTGGGATAGCGCGCGTCCTTCGTGACCTGACGGTGGTCGACGCCTTCGCTCTCCAGCACCTGGCAAATAAAGCGGCCAAAGCTGTCGTCGCCGACACGGCTTACCCAGCCCACTTTCAGGCCGAGACGCGCCAGCCCGACGGCGACGTTAAGTTCCGCGCCCGCCGCGCGCTTGATAAAGGTTTCGGCGGCGGCGAGATCGCCGGTTTCACGTGCCACGAACATCGCCATCGCTTCGCCGATGGTGACGACGTCCAGCGTGCCGTTATTCAGAGTAGTCATCTTCTCTCCTTACCGAGTGCGCAGCAGGGATACATAGTGGCGAGTTACCGCCAGCAGATCCTCGCCTTCCAGCGGGAATTCGATGCCGCGCGGCGCGTCGTCCGGCAGCTGTCGCAGCAGCTGACGCCAGTCATCTTTCGCTTCGTCCAGCGCCACCGCGCGATAGCTGTCGCCGTGCGGTTCAGCGGCTTTGACGTGAATATAGCGCACAAAACGACCAAGCTGCGCCGCCGCCTCCTGCGCGTTCTCCTGCGTCCAGAGCCAGTTACCCATGTCGAAGGTCATCACCACCGGCAGGCTCTCCCGCTCCGCCGCCTGGAAAAAATGCAACGTAGGCGCGAGCTTGCCGTTAGTGGTTTGATCGTTTTCTACCGCCAGCTCAAGCGGATAGCGTTCACTGAGCGCGCGCAAATCCGCACCGTGCAGGTCACCGTTAAATCCGCCCAGCGCCAGCTTAAGGCGCTGCGCATTCAGCTGCTGAGCTTCTTTAAGGTAGTTCTCCAGCTGGGGATTTAACGCGCCGTCGTCACAAAACAGCGTGTCGGGTACCGAGTAGCTGGCGCGCAGCTGATGTTGCTGAATAGCATGGGCCAGCGCGGGCAGGTTCGCGAGCGTAGCGGCGTCGAAGAGTTCGCGGCGGATTTCGACGCCGTCGGCGCCTGCCTGCTGGATCAGCGGCAGCAGCGCTTGCTGTCCGCCCAGCGCGGCGACCTGTTGTTGTCCGTAAGCTGCGGTCACCACAACAATTTCAGCGTTCATCGTCACTCCTCAAAAGCGCATTAAGCAAAATTCACAGAGAAAACGTTAATTGGAACCGGTTCCAAAGCAAAGGAGCAGAGGCTGAAACTATGATCGTGCTCACGAAGCGAGCACGAGAAAGGAGGAAAAAAGGGGGGATCAGGGAAGCGGCTGGCTGGAGCCGCGCACTACCAGTTCACCGGAAAAAACCTGCTCTCCGGCAGGCCCGGCATTGCCTTCAATGCGGGCGATCAGTCGCTCCAGCGCCGCATAGCCAATTTGCCAGGTAGGCTGTCTGAGCGTGGTAATGCCGACGCCCGCCAGCGCGGCCCACTCCAGCTCGTCGAAGCCGAGCAGCCCGATATTTTCTCCCCAGCGCAGGCCGACGCGCTGCATAGCGCGCGCAACCTGCAGCGTCATCGCGCCGTTCGCCACCATCACCGCCGCGCGTTTTCCGCGCTGACGCTGTGCGTAGTCGAGCAGCAGCGCATCCAGCGCCGCGGGCTGATGCTGCGGCACCTCCGCGTTTTCATGCGCAATCTGCGGCCAGGCGGCGAGCCGCTGGCGGAAAGCCTGCAGGCGTTCGCGGCGCGTGTTGACGCTGCCCAGCGGCTCGCTCAAAAACAGCAGCGCCTCATAGCCGTTGTCGAGCAGATGCTGCGTGGCGATCTCGGCAGCTTCGGCGTTATTCAGGCCGACCACATCGCAGGCGAAGTCGGGGATTTTTCGATCGATCAGCACCATTGGCAGCAGCGACTGCTGCAGACGGCTCAGTGCTTCTTCGCGCATGCCGACGGCATTTACCACCACGCCCTCGACCTGATAGCTGCTCAGCAGCTGAAGATAGTGCTGCTCCAGATCCACTTCATTGTTGGTGTTGCACATCAGCAGCGTAAAGCCGCGTTCGCGGCAGGCGGCCTCGATACCGCACATGACGTCGACCGAATAGGGGTTGGTGATATCCGCGATAATCAGCCCGATCAGACGCGTGCGGCCGCGCTTCAGCCCGCGCGCCATCTGGCTGGGACGGTAGTCGAGCTCGGCTATCGCCTGCTCAATACGGGCTTTTAAATCAGCGGAAAGAAGATGCTGCTCGCCATTGAGATAGCGAGAGACGCTGGTTTTACCGGTTCGCGCGCTGCGAGCGACATCGCTGATGGTGGCGCGAGGCGGTCTGTTCTTCATGTCGATACCTGTAAAAAGAGAAACAGGCAGAGACTAGCACAGCCGCTGGCCGTCGCAAAAAGGGCGATCAGCGCGCCGCGCTGTCCAGCCAGGGCTGACGCAGCAGCTGCAGCTGGTCCAGCGGCGCGCCATTAAGCATCTGCACTACCATATCAGCGAGCTGCTCGCCGGTTTCGCGGTCCGAGGCCTGGCGGATTGCGATGACCGGCGCCTCGACGATCGCTTCGCGCGGCAAGCCCTCCCAGGCATACAGGCGAACCGCCTCACTACCGTAAAGCCGGTTCGCCTGCTGTACCGCCAGCGCCGCGCCTTCCGCCAGCGCGCTGCTGTCGGCGATAATCGCCTGAAGCGGCTTCCCCTGCGCCAGCCAGGCGGCGCACTGCTGATAGCCGGCGCGGCGCGACGGCGGCACAGCCACCATATCGACAGGCGTGACGGTGCCCATGGCGTCGAGAAAGCCCTGGCGGCGGTCGCGGACGAAGGTCGTCGCCTCATCGCTGCCCAGCCAGGCGATACGCGTCAGTCCCTGTTGCAGGCAGGCTTCCACCGCCAGGCGCGAGCCGAGGTGATTATCGACGTCAAGCCAGGCGTAGGGCTGCGGCAGGTCGCTGCGACCGAGCGCCAGAAAGCGAAAGTTTTTTTGCTGCAGGCTCAGCAGGCGTTCATCCTGCGGAAGGGTGTGGGTGACGATCAGCGCATCCAGCACCCGGCTACGCAGCAGTCGGGTCAGGGTGCGCGGCCCGTCCTGGGGCTTATCGACGAGCAGCAGCAGATCGATCTCCAGCTGCGCAAGGCGCTGATCGAACGTCAGCAGCATTTCGCTGAAACGGCAGTCGCTGACAGGCGACGTACTCGCGGGAAAGACTAAACCCACCGCATTGGCGCGGCCGGTCTTCAGACGGCGTGCGGCAGAATTGGGACGATAGCCGCGACGCTGCGCTTCTGCTTCGACACGTTTGCGGGTCTCCTCCGCCACATCCTCATAGCCGTTTAATGCCCGGCTAACCGTGGTGACGGACAACCCTAATTCGCTGGCGATGGCCTTTAGTGACATGCTGGACGACTCGCTGAACACGTTTATTTTCACGCTAACATAAAGTCTGTTTTGGCACTACAGAATGCATGTCGGCTGAGCGCTTTTGTCGAAATAAGCGCGTAAAAATGCCAGAAAAATAGCAGAGTGATAAAAGGCGCCCCATTGCGGGGCGCTTTCGCATCAGCCAGTGGGGCTGAGGGTGATTTCCACGCGGCGGTTTTGCGCCTTGCCTGCCTCGGTGCTGTTGGTGGCAACCGGGTTATCAGGTCCCAGCCCCTGCGTGCGCAGACGGCCCGCCGCGACGCCCTGCGTAATCAACGCGCTGGCGACGCTCTCCGCACGCTGCTGAGAGAGACGCATATTCAGCGCGCGCGAGCCGGTGCTGTCGGTATAGCCCACCACGTTTACCGCGGTTTTCGGATACTCTTTTAGTACCATGGCGACGCCGGTCAGCGTATTGGCGCCCGCCGCTTTCAGGCTGCTGCTGCTGGAGTCGAAGGTGACGTTATTGGGCATATTGAGCACGATATTATCGCCCTGGCGCGTCACGCTGACGCCGGTGCCGCGCATTTTTTCACGCAGCTTGGCTTCCTGCACATCCATGTAGTAGCCGATGCCGCCGCCCAGCGCCGCGCCGGACGCTGCGCCAATCAGGGCGCCCTTGCCGCGATCTTTTTTCGATGAGGAGAGAACGCCGACGCCGGCGCCCATTAACGCGCCGATTCCCGCGCCGATGCCCGATTTACCGGCCTGCGATTCGTTGGTGTATGGATTAACGGTACAACCTGACAGCGCAAGGCTGCCGCTCAGTAACAGGCAAAGCGTAAGTGATTTTTTATACATGCTCATTCCCTAAATCAAATAAAGACATAACGTCTTTAAAGCGGCGAGATTATGCCGCTTATAATCAGAGAAAGGGTGAGGGAAACTCTTATTTTGCTGAGGTTAAGCGTTAAAGGTTGTCAGGATGGCAAAAACAGTCTGTCTGATGATCGCTAATCAACCCGCAGGCCTGCATAAACGAATAGCAGATTGTCGGGCCGACGAATTTAAACCCACGCTGCTTTAACGCCTTCGACAGCGCTATGGCCTGGTCTGACGTCGTAGGCGCTTCTTTATAATGTGCGAAGTGGTGCACAATCGTTTGGTTATCGACAAACCCCCACACGAAACGCGCAAAATCCTCTCCTTTTGCCTCCATTGCCAGGTAAGCGCGCGCATTAGTGATAACAGCGGCGAGTTTGCCGCGATGGCGTATCAGGCCGCTGTCCATCATCAGGCACGCCAGATCGTTTTCATCCATCAAACCCACCGTCTGAGGATCGAAGGCGTGAAAAGCGCGACGATAGTTTTCGCGTTTTTTCAGCACGGTAATCCAGGAAAGGCCGGCCTGCTGACCTTCCAGACAGAGCATCTCAAACAGCGCCTGCTTATCGGTTTGCGCAATGCCCCACTCCCGATCGTGGTAGGCCAGGTAAAGCGGGTCCTGAGTGACCCAGCCGCATCGTTGCATGTTCAGTATCCCGAAGAAGAGAAAATTTTATGGCGACGCTTGATCTTACGTTCAGCCGGTTAATAGTTATACAGCAGGCGCGATAAAACAGCCCCTTAATAGCGCCGAGTGTTCTCTTCAGCGTCGTCTGGAGTTTTTCATGTTGCAGAAAAGTCAGTGTGCCAGCCAGCGCCTTGCGGCGTTGGGGCTGAGTAGTGCGTTGCTTTTTTGTTCTGCAACGCCCCTGTTTGCCTGGAGCAGCGAGACGTTGTCATCAACGGATGACGGCGCGCGCACGCGTCCCGATTACAACACTATCCTTGCTGAAAAAATTTCCCGAAATCACCTGATTGTCGGTAACGATGCCGATATGAATTTCCTGGACGCGGCGCTGAACCCGACTCAGGGGGCGTTCACGCTGCGCGTCGAGCCTGTGCCGACCGGCAAGCGCTATAGCGCGGGCTGGGATATGCCGCTGGGCGCTTCGCTGACCACCGGACCGGTGGCACAGTATGCGACAGCGCTCGCGCCGCTCAGCTGTCCGCAGTGCGATTTTAGCCGCGACGCCGTAGCGACGCTGGGCTGGCGCGTTGATTCCCGGCTGGGCTGGATCGCGCCCTACGCGCAGCTTAGCTATAGCTACCAGCCGGGCGAAAGCTTTACAGGCGAGGCGCGCGATCGCCTGCCGGATGACGCGGCCGCACGCGAAGAGAGCCGGCTGGACGTCAGTGTCGGCGCAAATATACCGTTAAATCAGAATGTTGCAGCCTTTGCGGCCTTTTCGCAAAGCAGCGCCATTAACAATGGGGAGGAGTTGATTTACAGCCTTGGCGTCAGCGCCAGCTTTTAGTCCGGGGCATAAAATGAGAAAGGGCGAGCAGGCAGCGCCATATAATAAGCGCGCTAATCAAAAAAGTGGTGATAAAATGCGCGAAAATCTCTCAATACTTGGCCGTGAATGCGCGGCTTTTTTATTTGCAACACTCTTCATTGTGCTGATGATGTCGGCTATCTATATCGACGTTAACTGGATGAACAATGCCGTGCACGAGACCTCGCTGACGGAGACGCTACAGGAGATCATGCTCGCCTCCATCGCGGTGATGTTCTTCTGGTCGGCGTACAGGCGTCCCGACCTGCGCGGCGCGCTTATCCTGATCGGTGGCTTCTACAGCTGTATGTTGATCCGCGAGCTGGACTTTGTGTTCGACGTGATTAAGCACGGCAGCTGGGTATGGTTCGCGCTGGCGACCACTGCCGCCTGTCTGGCGCTGGCGCTGCGTTCGCCGCGCGGCACGCTGGACGGGCTGGTCGCTTTCATGACGGATCGCTGCTGGCTGATGACCGTCAGCGGCATGCTAATCGTACTGGTGTTCTCCCGCCTGTTCGGCATGCATCAGCTCTGGCAGCACCTGATGCTGGATGGTTACAACCGCGTGGTGAAAAACATCGCGGAAGAGGGCACCGAGCTGCTGGGCTACAGCCTCTGCTGGCTCGCCTCTACGCGCTATCTGTGGCAAACGCGTCCGGCGCGCATCAGGGCAGCGGCTGCTGAGCCGCTGCAGACGCCGCTTTCCACCAGGACCGCTTCATCCTCCTCGTAACATGCGCCTTTTTTGGCGATCCAGGGCGCTAAAAAAGGTACAATAGAGACTTGTGCGCCGGTGCTCTGCCGGCGCAACGTGCAGGTCAACGTCAGGTTTCATCATGTCAGTCAAAATACTTACTTCTACGCTTATTGGCCTGGATGCCTTTCGTCAGGATCCACGCCAGGCGCTGCAGCAGGCGGAAAACGGCACGCTGGCGGTGCTGGATAATTACGTTCCGGCATTTTACGCCGTGACGCCCGAGCGGCTGGCGCATCTGCTGGCGCTGGAGGCGGCGACGCAGCAGCCCAGCGATGTGACGCTGGATGACAGTTTATATGACGACCTGCCAGCCGCCTTGCCGACGCCGGTCGGCAAGTTTGCCATGTATTCAGGCTGGCAGCCCGACGCCGACTTTCAGCGCCAGGCCGCTATCTGGGGCGTGGCGCTGAGCGAGCCGGTCACGCCTGCCGAGCTGGCCGCCTTTGTTGCCTACTGGCAGGCGGAAGGCCGCCTGTTTCACCATGTGCAGTGGCAGCAGAAGCTGGCGCGCAGCGTGCAGATGAACCGCGCCGCCAGCGGCGGCCAGCCAAAACGCGACATTACGCAAATCAGCAATACTGATTACAACATTCCCGATGGGTTCCGAGGTGAGTAATGAAAACGCCGACCGATCTGTTCAGCCGTTTGAAAAAGATGATGCCCGCCAACGTACAGCCGAAGTTCACCAGCGGTGAAGAGCTGCTGGCCTGGAACCAGGAGCAGGGGCGCCTGCGTTCGGAATCTATCGTGCGTGAAAACCGCGCGATGAAAATGCAGCGCGTAATGGGGCGATCCGGCATTCGCGAGCTGCATATGAACTGCTCGTTCGATAACTATCGCGTCGAGAACGAAGGCCAGCGCAGAGCGCTGACAATGGCGCGTCAGTATGCGGACGATTTTGAGGGCAGCATCGCCAGCTTCGTTTTTTCTGGCCGTCCGGGCACCGGCAAAAACCACCTGGCGGCAGCTATCGGCAACGATCTTATCCTGCGCGGTAAAAGCGTGCTGATCGTGACCGTCGCGGACCTGATGTCCAGCATGAAAGGGACCTTTAGCGGCGGCAGCGACATTACCGAAGAGCGACTGCTGCAGGATCTCAGCACCGTCGATCTGCTGGTGATTGACGAGATCGGCATGCAGAGCGAATCGCGCTATGAAAAGGTGATTATCAACCAGATCGTCGATCGCCGCTCATCCTCGAAACGCCCGACCGGTATGCTCTCTAACCTCGATCCCGCAGGCATGAATACCCTGCTGGGCGAACGCGTAATGGACCGCATGCGTCTCGGCAACAGCATGTGGGTGCGCTTCGACTGGGAAAGTTATCGCAGCCGCGTGCGCGGCGACGAATATTAATCTTCTCTTTTTTGTAGAAAACCGGGCGCGACCCGGTTTTTTTACGCCTTTCGCATTGTGCTGCGACTTGTGTGAAACAGCGCGCAAAAGTGCCAGATAAGGCATGACAATGGGCTGTTACACTGAAAGATACGTTGCCTGTCAGATGAGCGCTATAAAGAACATGAGTAAAGGCCCAGCACTACTCAGACTTAACAATCAGAAGCGCGTGATGACGCAGCTCCGCCGGTTGCGCGTTACCTCGCGTCAGGATTTAGCCCATATATTGTCGCTCAGCAAAAATACGGTTTCGCTGATCGTGGATGAACTGCTGGAAAAGTCGCTGCTTCGGGAGATAGGGCCGATCAGCGTGGCTGCCGCCGGACGGCCGAAGATTGAGATCGCTCTCTGTCCGGAAAAGTTAAAAAGCGCAGGCATTATGGTGGAGCGCAACGCGATTTACTGGCGCGTCTGCGACTACTTTTCGCAGGTAATGGTGGAACAGACGCGTCGCGTCGATACCACGAACCCTAAAAAGCTGCTGGATGAGGTGGCGAACCTGTGCAGCGACCTGGCGGAGAAGCATCCGCAACTGCTGGGCATCGGGCTGGGCTTCCCCGGCATTGTTGATCCAGAGCGCGGCTGGATGCATCTTTCAAGCCAGCTAGGTTGGCAGGATGTCGATCTGCTGACGCCGGTCAGACAAAAGGTGGGTTTGCCGCTGCGCGTGATGAATAACGTTAAGGCGTCGGCGCTGCTGGCGGTTCAGCAGCTTGGGTTGAAAACAGAAAGCAGCCACTTCTATTTGCGTATTGCCGAAGGAACAGGCGGCGCGCTGGTGCAGCAGGGCGAGGTAGTGACCGGCCACAGCTGGACCGCGGGCGAGGCGGGGCATCTTAATGTGCAGCCGGACGGCCCGCGCTGTCGCTGTGGACGTCAGGGATGCGTTGAGGCGCTGATTAGCAAGCCGGCAATAGAGCAGCAGCTGGCGCAGCGCCGTCCCGGTTTAAGCTGGCAGACGCGCAATGAGGCGCCAAAGGTCGTGGATGAGGTGATGCAGCAGGCGGGCAGCTTCCTCGCCAGAGCGATCGGCCAGATTATTTTGCTGCTGAACCCGGCCAGCGTCATTATCGACGCGCCCTGGAATACGCACACGATGTTTTGCGACACGGTGCGCAAACGTATCGAAACCAGTACGCCCGCCTTCACCTTCCAGAACACGGCGCTGCATTTTTTGCAGACGCGTCTCGATCCGGCGGTGGGGCTGTCGCTGGCGGTGATTGAGCAGTTTGAACAGAGGCAGGATTAGAGGGCGGAAGAGGCTGACTGCAGGTTTGGATGTAGGTGGCGGGGAGCGATCGCAATGTTACTCAGGGCTTCCTTGCCCGCTCGTCCCGCGACGCTCCTGTCGCGGGACGCTTTGCTCTTCGCTCCCCGTCGCCTGCGTATCGGCTTTGTCAGCCGTTTGCTGCGGTTACTGCGCGGCGGCTACCGGCGTCGCTGCCGGGGCGCTGTTCGCCGCTGGCGTCATCGGCGTGTAGTCGAGCTGCAGTACGCGGCTGGTTTCCGACAGCTCTTTCTCTGTCGCCGCCACGTTGCCGTTCAGCTTCTGACCGTAAGAAGGGATGATCTCCTTCAGCTTGCTCTGCCAGGCGTCAGACGCCACTTTGTCTTTAAAGACTTTTTCCATCAGCGTCAGCATGATAGGCGCAGCGGTTGATGCGCCCGGCGAAGCGCCCAGCAGCGCGGCGATAGAGCCGTCTTTCGATGCGACCACTTCAGTGCCGAGACGCAGCACGCCGCCTTTCTCCGCATCTTTCTTGATGATCTGCACGCGCTGGCCTGCAATCGCCAGACGCCAGTCCTCTTTCTTCGCCTCAGGGAAGTACTCTTTCAGCGCCGCGAAGCGATCGTCGTCCGACAGCATCAGCTGGCCAATCAGGTATTTCACCAGATCGAAGTTATCCAGGCCGACATGCACCATCGGCATGAAGTTGGAGGTAGTGGTCGCGCTGAACATATCCCACAGCGAACCATTTTTCAGGTACTTGGTAGAGAAGGTCGCGAAAGGTCCAAACAGCAGCACGCGCTTGCCGTCGAGCATACGGGTATCAAGGTGCGGCACCGACATCGGCGGCGCGCCAACGGAGGCCTTACCGTACACTTTCGCCAGGTGACGCTGCACCACGGCCGGGTTATCGGTGACGAGGAATTCGCCGCCTACCGGGAAGCCAGCGTAGTTATCCGCTTCCGGAATGCCTGACTTTTGCAGCAGCGGCAGCGCCGCACCGCCTGCGCCGATAAACACGAACTTCGCGTGCACCACATGCTCGGCGTTGTTGTTATGCAGATCGGCGATGGTCACGTTCCAGCCGCCATTATCGGCGCGTTTGATATCGCGCACTTCGTGGCCGGTCTCCAGCGAGAAGCGATCGCTTTTCTGCAGCGAAGCCACCAGCTGACGCGTGATTTCGCCGAAATTCACGTCGGTGCCGATAGGAATACGCGTTGCCGCGACTTTCTGCTTAGGATCGCGGCCTTCCATTACCAACGGGATCCACTTCTCGATCTGCGCGTGGTCTTCTGAATATTCCATGCCGCGGAACAGCGTGCTTTTCTGCAGCGCTTCATAACGCTTATGCAGGAAGTTGACGTTGTCGTCTCCCCATACAAAGCTCATATGTGGCGTGCTGTTAATAAAGCTTTTCGGGTTGGTCAATACGCCGCGATTTACCTGGTAAGTCCAGAACTGGCGGGAAATCTGAAAAGATTCATTAATTTCGACAGCCTTGCTGATATCGATGCTGCCGTCATCTTTTTCCGGGGTGTAGTTCATTTCCGCCAGCGCGGAATGGCCGGTGCCTGCGTTATTCCAGCCGTTGGAGCTCTCTTCAGCGACTTTATCGAGACGCTCAACCATCTCAATATTCCACTGTGGCTCCAGTTCCTGCAAATAGGTTCCCAGTGTGGCACTCATTACGCCGCCGCCAATCAGCATGACGTCGACATTTTTCTGCTCGTCGGCCCAGGCCGCGTGTTGCGCGACCAGCAGCGGCGCGCAGAGAGCCAGAAGTTGTACAATTTTACGCATGAAAAACTTCTCCAACGGCTATCTGTCGATAACCGGCAAGTGACACCGCGCGCCTTCTGCGGAGGCGCTGCGATCTCCATTCAAATTTCAACTCACATCCAGCACGAGCGGTAGTGTGTTAAGTTACAGTTAAAAGCGCGGCGGAATATAACATTCGCAACACATGTTTTAAAAAGAATTACAAATATTGTAACTATTGTAACTTTTGAAAGCGGAAAAAAGCGGAGAAGCAAACGGGCTTATTTAACAGGCAGGGTAAGAGAGAAAAAACAATATTAACCACAAGGCTAAACCGCCCGGCTGCAATAAATAGCCGTTTATTTTATGCTGGTGCGCGGCTTAGCCTTGATAAATCAGCGGTCATTTTACATCACGCTTTCACCATGATGCTGTCGATACTCCTTCGGCGTGGTGGCATAGCTTTTCTTAAATACCGAATAAAAATACTGCAGTGAAGGGTAGCCGCACATCTGAGAAATTTCGTTGATGTTCAGAGAGGAGGAGGCCAGCAGCTCGCGCGCTTTTTCCAGCTTCTCGCGGTGGATCATGGCGTGAATAGTATCGCCGGTTTCATCGCGGAAGCGTTTCTCCAGGTTAGAACGCGACAGGCCGATAGCGTCCAGCACCTGCTCCACCTTGATACCTTTACAGGCGTTGAAGCGAATATAGTGCATGGCCTGAATCACGGCCGGATCGCGCAGCGAGCGGAAGTCGGTGGAGCGGCGGGCAATCACCTTAATCGGCGGCACCAGAATGCGCTGGAGCGGCAGCGGCTGCTTGTCCAGCAGGCGATGCAGCAATTTGGCGGCCTGATAGCCCATCTGCCGCGTGCCCTGCGCCACCGACGAGAGCGCCACGCGCGACAGATAGCGCGTCAGCTCTTCGTTATCGATGCCGATAACGCTTAGCTTTTCCGGCACCGGGATTTTGAGATATTCGCAGGCCTGCAGCAGATGGCGCGCGCGCGCGTCGGTGACGGCGATAATGCCCGTCTGCTGGGGCAGGGTTTGCAGCCAGTCGGCCAGTCGGTTCTGCGCGTGCTGCCAGTTTTCCGGCGCGGTATTCATGCCCTGATAAACCACGCCCTGATAGCGCTCGCGCTGCACCAGCTGACGAAACGCGTGTTCGCGCTCCTGCGCCCAGCGCTTGCCGCTGGAGGCGGGCAGCCCGTAAAAGGCGAAACGGTTAATGCCCTTCTCTTTAAGGTGAAGAAAGGCGCTCTCTACCAGCGCCGCGTTGTCGGTGGCGATATAGTGCACCGGCGGATAATCCTGCTGGCGATGGTAAGAGCCGCCGACGCCGACAATCGGCACCTCGACGTTCGCCAGCAGCCGCTCGATAGAGCTGTCGTCATAGTCGGCGATTACGCCATCGCCCAGCCATTCCCGGATATTGTCGATGCGGCAGCGAAAATCCTCTTCGATAAAAATATCCCAGTCGGTCTGCGACGCCTGTAAATATTCGCCGACCCCCTCCACCACCTGGCGGTCATAGACTTTATTGGCATTGAACAGCAACGTAATGCGATAGCGTTTTTCATGCATAGTGGCGCGCTCTCCTGAATCCCAGCGCAATGCATAGCATGGCCGGATGAACAGCAGAAATTGTTTGCGCCAGGTTGTGATCGTCGACGCGATTACACCCGGCGGCGCGTGGCGGTGTCCATCCACACCGCCAGCAGCAAAATTGCTCCTTTAACGATGTACTGCCAGAAGGTGGGTACATCCATCATGCTCATGCCGTTATCCAGCGAGGCCATAATAAAGGCGCCCATCACCGCGCCCGCGACCGAACCCACGCCGCCCGCCAGACTGGTGCCACCGATCACGCAGGCGGCAATCGCATCCAGTTCGGCGATATTGCCCGCCGATGGCGAGCCCGCGCCGAGGCGCGAACTCAGGATCAAGCCGGCGATCGCCACCATCACGCCGTTAATGGCGAATACCGCCAGCTTGGTGCGCGCCACGTTAATGCCCGACAGTCGCGCGGCGTCCAGGTTGCCGCCGATAGCATAGATACGTCGGCCAAAAGCGGTGCGCGTCGCCATAAACATACCGCCCAGCAGCAGCAAAGCCAGCAGCAGTACCGGCGTCGGCACGCCTCGATAGTCATTCAACAGCCAGATCGCACCCAGCACCAGGACGGCGGTCAGCGCCTGACGCGCCACCGTACTGCCGGCGGCGGACTGGGTCAGTCCGAGCTGCTGACGGCGCAGCCGCAGCCGCCACTGCCACAACATAAAGAGCGCCAGCCCGGCGATGCCGAAACCGAAGCCGACGCCGTCGGAGAGATAGCTCTGCCCGATCTGCGACATCGCAGGCGTGGTCGGCGCAACCGTTGTGCCGTTGGTGATCCCCACCAGAATGCCGCGGAACGCCAGCATTCCGGCCAGCGTGACGATAAACGACGGCACTTTGCGGTAGGCGACCCACCAGCCGTTCCAGGTGCCCAGCAGCAGCCCCATCAGCAGCGTCACCGCTATCGTCAGCGGCAGCGGCCAGCCGAGCCAGACGTCGAAAATCGCCGCCGCGCCGCCCAGCAGGCCCATCATCGATCCAACCGACAGATCGATCTCCGCTGAAATAATCACGAACACCATGCCGACCGCCAGAATTCCGGTGATCGCGGTCTGACGCAGCAGGTTAGAGACATTGCGCGGGCTGAGCCAGGCGCCGTCGGTGGTCCAGGTAAAAAACAGGGCGATAACCACAATTGCGCCCAGCATTACCAGCACCTGTAGATTAGGCAGCGAGAATTTACCCGGCGACGGCGCGCCCGGCAGCGTGCCCTGACGACTTTCGGTTTTAAGCATAATGTTCACTCCGCAGGGCCGCTTCCATAACTTGCTCCTGAGTCAGGTTGTTATTAATCAGATCGGCTTTGATCCGCCCTTCATGCATCACCAGAACACGATCGCTCAGGCCCAGCACTTCAGGGAGTTCAGATGAGATAACGATCACGGCGATCCCCTGCTGCACCAGACTGTTGATCAGCAGATAGATCTCCTGACGCGCGCCCACGTCGATGCCGCGCGTCGGTTCGTCGAGGATAAGAATTTGCGGGTTCAGCAGCAGACATTTGGCGATAATCGCTTTTTGCTGGTTGCCGCCGCTCAGTCGGCCGATCGCCAGCTCCGGCGAAGAGGTTTTGACCCGCAGTCGCGCGATCGACGCGTTAATAACGTGCTGCTCGCGCGTCTCATCAAGCGGCGCAAAGCGGTGGCTGAACTGGTCCAGCGCCGCCAGGGTAATATTTTTCCCGACGCCCATCAGCGGCACGATGCCATCTTTTTTGCGGTCCTCCGGCACCATCGCGATGCCCTGCGCAATCGCCTGCTGGCAGTCGCGGATCTGCACCTTTTTTTCGTTTATCCAGATATCGCCCTGCCAGCGGCCGGGCCAGACGCCAAACAGGCACTGGACTGTTTCGGTGCGGCCCGCGCCGACCAGCCCGGCAATGCCGAGGATTTCGCCACGCTTCAGGCTGAAGGAGACATCGTTGACGCGGCGCACCTGACGGTTAACCGGATGCCAGGCGGTCAGATGTTCGACGCGCAGCACCGTTTCGCCGATAGTGTGTCGCTGATGCGGATAGAGCGCGGTCAGCTCGCGTCCCACCATCATGGTAATGATGTCATCCTCGCTGAGTCCGGCGGCTGGCCGGGTGGCAATATGCTTGCCGTCGCGGATCACGCAGATGGTATCGGAGATCGCTTTGACCTCGTTCAGCTTGTGCGAGATATAGATGCAGGCGATGCCGTGATCGCGCAGGTTGTGAATAATGCTCAGCAGCACTTCGGTTTCACGCTCGGTAAGCGAAGAGGTCGGCTCATCAAGGATCAGCAGCCGCACCTGCTTGTTCAGCGCGCGGGCGATCTCGACCAGCTGCTGCTGTCCCAGCCCCAGGTCGCCGACCCGGGCGTCGGGCGAGACGTCGAGCTTCACCCGCGCCAGCAGCTGCTGGCAGCGCAGCGTCATGGTTTCGTCATCGACAATGCCGAAGCGGCCCAGCTCTGCGCCGAGAAAGATGTTCTCCATCACCGTCAGCTGGCGCACCAGCGCCAGCTCCTGATGGATAATCACAATGCCCTTGCGTTCGGTATCGCGAATGGTCTGCGCCTGAATCTTCTCCCCGGCGAACTGGATCTCTCCGTCGAACTCGCCGTGTGGGTAAAGCCCGCACAGGATTTTCATCAGCGTGGATTTACCCGAGCCGTTTTCGCCGCACAGCGACATGACTTCGCCGCTCTCCAGCCGCAGGCTGACGTTATCCAGCGCCTTCACCGCGCCGAAACGCTTGGTGATATTGTTCATTTCCAGCAGCATCGATCTCTCCTCTTCGCGGCGCGCGCGCTCAGAGCTCGCTCTGTTTATGGAAACCGTCTTTCACCACGGTGCTTTCGATATTCTCTTTATTGACCTGAATCGGCGTCAGCAGGCGAGAGGGCACCTCTTTCAGGCCGTTGTTCAGCTTGCCGTTGCTGGCGGGCGTTTTGCCGTTGCCCAGCTCAATAGCGATATTGGCGGCTTCGGTGGCGAGCTGGGTGATGGGTTTATAGACGGTCATGGTTTGCGTGCCGTTAATAATGCGCTTGATGGCGGCGAGATCGGCGTCCTGGCCGGAGATGGCAACTTTGCCCGCCAGTCCCTGAGCGCTCAGTGCCTGAATCGCGCCGCCTGCGGTGGCGTCGTTGGAGGCGACCACGGCGTCGATATGGTTGCTGTTGGCGGTCAGGGCGTTTTCCATTATTTTCAGCGCGTTTTCCGGCAGCCAGGCGTCGACCCACTGATCGCCCACTATTTTAATGCTGCCGTTGTCGATGTAGGGTTTTAACACCTTCATCTGACCGGCGCGGAACAGGTGCGCGTTATTATCCACCGGCGATCCGCCCATCAGGAAATAGTTTCCTTTCGGCACCTGCTTAACAATACTTTCCGCCTGAAGTTCGCCGACTTTCTCATTATCAAACGATATATAAAAATCGATATCCGCGTTATTTATCATGCGGTCATAGGCCAGCACTTTAATCCCTTCGCGTTTCGCCTCGGCGACGACGTTGCTTAATACCTGGCCGTTATAGGGAATGATCACCAGCACATCGACGCCGCGGTTGATCATATTTTCAATTTGCGACATTTGCGTCTCTTCATTGCCGTTGGCCGACTGCACGAACACTTTCGCGCCCTGCGACTCCGCCTGCCTGACGAAGATGTCGCGGTCTTTTTGCCAGCGCTCAAGGCGCAGGTCGTCAATCGCCATACCGATCTTTACTTCTTTCGCTATGCCGGCATGAGTGAAGAGCGCCAGCGCGGCGCAGGCGGCTAACAGCGTAAGTTTCATTTTCATGATTTTTATCCTGTAGGTAGAGGCTGTTGTCGTTATCGCATTGGTCCAGGCGAATGAATTGTTGACCTGAGCTTCCGCCAACTTCAATTACTGATTTTTATCCGGCGATTACGTTTTTTGGTTTATTTCCATTTTTATGAGCGGGATCGAGATTTAACGTTTTTAAGAGGAACGGAGAGCAGATTTAGCGGAAGTTGTTATTAATTTGCGAGCAGACGCACAAATAATAATTATCTCAATCTGGGTGTGAAATATCGTAATTGAGCCAGCGGAAAAGGCGCAAGCAATATAAAGGCTCACGGCCGACTGTCCGGATTTTCACGCTGAGGAGCGAAACATGCACGCCTATTTCGACCAGATCGAACGCGTTCGTTTTGAAGGGGTAAAAAGCACCAATCCACTGGCTTTTCGTCATTACAATCCTGACGAAGTTATTCTTGGCAAAACCATGGCCGAGCACCTGCGTTTCGCCGCCTGCTACTGGCATACCTTCTGCTGGAACGGCGCGGATATGTTCGGCGTCGGCGCTTTTGACCGCCCGTGGCAAAAGAGCGGCGACGCGCTGCAGCTGGCGAAGCTGAAGGCGGACGTGGCGTTTGAGTTCTTCCACAAGCTGAACGTGCCTTACTACTGCTTTCACGACGTCGACGTCGCGCCTGAAGGGGACTCGCTGCGCAGCTATCAGGAAAATTTTGCGGTGATGACCGACAAGCTGCTGGAAAAACAGCAGGAGAGCGGCGTGAAGCTGCTGTGGGGCACCGCCAACTGCTTTACCCATCCTCGCTACGGCGCGGGCGCGGCGACCAGTCCCGATCCGGAAATCTTCGCCTGGGCGGCGAGCCAGGTTTGCAGCGCCATGCAGGCGACGCAGACGCTGGGCGGCGAAAACTACGTGCTGTGGGGCGGACGCGAAGGCTATGAAACCCTGCTCAATACCGATCTGCGCCAGGAGCGCGAACAGATTGGCCGCTTTATGCAGATGGTGGTGGAGCACAAACATAAAATCGGCTTCCAGGGCACGCTGCTCATCGAGCCGAAACCCCAGGAGCCGACCAAACATCAGTATGATTATGACGTAGCGACGGTTTACGGCTTTCTGAAGCAGTTTGGCCTGGAAAAAGAGATCAAGGTGAACGTCGAGGCGAACCACGCCACGCTGGCGGGCCACTCGTTTCATCATGAGATCGCTACCGCCATCGCGCTGGGTATTTTCGGCTCGGTGGATGCCAACCGCGGCGACATACAGTGCGGCTGGGATACCGACCAGTTCCCGATCAGCGTCGAAGAGAATGCGCTGGTGCTGTACGAAATTATTAAAGCGGGTGGCTTCACTACCGGCGGGCTGAACTTCGACGCCAAAGTGCGTCGCCAGAGCACCGACAAATACGATCTCTTCTACGGCCATATCGGCGCAATGGATACGATGGCGCTGGCGCTGAAGGCAGCGGCGCGCATGGTAGAAGCGGGCGAGCTGGACAAGCGCGTGGCGCAGCGTTACAGCGGCTGGAATGGTGAGTTCGGCCAGCAAATCCTGAAAGGGGAGTTTTCGCTTGCTTCGCTGGCGGCGCATGCTCAACAGCAGCAGTTTAATCCGCAGCATCGCAGCGGTCGCCAGGAGCAGCTGGAAAACCTGGTAAACCACTATCTTTATGATTTCTGAGATAACCGGGAGTAAGGCATGTATATCGGGATCGATTTAGGCACGTCCGGGGTCAAGGTAGCGCTGCTGGACGCGCAGGGGCAGGTGGCGGCGGTAAGCAGCGCGCCGCTGCAGGTGTCGCGTCCGCACGCGCTCTGGAGCGAGCAGGATCCCGAAAGCTGGTGGCTGGCGACCGATCGGGCGATGCAGGCGCTGGCGCAGCAGCACAGCCTGAGCGAGGTCAGAGCCATCGGCCTGAGCGGTCAGATGCACGGCGCGACGCTGCTGGACGCCGGGCATCAGGTACTGCGCCCGGCCATTTTATGGAATGACGGACGCAGCGGCGAACAGTGCCGCGAGCTGGAGCAGCGCGTGCCGGAATCGCGCCAGATCACCGGCAACCTGATGATGCCTGGCTTTACCGCGCCCAAATTGCTGTGGGTGCGGCAGCATGAACCGGAGATTTTTCAACGGGTGGCGAAGGTGCTGCTGCCGAAAGATTATCTGCGCTGGCGGCTGAGCGGCGATTTCGCCAGCGACATGTCCGACGCGGCAGGCACGATGTGGCTGGATGTGGCGCGGCGCGACTGGAGCGACGTTATGCTCGACGCCTGCGGCCTGACGCGCGACCAGATGCCGCAGCTGTTCGAAGGCAACGCCGTAACCGGCTCGCTAAGCCGCGAGATTGCGGCGCGCTGGGGCTTGCCGCCGGTGCCGCTGGTGGCGGGCGGCGGCGACAATGCCGCGGGCGCGGTAGGCGTCGGGATGACCGAGCCTGGGCAGGGCATGCTGTCGCTCGGCACCTCCGGCGTCTATTTCGTGGTAAGCGACGGCTACCTGAGCAACCCGCAGCGTGCGGTGCACAGTTTCTGCCATGCGCTGCCGCAGCGCTGGCATCTGATGTCGGTCATACTCAGCGCCGCCGCCTGCCTCGACTGGGCCGCAGCGCTGACCGGCTGCGCAGACGTGCCGCAGCTGCTGGCGGAAGCGGCGCGCGCCGATGAAAGCGCACCGCCGCTGTGGTTTCTGCCCTATCTTTCCGGCGAGCGCACGCCGCACAACAACCCGCAGGCGACAGGCGTCTTTTTCGGCCTGACGCATCAGCACCGTCGGCCGGAGCTGGCGCGGGCGGTGCTGGAAGGAGTCGGCTATGCGCTGGCGCAGGGCATGGATGCGGTGCACGAGTGCGGCGTCACGCCCTCCAGCATTATGTTGATTGGCGGCGGCGCACGCAGCGCGCTGTGGCGGCAGATGCTGGCCGATATCAGCGGTCAGACGCTCGATTACTGTCAGGGCGGCGAAGTCGGTCCGGCGCTGGGCGCGGCGCGTCTGGCGCAACTGGCGATCGAACCGCGGGCGACGCTGCCCGTCTTAACGCGGGTGCAGCGCCACCAGCCTGATGCGGCGAGCCATCAGCGCTATCAGCCGCTGCGCGACACCTTTGCTCGTCTCTATACGCAGCTTGCGCCGCTGATGCAGTAAGCCTGTCCCGCGCTGTCGCTATCCTGTCCCGATTTGGCCTTCCTGCTGCGCTCCAGGCCCGTCATGATGGGCCTGGGTTCATATCTCAGGAGGCGCAAAATGGCGCAGGCAGCTTTGTTGGTCATTGATGTTCAACACTCTTTTCTACACCGTGATTTCTGGCAGGAAGATGACTTTCCGGCGTTTCAGCGCCATATCAGCACGCTGATCGCAGGCTGCCAGGCGAAAGGGATCCCGGTGGTGGACGTGTTTCACGTCGCGCCGGAAGGCCCCTTCTCGCTGGCGTCCGGCTGGGTGAAGCGAATGGAATTTTTGCAGCACAAGGCGACGCTGAGCGTCCAGAAACGGGTTCACAACGCCCTGACCGAATCGGGTCTGCTGCCCTGGCTGAACGAGCAGGCGATCGATACGTTGATTATCAGCGGCATTCGCAGCGAACAGTGCTGCGAAACCACCGCGCGCGTGGCGTCCGATCTCGGTTTTAAGGTACTGTTTGTCAGCGAAGCGACCCTGACTTTCCCGATGACGCATAACGGCATTACGCTCAGCAGCGCCGAGCTTATTCACCGTACCGAAACCGTGCTGGTCAACCGCTTTGCCGAGATCGTGAGTGTGGAAGCGTGCCTGGCGCGCGTCTGACAACAAGGAATGCCGTAATGCCGCAAACCGTCCTCTTTCTTACCCTGCCCGGCGTGATGGCGCTCGACCTGACCGGACCGGCGGAGACGTTGCGGCTGGCGGGAGATCGCTTCACGCTGCGCTATATCGGTCCGCAGGAAGCCGTTTTAAGCTCCACGCAGATGACCATCGCCGGCATCGAGCCGCTGCCGGAAAGCCTGCCGCCCGACAGCCTGCTGGTGGTGCCGGGGGTTTATGATTCTGCGATTTGGTTCGCTACGCCGCAGGCGGAGATGGCGCGGCGCTGGCTGCAACGACAGCAGCCGCTGCTGCGCGCGCAGCAGTTTTCCCTTATCTGCGTCTGTTCCGGCGCGCTGCTGGCAGCAGAGGCCGGTTTGCTCGACGGCGTGCAGTGCACGACCCATCACGATGTGCTGTCGCGCCTGAAATCTGCCGCGCCCGCCGCGCTGGTAAAGGAGAATCGCGTCTTTGTCGATGACGGCAATATCTGGACCAGCGCAGGTATCACCGCCGGGATCGACCTCTCCCTACACCTGATTAACCGGCTGTGTGGCGCGCAGATCGCGCTGGAGGTCGCGCGTGACATGGTGGTGTGGTTCCGCCGCTCCGGCGACGATCCGCAGCTGTCGCCCTGGCTGCGCTATCGCAATCATCTGCATCCGGCGATACACCGGGCGCAGGACGTGATGATCGCGCATCCCGAACGCGGCTGGTCGCTGGAGGATCTCGCCGCGCGCGTTCACGTCAGCGGCCGCCATCTGGCGCGCCTGTTCCGGCAGCATCTGGGCATCAGCGTGCGTGAATACCACGAGCAGCTGCGGCTGGGCATCGCGCGCCAGCGCCAGCAGCAGGGCGAAGGCGCGGAAAAAGCGGCGCTGGCGGCGGGTTTCTCTTCGGCGCGCCAGCTGCGACGCGCCCGTGACCGCTGGCGCGATCAGCTTACCCAGTGACGCTTATCGAGACGCTGAAGCCCCATCGCCAGCAGCAGACTGCCCGCCAGCGTCACGCCGAACACCCAGGGGAGATCGAGCAGCGGCCGCGACATATCGTCATAGTGGCGGGTGCGCAGGAAGTGGATAAAGAGCGCGTGAAAGCCGTAGATCGGCAGCGAATAGCGAGAAAGCGTGCCGAGCACCGGCAGCGTCCGGGCGTTCAGCGCATTTTTGAACAGCACCAGCAGGCTGATGGCGGCGATAAACACCAGCGGGCCGCAGTAGAGATACCAGCGATCGTTGAACGCGCCGTTGGCAATCAGCGCCTGTTTTGTTCCTAACGTAATGCCGATGACGCAGGCGATGAACAGCCCCGCCGCCAGCGGCGTCACGCCGCGTTTTCCGGTTTCCATGGTGCCGATAGCGCGTCCCAGCAGGGCGTAGAGCAGGTAATAGATACTGTCGCCACTGACGTAGAGATTCACCGGCAGCCAGTGAAAGGGGCCGACCGCCTGATCCACCGTGTTCGGGTTCGCCAGCACCGCCAGCACCAAAACCAGCAGCGTCACATAGCGCGCCTGCACCGCTTTCACCTGAATCAGCGGCGACAGCAGATAGATGCCAATCAGCGCAAAGAAAAACCACAAATGATAGAACACCGGCTTTTGCAGCATTTTCAGCAGCGAGCGCCCCTCGCTGATGGGCGTCAGCCAGGTGATATAGGCCAGCGCGACCGCGCTGTAGAACAGCAGACAGAGCACCAGCCGCAGCAGATGGCGCGGCTGCGCGCTGCGTTCGCCGAAGAACAGGTAGCCGGAGATCATAAAAAAGAGCGGCACGCAGACGCGCGACGCAGAATTAAGCAGGTTGGCGATATCCCACCAGTGACCGGTCACCGCCATCGGGCCGGTGATATACCAGGTGGTGGTATGGATCACGATCACCATCAAACAGGCGACCGCGCGTAAATTGTCGATCCAGCAAATCTTTTGCGACATCGGGTCCTCTTGCGCATCACATTAATGCGAAGAAGGGTAGACAGTCGCGATGCGCGCGACAACTTTTCGCGTCAGGATTCGGAGCCGTCTGGCGACGCGACGCCCGGCAGGATTTCCGGCTGCACATCGCGCGGTCAAAGGGTATACTGTCGCACTCTTTTTTCATCTACCCGACTCGCGTGCGAAATCATCATGCAAAAGTTTGATACCAAAACCTTTCAGGGCCTGATCCTGACATTGCAGGATTACTGGGCGCGTCAGGGCTGCACCATCGTTCAGCCGCTGGACATGGAAGTGGGCGCTGGCACTTCACACCCTATGACCTGCCTGCGCGCACTCGGACCAGAGCCGATTGCCGCAGCCTACGTGCAACCGTCGCGTCGACCTACCGACGGCCGCTACGGCGAAAACCCGAACCGCTTACAGCACTACTACCAGTTCCAGGTGATCATCAAGCCATCGCCGGACAACATTCAGGAGCTGTATCTCGGATCGCTGAAAGAGTTAGGCATCGATCCCACCGTGCATGATATTCGCTTCGTGGAAGATAACTGGGAAAACCCAACGCTGGGCGCCTGGGGCCTCGGCTGGGAAGTGTGGCTCAACGGCATGGAAGTGACGCAGTTCACCTACTTCCAGCAGGTGGGCGGCCTGGAGTGTAAGCCGGTGACCGGCGAGATCACCTACGGCCTCGAGCGTCTGGCGATGTATATCCAGAGCGTCGACAGCGTTTACGATCTGGTCTGGAGCGACGGCCCGCTGGGTAAAACCACCTATGGCGACGTGTTCCATCAGAACGAAGTGGAGCAGTCCACCTACAACTTCGAATATGCCGACGTCGATTTCCTCTTTACCTGCTTCGAGCAGTACGAGAAAGAGGCGCAGCATCTGCTGGCGCTGGAAAAACCGCTGCCGCTGCCGGCCTATGAGCGCATCCTGAAAGCCGCGCACAGTTTTAACCTGCTGGACGCGCGCAAGGCGATCTCCGTGACCGAGCGCCAGCGCTATATTCTGCGCATCCGCACCCTGACCAAAGCCGTGGCTGAAGCCTACTACGCCTCCCGCGAGGCGCTGGGCTTCCCGATGTGCAATAACAACAAGTAAGAGGCAGCCATGACTGAAAAAACGTTTCTGGTGGAAATCGGCACCGAAGAGCTGCCGCCGAAAGCTTTGCGCAGCCTGGCCGAAGCCTTTGCTGCACAGGTCACCGCCGAGCTGGATAGCGCCGGTCTGGCGCACGGCGAAGTGCGCTGGTATGCCGCGCCGCGCCGTCTGGCGCTGAAAGTGGCTAAGCTGAGCGCCGCACAGCCCGATCGCGAAGTCGAAAAACGCGGCCCGGCCGTGTCCGCTGCCTTTGACGCCGAGGGCAATCCGACCAAAGCGGCGGAAGGCTGGGCGCGCGGCAACGGCATCACTGTCGATCAGGCTGAGCGCCTGAGCACCGATAAAGGCGAATGGCTGGTTTACCGCGCGCAGGTGAAAGGCGAATCCGCCCAGTCGCTGCTGCCCGGCATGATTGCTACCGCGCTCGGCAAGCTGCCGATCCCGAAACTGATGCGCTGGGGTGCGAGCGACGTGCAGTTTGTGCGTCCGGTGCACACCGTGACGCTGCTGCTGGACGATGAGCTGATCCCGGCCACGATTCTCGGCATTGAAGCAGGGCGCACTATTCGCGGTCACCGCTTTATGGGCGAGCCTGAGTTCACCATCGACCACGCCGACCAGTATCCTGACATCCTGGAAACGCGCGGCAAAGTCATCGCCGATTACGCGGTGCGTAAGGCGCAGATCAAAGCCGATGCGGAAGCGGCGGCGCGCCAGCTGGGCGGCAATGCCGACCTGAGCGACAGCCTGCTGGAAGAGGTGACCTCGCTGGTCGAGTGGCCGGTCGTGCTGACGGCAACCTTTGAGGAGAAATTCCTCAAGGTGCCGGCGGAAGCGCTGGTCTACACCATGAAGGGCGATCAGAAATATTTCCCGGTCTATGACGACGCGGGCAAGCTGCTGCCGAACTTTATCTTCGTCACCAATATCGAATCGAGCGATCCGCAGCAGATTATCGCCGGTAACGAGAAGGTCGTGCGCCCGCGTCTGGCGGATGCCGAATTCTTCTTTAATACCGACCGTAAAAAGCGTCTGGAAGATCATCTGCCGCGTCTTGAAACCGTGCTGTTCCAGAAAGAGCTGGGTACGCTGCGCGACAAGACCGACCGTATTCAGGCGCTGGCAGGCTGGATCGCCGCGCAAATCGGCGCGGACGTAAATCATGCGACGCGCGCCGGTCTGCTCTCCAAATGCGACCTGATGACCAATATGGTGTTTGAGTTTACCGACACCCAGGGCGTGATGGGGATGCACTACGCGCGTCACGACGGCGAAGCTGAAGATGTGGCGGTAGCGCTCAATGAGCAGTATCAGCCGCGCTACGCCGGCGACGATCTGCCCTCTAATCCGGTGGCCTGCGCGCTGGCGATCGCCGACAAAATGGATACCCTGGCGGGCATCTTCGGCATCGGTCAGCATCCGAAAGGCGACAAGGATCCGTTTGCGCTGCGCCGCGCCGCGCTGGGCGTGCTGCGCATCATCGTAGAGAAGAACCTGCCGCTCGATCTGCAAACCCTGACGGAAGAAGCGGTGCGTCTGTACGGCAGCAAGCTGAGCAACGCCAACGTTGTAGATGACGTCATCGACTTTATGCTGGGCCGTTTCCGCACCTGGTATCAGGAAGAGGGCCACAGCGTCGATACGCTGCAGGCAGTGCTGGCGCGTCGTCCGACCCGCCCGGCTGATTTCGATGCGCGTATGAAGGCGGTGTCGCACTTCCGCACGCTCGACGAAGCGGCGGCGCTGGCGGCGGCGAACAAGCGCGTCTCCAATATTCTGGCGAAATCGACCGAAACGCTGAATGAGAGCGTGCAGGCGTCGCTGCTGAAGGAGAACGAAGAGATCCAGCTGGCGACCTTTGTTACCGCGCTGGGTGACAAACTGCAGCCGTACTTCGCTGAAGGTCGCTATCAGGATGCGCTGATCGAACTGGCGCAGCTGCGCGAAGCAGTCGATAACTTCTTCGACAAAGTGATGGTGAACGCCGACGATCAGGCGGTGCGGGTGAATCGCCTGACGCTGCTGGCGAAGCTGCGCGAGCTGTTCCTGCAGGTGGCGGATATTTCGCTGTTGCAGTAAGCGAGTAATAAATTGAAAAGGCCGACATTACTGTCGGCCTTTTTTTTCTAAAAATTGCCCTGTACTAAAAGATTTCGGGTCGTTTAACTCTGTTTAATCAGCCGACAAAGATTAAGGGATGTTTGATCTGACCCGTAAGGAAGACTATAGTAACGCTTACGGATGAAAGGCAGGCAGAGGGAGCTATGGGCATTTATTTGACGCCTGAGTTCGATGAGGAGCGCAGGCGACTGGGAATTACCGATAAAGTCATTTGCAAAACAGCCCGGAAAGTTTACAGCGGCCTTAAAGGCGATCAACTGGGTAAATTCACTTATAAAAGGCGAATTGCTTTACCAAAAGTGGGCGAAAGAGGTGGAGCACGATCGATCGTTTTCTTTAATGAGGGTGAGCACCTTTACTTTTTTTACCTTTACGCCAAGAGCGAATTGTCTAAAAAGAAAGGTAAAGAAATAGAAGACGCCGAAATAGAAATTTTTTGTGATATCGCGTCGGATTTTATAGAGATGGACGATGCAAGGATAAAACATCTTCTTGAAGAGAAAGAACTATTCGAGGTGAAGTGCGATGAGTGACGATTTGAAAAAAATTTACGCGATGGCCAGACGCTATAACAAGCATGGCGTTGTGAAAGACGAAACCCTTAAAACTATCGAAACTCGTATCAAAGCTGCTGATATTCCTGAAGTTCGCCCTATGACGGGTGAAGAAATTAAGGAAGTTCGTCAACGCTGGAAGTTGTCTCAATCAGCTCTGGCGCGAACGACCGGGATGTCTGTTGAAAGCGTCTCTAAATGGGAGCGTGGCGAAAGTAAGCCGAATCAGGCGGTGCTACGTATCATTAATATGATTTCTGACAAAGGGCCAGAAATATTCATGAGTTAAGGCCGTTTCAGACAATTAAAAAATATTTAAACAGCCTTTTGTTATCTCTGCAAAAATTTATTATCTGAGGTTTTATCAGCAATGATTGCCCCCTTCAGGTCGTATAGCTTTATGCTACAGCGCTAAGATACGGGTTCATATCTTAAGCGCTGAGTATGTTATTGGCAGAACTTGCCACAGACCGCTAGGCAGCCGGCGGCGCGGTGCGCGCAAAGCTCTCGCGCTGGAACAGATTCTCCGCCAGCTTCACCAGCGCCGGGCGAACCACGCACCAGTTCGGCACCACATGGCGGAAGTTGATGTAACCGATCATGCAGCCCGTTGCGATATCGGCCAGATTAAGCGTGCCGCTGTTCAGCAAGCGCCCTTCCGCCGCAAGCGTTTCCAGCTTATCCAGCCCGCGCAGGATCTTTTCCCGGTGGCGCGTCAGCACCTCAGTGGACTGCTGCTCCGGCGCGCGCAGCTTTTCGCGCACGATAATGCTGGCGCAGTCGCTGACGCCGTCCGCCAGCCGCTCTATCTGGTGAATATGCAGCGCCAGCCAGGCGTCGTCCGGCAGCAGCGCGGGCGCATCGCCGCGCAGTTCCAGATACTGTGCGATGACAGAGGAGTCGAACCAGGCGTGCTGCTGATCGTCAATCAACGTCGGCACCTTGCCCAGCGGATTATGGCGCGAGACGTGGCTATCGGGGCTGTAAGGCGCATCGTTAACGAATTCAAATACAATGCCTTTTTCCAGCAGAATGACCGATATTTTTCGTACAAATGGGCTGGTATAGCTGCCGATCAGTTTCATCACTCTTCTCCGCCATCAAAGGTTAGTCAGCTCTCATCGGGAAAAAGAAAGGGGTTCAGGCTACTGCGGGAGAACCCCTCCTGCTCCATGCGCGCATCCAGCACCAGCGAGGCGAGATCGTCCGCCACCGGCTCCAGCGCCGGATCTTTTTCCTGATAGAGCATCTTCAGATAGGTGCCGCAGTCGCCGCAGCTCTCTGCTTTCACCGACGCCTGCTCGCTGTCCAGCGACCAGTAGTGCAGATCGCGCGTCTGTTCGCAGTTGCTGCACTTGCTGCGCGCCACGTACCATTCGCTTTCGCACAGGTTGCAGTGCAGATAGCGTAGCCCTTGCTGCGTGCCGAGATGCACGACGCTTGCGACCGGCATGCTGGCGCATACCGGGCAGAACTGCCGCTGTTCGCCATATTCGGCGCGCGCTTTGCCCGGGATCAGCGCCGCCATCTGCGCCCAGTAAACCGACAGCGCGGCCCAGATAAAGGGCGCTTTATCGCTGCTGACCAGGGCGAACTCGCCCGCCAGCAGCGCGCTGGCCAGGATTTCCAGTTCGCCCGCGGCGGTTTTTTCCAGATTCTCCAGTACTGCCAGCGCCTGGCCGGTCATCTCCGGCTTCAGCTCGGCGATAAGCGAGTGCAGCAGGCGCTGCCAGTGCCCATCGCGCGGCAGCGTGTGGATATCCAGCGGCGGTTTGCCTTCGGCGGCGCTCTGCACCAGACGATCGTAGAGATCCTGGTGCAGCGGATGGTCATACAGCACGATCTCCTGCGCCTGCGCGATCTTGGCGGCGAAACGCAGATAGTCGCCAAGGGGATTTTTCGCCGCCAGCTCGCGCAGTCGCGCGGCGCGGCGGCTATAGAGATTCTTCAGCCGTGGAAAAAGTAACGGCGGAATGGTATCCGCCGTGTTTTTTTCGCTCTTCTCCAGCTGGTCTTGGGGGATGATGCGAATACTCATCAGGGGCGTTTTTCCTGTTGTAGTGAGCGGTTACGCTGCTCGCGGTACCAGCGGGGATGGTGCTTCTTCGCCCATGCGGAGCTTACCCAGCCTTCGACCATCGCCGTAATGGTGCCTTTAACCCACAGCGCCGCATAAATGTGCACCATGATCACCAGAATCAGGCCCACGGCGGAGAGAGAATGTACCAGCAGCGCCGCGCGGATCAGCGGGATGCTGAAGGCGCCAGCAAACCAGGGACGCCAGATCGCTACGCCGCTGAGCAGAAGCAGCACTAAGCTGATGATAGCAGCCCAGAACACACACTTCTGGCCAAAATTATAGCGGCCAGTATCGCCGACCTCTTCATTAAGGGCAATTTTGTAGATATTGCGCGCCCACAGCAGGTCCTCTTTATCCAGCAAATTGTGATGCCAGTAGCGGAAAAACATCAGCATAAAGGCGACGAACATGGTTACGCCGATAAAGGGGTGCAGGATACGCGCCAGCTGCGGCGTGCCCAGCACATTCAGCAGCCAGTTGAAGGAGGGAAAGAGGAAACCCAGTCCGCTCAGGGCCAAAAGCACAAAACAGAAGGCGACAATCCAGTGGTTGATACGCTCCGGCGCGCGGTAACGTATGATGCGATCGCTTTTTTTCATTCTTCCTCTTCCTTATGCTGCTCCTCTTCGACCCGATTCGGGCCTACACCGACATAGTGAAACACCGAGGCGGCGAAGGTGGCGGCAAAACCTATCGCCGCCAGCGGTTTCCAGATCCCTTTCCAGAAGGTTACGGTCGGGCTGATGCCGGGGTTCTCCGGCAGCCCATGATAGAGCTGCGGCTTGTCGGCATGGTGCAGCACATACATGACGTGGGTGCCGCCAACGCCTGCCGGATCGTACAGACCGGCGTTTTCAAAGCCGCGCGACCTGAGGTCGGCGACGCGCTCCGTTGCCAGCTGCTGCATCTCCTCTTTACTGCCGAAGTGGATCGCGCCGGTCGGACAGGTTTTGACGCAGGCCGGTTCCTGACCCACGTTGACCCGATCGACGCAGAGCGTGCACTTATAAGCGCGGTTATCCTCCTGGCTGATACGCGGGACGTTAAACGGGCATCCCGCAATGCAGTAGCCGCAGCCGATGCAGTGATCGGACTGAAAATCGACGATGCCGTTGGCGTACTGCACGATGGCGCCCGCCGACGGGCAGGCTTTCAGACAGCCGGGATCGGCGCAGTGCATACAGCCATCTTTGCGGATCAGCCATTCCAGGCGGCCATTCTCTTCCACTTCCGAGAAGCGCATAACCGTCCAGGCTTTGGCATCAAGATCGGTCGGGTTGTCGTAAATGCCGATATTGTGTCCAACCTCGGCGCGGATATCGTTCCACTCCGAGCAGGCGACCTGACAGCCCTTACAGCCGATACAGGTGGTGACGTCGATCAGCTTGGCGACCTGCTGCCTGTGATCGCGCGCCTGCGGCGCTGGCGTGAGGGAACTGGTCGCGGAGCGACGAATAATGTCCTGTGTGGAGTAATCCATGTTCGTTCTCCGTTACGCCTTTTCCACTTTCACTAAAAAACCTTTATATTCCGGCGTTTGCGAGTTAGCGTCGCCCACTGACGGCGTCAGCGTATTGGCGAGGAAGCCTTTGCGCGTCGTGCCTTCAAAACCCCAGTGACAGGGGATACCGATGGTATCGACCGGTTTGCCGTCAATGTGCAGACGCTGGAGACGTCGCGTTACCACCGCTTTGGCTTTGATATAGCCGCGGCGGGAGGTGACCTTAACGCTGTCGCCCGCCTTGATGCCTTTCTCCGCCGCCAGCTCTGTACCAATCTCCACAAACTGCTCCGGCTGCGCGATGGCGTTCAGCAACGCATGTTTCGTCCAGTGACGGAACAGTTCGGTGATGGAGTAGGTGGTCGCGACGCAGGGATAATCGGCCGCCTCGCCCAGTTGTGCGGCATCGCGCGTAAAGAGGCGCGCTACCGGGCTATGGCTCTGCTGCGGATGGAGCGGATTGGCGGCCAGCGGGCTCTCCATCGGCTCATAGTGCTCAGGAAACGGCCCGTCGGCCATTTTATCGAGCGCGAAGAGATGGCCCAGACCGTCCGGCTGCATGATAAAAGGCCCGGCCTGCTGCTGCGGCGGCATCGTCAGCGGATAGTCCGGCACGTCGATGCCCTGCCAGCGCTGGCCGTCCCACTCGATCAGACGGCGATTCGGGTCCCAGGCTTTGCCCTGTTCGTCGGCGGAGGCGCGGTTGTAGAGAATGCGGCGGTTCGCCGGCCAGGCCCAGGCCCAGCCGGAAACCGCGCCCAGGCCGGAGGGATCGGCGTTATCGCGGCGCGCCATCTGGTTGCCCTGCGGTGTCCAGCTGCCCGCATAGATCCAGCAGCCGCTGGCGGTGCTGCCGTCATTGCGCAGTTCGGCGAACGAGCTAAGCTGCTGACCCTTTTTCAGCAGCAGCTTGCCGCTGGCGTCGTAAACATCCTGTAGGGCGCGGCCGTTGCTCTCCTGTGCCACCTCTTCCGGCGAGGGATCGGCGGGATTGCTGTAGTCCCAGCGCATCGCCATCAGCGGTTCCGGCGCGACGCCGCCTTCCTGACGATAGAGTTCGCGCAGGCGTAAAAAGAGATTGCCGAGAATTTTGCCGTCGTGCAGCGCTTCGCCCGGTGGCTCGGCGGCGGCCCAGTGCCACTGCAGCCAGCGCGACGAGTTGGCGACCGAGCCATCCTCTTCGGCGAAGCAGGAGGAGGGCAGGCGGAACACCTCCGTCGCTATCTGCGCGGGATCGACGTCGTTGAATTCACCGTGTGGCTGCCAGAAGCTGGCGGTTTCGGTGCTGAGCGGATCGATCACGACCATATACTTCAGGCGCGAGAGGGCGCGGCACGCTTTATTTTTGTCGGGGAAAGCGGCCAGCAGGTTAAAGCCCTGAATAAGGGCGCCGTTTATTGCGCCCTGTTCCATCATCTCCGCCTGGGCCATGCAGTCGTAGCTCTTGTCCCACTTGGGTAGCCAGTCGTAGCCCCACTGATTCTCCGCCGTGGCGTTATCACCGTAAAAGCTCTTCATCAGGCTGATAAAGAACTTATCGGTGTTCTGCCAGTAGTTAACCTGGCCCGGCAGCGACGCGACGGGCGTCGCTTTTTGCAGATAGTCCGCCAGCGTCGCCATCTTCTCCGACGGCAGCGGCAAATAGCCCGGCAGACTTTGCGACAGCAGGCCGAGATCGGTATAGCCCTGCACATTAGAGTGGCCGCGCAGCGCGTTAATGCCGCCGCCCGGCATGCCGATATTGCCCAGCAGCAGCTGGATCATCGCGGCGGTGCGGATAATCTGCGAGCCGTTCGTATGGTGCGTCCATCCCAGCGCATAGAGGATGGTGGCGGTGCGGTTGGGCGCGCTGGTGGTAGCAAGCTGCCGACATATGGCGAGGAAGGTCTCATGCGGCGTGCCGCACAGGCGCGTTACCATCTCCGGGGTGTAGCGGCTGGCGTGCGCCTTTAGCAGATTCAGCACGCAGCGCGGGTGGCTAAAGCTGTCGTCGCGGCGCGCGTGGCCGTTCTCATCCAGCTCATAGTGCCAGCCAGCGCGATCGTACTGGCGCGTCGCCGCGTCATAACCGCTGAACAGGCCCTCTTCGAAGCTGTAGCCGTCGCTGACGATCAGCGCGGCGTTGGTAAAGGCGCGCACGTACTGCTGCTGGATCTGATTGTGCTGCAACAGATAGTTGATGACACCCATCAGGAACACCACGTCGCTGCCTGCGCGTACCGGCGCATAGAGGTCCGCCACCGACGCTGAGCGGTTGAAGCGCGGATCCACGACAATCACCTGCGCGTTATTGCTTTTCTTCGCCTCGATTACCCATTTAAAGCCGACCGGGTGTGCTTCCGCTGGATTGCCGCCCATGATCAGCACCACGTCGGCGTTTTTGATGTCGTTCCAGTTATTGGTCATCGCGCCTCGGCCGAAGCTGGGCGCCAGCGCGGCGACCGTCGGGCCGTGGCACAGCCGGGCCTGGTTCTCCAGCGCGACGATGCCGAGCGCGCGGGCGAACTTATGGTCGAGCAGGCCAGTTTCATTACTGGCGGCCGACGAGCAGAACATGGCGGTGGTCGGCCAGCGGTTGACCGTGACGCCCGCGGCGTTGGTCTGCTGGAAGTGAGCGTCACGATCCTGCTTCATCAGGCGAGCGATGCGCTCAAAGGCCTCCTGCCAGCTGATGCGCTGCCATTTGTCGCTGCCTGGCGCGCGATACGCCGGATATTTCAGCCGCTGGTCGCTGTGAATATAGTCGAGCACGCCTGCGCCTTTTGGGCAGAGCGAGCCGCGGCTGACCGGATGATCGGGATCGCCTTCAATATGGTAGATAGCGGCGCTGGCATTTTTAGCGCCGTCGCCGAGGCTGTAGATCAGCATGCCGCAGCCGACGGAACAGTAAGTGCAGTTATTACGCGTCTCTCTGGCGCGAATGAGCTTATATTCCCTGACGCTGGCTAATGCGGTTTCCGGGGCAAAACCCAGCAACGCCGCGCTGGTTCCCGCCATGCCGCCAGCGCAGATTTTGAAAAAAACTCCGTCTGGTAATTTGCATTTATCTTTCTTCTTTTATTGGCTCCATTGCGAAGCTATGCAAAATAACAATCCTGACTGTGCCTTATTTGACTGAGGTCAATAAGTTAGGCTTTAGTAATGCTTTTTTTAAATTCTGTTTAAAGACTTTCAGGGATGAGTCGCTTTATCCGCCTGTTTTCCGGGCGGCGATAATAATATATTCCTTAATTAAAACGGTTGTTAAAGCGCAACGGAAAATCATTCTCATTTCTGCAGCTAAGGTGCGCCGCATCGGCATCGGCTATCTTTTCACCGCATAATTTGTATAGCGGTTTTTTTGCGCTACAGGAGACAACAGGGCAAAATTAGCCGCGTGGCTGCTGCCGGTGCGGCAGCGCGCACTTTAATTTATTGTTAATAACAGGTCGTAATCCTTGAACGTTATCCCGCAATCCACCGGCGAAAATTTAACAACTCAGACCGGTGCCAGCGAAAGGCTGGTGTGGCAGCGCGCCGATCTCACCCTCGCGCAGCCCGACTGGCTGGCAGACGAAGTGCCCGTTGCCCTGGTTTATAACGGCATCTCCCACGTAGTGATGATGACCACGCCGAAAGATTTAGAGGCGTTCGCTATCGGCTTCTCCCTCTCGGAAGGCATTATTGACGCGCCAGGCGATATTTTTGGCCTGGACGTGGTGCCGGGCTGTAACGGTATCGAGGTGCAGATCGAGCTTTCCAGTCGTCGCTTTATGGCACTGAAAGAGCAGCGTCGTGCGCTGGCGGGACGGACGGGCTGCGGCGTATGCGGCGTTGAGCAGCTGGAGCAGATTGGCAAGCCAGTGCAGCCGCTGCCTTTTACCCAGACATATGATCTGGCGCAGCTGGATCGCGGTCTGAGCCAGCTGAAAAATTATCAACCGGTGGGCCAGCAAACCGGCTGCACCCATGCGGCGGCCTGGCTACGCCCGGACGGGGAACTGGCGGGCGGCTGCGAAGATGTGGGCCGCCACGTCGCGCTGGATAAGCTGCTTGGCTATCGCAGCCGCGCGGAGTGGGGCGACGGCGCGGTGCTGGTTTCCAGCCGCGCCAGCTATGAGATGGTGCAGAAGTCCGCCATGTGCGGCGTCGAGATCCTGTTCGCCGTCTCGGCGGCGACGCGTCTTGCTGTCGAAGTAGCGGAACGCTGCAACCTTACGCTGGTGGGCTTTAGCAAGCCGGGGCGCGCCACGGTTTATACCCATCCGCAGCGCCTGCGTTAGCGGGACAAAGCGGTCCGTGTCGCTGCCCTGTGAGGAGAGGGGGACGCTGGCGAGCAAGCGGTTGCTGACCGCGCTTTACGGCGATGAACCGCTGCTCTTCCATGCATTGCCGGTGACGCTGAAGCCGCGCAGCAGTACCGGCGGTCTGTAAAAACAACAGGTTGTTTATAACAGATTTATCAAACCCTTATGTTTAATAGGGCATTGATTACCCTTTTCCGGATCATGAATTTAACTATAATGGTTCGACTGCTTACGCGGCACGCCATCGGGCGCCGCCGCCCAAATATGAAATGGAGAGGAAGAACATGAGTTATTCACTGCCATCATTGCCTTACGCCTACGACGCACTGGAACCGCACTTCGACAAGCAGACGATGGAAATCCATCACACCAAACACCACCAGACCTACGTTAACAACGCTAACGCCGCGCTGGAAGGTACCGAATTCGCTGACCTGCCGGTTGACGAGCTGATCACCAAACTGGATCAGGTTCCGGCAGACAAAAAAACCGTGCTGCGCAACAATGCCGGCGGTCACGCTAACCACAGCCTGTTCTGGAAAGGCCTGAAAATCGGCACCACGCTGCAGGGCGACCTGAAAGCGGCTATCGAAAAAGATTTCGGCAGCTTTGAGAAATTCCAGGAAGAGTTTGAGAAAGCCGCTGCTACCCGCTTTGGTTCAGGCTGGGCGTGGCTGGTGAAAAAAGGCGACAAACTGGCTGTGGTTTCTACCGCTAACCAGGACAACCCGCTGATGGGCGAAGCAATTTCTGGCGCGTCTGGCTACCCGATTCTGGGCCTGGACGTGTGGGAGCACGCCTACTACCTGAAGTATCAGAACAAACGTCCTGACTACATCAAGGCGTTCTGGAACGTGGTGAACTGGGACGAAGCCGCTGCGCGTTTCGCCTCTGCAAAATAAGTTTGTCCGTTTAACAGCAAAAACCGGTGAAGCGATTCGCCGGTTTTTTTATGGTTGTAATAGCGATAATTAAACCGAAGCTAAACATGCGCGCAGTTGTTTTTTAACCTTTCACGATATTAACCTTCCGTTGAATTTCACACAGGTAGGCTAAATAACATTCCACAAGAGAATGTTACATCATGTCTATTATAACTACTCCTGCGCCGGCCCTTGAGTCGTCGGCTTCGCTGTTTTTTCGGTTAATCAGCGGAAAATTTACTCCGAATAAACTGTGGTTGAGTAAACGTTTTCGCCTGAAGTTCGCCCTGAGAACCCTGGCGTTTCCCGCGACGACGCTGCGTTATCTGAATCAGCTGTCGCAGCTGCCCGATTTACACCAGGTCATGAGCGTGCAGGGATTATTGCCCGCTAAACTGCATCGTCCCTATTTACGCGCCGGGATCAGCGTGGCGGCACGTGCGCAGGCGATCCTTGACCACTATCAGCTGGTCGCGGCTTTGCAGAATCCCCGGCTGCGGCAGCTGCTGCAAAGTCCCGGCGATAATTTGCTGGCGACGCTGCACGGCAAAAATGATGAAACCTTCGAGCTTTTCTCCTGCCCGGGACGTTTCGATCGCGAAGGCGAAATTACGCTGGTGCTGCGCTACCAGCATGAGGCGCTCGCCTCGCTCTCTTTTTCGCTGATTAATGAAGCGGGCCAGCGCACCTTGCTGATCGGCGGTTTACAGGGGCCGCGCAAACATATCTCTAACGAGGTGATCCGCGAGGCGACGAAAGCAGCGCACGGGCTGTTCCCCAAACGCATCGTTATGGAAGTGGTGTGTATGCTGGCGCAGCACTGCGCGGCAGAGAACATTGTCGCCGTTGGCGATACCACGCATGTGTTCCGCAGCCTGCGCTATCGTCACAGCAAGAGCGATTATTTCTTTGCCAGCTACAGCGAGTTCTGGACATCGCTCGGCGGCGAAGCGCGCAAAGATGCGCTCTATAAGCTGCCACTCAGTATGCCGCGCAAAGGGCTGGAGGAGATCGCCAGCAAGAAACGGGCAGAGTATCGTCGACGTTACGAATTGCTTGATGCGCTGGCGCAGCAGGTATCAGCTGCCGTCGGCCAGCGCGGAGAGGATCAGGCGGCCGCCTGATCCCGGGCTCAGAACGGCTTCTTCGCGAAGCCGGTCATCACCTTCAGACCCATTTCGCGGCCCAGCGCGGTCATCGGATGCACGACCACCAGGCCGCGTACGCTCTTCTTCAGCGTGCCCATGTCGGCCTGCTCTTTTTTGGTAATCTCGCGGCTGAACGGCAGATTTTGCAGCTTCTGCGCCTCCTGGCTCAGCTTATCGTCGCGCTTGTCGCGCAGACGCTCGATCTCCGTAACCAGCGTCTCTTTCTCTTTCAGCAGCGCGCCCAGCTTCTCGGCGTCGCCTGACTCCAGCAGCTGCGGCTCTTTGCGGTTCAGGGCGTCCAGCTGATCGCTCAGACGTTTAATCTCGGCTTTTTCTTGCTCTTTCATGGCGAAAACTCGTTGTGGAAAACAGGCAAAGGATACACGAAAAGCGGCACAGATTCGCGCGCGTCGATGGAGCGGGGCGCCTGAATCTCAGGCGCCGGGACGTTTGAACGCCTGTTTCAGGCTGATGCGCGAGATGAGTTCAGTCAGAGAGAGCACCATGGTCGAGCGCACCATCTGCAGATAGCGCTGTTGCTGCATGGCACGCAGCTCGGCGTCGTCGGGATGAAAGTCCGGTTTCGGCGGCCACGCAACCACACAGTGCAGCTCGCCGAACGGGCCGAGTATCTCATCGTCAGTAAAACGGTAGTCGCCCTGATCGTGATTCAGCTCTTCGCGCAGCGCCAGCAGCAGCTCGCAATCTTCATACTCATGGCGGTTGATAACGCCCAGACCGTAGATAAGCTTGAGGCGCACCGGCAGCTCGCCGAGCGGACCATCGCCCAGCAGCAGCGGCTCAACCGCATATTTCACCGCGTAGTCGTCCTTGCGAAATACCTGCAGCACCAGCAGATTGACTGCTTCAGCCAACAGTTCGACGGCAGCGATCAGGAAGCTTCTCACCGAACGTCCGGCGTTCAGGCGCTCAAGCACCCGGTTTTCAAAAGCTTGCTTCTCTTCCATTGTCGCCTGCAGAATTCTGATACCCTCAACGGGCGCAGCGTCGCTGCGCCCGTACCGCTTGTGCGTGACCAACACGCGACTGTTATGCCATCGCGTTGTACGCGCTGACCGCCGCCGCCACTACGTCGCTATCGGCATCCAGACCCGATACCTGCGCCAGCGTCGCCTGTGGGCCTTTTTCGTTAATCAGCGCTTCCAGCTCCTGAGCCTGCGGATCCTGTGCGCTGCGGTAGTGCATTGCGGCGGCGATACCCTGCACCAGATTCGCGTTCGGCAGCTGATACTCCAGCGTGCCCAGCGTGGGCTTAATCAGACGATCGCCCGCGCTCAGCTTACGCAGCGGCTGACGGCCTACGCGCTCCACGTCATCCTTCAGATAAGGATTTTCGAAGCGGCCAAGGATTTTCTCGATATAGGCGGCGTGCTTGTCGGCGTCGAAGCCGTAGCGCTTGATCAGTACTGCGCCGCTCTCTTCCATTGCGCCTTTGACTACCGCGCGGATTTTCTCATCCAGAATAGCGTCGCGAATAGTCTGATGTCCGGCGAGCTGGCCAAGATAGGCGGTAATCGCGTGGCCGGTGTTCAGGGTAAAGAGCTTGCGCTCGACGAAAGCCATCAGGTTATCGGTAAGCTCCATACCTGCGATAGTGGGCAGCTCGCCTTTGAACTGGGTTTTATCGACAATCCACTCGCTGAAGGTTTCAACAGTCACTTCCAGCGGATCGTTGCTGCCCGCTTCGGACGGCGGCACGATACGGTCTACGGCAGAGTCGACGAAGCCGACATGCTGCTCGACCCAGGCGTGGTGCTGCTCCGGCAACGCTTTCAGCACATGCTGTTTTAGCTGGCTGGTGCCGCGCACCATGTTTTCACAGGCGATAATATTGAGCGGCCGGTCGTTGCCCGCTTCCTGACGTTTCGCCAGGCCTTTCGCCACGCTGCCCGCGATGCGCTCAAGGATCTGCGGGCCGACTGCGGTAGTCACCAGATCAACGTCCGCCACCAGTGCGATAATATCGTCGCTGGTACTGTTGACGGCGCTGACGCCCTTCACGATTTCCACTTTTGCCTGCTCGCCAACCACATGTACTGGATATTCATGACGCGCGTTCAGTGCATCCAGCACCACCTGGTTGACATCGGCAAACACCAGCTCAATGCCTGCATCCGCCAGCAGTTTGCCGATGAAACCACGACCGATATTACCTGCTCCAAAATGTAACGCTTTCATAATATTGACCCATATCAAATGACGATGGGGCGGGCATGCCCGCCCCGGAAATCGGGACGGGCTTACCCGCCCCAGGGAAAATCACGCAGGACGTTTAGGCGGTCGCCGGGCTGCCCGACAGCAGATCCAGCACTTCCTGCACGCTGTTGGTGTGCGCCAGCTTCTCGATGACGCTTTCGTCGTCCAGCGCATTCGTCAGGCTGGTGATGACCTGGATGTGCTCATTGTTACGCGCCGCGATGCCAATGACCAGACGCGCCACGTCATCCGCATCCTCGCCGAACAGTACGCCCTGCGGATACTGACAGAACACCACGCCCGTTTTCAATACGCGATCTTTCGCTTCCACTGTGCCATGCGGCACCGCAATTGACTCGCCCAGATAGGTTGGGGTGAGCTGTTCACGCGCCAGCATCGCTTCCACATATTCCGGCTGAACGTAGCCGCCTTTCACCAGCTGCTCGCCGGCGAAGCGGATCGCCTGCTCTTTATTGCTGGCGCTCAGGCCGAGGAAGACGTTGTCCGCGCCCAGTTTGAACAGATGGGCGTTGCTGGAGTCGTAGCTGTCCGCCAGCGCGGTCTGTACGGTTTCGCGGTGCGCTACGCTACGGTTCGCCGCAATCAGGCGATCGGTCAGGTTGGTGTAGAGCGCGCTGTCGAGGAAGTTATTCAGCGAGATATGCTGCGCCTGCGGTGCCTGACGCATTGCGCGTTCGGTGAGGTCGCGGTGGGTAATCACCAGATCGACATCGCCCGGCAGCGAGTTAATCGCGCTGTTGGTGACAGAGACATTCGTCAGTCCCGCATCCTGCACTTTCTTACGCAGCACGCCAGCGCCCATCGCGCTGGAACCCATGCCGGCGTCACAGGCGACGATGATTTTACGCACATGACTGACATCAACGCTGTTGGCGTCAGCTACGACCGGCGCGCCCGCTACTGCCTGGCCTTTAGACTGCGCTTTCATCTCCTGCATGCGTTTAGTCGCCGCTTCGATATCGTCTTCTTCTTTAACTTTGCTGGTTTTCAGCAGAATAGAGGAGACGACGAAGGAGACGGCAAAGGCCGCGATAATCGCCGCGATGTTGGCGAAGTAGGCACCTTTCGGCGTCATCGCCAGCACGGCCAGGATTGAGCCTGGAGAAGCCGGAGAGACCAGACCGCCATTAAGCAGCGTCAGGGTAAAGACGCCGGTCATGCCGCCCAGAATTACCGCCAGCAGCAAACGCGGTGCCATCAGCACGTACGGGAAGTAGATTTCGTGAATACCGCCGAGGAAGTGGATGATCGCCGCGCCGCCCGCAGACTGTTTAGCGCTGCCGCGGCCAAAGAGCATATAAGCGACCAGCACGCCCATACCCGGGCCTGGGTTTGCTTCAATCAGGAAGAAGATTGATTTGCCCGCTTCACTTGCCTGCTGGATGCCCAGCGGCGAGAAGATGCCGTGGTTAATGGCGTTATTGAGGAACAGGATTTTCGCCGGCTCAACAAAAATCGAGGTCAGCGGCAGCAGGTTGTGCTGCACCATCAGGTTGACGCCTGCGGCGAGAATATGCGACAGACCTTCTACCAGCGGACCGATAGCCAGAAACGCCAGCAGCGCCAGCAACATGCCGATAATGCCGGCAGAGAAGTTGTTGACCAGCATTTCGAAGCCGCTTTTGATTTTACCGTCAACGGCGCGGTCGAAAGATTTGATCGCCCAGCCGCCCAGCGGACCGGCAATCATTGAGCCAAGGAACATCGGCATATCGGCGCCGACGATCACGCCCATTGTTGTGATCGCGCCGACCACGCCGCCGCGATCGCCACCAACCAGACGACCACCGGTGAAACCGATCAGCAGCGGCAGCAGGTAGGTGATCATCGGGCCGACCAGCTTCGCCAGCGTCGCGTTAGGAATCCATCCGGTTGGGATGAACAGCGCAGTGATGATACCCCATGCGATAAACGCACCGATGTTAGGCATCACCATATTACTCAGAAAGCGACCAAAGCTCTGAACCTTGACCTTGACTGATGAGGACATAAAGCCACCCCTTATCGAGACGCGCTGCAATAAGAGAGCGCGTTTGTTTTTGTTAAGCCAGCACGGCGGCAAGCCGTCGCTATTACTGTATGCACGCGGACTCTATCACGCGAATATGACGCTGCGTAGCGGTTGGCCTAAGTGTGATGCAGATCACCTAATTCGGGTGGGGGCAGGGGGCATTTTAGTGAGTCAGATCACATAATAAACGTGTAAAAAAAACACAATGGCTGTTTTTTCGCCGCAAAGCCGGCCTAAATGTGAAGAACATCACGTTTATGGGGGGTTGGTTTGTTTCATTTATGTGACTACGATCACAAACTATTTTTGGTCAAAAATGCGCCATATCACACTCCTGACGAGGCGCTTATCGGGCTGGCGAAAATCTGAAAGGAAGCGACGGCTGAAGAAGCCGGGGCAAGCCTGAGGCTCGCCCCGGAAGAGGTGTTACTGCAAACCGCTCTGAACGGCGGTCTGTGCCTGCGTTAATGCCTGCGCATTGGCGGAGATGGTGCTCATCAGGGCGTTATATTGCGTTACCTGATCCGGCGTCGGGAACTGAACGGCATTGTTGTTGAAGCTCACGCGCGGTCCCTGCTGCTGCAGGAAGTCGCCCGCCTGCGCCGCACCCTGGCTCAGCGCCTGCAGCTTCGGCAGCAGCGGCACCAGCTGACTGGCTGGCTGCGTCACGACTTTATCGTAAACGGTGTCGTAAACTTTTTTCAGATCCTCTTCCTGCTTAAGCGCGGCTTTGCTGCTGTCAGCCTGCATTTTGGCGCTTTCCAGCTGCTGCGTCACAATGACCAGCGCGCCGTTCGCCTGGCGGAGCGCGTCGCGGCGCGTCAGGTAATCCTGTGGAACGTGGATCGCCGACAGCTCATCGACGACCGGGCGCATGCCCTGATCTATCGCTTTATTCACCTGCTGGGAAAAACCATAAAGAATGGCGTAGTCGCCTGCATATTTACCAAAATTCTGCTTCTGACTTTCGCTCAGGCTTGGCAGATGTTCGCCGCTGCGCATGACGGTATTTTGCAGGAAGTCGATAAAGGCTTTGCGCTGATCGCCCTCTTTGTCGCCGCACGCGGTGAGGTTAAGCACCAGCAACGCGGCGCCGAGCAACATGCCGGTACGCATCCAGATGCGAGAAATTCCTGATGCCATAAGGCAACTCCTGTAAATGAGAATGTGGATAACTGAGGAATGGTCCTAAAGGATAGAGCAAAGTAGCGCCCAGGCACAACGCTCGCAAGCGCGAAACAGGCAGCAGAACAGAGGTTTCCGGGCAGGGGGCCTGCCCGGGAGTGGTCAGGAAGATTAACCGGTGTTGCGCATACCCGCCGCTACGCCCGCGATGGTCACCATCAGCGCCTGCTCGACGCGCGGATCGACCTCTTCGCCGCGCGCTTCCTGGGCGCGTGAACGCTGCAGCAGCTCCGCCTGCAACACGTTGAGCGGATCGGTGTAGACGTTGCGCAGCGCGATCGACTCGGCTATCCACGGCTGATCCGCCATCAGATGCGCGTCGTTGGCGATGGTCAGCACTGCTTTAATATCGGCGTCAAGCTGGTCGCGTAGCTGTTTGCCCAGCGGCCACAATATTTTGTCCACCAGACGCTGATCGTAATATTCCGCCAGCCACAGGTCAGCTTTGGCGAACACCATTTCCAGCATTCCCAGACGCGTAGAGAAAAACGGCCAGTCGCGGCACATCGCTTCCAGCTGATCCTGATGGCCCTCCTCCATCGCTTTTTGCAACGCTGCGCCCGCGCCGAGCCAGGCGGGCAGCATCAGGCGGTTCTGTGTCCAGGCGAAGATCCAGGGAATGGCGCGCAGCGACTCGACGCCGCCGGTCGGGCGACGCTTGGCCGGACGTGAACCGAGCGGCAGTTTGCCCAGCTCCTGCTCCGGCGTGGCGGAGCGGAAATAGGGCACGAAGTCTGGATTTTCGCGTACGTAGCCGCGATACATAGCGCAGGAGTGCGCCGAAAGCTGGTCCATAATGCTGTGCCACTCTTTCTTCGGCTCCGGCGGTGGCAGCAGGTTAGCTTCCAGAATCGCGGCGGTGTAGAGCGACAGGCTGGCGATCGTGACTTCCGGCAGGCCATATTTAAAGCGGATCATTTCGCCCTGTTCGGTCACGCGCAGGCCGCCTTTCAGGCTCCCTGGCGGCTGCGACAGCAGCGCCGCATGGGCAGGCGCGCCGCCGCGACCAATACTGCCGCCGCGTCCGTGGAACAGCGTCAGCGCGATGCCGGCTTTCTCGCAGGTTTTGATAAGCGCATCCTGCGCCTGATACTGCGCCCAGCTGGCGGCCATTACGCCGGCGTCTTTCGCCGAGTCGGAATAGCCAATCATCACCATCTGTTTGCCCTGGATAAAACCGCGATACCAGTCGATGCTCAGCAGCTGGCTCATCACGTCGTTGGCGTTGTTGAGGTCGTCTAGGGTTTCAAACAGCGGCGCGACCGGCATGGCGAAGGTGATGCCCGCTTCTTTCAGCAGCAGATGCACAGCCAGCACGTCGGACGGGGTTTTCGCCATGGAAATTACGTAGGCCGCGATAGAGCCTTGCGGCGCCTCAGCAGCGACGCGGCAGGTCTCCAGCACTTCGCGCGTTTCGTCGCTCGGCTCCCAGTGACGTGGCAGCAGCGGCCGTTTGGAATTCAGCTCGCGCACCAGGAAAGCCTGTTTATCCGCTTCCGACCAGCTTTCATAGTCGCCGAGGCCGAGATAGCGGGTCACTTCAGCAATCGCTTCGGTATGACGCGTACTCTCCTGACGCAGATCGATGCGCACCAGCGGCACGCCGAAGCACTTCACGCGGCGCAGCGTATCCAGCAGCTGACCGTTGGCGATAATGCCCATGTCGCACTGCTGCAGCGACTGATAAATGGCGTAAAGCGGATCCCACAGCTGATCGTTGGAAACCAGCAGATCGGCCGGGCGCGGCAGACGCTCGCCTTTCAGGCGGCGTTCAAGCCAGGATTGCGTCGTAAGCAGCTGGCTGCGCATACGCTTCAGGATGACACGGTAAGGCTCAATCGCCTCTGGATCGCCGCACAGCTCGCGCACCTCTTCGCTGCATTCAGACATTGAAAGCTCAGAGATCAGCACGCCGATATCGCGTAAAAAGAGATCGGCGGCTTTCCAGCGGCTGAGCTGCATGGCGTGGCGCGTCACTGTGGCGGTAACGTTCGGGTTGCCGTCGCGGTCACCGCCCATCCAGGAGGTGAATTTTACCGGCACGAAATCTACCGGCAGTGTGACGCCGAACGCCTCTTCAACCTGTTCGTTCAGCTCGCGCAGAAAAGCAGGCACGCCTTCCCACAGGCTGTTCTCCACCACGGCGAAACCCCATTTAGCTTCGTCGATCGGCGTTGGACGGTATTTACGGATCTCATCGGTGTGCCACGCCTGCGCCACCAGTTGACGCAGGCGGCGCATAATCTGGTTGCGTTCATAGTCTGAGATATCGCTGTGATCGAGCTGCTTCAGGCAGCTGTTTACCTCGACCAGCTTATGGATCAGCGTGCGGCGAGTGATCTCTGTCGGGTGCGCAGTCAGCACCAGCTCCAGCGACAGCGACTCGATCGCTGCGCGAATATCATTCTCGCTGACGTCAGGCTGCTGCTTAAGGCGATCGAAGGTGGTTTTCAGCAGTTCGGGATGGTTCGCGCCATCGCCGCTGCGCGAAATGGTCTGATACTGTTCGGCGACGTTGGTCAGGTTAAGAAACTGGCTAAAAGCGCGCGCGACAGGCAGCAGTTCGTCGTTCGACAGATTTTGCAGCGTGTTAAGCAGTTCCTTGCGATGAGTGTCATTTCCCGCACGGGATGACTTTGAGAGTTTGCGGATAGTTTCCACCCGGTCGAGGATGTTCTCTCCTAGTGCATCCTTGATCGTATCCCCGAGCAGTTTGCCGAGCATACTGACATTACTTCGCATTGCGGAATATTGTTCGTTCATGTGACCCTGACACCCTTATCGTCTTTGTAAACTTCTACACCCACAGCGCGCGGCAAAGCCGGAACTGCATGAGTAATCACCCACCGGGCATAACATCGGCTTTTATCTAGCCACGTAAACCCGGCGGCGTCAATGCGCTTGAACGCCCGGTAACATGCATCTAACTAGCGGAAATTCAAAGATTTTAATTTGACGGGAGCGGGATAAGTTATTCTTATCAACAAATCCCGCGTTTAGACCAGGAAATTTACTTTCTTAACAGTGAATTGCCCTGTTTATTGCGTATCAGTGGCAAAAATGCTGTACAACCTGCGCGATCAGCGATCGAGTCGGCTTAATAAATGCGGTATCGATAAATTCATCAGGCTGGTGCGCCTGGTTGATCGATCCCGGCCCCAGAACCAGCGTCGGACACAGCTCCTGGATAAAAGGCGCTTCGGTGCAGTAGTTGACGACCTCGGTCGGCGTGCCGAGCAGTTTTTCCACCACGGCGACCAGTTCGTGATTGGCCGGACATTCGTAGCCCGGAATCGGCGGGTGCAGCTCGCCGACGGTGAGGCGTCCTGGCCAGCGTGCGCTGACCGGTGCCAGCGACTCGTTCAGCAGCCCTTCCAGATCGCTTAGCGTCAGGCCCGGCAGCGGACGAATATCCATGTGCAGCTCGCAGCATGCGCAGATGCGGTTCGCCGCGTCGCCGCCGTGAATATGGCCGAAGTTCATGGTGGGATAAGGGATCGCGAAACCGTCGTGGTGATAGCGCTCTTTCAGGGTATTGCGCAGCTGCATCAGATGACCGATGGCATCGTGCATCAGCTCGATGGCGTTGACGCCGCGCGCCGGATCGCTGGAGTGGCCCGACTGGCCCTGTACGCGGATAACGTGCGACAGATGGCCTTTGTGCGCGCGTACCGGCTTCAGCGAGGTCGGCTCGCCGATAATGGCGCAGTCGGGGCGAATGTTCGCCGTTTCAGAAAAATATTTCGCGCCCGCCATAGTGGTTTCTTCATCAGCAGTGGCAAGAATATAGAGCGGCTTGCTGAGTTTGCTGACGTCGACATCGCGCAGCGTGTCGAGAATAAAGGCGAAGAAGCCTTTCATATCGGCGGTGCCCAGCCCGTAGAGCTTGTTGTCGTGCTCCGTCAGGGTAAAGGGATCGCGCGTCCAGCGCCCCTCGTCGAAAGGCACCGTGTCGGTATGTCCCGCCAGCAGCAGGCCACCCGCGCCGCTGCCGGTGCGCGCCAGCATATTGAATTTATGGCGCGTGCCTGGCACGGGCTGCACTTCAACGCTGAAGCCCAGGTCGCGAAACCAGCCTGCCAGCAAATTGATTAAAGTTTCATTGCTCTGATCCAGCGCCGCATCGGTCGCGCTGATGGTCGGAGTCGCGATCAGCTGGCGGTAGAGTTCGATAAAAGGCGGTAATTTTGTCTTCACTGTTGACGGTCCTTGAGTTAGGATGTATCAATATTCATGCAGTAATAGTGAATAAAAATACATTAACGCCGGTTGGCTGGGAAGCAGAAATCCTCCGCAAACGGCATCGTGGGCAACGGGGCAAGGCCGCGACCCGGAACGTGTGACTGTAAAAAGGTATACAGCCTGATGTTGAATACGCTGATCGTTGGCGCCAGTGGTTACGCTGGCGTAGAGCTCGCCACCTTCCTCAATCGTCATCCACATATGAACATAACCGCTTTGGCGGTTTCAGCGCAAAGCCCGGATGCCGGAAAGCGTCTGTCGGATCTGCATCCGCAGCTGAAAGGCGTGGTGGATCTGCCGCTGCAGCCGTTGAGCAGCGCGGCCGAGTGGGCGGACAAGGTTGATGTGGTGTTTCTGGCGACCGCGCATGAAGTCAGTCACGATCTGGCGCCAGCCTTCCTCGACGCGGGTTGCGTCGTGTTCGACCTCTCCGGCGCGTTCCGCGTTAACGACAGCGAATTTTATCAGCGCTATTACGGCTTCACTCACCAGCACGGCGACTGGCTCGATAAAGCGGTTTACGGTCTGGCGGAGTGGAACCACGACAAAGTCAAAGAGGCGCAGCTGGTGGCGGTGCCGGGTTGCTATCCCACCGCGGCGCAGCTGGCGCTTAAACCGCTGGTCGACGGCGAGCTGCTTAACGCCGATCAGTGGCCGGTAATCAACGCCACCAGCGGCGTAAGCGGCGCAGGACGCAAGGCGAGCGTTACCACCAGCTTTTGCGAAGTGAGTCTGCAGCCATACGGTCTGTTTACCCATCGTCACCACCCGGAGATTGTCGCGCATCTCGGCGCGCCGGTAATTTTTACGCCGCATCTCGGCAACTTCCCGCGCGGCATTCTGGCGACCATCACCTGTCGCCTGAAGCCGGGCGTCAGCCATGACGACGTCGCGGCGGCGTTCCACCGCGCCTATCACGACAAGCCGCTGGTGCGTGTCTATGAGCAGGGCGTGCCGGCGCTGAAAGCGGTTATCGGCCAGCCGTTCTGCGATATCGGCTTCGCGGTGCAGGGCGAGCATCTGATCGTCGTCGCGGCGGAAGATAATTTGCTGAAAGGCGCCGCCTCGCAGGCGGTGCAGTGTATGAATATTCGCTTCGGCTTCCCTGAAACGCAGTCACTGATTTAACGGACAAGGATGCATATGACAACTCCATTAATTATCAAACTGGGCGGCGTGCTGCTCGACAGCGAAGAAGCGCTGGCGCGGCTGTTCGATGCATTGCTGGCCTGGCGCAGCGCGCATCAGCGCCCGCTGATGATCGTTCACGGCGGCGGCTGCGTGGTTGACGAGCTGATGAAAAAGCTTTCGCTGCCGGTGAAGAAGAAGAACGGCCTGCGCGTAACGCCTGCCGACCAGATCGACATTATTACCGGTGCGCTGGCGGGTACGGCCAATAAAACCCTGCTCGCCTGGGCGAAAAAATATGGCATTAAAGCGGTCGGCCTGAGTCTGGGCGACGCCGATCTGGTCAGCGTGGCGCAGCTTGATGAAGAGCTGGGACACGTCGGCCACGCCGAACCGGGCGATCCAGCGCTGATTAACACGCTGCTGGCCGCAGGCTATATGCCGATCGTCAGCTCTATCGGCATTACCGACGGCGGCGAGCTGATGAACGTCAATGCCGACCAGGCGGCGACCGCGCTGGCGGCCACGCTGGGCGCCGATCTGGTGCTGCTCTCCGACGTGAGCGGCATCCTCGACGGCAAAGGCCAGCGCATCGAAGAGATGACGGCCGCAAAAGCGGAGCAGCTGATCGCGCAAGGCATCATTACTGATGGCATGATTGTAAAAGTAAACGCGGCGCTCGACGCGGCGCGTACGCTGGGCCGCCCGGTGGATATCGCCAGCTGGCGCCACGCGGAGCAACTGCCTGACCTGTTTAACGGCGTGTCGATCGGCACCCGGATCCTCGCTTAACGACTTAGATTTAGGATGACGACATGAGCACGCAAAATATCAAAAAAATCGTACTGGCATATTCCGGCGGCCTGGATACTTCCGCCATTATTCCCTGGCTGAAAGAGAACTACGGCGGCTGTGAAGTGGTGGCGTTCGTGGCGGATATCGGCCAGGAGCGTAGCGATCTGGAAGGCGTGGAGAAGAAAGCGCTGCAGTCTGGCGCGTCTGAGTGCCACGTTGTCGATTTGCGTGAAGAGTTTATCAGCGACTACGTTTACCCGGTGCTGCAGACCGGCGCACTCTATGAAGGCACCTATCTGCTGGGTACCTCAATGGCGCGTCCGATTATCGCCAAAGCCCAGGTCGAACTGGCGCTGAAAGTGGGCGCAGACGCGCTGTGCCACGGCGCGACCGGCAAAGGTAACGACCAGGTGCGTTTCGAGACCACCTACACCGCGCTGGCGCCGCAGCTGAAAGTGGTCGCGCCGTGGCGTGAATGGAACCTGCGTTCGCGTGAAGCACTGCTGGACTATCTGAAAGAACGCAACATTCCGACCACCGCGTCACTGGAAAAAATTTACAGCCGCGACGAGAACGCCTGGCATATCTCTACCGAAGGCGGCGTGCTGGAGAGTCCGTCTAACGCGCCGAACAAAGATTGCTGGGTATGGACCGTCGATCCGCTGGAGGCGCCGGATCAGCCGGAAAACGTCACCGTTACCGTGGAAAAAGGACGCGTTGTGGCGGTGAACGGCGAAAGGCTGAGTCCGTTCCAGTGTCTGGAAGCGCTCAACGCTATTGGCGCGAAGCACGGCGTGGGCCGTATCGACATCGTGGAAAACCGTCTGGTGGGCATCAAGTCGCGCGGCTGCTACGAAACTCCTGGCGGCACCATTATGGTGAACGCGCTGCGCGCGGTTGAGCAGCTGGTGCTGGATCGCGACAGCTTCAAATGGCGCGAGCAGCTGGGTCATGAGATGTCTTACGTTGTCTACGACGGCCGCTGGTTCGCGCCGCTGCGTAAGTCAATCCAGGCCGCCGCCGAGTCGCTGGCTGAAGAGGTAAACGGCGAAGTGGTGCTGCAGCTCTATAAAGGTCAGGCGACGGCGATCCAGAAACGCTCCTCTAACAGCCTCTACTCAGAAGAGTTTGCCACCTTCGGCGAAGACGAGGTTTACGATCACCGTCACGCAGGCGGCTTTATTCGTCTGTTCTCGCTCTCTTCGCGCATCCGCGCCCTGAACGAGCAGAAGAAGTAATAGCTGGCGAGGCGTACGCCTCGCCCAACCAGATTTCGCAGGGGCGGCTTCGGGCCGCCTCTTGTTTAAGGATTGAAAGGAGTTTCACATGGCACTTTGGGGCGGACGTTTTACCCAGGCAGCAGACCAACGTTTCAAACAGTTCAACGATTCGCTGCGCTTCGACTATCGTCTGGCGGAGCAGGATATTGTCGGCTCCATCGCCTGGTCCAAAGCGCTGGTGACGGTCAACGTGCTGAGCGGCGCCGAGCAGCAGCAGCTGGAGCAGGCGCTGAATGCGCTGCTGGCCGAGGTGCAGGCGAATCCGGAGCAGATTCTGCAAAGCGACGCCGAAGATATTCACAGCTGGGTTGAAGGCCAGCTGATCGAAAAAGTCGGCGCGCTGGGCAAAAAGCTCCATACCGGCCGCAGCCGTAACGATCAGGTCGCGACCGATCTGAAACTCTGGTGCAAAGTCCAGGTTGAGGCGCTGCTGGGCGCCACGCGCGAACTGCAGCAGGCGCTGGTGGCGACCGCCGAAGCGAATCAGGATGCGGTCATGCCGGGCTACACGCATCTGCAGCGCGCGCAGCCGGTTACCTTCGCGCACTGGTGCCTGGCCTATGTTGAGATGCTGGCCCGTGACGAAAGCCGTCTGCAGGATACCCTGAAGCGCCTCGACGTCAGCCCGCTCGGCTGCGGCGCGCTGGCGGGCACCGCCTACGAGATCGATCGCGAGCAGCTGGCTGGCTGGCTGGGCTTCGCCTCTGCGACGCGCAACAGTCTGGACACCGTTTCCGATCGCGACCATGTGCTGGAGTTGCTGTCTGACGCCTCTATCGGCATGGTGCATCTGTCGCGCTTCGCAGAAGATTTAATTTTCTTCAATACCGGCGAGGCGGGCTTCGTGGAGCTGTCTGACAAGGTAACATCCGGCTCGTCGCTGATGCCGCAGAAGAAAAACCCGGACGCGCTGGAGCTGATCCGCGGCAAATGCGGCCGCGTGCAGGGCGCGCTGACCGGCATGATGATGACGCTGAAAGGACTGCCGCTCGCCTACAATAAAGATATGCAGGAAGACAAAGAGGGGCTGTTCGACGCGCTCGATACCTGGCTGGACTGCCTGCATATGTCGGCGCTGGTGCTGGACGGCATTCAGGTGAAACGCCCGCGCTGCCAGGAAGCGGCAGAGCAGGGCTACGCCAACTCGACCGAGCTGGCCGACTATCTGGTGGCGAAGGGCGTGCCCTTCCGTGAAGCGCACCATATCGTGGGCGAAGCGGTAGTCGAAGCGATCAAACAGGGCGTGGCGCTGGAAGCGCTGTCGCTGGCGCAGCTAAAGCAGTTCAGTGCGACCATCGAAGAGGACGTTTATGCCATTCTGGCGCTACGCTCTTGTCTGGAAAAACGGAATGCGAAAGGAGGCGTCGCGCCGCAACAGGTCGCGTCCGCCATCGCCGAGGCGAAACAGCGTCTCGCCTGATCGACAGGCAAAAAAAAGGCGGGCAACAATTGCCCGCTAACCTCTAGCTTCGGAATTTCATTTTTTATTTTAGGCACATCATCAGAGGGCCAGCGCTCCGGCTGACACTATGATTCTTTTACGCTGACAGCAGGTACTGCTCCAGATCGTCGCTGCCGCCGATATGACGACCGCCGATAAAGACCTGCGGCACCGTGGCGCGGCCTGAAACGGCGCGCAGGCTGACGGTGGTAGCATCCTGACCCAGCACAATCTCTTCGAACGGCATGTTGTTATCGATCAGCATCTGTTTCGCTTTAGTGCAGAACGGACAGCCTGGTTTGGTAAAGAGCGAGACGGACTCCTGCATTTTGAATTCTGGCGCCAGATAGCGCAGCAGGGTGTCGGCGTCAGAGACCTCAAAGGGATCGCCCGGCTTGTTCGGCTCAACGAACATCTTCTCAATTACGCCGTTACGCACCAGCATCGAATAACGCCATGAGCGCGCGCCAAAACCAACGTCTGATTTCTCGACCAGCATCTCCATCCCGCGCGTAAACTCGCCGTTGCCGTCCGGAATAAAGGTAATGTTTTCCGCACGCTGCTCTGCTTTCCATGCGTTCATCACAAAGGTGTCGTTAACCGACACGCACAGGATGCTGTCAACGCCATGCTGCGCAAATACGCTGTAGAGCTCGTTATAGCGCGGCAAATGACTTGAAGAGCAGGTGGGCGTAAAGGCGCCCGGCAGCGAAAAAACGATAACCGTCTTGTCTTTGAACAGCTCATCTGTAGTGACGTCTACCCAGCGATCGCCCTGGCGGGTGTGAAATACGACCTGCGGAACGGCTTTACCTTCCTGAGTTGCAAACATATTTTCTCCTTAAGAGCGAATCGCCTGAATTTGCTGCGTGCATTATTCTCATCATTGCTTGATAGGGCTAATCGTTCATTGCTATCCTATCTATCGCCACGGGCTATCGTGGTCTGGAGGATAACAATGAACATTCGCGATCTTGAATATCTGGTTTCGCTTGCTGAGCATCGCCATTTCCGCCGTGCGGCGGACGCATGCCACGTCAGCCAGCCAACGCTGAGCGGACAGATCCGCAAGCTGGAAGATGAGCTGGGCGTTATGCTGCTGGAGCGAACCAGCCGTAAAGTGTTGTTCACCCAGGCGGGCATGCTGCTGGTCGATCAGGCGCGCACCGTGCTGCGGGAAGTTAAAGTATTAAAAGAGATGGCGAGCCAGCAGGGCGAAGCCATGTCCGGCCCACTGCATATCGGGCTGATCCCTACCACAGGTCCCTATCTGCTGCCGCAAATTATTCCTATGCTGCACCAGACTTTCCCCAAGCTTGAGATGTATCTGCACGAGGCCCAGACGCAGCAGCTGCTGGCGCAGCTCGACAGCGGCAAGCTCGACTGCGCGATTCTGGCGCTGGTCAAAGAGAGCGAGGCCTTTATTGAGGTGCCGCTGTTCGACGAGCCGATGAGGCTGGCAGTTTATCAGGATCACCCGTGGCACGATCGCGATCGCGTCCCGATGTCCGATTTGGCGGGCGAAAAGCTGCTTATGCTGGAAGATGGCCACTGCCTGCGCGATCAGGCGATGGGCTTTTGCTTTGAAGCGGGCGCTGACGAGGATACGCATTTCCGCGCCACCAGCCTGGAGACGCTGCGTAATATGGTCGCGGCCGGAAGTGGCATCACGCTGCTGCCCGCGCTGGCGGTGCCGCAGGAGCGCGTGCGCGACGGCGTATGCTATTTGCCGTGTTATAAGCCTGTGCCGCAGCGCACTATCGCGCTGGTCTATCGTCCCGGTTCGCCTCTGCGCAGCCGCTATGAGCAACTGGCAGAAGCGATTCGCACGCACATGCAAGGCTATCTCAACACCACGTTAAAACAGGCGGTTTAAGCCGTTCAACGCGGCCACGCGATAGGCTTCGGCCATGGTGGGGTAGTTAAAGGTGGTATTTACGAAGTACTCAATCGTATTGCCGCCGTTTTTCTGCTCCATAATCGCCTGTCCGATGTGAATGATTTCGGCCGCGCGCTCGCCAAAGCAGTGAATGCCCAGGATCTCTTTGGTTTCGCGGTGGAACAGAATTTTCAGGCTGCCCACGTTCATGCCGACAATCTGCGCGCGCGCCAGATGCTTAAACTGCGCGCGGCCCACTTCATAAGGCACTTTCATCGCCGTCAGCTGCTGCTCGGTTTTGCCCACGGAGCTGATTTCCGGAATGGTATAGATACCGGTCGGGATATCTTCCACCAGGTGCGCGCTGGCTTCGCCTTTGATAATCGCCTGTGCGGCGATGCGGCCCTGATCGTAGGCGGCTGACGCCAGGCTCGGGTAGCCGATCACGTCGCCCACCGCATAGATATGCGGCTGCGCAGTCTGATACATGCTGTTTACCTTTAGCAGGCCGCGTCCGTCCGCCTCCAGCCCGACATTCTCCAGCGCCAGCGAATCGGTGTTGCCGGTACGGCCGTTAGCGTAGAGCAGGCAGTCAGCTTTCACTTTTTTGCCTGACTTCAGGTGCATAATAACGCCGTCGTCAACGCCTTCGATTTTCTCAAACTCTTCGTTATGGCGGATCACGACGCCGCTGTTCCAGAAGTGGTAAGAGAGCGAATCTGACATCTCCTGATCGAGAAACGCCAGCAAACGGTCGCGGGTGTTGATGAGATCGACCTTGACGTTCAGCCCGCGGAAAATCGATGCATATTCACAGCCGATCACACCCGCGCCGTAGATAATGACGTGGCCCGGTTCGTGATGCAGATTAAGGATAGAGTCGGAGTCGTAAATGCGCGGGTGGGTAAAATCGACATCTGCCGGATGATAAGGACGGGAGCCGCAGGCAATAACGAATTTCTCCGCCGTCAGGCGCTCGCGCGTGCCGTCATAGTGCTCGACTTCAATTGTATTGGCATCGATAAAGTGGGCGTTGCCCTGAAAGAGTTCGCAGCGATTGCGCTCGTAAAAGCCCTGACGCATCGCGGTCTGCTGGCTGATGACGTTTTCCGTATGGTTAAGGATATCAGCGAACGAGGAGCGCAGCAGTCGGGTGTGATCGCTGTAGAGCGGGTTTTGGTTGAATTCGATAATGCGACTGACTGCATGGCGAAGCGCTTTGGAGGGAATGGTGCCCCAGTGGGTACAACCGCCGCCGATGTTATGGTAGCGTTCGATCACTGCAATGCGCGCTCCCTGCTTCACCAGGCCCATGGCTGCACCTTCACCTCCAGGACCGGAGCCAATCACGATGGCATCGTAATCGTAAGACTTTTGCATACCAGTACGTCCTATTTTCTATACATTTTTACAACGAGATTCTAACATCTCGCCGCGCACTTCTGAATTCTAACAGCGAAATTCCCCTCCGTTTGACAAAGAGTGAGGTTAACAGGCGGTCACAAACTTTGCCCTTATGTACGCTGAAATTTTGTTATAGTGCCTCTTCAACTCGTCACAAGGCAGAGAGAATGGGCGTCAGAGCGCAACAAAAAGAACGTACAAGACGTACGCTGATCGAAGCGGCATTTAGCCAGCTTAGCGCCGAACGCAGTTTTGCCAGTTTAAGTTTGCGTGAGGTTGCCAGGGAGGCCGGTATCGCGCCCACCTCTTTTTATCGTCATTTTAAGGATGTCGATGAGCTTGGTTTGACGATGGTCGATGAGAGCGGTTTGATGCTGCGCCAGCTGATGCGTCAGGCGCGTCAGCGTATTGCTAAAGGCGGCAGCATAATTAAAACCTCGGTCTCCACCTTTATGGAGTTTATCGGCAACAATCCCAACGCGTTTCGGCTGCTGCTGCGTGAGCGTTCCGGCACTTCCGCCGCGTTTCGTGCCGCCGTCGCGCGTGAAATTCAGCATTTTATCGCCGAACTGGCGGACTACCTTGAGGTGGAAAACCGCATGCCGCGCAGCTTTACCGAGGCGCAGGCGGAAGCGATGGTGACTATTGTCTTTAGCGCAGGCGCGGAAGCGCTGGATGTCGATATCGAACAGCGACGCAAGCTGGAAGATCGCCTGGTGCTGCAGCTGCGCATGATCGCTAAGGGCGCTTATTACTGGTATCGCCGTGAGCAGGAGCGGCTGGCGGTTACCCTGGAAAAAACCGAAGAGTAAACGATAAGGATAAGCCATGACACAACCGACCTCCCGCGATAAAGGCACCCTGCTGCTGGCTTTTATTACCGGCTTAGCGATTAACGGCTCATTTTCCGTGCTGTTTAGCGCCTTTGTTCCTTTTTCTATCTTTCCGATTATCGCGTTAGGCCTTGCGGTCTGGAGCCTGCACCAGCGTTATCTGAACCGCAATATGCCGGACGGCATGCCGGGTCTGGCAGCGGCGTTTTTCCTGCTGGGCATTCTGGTGTATAGCGCGCTGGTGCGCGCCGAGTATCCGGATATCGGCTCTAACTTTATTCCGACGCTGCTGATGGTGGCGCTGGTGTTCTGGATCGGCGTTAAGATGAAGCGTCGTAAGAACAACGACTGACAGATAAACGGGAACCTGAGGTTCCCGTTTTATTTGGTGGTCGATCGCGCCAGCGCCATGCGTTTTTGTCGCTGGCGCGGGCCGCTTTGCTCTTCCGCCCGCACCACCTGCGTTTTGCGTGAGTCTGCGCGTACTTTACTTATCGTTTTTACGCGTCAGCCACACGCCGCACTCCATATGGTGCGTATAGGGGAACTGATCGAACAGCGCCAGACGGGATACCTCATGCGTCTGCGCCAGCGTTTGCAGGTTGTCGCACAGCGTCTCGGGATTGCAGGAGATATAAAGGATACGCGGATAGGCCTGCACCATCTTCACCGTCTCCTCATCCAGACCGCTGCGCGGCGGATCGACAAAGATGGTTTCGCATTCATAGCTCTTCAGGTCGATGCCCTGTAAGCGATTAAAGCTGCGTACGCCGTTCATCGCCTGGGTAAACTCTTCCGCCGCCATGCGGATAATCTGCACGTTATCGATCTGGTTGGCTTCGATATTAAACTGCGCCGCCGCGACCGAAGGCTTGGCGATCTCCGTCGCCAGCACGCGGCGGAAATTGCGCGCCAGCGCCAGCGAAAAGTTGCCGTTGCCGCAGTAGAGCTCCAGCAAATCGCCGCGCGATCCCTGGGTCACGTCCAGCGCCCACTCCAGCATCTGAATATTCATCGCCGCATTGGGCTGCGTGAAGCTGTTCTCTACCTGTCGGTAGATCATTTCGCGGCCCGCCACCGGCAACCGCTCGTCGATAAAATCGCGGTCGAGACAAATTTTGGTTTTCGTGGCGCGGCCGATCAGCTGCACCCCATAGCCCTGTGCGCGCAGCGCGTCGCGCAGGGCGCTCGCCGCCTCAATCCAGTCCGCTTCCAGCTTACGGTGGTAAAGCAGCGAGATAACAATCTCATTGCTCATCGTCGAGAGATAGTCGATCTGAAACAGCTTGTGGCGCAATACGCGGTTATCGCGGATCGCCGCGATCATTTCCGGCATCAGCGCGTTAATCAGTTCGCTGGCGGCGGGAAAACGATCGACGCGAATACGCTGCCGCGTCGCCTGATCGAAGATGATGTGATAAATATCGTCGCCATCGTGCCAGAGGCGAAACTCCGCGCGCATCCGGTAGTGGCTGACCGGCGAGCGAAACACCTCCACTTCAGGCGCGGCGAACGGCGTCATCATCGTCTGTAAACGGCTGACTTTCTCGGCCAGTTGCGCGTCGTACTGTTCGGTCGGGAGATGTTCGGGTGTCATGAGCGATCCTGGTTAATAGCAAACTTGCCGGGCGATTGTAGGCATTCACCTGGCGTTGTCCAGTCCTGCGCGCACCAGGAGGATGGAAGTCTGGACTTCCATTAAGACTCCTGTAGACTGCGTGCGCCGGCCTCAGCCTGAGTTAATAGGGAATCCAGTGCGAATCTGGAGCTGACGCGCAGCGGTAAGGAATGTCGTGGCGATCGCCTTGCAGACACTGTCCAGCTGGATGGGAAGTCTTCGCCATTTATGGTTCCCAGCCCGAAGACCTGCCGGTGTGACGTCGCAACTCGTACGGTCATCGCGTGCTATCGATCGTATGCCTGCGGCATCCTGCTTCGTCTTTTGGATGCTCATAAAAATGAAAAAACATTCCGCTTCGCTGTTCGCGTTTAGCGCAACGGCGCTTGCTCTCTGGGCGCAACCTGGTTTCGCTCAGAATGATGATGATACACAAGTTGTCACCGCTAACCGTTTCGCCCAGCCGGTATCCTCGGTGCTGGCACCAGCGACAGTAGTCACGCGCGCTGAGATTGACCGCTGGCAGGCGAAAAGCCTGACCGATGTGATGCGCCGTTTGCCTGGCGTCGATGTCGCGCAGAACGGCGGTATCGGGCAGAGCAGTTCGCTGTTTATTCGCGGCACCAATTCCAGCCATGTCCTGATCCTGATTGACGGCATTCGCCTCAACCAGGCGGGTATCTCTGGCTCTTCCGATCTCAGCCAGATTCCGCTTTCGCTGGTGCAGCGTATCGAATATATCCGCGGCGCGCGCTCGGCGGTCTATGGTTCGGACGCTATCGGTGGTGTGGTGAATATTATTACCGGCCGCGCGCAGCCTGGCACCACGCTGACCGCAGGCGTCGGCTCAAAAGGCTATCAGTCTTATGACGGCTCGACGCAGCAGATGCTGGGCGACGCCACAACGCTGACGCTGGCTGGCAACTACACCTATACCCGCGGCTTTGACGTCGGCGCGGGCTACCCTAACGACTATGGTCCGGCGCAGGGCGACAGAGATGGTTTTATGAGTAAGACCCTCTATGGCAACCTTGAGCATCAGTTCAGCGATGAGCTGAGCGGCTTTGTGCGCGGCTATGGTTTCGACAACCGCACCGCCTATGACGGCTCCTACAGCTACGACAGCAGCTATACCCATATCGTCGGTCTCGCAGATACGCGCCAGCTTTATAGCCAGACCTGGGATACCGGTCTGCGTTTCAGTCGGGATATCTATTCGACGCAGCTGATCGCCAGCTACAGCCGCACCAAAGATATCAATTACGATCCGCGCAATGGCCGTTATGGCGACGCCTCTACCTTTGACGACGTTACGCAGTACAACCTGCAGTGGGGCAATACCGTACAGGTTGGGCAGGGCGCGATTAGCGGCGGCGTCGACTGGCAAAAAGAGACTACCGAACCGGGCACCAACTATCTGGCGGATGGGTATGAGCAGCGCAACACCGGCGTCTATCTGACCGGGCAGCAGCAGTTCGGCAGCGTCACCCTGGAAGGGGCGGTGCGCGGCGACGACAATAACCAGTTCGGCTGGCACAACACCTGGCAAACCGCCGCCTCCTGGGAGTTTATTTCAGGCTACCGCGTCTTCGCCTCCTACGGCACCGCCTTTAAGGCGCCGAACCTGTCCCAGGTGTATAGCCCAGGCTATGGCAACCCCGATCTCGATCCGGAAAAGAGCAAGCAGTGGGAAGGGGGCTTCGAAGGGCTGACCGGACCGGTTAACTGGCGAGTATCGGGTTACCGTAATGACATTGATAACCTTATCGACAGCGACCCGACCACCTATCGCTACTACAACATCAATAAAGCGCGTATTAAAGGCATTGAGGCGACCGCTTCGTTCGATACCGGCCCGCTAGGCCATCAGATCTCCTACGACTACGTCGATGCGCGCGACGGCGAGACCGATGAACAGCTGGTGCGCCGCGCAAAACAGCAGGTTAAGTATCAGCTCGACTGGACGATTTATAACCTTGACTGGTCGGTTACCTACCATTATCTGGGCGATCGGTTTGATAATGACTTCAACAGCTATCCAACCCGCCGCGTAAAACTGGGCGGCGTGAGCCTCTGGGATCTCGCGGTGTCGTATCCGGTCACATCTCAGCTGACGGTTCGTGGTAGAATTGCCAACCTGTTTGATAAAGATTACGAGACAGTGTATGGCTATCAAACTCCAGGAACGGAGTATTACCTCAGCGCCAGCTACAGCTTCTGATCTGCGTCCTACCGTGCTGGTGTTTGACTCCGGCGTGGGTGGGCTCTCTGTCTATGATGAGGTCCGGCAGCTGCTGCCGGACCTGCATTATCTCTACGCTTTCGATAACGCTGGCTTTCCTTATGGGGAGAAGAGCGAAGAGTATATTGTCGAGCGCGTCGTTGATATCGTCGGCGCGATTGCCAGTCGTCATCCGCTTTCTCTTTGCATTATCGCCTGCAATACCGCCAGTACGGTCTCCTTGCCGGCGCTGCGCGCGCGCTTCGACTTTCCCGTCGTCGGCGTCGTGCCCGCGATTAAACCGGCGGCGCGTCTGACGCGTAACGGCGTGGTGGGTCTGCTGGCGACGCGCGCGACGGTGCGTCGTCCTTATACGCACGATCTCGTGGCGCAGTTTGCCACCTCTTGCCGAATTGCCATGCTGGGTTCGGCGGAGCTGGTGGAGCTGGCAGAACAGAAGCTTCATGGGCAGGCTATTGCCCTGCAGGATGTACGGCAGGTTGTTCAACCCTGGCTGCGGATGGCGGAGCCGCCGGATACGGTCGTGCTGGGCTGCACGCATTTTCCTTTACTGCGTGAAGAACTCCAGCAGGTCTTGCCTGAAGGCACGCGTCTGATCGATTCAGGCGCGGCGATAGCCCGTCGAACGGCCTGGCTGCTGGAGCATGAGGCGCCTGGCGTGCGCTCTTCGCAGGCAAACTGCGCATTTTGCACCGAGCTTGACAGCGAAGCGCTGCAATTATCGCCGGTTCTACAGCGTTATGGCTTTCCTTCGCTGGAAAAAGTGGCGGTTTAAGGCTGTTTTGCTGAAAAAAACGACACTCGGAAATTAATTTGAAATTAGCACTTGTCAGCCGGAAAGAACTCCCTATAATGCGCCTCCACTGACACGGCACAACGGCTTACGGAATGCGGTGTTAAGTAAGATTCGGCAAGGTACGAATCGTCAGACAAGCAAAAATAAATGCTTGACTGATAAAGCGGAAAGCGTAATATACGCAGCCCGCGCCGCTGAATAATCGCGGCATGCTCTTTAACAATTTATCAGACAATCTGTGTGGGCACTCGCAGGACAGATATCAAAAAGTCTGCGGACTTTAAAAATATCAAGTCTCAAGAGTGAACACGTAATTCATTACGAAGTTTAATTCTTTGAGCATCAAACTTA
>NZ_RYDU01000010.1:0-163107 GCF_003970755.1 Pantoea sp. YU22 | reverse complement strand
ATGGTGCATCCGGGAGGATTCGAACCTCCGACCGCTCGGTTCGTAGCCGAGTACTCTATCCAGCTGAGCTACGGATGCATTGAGAAATCGTTTTGCAGGGGATAAATCAGACAACCAGGAAGTGCCAGGAATTAACGCATCTCGCTTTGAGGTGCCTTGCCCATATCCTGAGATATGGTGCATCCGGGAGGATTCGAACCTCCGACCGCTCGGTTCGTAGCCGAGTACTCTATCCAGCTGAGCTACGGATGCATAGATAATTCTTGTACAACGCAGGGTGCTAACAACTCACCGAGAAAGGAACGACTCTTTCACTTACTTTCGCATTTTCCAGATGGTGCATCCGGGAGGATTCGAACCTCCGACCGCTCGGTTCGTAGCCGAGTACTCTATCCAGCTGAGCTACGGATGCATCGGAAAATGGCGGTGAGGCGGGGATTCGAACCCCGGATGCAGCTTTTGACCGCATACTCCCTTAGCAGGGGAGCGCCTTCAGCCTCTCGGCCACCTCACCTTACGCGTTCTTGCGAACCGTGCTTCTGAACTTTGTTTCCGCTCATCGGCACTGCGTGGCGCACATATTACTTTCCCGCACTTATAAGTCAAACAATTTTTCCCGCCGCCTGATCGTTTGCACAAATGACGCTCAATTGGGGTAATTTGCCGACAAAAAGAGTGAATTATCAACAGTAAAAGCAGGCAAGCGGGAAAATAATCAGAAAAACGAAGCGGGAATAAAAAAGAAGAGGTGCGGGAAAGCGGTCGCGCCTCGCAAAAAGCTGCGAGGCGCTGAATCCGTTAGTAACTCGTTTGCTGAGTTTTTTCGGCCTGAATGCGCTGATAAATCTCTTCGCGATGCACTGAGACCTCTTTTGGCGCGTTCACACCGATACGAACCTGGTTACCTTTCACTCCCAGCACCGTTACAGTCACCTCATCGCCAATCATGAGGGTTTCACCAACTCGACGAGTTAGAATAAGCATTCTTTGCTCCTTGAAAGATTAAAAGAGTCGGGCTCTGTTCGGGCTCCCGGCATTATCCATCATTTAACGCTGAACATTGACTATGACAAATACACCAATGTACGTCGCTACGCCAATACATTCTGCTGATAGTTAGTTTAGCCGAAATACACTACATCGACCTGACTTTGTCATTACCTGATGCACATCGTATTAAAAAGCGCCGGAACCTCAGTCCCTGGCGCTTTTCACGATGCATTGTTCTATTTTGTTACAGACGGCTGTTGACCCAGTTTTCAACGCCCGCCAGCGCGCCTTTCAGCGCCTGCGCATCGGTACCACCAGCCTGCGCCATATCTGGACGCCCGCCGCCTTTGCCGCCGACCTGCTGCGCCAGCTCGCCCACCAGCTCGCCCGCTTTTACGCGGTCAGTCAAATCTTTGGTCACGCCCGCGATTAACGACACTTTTCCTTCCGCTACGGTCGCCAGCACAATCACCGCCGAACCCAGCTGGTTTTTCAGGTCATCGACCATGGTGCGCAACATTTTCGGCTCAACGTTGCTCAGCTCGCTTACCAGCAGCTTCGCGCCCTTGATGTCGATAGCCTTACTGCTCAGCGAAGCACTTTCCAGAGCGGCCTGCTGATCGCGCAGCTGCTGCAGCTCTTTCTCTAGCGCACGCACGTGATCGACCAGACCGCGCACTTTATCATTCAGATTGCTGCTGTTGGCTTTCACCAGCTGCGCGATCTCGTTCAGCTGGCTGCTCTGCGCATAAACCTGCGCCAGCGCGCCCTCGCCGGTTACAGCTTCGATACGACGTACGCCTGCGGCGGTACCGGACTCGCTCAGAATGCGGAACAGGCCGATATCGCCAGTACGCGCTGCGTGCGTGCCGCCGCACAGCTCGATGGAGAAATCACCCATGGTCAGCACGCGCACGCGCTGATCGTATTTCTCGCCGAACAGCGCCATCGCGCCCTTGCCTTTGGCTGCGTCAATATCCATTACGTCAGTTTCAACCAGCAGGTTGCGACGAATCTGCGCGTTGACGATCTCTTCGACCTGATGAATTTCCTGCGGTTTCATCGCTTCGAAATGTGAGAAGTCGAAACGCAGGTATTTATCGTTGACCAGAGAGCCTTTCTGCGCCACATGTTCGCCAAGAACCTGACGCAGCGCCGCGTGTAGCAGATGCGTTGCGGAGTGGTTCAGACGAATGCGCGCGCGGCGCGCTTCATCAACCTGCGCCTCAACGCGATCGCTGATACGCAGATGACCTGTTGTCAGCTTACCGATATGGCCAATAGCCTGGCCATATTTTTGTGTATCCTGAACGCTAAATTCAGCATTCTTCCCTTTCAACAGGCCCGTATCGCCTACCTGGCCGCCAGATTCACCGTAAAAGGGCGTTTCATCCAGTACCACAACCGCTTCCTGGCCTGCAGCGACCTCTTCTACCGCGACGCCGTCAACGTAGATCGCCTTAACGGTAGCCGTCAGGTCAAGCTGGTCATAGCCTTTAAAGGCTGAAGCCGCGTCGATACTGATGACGTTGCTGTAGTCAGCGCCGAAACCGCTCGCCTCGCGCGCGCGCTGGCGCTGCTGTTCCATGGCTTTTTCAAAGCCCGCTTCGTCAATTTTCAGGTTACGTTCACGGCAGACGTCAGCCGTCAGGTCAACCGGGAAGCCAAAGGTATCGTAAAGACGGAAAACGGTCTCGCCATCCAGCGTATCGCCCTGCAGTTTCGCCAGCTCGTCGTCCAGCAGCGTCAAACCGCGCTCCAGTGTTTTAGCGAACTGCTCTTCTTCGGTTTTGAGTACGGTTTCTACCTGGCTCTGCTGACGCTTCAGATCTTCGCCCGCGGCGCCCATTACCTCAACCAGTGGGGCAACCAGTTTGTAGAAGAATGCCTCTTTCGCACCCAGCATATTGCCGTGACGAACCGCGCGACGAATGATGCGGCGCAGTACGTAACCCCGGTTTTCGTTAGACGGAATAACGCCGTCGGCGATCAGGAAGGCGCAAGAGCGGATATGGTCGGCGATAACGCGCAGCGATTTATTGCTGAGATCGGTTGCGCCGGTCACTTCGGCTACCGCTTTGATCAGTTTTGCGAACAGATCAATTTCATAGTTGGAATTGACGTGCTGCAGCACGGCGGAGATACGCTCCAGTCCCATGCCGGTATCAACCGACGGCTTCGGCAGCGGCAGCATGGTGCCGTCCGGCTGACGGTTGAACTGCATAAAGACGATATTCCAGATCTCAATATAGCGATCGCCATCTTCTTCCGGGCTTCCCGGCGGGCCGCCCCAGATGTGATCGCCATGATCGTAGAAAATTTCGCTGCAGGGACCGCAAGGGCCGGTATCGCCCATCTGCCAGAAGTTGTCAGAGGCGTAAGCGCTGCCTTTGTTGTCGCCGATACGGATAATGCGCTCGCGCGGTACGCCGATATCGTTGGCCCAGATGTCGTAGGCTTCGTCATCGGTCTCATATACGGTAACCCACAGACGCTCTTTCGGCAGAGCGAACCAGGTTTCTCCCGTCAGCAGTTCCCAGGCATAAGCAATCGCCTCTTTTTTGAAATAGTCGCCGAAGCTGAAGTTGCCCAGCATTTCAAAGAAAGTGTGGTGACGTGCGGTATAGCCGACGTTTTCCAGATCGTTGTGCTTGCCACCGGCGCGCACGCAGCGCTGCGACGTGGTCGCACGCGAATAGTCGCGCTTGTCCTGGCCGAGGAAGACATCCTTAAACTGGACCATGCCGGCGTTGGTGAACAGCAGCGTCGGGTCGTTATTCGGTACGAGGGAGCTGCTGGCTACAACCTGATGTCCCTTGCTATGGAAAAAGTCGAGAAACGCTTGACGGATCTCAGCAGTGCTCTTGCTCATATATATCCTGGAATCACGCTAACGAAAGTTCCGTTCTGTCAGACAAGCCGCATCCGCGCAGCTTTCCGTTCAGTGGAACAAAAAAGTGGGAATAAGATAAATTTTCTTCACAGGGAAGTAAAACCCCGCGCGGCTTTCAGTCGTCAAAATTTCTGAAAACGGCCTGAATATCCTCCATGAAAAAGCCTTTTGACTGCAAATAACGCTGAACTTTCGCTTTGGCCTTCCACTCCGTTGGCAAAGGGAGGCCAAATTTGCGCTCCGCCAGCTGCGCGGCGCAGGCGCTCCAGTCAATTTCACAGGCTTCCATCGCGATATCAATTTCAGGGCGCGCCACGCCTTTCTGTCCCAGCTCCAGCCGGATGCGCTGTGGACCATATCCTTTGCGGCTGCGGCTCTGGATAAAGCGTTCGGTAAAGCGCGCCTCATTGAGCCAGCCATTTTCCTGACACCAGCCGATCACTTTATCCAGCTGCGCGTCGGTGATGATTTCAGGTTCACTCTGCTGGATAAATGCCGCGCGCTGCACTGACTGCTGTAGTTTTCTGCGCAGCTCCGCTTCACTGTGATCGCGCTGCGCCAGAATGCGCATAGCGCGATCGAGCAGACGTGGAAAAGGGATTTCCCTGGGTTGCGGTTGTTCAGACATAGGACTCACCTTGCTCAATCAGAAGGGAATTATGGCGGCAGAACGGAGAGGAAAGAAAGAGAAGGTCGCTAAAACGAAAAACGGGAGTGGTTGCCCACTCCCGCTACAGGGTTAGAAGTCTTCGTTCGTCTCGCTGGCTGCATCTTCCAGCGCGCCTGCCGGCGCTTCGGCAGCGCCCGCTTCTGCTGCTGCACTGTTCAGCAGCATATCGCGCAGTTTCACATCCAGCTCGTTAGCGATCGCCGGGTTTTCCTTAAGGAAATTGGTGGCGTTCGCTTTACCCTGACCAATCTTGTCGCCGTTATAGCTGTACCAGGCACCGGCTTTTTCGACCAGCTTGTACTTCACGCCCAGGTCTACCAGCTCACCGAAGGTGTTAATGCCTTCGCCGTACATGATCTGGAACTCAGCCTGCTTAAACGGCGCGGCGATTTTGTTCTTCACGACTTTAACGCGGGTTTCGCTACCTACTACTTCATCGCCCTCTTTAATCGCGCCGATACGGCGGATATCAAGGCGAACGGAAGCGTAGAACTTCAGCGCGTTACCGCCGGTAGTGGTTTCCGGGTTACCAAACATCACGCCAATTTTCATACGGATCTGGTTGATAAAGATCAGCAGTGTGTTGGACTGCTTCAGGTTACCCGCCAGCTTACGCATCGCCTGGCTCATCATACGTGCCGCAAGGCCCATGTGAGAGTCGCCGATTTCGCCTTCGATCTCCGCTTTCGGCGTCAGCGCCGCGACGGAGTCGACGATGATAACGTCTACTGCGCCTGAACGCGCCAGCGCGTCACAAATCTCCAGCGCCTGCTCGCCGGTATCGGGCTGCGAACAGAGCAGGTTGTCGATGTCAACGCCGAGCTTTTTAGCGTAAACCGGATCCAGCGCGTGTTCAGCATCGATAAAGGCACAGGTTTTGCCTTTGCGCTGCGCTGCGGCGATAACCTGCAGCGTCAGCGTGGTTTTACCAGAAGATTCCGGTCCATAAATTTCGACGATACGGCCCATCGGCAAACCGCCGGCGCCCAGCGCGATATCCAGTGAAAGCGAACCGGTAGAAATAGTTTCTACGTCCATTGAGCGGTCTTCACCCAGACGCATGATGGAGCCTTTACCGAATTGCTTTTCAATCTGGCCCAGCGCAGCAGCTAAAGCCTTCTGTTTGTTTTCGTCAATTGCCATTTCTACTCCTGACTCATACGGGGGTAAGCACGCTACAAATGCCTGCTCGCTTTCTGTTGCTGCTAATTATACTGTATAGTCATACAGTATCAAGCTTAATTTGCCAAAAAATCGTCCTGTAATGTCTGGAGCGCGAACGCCACGGACTGTCGGCGCACCGACTCGCGATCCCCTTGAAATTGCTGGCGTTTAGCGGTCACTACGCCATCCGGCGCAGCGAAGCCGAACCACACGGTGCCGACCGGTTTTCCCGCGCTGCCGCCGTCCGGTCCGGCAATGCCGCTGACCGACACCGCGTAGTCCGCCTGCGCGGCATGCTGCGCGCCCTGCGCCATCTCACGCACTACAGCCTCGCTCACTGCGCCATACTGCGCAAGCGAAGCCGCTGAGACGCCCACCAGCTCCTGCTTGGCGCTGTTGCTGTAAGTAACGAAACCGCGTTCGAACCAGGCGGAGCTGCCGCTGATATCGGTAAACACCTTAGCAATCCAGCCGCCCGTACAGGATTCAGCGCAGGTAACCGTCGCGCTTTTCGCCTTCAGACGCTCACCGACTGCCGCGCTCAGACGCTGTAATTCCAGGTCATTCATAGCATCTCATCCTTATCTGCTCAGTAAAGAGAACATGGTGCAGAAGCGGAGCATTTTCAACCCATCCGGCATAAAGCCTGCCGCCTTTGCGCATCATCTCTCAGCGTGACGACGCCTTTTTCACCGCTACGATAAAAAGGCGGGGAAAGGCCAGCAAAATGCGACCGTCGGCGCGCGGCATATAAGCCTGCTGCAACACCTGACGATACTGCTCCAGAAAGCGCGGCCGTTCGTCAGGCTCAAGCGCATTAAGAAACGGCCGCAGCCCGGTCGCTTTCAGCCAGTCGACGATCGCCTGCGCGTCGGCCATGATGTGGTAGTAGGTGGTGCGCCAGAGATCCACCTCGCAGCCCGCCTGTGTCAGGAGATCGTAATAGCGCTCGCCGGTGAGCAACTTTTTACGCTCCACTTCGCCGATACGCTGACGCCAGGGATCGCACGCGGCGATTTCACGCATCAGGCGATGCGAAGGCTCCTGCAGATTATCCGGCATCTGTATCGCCAGCGCGCCGCCGCTATCCAGTTGACTCGTCAGATGCGGCAATAGCCTGTCATGCTCGTCAAGCCACTGCAGCGAGGCATTGGCGTAAATCACCTGCTGCGGCTCTGTCGCCCGCCAGCGCCGAATATCCTCCTGGAGGAAAGTACAGCGAGGCACGCTTTCACGCGCCTGCGCCAGCATCGCCTCCGAACTGTCCAGCCCGTAAATCTGTGCGTCAGGCCAGGCGCGCGCCAGCAGCTCAGTGCTGTTGCCCGGGCCGCATCCGAGATCCGTGGCGAAGCGCACATCGGTAACGGGTATGCGCGCCAGCAGCTCCTGCGCAGGTCGCGTTCTTTCAGATTCGAATTGCCGATAGAGTTGAGGATCCCAGTCCTGCATATTTGACCTCTGCGTTAGCTCAAAAGCGTGTCCGAAGCGGAAAAATGCGATGCGTTGCCCAATTTTGCGCGTCGCGGTGGCAAGCGTTCGCGCTGCGCATTAAGTTAAAACAACGTTTCATTTTTCACATTCAGGAGCGTTTATGATCTCGCAACCCGCATTTTCCGGCGTATGGTGCCCCTCCGTTACGCCTTTTACGCAGCAAGGGCAGCCAGATATTGATGCCCTGGGTCGCCATTTTGCCCGACTGAACACGTCAGGCATTAATACCTTACTGCTGATGGGCAGCATTGGCGAATTTGCCTCGCTGACGCAGCAGGAGCGTTTGCTGCTTATTCGCGAAGCGCGCCAGCTCTCGCCCCTCAGCATGGTTGCTAACATCTCCAGCACCTGCGTGCCGGATATGCTGGAGCTGGCCGAGGCGGCCTGGAAAAACGGTTTTGACGCGGTGATGGTGCTGCCGCCCTATTATTATGGGCAAACCCCACGTCAGCTGTTGAGCTACTTCCGCGAGCTGGATAAGCGCATCGGCGGTAAATGGTTCGCCTACAATTTTCCGGCGCGCACCGGCTGCGATCTCAGCCCGGCACTTGTCAGCGAGCTGGCGGCGGAGCTGCCTGGCTTTATTGGCATAAAAGATACGGTTGACTCTCTGTCGCACAACCGCGCGCTGATTGAGGAGACCAGAAAGGTACGCGACGATTTCGCCGTACTTTCGGGCTATGACGAATATCTGGTGCCAAACCTGCTGGCTGGCGGGGCGGGCGTAATTTCAGGTCTGAATAATATTGTGCCGGAACTGTTCGCGGCGGCAATGGCGGCGTGGCACGAGCAGGACCTGGCGGCGCTGGCGTCTATTCAGCAGCGCATCGGCAGAATGATGGCGATTTACGCTATCGGAGAGGATTTTGTTACGACTATCAAAACCGCGGTGTCGCGCCGTTTTGATTCTATGACCAGCCAGTCGCGCAATTACGGCGGTGCGCTTAGCGCTGAGCAGTGCGAGGCGCTTGACCGGCTGTTTGAATAAGAGAGGGATGCGGGTGCAGCGCGCCCGTGTGTTTTATCCGCGTTTTACAAACTCCGACTTCAGCTTCATTGGGCCGAAACCCTCGATCTTGCAGTCGATATTGTGATCGCCTTCCACCAGACGGATCCCCTTAACGCGCGTGCCGATTTTCAGCGTGGAGGAGCTGCCCTTCACTTTGAGATCTTTAACGACGGTCACCGTGTCGCCATCCTCAAGCAGATTGCCGTTGGCGTCGCGCACCACCAGGCGGTCCACGTTACTTTCGCCTTCGCTCAGCGACCAGATATGACCGCAGGCGGGACAGTTAAGATTGTCGCCGTCCTGCCAGCTGTAATCAGCCTGACAAAGGGGACACGCGGGAAGTGATTGCATAACGGCTCCTGAAACAACAGATATGATGACGCTGAGGGCGCCATCATATCCCCTTACTGTTGCTAAGGACAACTGTCAAAACATAGCGCCGCTGCGCGCTTTGCTGACCGCCTCGCCCAGCTGCCATACCGCCATCGCATAGTGGGTGCTGTGGTTGTAGCGGGTAATAACGTAGAAGTTAGGCAAGCCGTACCAGTACTGGTAGCTGGTGCCCATATCCAGGCGCAGCAGGCTGACCTGGTTATTACCGTCCAGAGAGCCCTGCGGAGAGAGGCCGGATGCCGCCAGCATTTGCGGCGTGTAGCTGGTTTTGAAACCGTTCTCCAGCAGCGGCGCCTGACCGCTGGCCGGGACAGCGACGCCCTCCCCGCTGCGCCAGCCATGCTCTTTAAAGTAGTGCGCGACGCTGCCGATGGCGTCTACCGGATCCCACAGATTGACGTGGCCGTCGCCGTTAAAATCCACGGCATACTGCTGATAAGAAGAAGGCATAAACTGGCCGTAGCCCATCGCGCCGGCGAACGATCCTTTCAGATCGAGCGGATCGTCCTCTTCGTTGCGCGCCATCAGCAGAAAGGTTTCCAGTTCGCTGCTGAAGTAGCTGGCGCGGCGCGGATAGTTAAACGAGAGCGTGGCAAGCGCATCCAGAATACGCGTTTTCCCCATTACGCGCCCCCAGCGCGTCTCTACGCCGATAATGCCAACGATAATCTCCGGCGGCACGCCATATACCTGCTGGGCGCGCGTTAAGGCATCCTGATACTGGTTCCAGAAGGCGACGCCGTTTTGTACGTTGTCCGGCGTAATGAACTGCTTGCGATAGCGGATCCACGCCCCGTTAGGCCCGGCTGGCAGCGTATAGGCGGGTGCCTGGCGATCCATCAGACGCAACACGTAATCCAGCCGTTTGGCCTGCCCGATAACGGCATGCAGCTGCTGGCGGTCGAAGCCATGCTTCTTCACCATCTGGTCGATAAACTGTTCGGCGGCCGGATTCCCGGCAAAATCGCCGAGCACTGGCTGTACGGCGTGGGACTGTTCAAGCAGAAAGCCCCCTTTCGGCGCGGCCAGCGTAGCGGCCTGCGTCGCGGATTCAGGTTTACTGCTGCAGGCGGCAAGTAGGGCAATAAGCGGAAATAAGCTGATCTTAAAACGCATTTGATATCCATAAGCATGCAGTGAAGGTAACGAATTATGGTAAACATTCACTCACAGAATGGACAGGGCGAAACGTAAAAATAGCGCCAGAGAAAAATTGCGAACCGGCGCAGGAAGCATCGGCAAAAAGCAGTAATGCCGCACTGTTGGCTGAGAAGCCTCTCGCAAAGTCGCCTGAAAACAGCGATCTGTTCAACACGATGATGAAAGACACGGATAAAGTGCGGTCAGGCCGTGCCCCTTGAGCAGTTGACTCAAGTGCGGCACATCAAGGAAGAGGAATAACTAACGATGAGCGATAATCTCCTTTGCTGGCTGCTGCTGGGCGTGCTGGCGCTCTGCGTCGGCAGCTTTCTCAACGTCGTGATTTACCGTCTGCCACTGATGGTGCTGCGCCCCCAGCCGGGCTTTTCGCTACTGCTGCCCCGCTCTCACTGCCCGCGCTGTAAAACGCGCGTGCGCGCAGGCGACTGCCTTCCTCTGCTTGGCTGGCTGCTGCTGCGCGGCCATTGTCGCCATTGCCGTCTGCCGATCCCCTGGCGTTATCCGGCAACCGAGCTCGCCGCCATGGCGATAAGCCTGCTGCTCGCTCTGTGGCTGCCGTGGAACGGCGTGCTGCTGGCGGCGCTGGTTATGAGCGCATTTGTGCTGGCGCTGTCGCTGATCGACCTGCGTTATCAGTTGCTGCCGGATGCGCTGACTCTGCCGCTGCTCTGGCTCGGGCTGCTGTTTCAGGCGTGGGGGATGCTGCCGCAAGGCGGTCCGGCAGAGGGCATCTTCGGCGCGGCTGGCGGTTATCTGCTGTTCCGGCTGCTGGCCTGGCTCTGGCGCGTATTGCGCCATCAGGAGGCGCTGGGCGGCGGCGATGTTAAACTGCTGGCGGCACTCGGCGCCTGGCTGGGCTGGCGGCCGCTTCCCCTGTTGCTGCTGATCGCCTCCAGTACCGGCCTAATCGCAGTAGTGCTGGCGCGCCTGTTTATGCGGCGTCCGCTGCATCTGCCGTTGCCTTTTGGCCCCTGTCTGGCACTGGCGGGTGAAGCGCTACTGCTCTACAGCCTGAAGTGACGCTGTGGCTGGCCGCTTTTTGCGTAGCGCCTCGCACAGGCTGCTCGTCAGGCAGGATTCCGTTAGGCTTTTGCGCCTCGGCCTGATAACGTCACGCGCGATAACCTGTTTTCGCCCGTCGCTGGTAACGGGCGCCCGGATTCGGGCTGGTCGGGCATCGCCCGGACAGGCGGTGGTAAAGCGGCAGCCTTGATGTTCAGGATGCAACTTTTCATAATGGCTTTCAGACGCAGCTTATCTCACAGCCAGGGCCGCATTATCCCGTGCATCCTCTCTGTTTTAGAAGGGTTTCATCCCTTTACATACGCCAGAACACGCAGTCCGATGCAAGGCTTGCCTAATAACCGAATGATTTAAGAGCTAATTATTTATGAACAAATCAGTCGATAAGGACATCACCGCTCATACGCCCATGATGCAGCAATATCTGCGCCTGAAGGCGGAACACCCTGACATCCTGCTGTTTTATCGCATGGGCGATTTCTACGAGCTTTTCTACGACGACGCTAAACGTGCATCGCAGCTGCTGGAGATTTCGCTCACTAAACGCGGCGCGTCGGCGGGAGAGCCCATCCCGATGGCTGGCGTGCCCTACCATGCGGTGGAGAGCTACCTGGCGAAACTGGTGCAGTTGGGCGAGTCCGTCGCAATCTGCGAGCAGATCGGCGATCCGGCGTTAAGCAAAGGGCCGGTTGAACGTAAAGTCGTGCGAATCGTCACGCCGGGTACCATCAGCGACGAAGCGCTGCTGCAGGAGCGTCACGATAACCTGCTCGCCGCCATCGTGCAGAGTCCGCAGGGGTTTGGTTACGCCACACTCGATATCAGCTCCGGCCGTTTTCGCCTGAGCGAACCGGCGGACGCTGAAACCATGGCCGCCGAGCTGCAGCGCACCAATCCAGCCGAACTGCTCTATCCGGAAGATCTCCAGGCAATGTCGCTGATTGAGCAACGTCGCGGTCTGCGCCGTCGCCCGCTGTGGGAGTTTGAGATCGATACCGCGCGCCAGCAGCTGAACATGCAGTTCGGCACCCGCGATCTGAACGGATTCGGCGTTGAGCAGGCGCATCAGGCGCTGCGCGCTGCGGGTTGCCTGTTGCAGTACGTCAAGGATACGCAGCGCACTACCCTGCCGCATATCCGTTCGCTCAGCATGGAGCGGCAGCAGGACAGCATCATTATGGACGCCGCCACGCGTCGCAACCTGGAGATCACGCAGAACCTCGCGGGCGGCACGGAAAATACCCTGGCGGCGGTGCTGGACCGAACCGTAACGCCGATGGGCAGCCGCATGCTCAAGCGCTGGCTGCATATGCCGCTGCGCGATGCGCAGGTGATTCACCAGCGTCAGGACGCCATCGCCGAACTCCAGCCGCTGTGCGATACGCTGCAGCCGGTGCTGCGCCAGGTTGGCGATCTGGAACGTATTCTGGCGCGTCTGGCGCTGCGTACGGCGCGACCGCGCGACTTGGCCCGTATGCGTCACGCTTTTCAGCAACTGCCGGAGCTAAACGCCTTACTGGCTGACGTCGGGTCCACGGCGCTGGTTCGTCTGCGCGAGCGAATGGGCGAATTCACCGAACTGCGTGAACTGCTTGAGGCGGCGATTATCGAGGCGCCGCCGGTGCTGATCCGCGATGGCGGCGTCATCGCGCCGGGTTACAACGCGGAACTGGATGAGTGGCGCGCGCTGGCGGATGGCGCCAGCGACTATCTGGACAGGCTGGAGATCCGCGAACGCGAAAAGCTCGGCCTCGATACGCTGAAGGTTGGCTTTAACGCTGTTCATGGCTACTACATTCAGGTCAGCCGCGGCCAGAGCGACCATGTGCCTATTCACTATGTGCGCCGCCAGACGCTGAAAAACGCAGAGCGCTATATCATTCCCGAGCTCAAAGAGTACGAAGATAAGGTGCTTACTTCGAAAGGGAAGGCGCTGGCGCTGGAGAAAAGCCTCTACGAGTCGCTGTTCGACCAGCTGCTGCCCCACCTGGAAGCGCTGCAGCTCAGTGCCGCCGCGCTCGCCGAGCTGGACGTGCTGAGCAATCTGGCGGAGCGCGCCTGGACGCTGAACTACTGTCGCCCTACTCTGCAGGAGAAGCCCGGCATCAAAATTACCGGCGGGCGTCATCCGGTCGTTGAACAGGTGCTGAAAGAGCCCTTTATTGCTAATCCACTGTCGCTGGCACCGCAGCGCCGCATGCTGATCATCACCGGCCCCAATATGGGCGGTAAGAGTACCTATATGCGTCAGGCGGCGCTCATCGCGCTGATGACCTGGATTGGCAGCTTTGTGCCGGCGGAAGAGGCGGTCGCTGGCCCGCTGGATCGCATCTTTACCCGTATCGGCGCGGCGGACGATCTCGCTTCAGGCCGCTCGACCTTTATGGTGGAGATGACGGAAACCGCCAACATTCTGCACAACGCCACCGAACATAGCCTGGTGCTGATGGATGAAATTGGACGCGGCACCTCAACCTATGACGGCCTGTCGCTGGCCTGGGCCTGCGCGGAGAGCCTGGCGAACCGCATCAAGGCGATGACGCTGTTCGCTACGCACTACTTTGAACTGACCACGCTGCCGGAGAAAATGGAGGGCGTATTTAATGTCCACCTCGACGCCGTGGAGCATGGCGATACCATCGCCTTTATGCACAGCGTACAGGAAGGCGCAGCCAGCAAAAGCTATGGTCTGGCGGTAGCGGCGCTGGCGGGCGTGCCGAAAGAGGTCATCAAGCGCGCGCGCAACAAGCTGAAGGAGCTGGAAACCCTGTCAAACAACTCGGCCTCCTCAACCATTGACGGCTCGCAGCTGCCGCTACTGGTGGAAGAAACCTCGCCTGCCGTCGAAGCGCTTGAGGCGCTGGATCCCGATACGCTGACGCCGCGTCAGGCGCTGGAGTGGATCTACCGCCTCAAATCGCTGGTGTAAGCGCGCTGGTGGCAGACCTTTCTGGTTCTGTCGCCAGCCTCACGGACAAAAAAAAGCGATGGCTTAAGCCACCGCTTTTTTGTACTTACAACTTTGTCAGTTACTCACGAAACAGTGCTTCAATGTTCAGACCCTGCGCCTGCAGAATTTCACGCAGACGACGCAGGCCTTCAACCTGAATCTGACGTACACGCTCACGGGTCAGACCGATTTCGCGGCCCACATCCTCAAGCGTTGCCGCTTCATAGCCCAGCAGGCCGAAACGACGCGCCAGCACTTCACGCTGCTTGGCGTTCAGTTCGAACAACCACTTAACGATACTCTGCTTCATATCGTCATCCTGCGTGGCGTCTTCCGGACCGTTGTCTTTCTCATCGGCCAGGATGTCCAGCAGCGCTTTTTCGGAATCACCGCCCAGCGGCGTATCAACCGAGGTGATGCGTTCATTGAGACGCAGCATACGGCTGACGTCATCAACTGGCTTATCCAGCTGCTCCGCAATCTCTTCCGCACTCGGCTCATGATCGAGCTTGTGGGAGAGTTCACGCGCGGTGCGCAGATAAACGTTCAGCTCTTTAACAATGTGAATCGGCAGACGGATGGTGCGGGTTTGATTCATGATCGCCCGTTCAATCGTCTGACGAATCCACCAGGTGGCATAGGTTGAGAAACGGAACCCACGCTCTGGGTCAAACTTCTCAACGGCACGGATTAAACCGAGATTGCCCTCTTCAATCAGGTCAAGCAGCGCAAGACCACGATTGCTGTAGCGGCGGGCAATCTTCACCACCAGTCGTAAGTTACTTTCAATCATGCGGCGACGAGAAGGAATATCGCCTCGTAATGCGCGGCGAGCGAAGAAAACCTCTTCCTCTGCCGTCAACAGCGGGGAATAGCCAATCTCCCCGAGATAGAGCTGCGTCGCATCCAAAACGCGCTGCGTCGCACCCTGTGACAACAACTCTTCTTCCGCTACGTCGTTATCACTGGGTTCGTTTTCAACAAGAGCCTTCTCATCAAAAACCTCAGCTCCGTTCTCCTCGAATTCCGCATCTTCATGTAACTCGTTTACTTTCAGCGTATTCTGGCTCATAAGCGGCTCCTACCCGTGATCCCAGGGCAGAACAGCAGGGTTCTGCCGGTTTATCGCTGCGGCAAATAACGCAACGGGTTTACGGATTTCCCCTTGTAACGAATTTCAAAATGTAATCTAACTGAACTGGTTCCGGTGCTACCCATGGTAGCGATCTTTTGCCCCGCCTTAACTTCCTGTTGTTCCCGGACCAGCATTGTATCGTTGTGGGCGTAGGCACTCAGATAATCATCATTATGCTTAATGATGATCAGGTTGCCGTAACCCCGGAGCGCGTTGCCTGCGTACACTACTCTTCCTGATGCGGTAGCGACGACAGGTTGTCCACGCGAACCAGCGATATCGATTCCTTTATTCCCCCCTTCAGAGGCAGAGAAGTTATCGATAATCTTCCCATCGGTCGGCCAACGCCAGCTTCCAACCGGCGTCGAACTGTTCGTTGTACTGCTGACCGTGGGCGGTGCGGCAACCACGGGGGGAGCTGTTGTCGTTGCAACATTTGTCCCTTTCGACGGCAACAATTTGCTACCAGTCGAGTTACCCGAATCATCAGAATACGTAATAACTGGTTGCTGTGCAACAGGCGCTGGTTTAATTTGCGGCGCGGTCGGGACGCCACCCTGCGTTGCGTCCGCTGCGGTAATCGCATTGCCGCCTGTAATCGGCTGGCCAGCACCGTTGCCAACCTGCAACGTCTGGCCGACATTCAGGCCGTACGGGGCCGGGACGTTGTTGCGCTGCGCCAGATCGCGGAAATCGTTGCCGGTAATCCAGGCGATGTAGAACAGCGTATCGCCGCGTTTTACGGTATAGGTATCGCCCGCGTAACTACCTTTCGGAATGTTCTGATAACTGCGGTTGTATACGATACGGCCATTTTGCGTCTGAACATTATCATCATTTCCGCTAACCATTGCGCCGCTGCGCGGCGCGGAAGGTACGGAATTATTAATCATTCCGCCCTGACGCGGGGTCGACGGAACGCCGCCTGACGCGCTAAGCATGCCGCCGCTGCCGCCGTTATCTCCAACCTGGCTAATGGGTGCTTGTGTGTTATCGCCTGAACTACAGCCTGCCAGCCAAAATCCAACCAGAGAAAGCGCCGCAAGGCGGCGTAACTGAAATATTGGGCTTCCCGTGCTCATTGTTCCCCCGTGATGGCAAACCTGAATAACGCTGTCTTGCTAACACACCAGCACAAAGCTCTGTGAGGCGCATTAAAGCCTGCGTATTACGCATGAAAATGGATAGTAACAAGATCAAAAGGATGGTGCTATGAAACAGTTGTGAAGAAATACGTAGGGAAAATCTCAGGCGAGATCGCCCTGAACAAGGGGAACGAACCGCACCGGCTCAATGCACTCTTCAACAATATCGCCACCCTGGCGGCGCAGACGCTTCAGCACCTGCTGATCGTCCCCCACCGGCAGCACCATAATGCCGCCTTCATCCAGCTGCGCAATCAGCGCAGTCGGAATTTCCGGCGGCGCGGCGGTGACGATGATGGCGTCGAAAGGACCGCGCGCGGGCCAGCCCTGCCAGCCGTCGCCGTGGCGCGTCGAAACATTATGCAGGTCGAGCTGTTTGAGACGGCGTTTCGCCTGCCACTGCAGGCCTTTGATACGCTCGACCGAGTACACATGGTCCACCAGATGCGCCAGAATGGCCGTCTGGTAGCCCGAACCGGTGCCGATCTCCAGCACGCGCGAATGGGGTTGTAGCTCCAGCAGCGCGGTCATACGCGCGACCATATAGGGCTGTGAAATAGTCTGGCCGGAACCGATGGGCAGCGCCACGTTATCCCAGGCTTTATGCTCGAAGGCTTCATCGATAAAACGTTCGCGCGGCACGTCCGCAATCGCCTTTAGCAGGATCTCATCGTGGATGCCCTGCTGGCGCAGCTGCTCCAGCAACGCTTCGATACGCCGGTTCACCATACGAGACTGACCTCCGACTTCTCCAGCCAGTCGATAAGCACATTCTGCGCGCTGTGAGCAGTCAGGTCGACATGCAGCGCGGTCAGAGAGACGTAGCCCTGATCCACCGCAGCGAAATCGGTATCCGGGCCAGCATCGAATTTTTCGCCTGGCGGGCCTATCCAGTAAAGCGTGTTGCCGCGTGGATCCTGCTGCGCGATGACCTGATCGGCGGGATGGCGGCTGCCGCAGCGCGTAACGCGAATGCCTTTGATCTCATCCAGCGGCAGATCCGGCACGTTAATATTAAGAATACGCCCGGTGCGCAGCGGCTCGCGCGTCAGCGCCTGCAGAATCGCGCAGGTCACTGCCGCCGCCGTGTCGTAATGCTGCAGGCCATTGAGCGACACCGCCAGCGCGGGCAGGCCGAGGTGACGCCCTTCCATCGCCGCCGCCACGGTGCCGGAATAGATCACGTCGTCGCCCAGATTAGGACCGGCGTTAATACCCGAAACCACGATATCCGGACGCGGCTGCATCAGTGCATTGACGCCGAGATAGACGCAGTCAGTTGGGGTCCCCATCTGCACCGCGATATCGCCGTTCTCATGGGTAAAGGTGCGTAGCGGCGTCTCCAGCGTCAGCGAGTTGGATGCGCCGCTGCGATTGCGGTCAGGCGCGACGACCTGCACCTCAGCGATACGACGCAGCGCCTTTGCCAGCGTCTGTATGCCCGGCGCATGGATCCCGTCATCATTACTCAGCAATATCCGCATCGTCACCTTCCTGTTGCAGAAGCTCCCGAATCACGCTGGTGGCGAAACTGCCTGCCGGCAGCCAGAACTGCATCTCCAGCGTCACCTCGTCCCACCAGCTCCAGCGTAGATCGCGCGGCACCACCAGCATTGCGCGCCGCGCCGCATCAACACGCTCTCGCTCAAGCAGTGTAACCAATTCTGCTGCGCCCGCCAGAGATTGCTGTTCAAAGGCGAGCGCGTCGCCGTGTGGGCCGGGCTCACCGCGTCCCGGCAGCGGCGCGGTAATACGAAGTTCATGATGATCGACGCGCGTCTGCAGCTCGCTAAGTTCGTCCGCCTGAGCGACAAACCAGCTACCGCGCCCGGTCAGCTGCAGCGCGTCGCCCTCCATCACCTGCGTCAGTGACCCCTGTTGCAACAGCCGCGCGCTGGTGACCTGATTAAACAGCGCGCTGCGCGCCGCAGAGAGGATAAGGCTGCGCTTGTTGCGATCGCGCAGGCTGATTTCGCCTTGCGCCCACTGCTGCGCCATAGTCAGGTTGTTGCCGCCGCGTCCAAAGCGCTGCGTGCCGAAGTAGTTTGGCGCGCCGCCGTCGCGGATCAGCGCCAGGCGCGACTCCACCGCGTCACGGTCGCTGATATGGCGCACCACAAGGCGGAAGGCGTTGCCTGCCAGCGCGCCGATGCGCAGCTTGCGCTTATGGCGCACCGCCTCGAGGATTTCGACGCCTTCCAGCGTGAAGCCGCTCAGGTCGGGCATCGCATTGCCTGGCATACGGAAACAAAGCGTCTGCTCGGTCACCGCATGACGATCTTTCATCCCGGCGTAGCTCATATCGCGCTGATGCACGCCGAGGAACTTCGCCAGCGCTTCCGCCACGAAGCGGGTATTCGCGCCGGTTTTGCGGATACGCACCAGCAGATGCTCGCCTTCGCCATCGGCGCCGTAACCGAGATCTTCCACCACCACGAAATCTTCCGGGTTAGCTTTGATCACGCCGCGCGCGGTCGGCTTGCCGTGCAGAAAAGCCTGAGCAGCCAGCGTCATGCCGCATCCGCCTTCAGCAGCAGCGCAACCGCTTCGCAGGCGATGCCTTCGCCGCGTCCGGTAAAGCCCAGCTTTTCAGTGGTGGTCGCTTTCACGTTAACCTGATCCATATGACAGCCCAGATCTTCGGCAATATTGATGCGCATCTGCGGCACATGAGGCAGCATTTTCGGCGCCTGAGCGATCAGCGTGACGTCGACGTTGCCGATGCGGTAGCCCTTCTCCGCGATACGCCGCCAGGCTTCGCGCAGCAGACCGCGGCTGTCTGCGCCTTTATAGGCGGGATCGGTATCGGGAAACAGCTTGCCGATATCGCCCATCGCCACCGCGCCAAGCAGCGCGTCAGTCAGCGCATGCAGCGCCACGTCGCCGTCGGAATGGGCGATAAACCCCTGCTCAAACGGGATCCGCACGCCGCCAATCACCAGCGGACCTTCGCCGCCAAAAGCGTGAACGTCAAAACCGTGACCGATACGCATCATGCGCTCTCCTTTAATTGAATCTGGGTTAAATAAAATGCCGCCAGCGCCAGATCTTCTGGCCGGGTGACCTTGATGTTATCACTACGTCCGCTGACCAGCAGCGGATGATAGCCGCAATATTCGAGCGCCGAGGCTTCGTCGGTAATGGTCGCGCCCTCTGCCAGCGCGCGTGTCAGACAGGCAGTCAGCAGCTGGTGTGGGAAAAACTGCGGCGTCAGCGCATGCCAGAGATCCTCGCGCTCCACGGTGTGAGCGACGGCGGCGATGCCCGGCTCGCCGCGCTTCATGGTATCGCGTACCGGGGCCGCCAGAATACCGCCGACATGGCTGGTTTCGCGAACCTGCAGCAGACGCGCAAGGTCGTCGGCGTGCAGGCAAGGACGCGCCGCGTCGTGCACCAGCACCCAGCTTGCGCCCTGTGCGGCACGCAGACCCGCCAGCACCGACTCCGCGCGCGTGTCGCCGCCCGTCACGCTTAATACGCGCGGATCCCGCGCCAGCGGCAGCGATGCGAACTGCGCATCGTCCGGGTTTAGCGCGACGATAACCTGTTTGATAGCGGGATGGGAAAACAGACGTGCAATGCTGTGTTCCAGAAGCGTCTGCTGACCAATGGTCAGATACTGCTTAGGACAAGTCGCCTGCATGCGGCTGCCGATACCGGCAGCGGGCACGACAGCGATCACCTCCGCAGGGGAAGAGAACATGTTCATGAGTTATCGTTGTTGGTTTTGCGCAGCCTGCGCGTTGCGTTTGTTCTGATCCGGCACCAGACGATAGAAGGTTTCACCGGGCTTAATCATGCCCAGCTCATTGCGCGCGCGTTCTTCGATCGCTTCAGAACCGCCATTGAGATCGTCAATTTCGGCAAACAGCTGATCGTTACGCGCTTTAAGTTTGGCGTTGTTCGCCTGTTGCACCGCGACGTCGTCATTGACGCGCGTATAGTCGTGAATACCGTTTTTGCCCAGCCATAGCGAATATTGCAGCCAGCCAAGCAGCACCAGTAGCAGTAACGTCAGTTTTCCCATCCCCGCCCCCTGAAAAACGGCTCAATCATCCCATAACTTTATGCAGGACTCCACTCCAGCGGTGAAAATGGCGCGCTTTCGCGGCTGTCTGCACAAATTCTGATTAGGATGGCGAGAAGGCAGGCAGGTAAAGTTTTGTAACCTGCCGACGTGTTTATACATCGGGAAGCGTTACCAGCCGGATAAAAAAGAGAAGAGCAGCCAGAAGAGACAGACCACCGCCACCGCCGTGGCAGGCGTCGTCCAGAGAAGATTACCGCGCAGCGCCATGCTGAGAATCATGCCGATCAGCACCGATACCGGCAGCAACGCCAGGAAGAAAGGCCAGGTGTAAAGGAAGAAGAAAAGCGTGTTGGAGCCGTACAACAGAAAGGGGATCGCCAGCGCGCACCAGTAGGAGAGGAAGCCGATGATGCCGCCCGGCAGCGTCGAGCGCGGCTCTTCCGGGGTGCTTTCATCTTTGCGGGCCAGCATGGGAGTAACATTCTGCATAGAGATCCTGTTGACGCGAAGGCGGCAAATCAACCTCGATTTGCCGCTTGTCTGTTCAGGATTTGATGATATCGCGGTGACGCAGCAGATCTAACAATTGGGCGGTCAGTTTTGTAACCAATTGTTCGCCCGCTAAGCGAATTTCCGGCTGTTCCGGCGCCTCATAGACGCTGTCGATACCGGTAAAATTACGCAGTTCGCCCGCGCGCGCTTTTTTGTACAAGCCTTTGGGATCGCGCGCTTCGCACACCGCCAGCGGCGTATCGACGAACACCTCGATAAAACGCGCTTCCGGCAGCATATCGCGTACCATCTGGCGCTCGGCACGGTGCGGCGAGATAAAGGCGGTCAGTACCACCAGCCCCGCATCCACCATCAGCTTCGCGACTTCGCCGACGCGGCGGATATTCTCTTTCCGATCCGCGTCGCTAAAGCCCAGGTCGCGGCACAGGCCGTGGCGCACGTTGTCGCCGTCGAGCAGATAGGTGCTGACGCCGAGGCGATGCAGCGCCTGTTCCAGCGCCCCGGCGACCGTCGATTTGCCGGAGCCGGACAGGCCGGTAAACCAGAGCACCACGCCCTGATGGCCATGCTGCTGCTCACGCGCGTCGCGCGTAACCGGATGGTCGTGCCACACCACGTTTTCGTCGTGCTGCGCCATTACTGACCGCCCAGCAGATCGCGCGCGTTCCAGTGCGGGAAGTGACGTCGGATCAGGGCGTTCAGCTCCAGCTCAAACGCGCTGAACTGACCCGCCTGCTGCGCCGCGCCGCTCAGCGGCTGATGGATCATCCCCGCCCCGACGGTGACGTTGCTCAGGCGATCGATAAAAATCATTCCGCCGGTTACCGGGTTCTGCTGATATTTATCCAGCACCATGGGTTCATCGAAGGTCATTTCCACCAGGCCGATGCCGTTCAGCGGCAGCGTCTCGGCGGCGCGCTTCTCCAGCGTATTGATCTCAACCTGATGAATGATTTTCTCTATGCGGCCGCGCGCTTTCTTACCGGCGATTTTGATATCGTAGCTCTGGCCCGGCTGTAACGGCTGCTCCGCCATCCACACCACATCGACGGTAGCGGACTGCACCGCCTCCAGCGTGGCGTCGCTGTCGACCAGCAGGTCGCCGCGGCTGATATCGATCTCGTCTTTCAGCACCAGGGTAATGGCTTCGCCCGCGCCCGCTTCCTGCAGGTCACCGTCAAAGGTAACGATGCGCGCGACGGTAGACTCTACGCCCGACGGCAGCACCTTCACGCGCTGGCCGACCTTCACTGCGCCGGAGGCCAGCGTGCCCGCATAGCCGCGGAAATCCAGGTTCGGACGGTTAACGTACTGTACCGGGAAGCGCATCGGCTGCTGATCCACCACGCGTTTCACCTCGACGGTCTCCAGTACGTCGAGCAGCGTCGGACCGCTGTACCACGGCATGGTCTGACTCGGTGTTGCGACGTTATCGCCCTCCAGCGCCGACATCGGCACGAAGCGAATATCCAGGTCTTCCGGCAGCTGCGCCGCGAAGTCGAGATAGTCCTGTTTGATCTGCTCGTAGGTCTGCTGGCTGTACTCCACCAGATCCATCTTGTTGATCGCTACCACCAGATGCTTAATGCCCAGCAGCGTCGAGATAAAGCTGTGACGACGCGTCTGATCCAGCACGCCCTTGCGCGCGTCGATCAGCAGGATAGCCAGATCGCAGGTCGAGGCGCCGGTCGCCATATTGCGGGTGTACTGCTCATGCCCTGGCGTGTCGGCGATAATAAATTTACGTTTCTCGGTAGAGAAGTAGCGGTAGGCCACGTCGATGGTGATGCCCTGCTCGCGCTCGGCCTGCAGACCATCCACCAGCAGCGCCAGATCGAGCTTCTCGCCCTGGGTGCCGTGGCGCTTGCTGTCGTTGTGCAGCGAGGAGAGCTGATCCTCATAAATCTGGCGCGTATCGTGCAGCAGGCGGCCGATCAGCGTGCTTTTGCCGTCGTCGACGCTGCCGCAGGTAAGAAAACGCAGCAGACTTTTATGCTGTTGCGCGGTCAGCCAGGCTTCCACGCCGCCCTGATCGGCAATCTGTTGTGCAATAACGGTATTCATCTGCGTCTCCTTAGAAATAACCCTGACGTTTTTTCAGTTCCATCGAACCGGACTGATCGCGGTCAATCACGCGGCCCTGACGTTCGCTGGTGGTGGAGACCAGCATCTCTTCAATAATCTCCGGCAGCGTCTGCGCTTCGGATTCCACCGCGCCGGTAAGCGGCCAGCAGCCAAGCGTGCGGAAGCGCACCATGCGTTGCTTGATCACTTCGCCAGGCTGCAAATCGATACGGTCGTCATCCACCATCATCAGCATGCCGTCGCGTTCCAGCACCGGACGCGGCGCCGCGAGATAGAGCGGCACGATTTCAATATTTTCCAGGAAGATGTACTGCCAGATATCGAGTTCGGTCCAGTTCGACAGCGGGAAGACGCGGATACTTTCACCCTTGTTGATCTGGCCGTTGTAGTTATGCCACAGCTCCGGGCGCTGGTTTTTCGGATCCCAGCGGTGGAAACGGTCGCGGAATGAGTAGATGCGCTCTTTGGCGCGCGACTTCTCTTCGTCGCGGCGCGCGCCGCCAAACGCGGCGTCAAAGCCATATTTGTTCAGCGCCTGCTTCAGCCCTTCGGTTTTCATTATATCGGTGTGCTTGGCGCTGCCGTGTACGAACGGGTTGATGCCCATCGCCACGCCTTCCGGATTACGGTGGACCAGCAGCTCGGCGCCCATCTCTTTCACGGTGCGATCGCGAAACGCATACATCTCGCGGAATTTCCAGCCGGTATCGACGTGCAGCAGCGGGAACGGCAGCGTGCCCGGATAGAAGGCTTTACGCGCCAGATGCAGCATCACCGACGAATCTTTGCCGATGGAGTACATCATTACCGGATTGCTGAACTCCGCCGCGACCTCGCGGATGATATGAATGCTTTCCGCCTCTAACTGACGCAGATGAGTGAGTCTTTTTTGGTCCATGATTTTTCCTCAAGCCAGATTGACAACGGCGGACTCGCGGGTCGCCTGCTGTGCAGAATGTTGAAACCAGGCCAGCTGCCCGTGCAAATTCACCACTTCCCCGATGACCAGCAGCGCGGGCGTCGGCGCGGCGGCAGCCAGCGTCTCAAGGTTAGCCAGCGTGCCGGTGAGCACCTGCTGATCCTGCCGCGTGCCGCGGCCAATCACCGCAACCGGCGTTCCGGCGTCCCGGCCGTGGCGTATCAGGCCTTCGCTGATCTCCGCCGCCTTTACCGTGCCCATATAGATCGCCAGCGTCTGACGCGCGCGCGCCAGCGAAGGCCAGTCAATGTCGTCGCCGTCGGCACGGCAGTGTCCGGTAATAAACAGCACGCTCTGGGCGTAGTCGCGGTGCGTCAGCGGAATACCGGCATAGGCGGTTGCGCCCGCCGCTGCCGTTACGCCAGGCACCACCTGGAACGGAATGCCCGCCGCCTGCGCCGCCTGCAGCTCTTCGCCACCGCGGCCAAAGATAAAGGGATCGCCCCCTTTCAGGCGCACCACGCGTTTGCCTTTGCGCGCCAGCTCCACCAGCAGACGATTGGTCTCCTCCTGCGCCACCGAGTGCGCTCCGGCGCGTTTGCCGACGCAAATTCGGTCGGCGTCGCGACGCACCAGATCCAGCACCTCATCGCTGACCAGATGGTCATAGAGCACCACGTCGGCCAGCTGCATCACCTGCAGACCGCGTAGCGTCAGCAAGCCGCTGTCGCCGGGACCGGCGCCGACCAGAATGATTTCGCCCTCGCGGTTCGGCTCCTCCTGCAGTTCACGCTGTAGCGTACGCGTCGCCTCCTCCAGGTTGCCCGCTGACATCTGGCTGGCGAACAGGCCGTTAAAGGCGCGCTCCCAGAAGCGACGACGGTCGGACATGCGGCGAAAGCGCTGTTTCACGCTGTCACGAAATCCGCCCGCCACCTCCGCCATCTGTCCCAGACTGGCGGGCAGCAGCGCCTCCAGCTTTTCGCGCAGCATACGCGCCAGCACCGGCGCGGTGCCGCTGGAGGAGATAGCGACCACCAGCGGAGAACGATCCACGATAGAGGGGAAGATAAAGCTGCACTTCGGCTGGTCATCTACCACGTTGACCAGCCGGTGACGGGCGTTGGCCTCGTCATAAACCTGACGGTTGAGCAGGTTATCGTCAGTGGCGGCGATGGCGAGAAAAACTGTGTCCAGCTGCGCCGGATCGAACGCTGTCGCCAGCCACTCAAGCTGTTGTTCCTGATGTAACGCCTGAAGCTCGGGGCAAAGCTCGCGCGATACCACGCGTACCTGTGCGGAAGCGCGGCGCAGCAGCTCGATTTTGCGTGCCGCGACGTCGCCGCCGCCCACCACCAGCACCGGACGACCTTTGAGATCGGCGAAAAGAGGCAAATAGTCCACGATAACCCTGGTGTTGTAACCGTAATTTAACGCGACTATACGTTGCGCCCTTCTGGCAGATGAAATTACGAATTGGAATGAGTAGTTACCGAATGGAATAACGCCTCTGGGAAGCTCATAACAAAATGTGCTTAACAGATGATCTGGCAAGGCTTTCAGAGCAAATCAAATTGTTTAATGTCGATCACAGTTTCATACTGAACGGCAAAAAATTTTGGCTTTTCGCCACAGGATGACCCACAAGGAACACAGCATGTTTGCCTTTCTCCGCCTGACCGCGCTGGCTGCGCTGTTAAATTGCGGTTTCGCTCTGCACGCCCAGGCCGCCAGCGTCGCGCCGGGAGAGTTTGCCGAGCAGCAGCTTCGCCACATCGCCACTTACTTCCCTGGCCGTATGAGCGGCAGCCCGGCCGAAATGATGGCGGCCGACTACCTGCAACAGCAGTTCACCGCGCTCGGTTTTCAGAGTAATACCCGCCAGTTCAATACCGGCTATCGCTGGCGCGAAGCCAATGGCGATCTGCGCCTGCATAAAGTGACGGCGACCTCGGTAATCGCCGCGCGCGCCGGCAGCGCGCCGCAGGAGATCCTGATTGTGGCGCATCTTGATACCTGGACGCCGCTCAGCAGCAGCGAGGCGGAGCGTAATCTTGGCGGCCTCCGCCTGCAGGGAGTCGATGACAATGCCTCAGGGTTGGGGGTGATGCTGGAGCTGGCGCAGCAGCTGAGTCAGCGGCCGCTGCACTACGGCGTGCGGTTCGTGGCGCTGAGCGCAGGCGAAAACGCGCTGGGCGGCATGCAGGATTACGTGGCGCGCATGAGCGAAAAAGAGAAAAAGAACACGCTGCTGGTGGTGGATCTCAACAGCCTGATCACCGGCGATCATCTCTACTTCAACAGCGGCAGCAATACGCCGCGCGCGGTGCGCAAGCAGACCAGCGAGCGCGCGCTGCGCCTGGCGCAGCAGCTTGGCATCTCCGCTGCCAGTCATCAGATGTCGGCACGCGACTATAGCGGCATCAACGCGTTCGATAAGGCGGGCTTTCCGCTGCTGGACGTGACGGCAGCCAACTGGGCGCTGGGCGGTAAAGATGGCGCGCAGCAGCGCAGCCGCTCGAAGCGTTTCCCGGACGGCACGACACGTCATCAGACCGACCGCGATAATCTCAGCTATCTGGATCGCTGGCTACCGGGACGTATTTCGCTGCGCACGCGCGACAGCGTGAAGGTGCTGCTGCCGCTGCTGGGCGAGCTGACCAATCCAAAGGTATAAGGGTTTAACGCCAGCGAGGGGGTTAAGCGGGACGCGCGCCGCCTGAGGTGAGTCAGACAGCGCGCGTTAAAACTCAGCCTTCGTGCAGGCCGCACTCGCGCTTCAGGCCGAAGAAACGCGTCTCCTCTTCCGCCATGCCGGGTTCCCATTTGCGCGTGGTGTGGGTATCGCCCACGGACAAATAGCCCTCATCCCATAGCGGATGGTATTTAAGGTTATGCTGCTGCAGATAGTGATGAATCTGGCGATTGTCCCAGTCGATAATCGGCAGCACCTTGAAAACGCCGCGCTGCACGCCGAGCACCGGCAGATTCGCGCGGCTGCCGGACTGATCGCGACGCAGCCCGGCGAACCAGGTCTGCGCACCCAGCGTCTGCAACGCGCGGTTCATCGGCTCAACCTTGTTGAGCTGGTTGTACTGCTCAATGCCTTCCACGCCCTGCTCCCACAGCTTGCCGTAGCGCGCTTCCTGCCAGGCCGCCGACGTTTCGGCGCGAAAAACCTTCAGGTTCAGGCCGAGCTGTTCCGTCAACTGATCGATAAAGCGATAGGTTTCCGGGAACAGATAGCCGGTATCGGTGAGGATCACCGGGATATCCGGCTGCTGGCGCGTCACCAGATGCAGCGACACCGCCGCCTGAATGCCAAAACTCGATGAGAGCACAAAGGCGCCCGGCAGGTTCTCCAGCGTCCAGCTGACGCGCTCCTCCGCCGAACGTTTCTCCAGCTGCGCATTGGTGGCCGCCAGCGCCAGGGTGCGCTCGACTTTGTTCATTTCACTCAGTGCTGCGAGGTCAAACTGACTCATACTGCCTCCGAATCCCAGAAGTCTCGTGCCGGATCGACCACCGGCTTGACGATGCCCGCGCGGATGGCGAAGTCGCCGAAGCCCTCTGCGCCGTGGCGCTCCCGCGCCCAGCGTCCCACCAGCTCATCAATGCTGGCGAGGATGTCGCTTTCGGTGATGTTCTCGCGGTACATGCGAGGAATACGCGTGCCGATGCGGTTGCCGCCAATGTGCAGGTTGTAGCGGCCCGGCGCTTTGCCAACCAGGCCGATTTCCGCCAGCATGGCGCGGCCGCAGCCGTTAGGACAACCGGTCACGCGTAAGACGATGTGCTCTTCGCCCACGCCGTGGCGGTGCATAATCTCTTCCACTTTTGTCACGAAGGCGGGCAGGAAACGCTCCGCTTCCGCCATCGCCAGCGGACAGGTAGGAAACGCCACGCACGCCATTGAGTTTTCGCGCTGCGCGGTCACGTTCTCCATCAGGCCGTGTTCACGCGCAATCGCCTCGATTCTCGCCTTTTCGTTCTCCGGCACGCCGGCCACGATCAGGTTCTGGTTCGCGGTCAGGCGGAAATCGCCCTGATGGACGCGCGCGATAGCCGCGATACCGCTTTTCAGCGGACGATCCGGATAGTCGAGCAGGCGGCCGTTTTCGATAAACAGCGTCAGGTGCCACTTATTGTCGATGCCCTTGATCCAGCCGAAGCGGTCGCCGCGCGTCGTAAATTCATAAGGGCGAATCGGTCCGAACGTCAGGCCGGCGCGCTTCTCCACTTCCGCTTTAAACGTCTCGACGCCGACGCGCTCAAGGGTATATTTGGTTTTGGCGTTTTTACGATCGGTACGGTTGCCCCAGTCGCGCTGCGTAGTTACTACCGCAGCCGCCACTTCAAGCGTTTTCTCCAGTGGCAGATAGCCGATCTCGCTGGCGGTGCGCGCATAGGTCGCTTTATTGCCATGCTCAATCGACAGGCCGCCGCCGACCAGCAGGTTAAAGCCGATCAACTTGCCCTTCTCCGCCACGGCGATGAAGTTAAGATCGTTGGCGTGCAGATCCACATCGTTGTGCGGCGGGATCACCACGGTGGTTTTGAATTTACGCGGCAGATAGGTTTCGCCGAGGATCGGCTCCTCATCCGTGGTCGCGACCTTCTCTTTATCCCACCAGATTTCGGCATAGGCGCGGGTGCGCGGCAGCAGATGCTCCGAGATTTTCTTCGCCCACTCGTAGGCTTCCTGATGCAGCTCCGACTCCACCGGGTTTGACGTGCAGAGCACGTTGCGGTTTACGTCGTTGGCGGTCGCCAGCGCGTCGAGCCCGACTTCGTGCAGCATCTGGTGCGACGGCTTGACGTTCTTCTTCAGAATGCCGTGAAACTGGAAAGTCTGGCGGTTGGTCAGACGGATGCTGCCGTACAGGGTTTTCTCGGTGGCGAACTTGTCGATCGCCAGCCACTGTGTTGGCGTGATAATGCCGCCCGGCAAGCGGCAGCGCAGCATCATGGCGTGACGCGGCTCCAGCTTCTGTTCGGCGCGCTCGGCGCGGATATCGCGGTCATCCTGCTGGTACATGCCGTGGAAACGGATCAGCAGAAAGTTATCGCCGCTAAAGCCGCCGGTCAGACCTTCGTCGAGATCTTCCAGAATGGTGCCGCGTAAATAGTTGCTCTCTTTTTTAAGACGCTCGGCGTCAACCAGCTTGCCTTCTACAACCAGCGGTCCGGGGTGTTTTTCGCTCATCAGTAAACGTCTCGTTGATAACGGCGCTCAATGCGCAGCTCACTTAAAAATTCGTCGGCCGTTTCACGATCCATTGCGCCGTGTTCGACCACCACATCCAGCAGTGCCTGCTCGACATCTTTCGCCATACGGTTGGCGTCGCCGCAGACATAAATATGCGCGCCCTCTTCGATCCAGCGCCACACCTCCGCCCCGCTGGCGCGGATTTTGTCCTGTACGTATACCTTCTGCTCCTGGTCGCGCGACCAGGCGAGATCGATACGGGTCAGCAGACCCTCTTTTACGTACTGCTGCCATTCAACCTGATAAAGGAAATCTTCGGTGAAGTGCGGATTGCCGAAGAAAAGCCAGTTTTTGCCGGTGGCGCCGTCATGGTCGCGCTGCTGCATAAAAGCGCGGAACGGCGCGATGCCGGTGCCCGGCCCGATCATAATGACCGGCGCGTCAGGGTTGGCGGGCAGACGGAAGTTATCGTTGTGCTCGATAAAGACGCGGATCGCCGCATCCTCTTCCAGACGGTCGGCCAGATAGCTGGAAGCGCCGCCTGCGCGGGCACGGCCGTCGATATCGAAACGCACCGCGCCAACGGTAATGTGGACTTCGGTTTCATTCTCCGCCTGCGACGAGGCGATAGAGTAGAGACGCGGCGTCAGCGGACGCAGCAGCGTGGTCAGCTGCTCGGCGTTGAGTTCGGTCGGCGCGTTTCGCACCATATCAACGATGGGGAACGTCTGCGCGTAGTGCTGCAGCTTCGCCTTGTCGCCCACCAGCGCCAGCAGGGTTTCGTTGCGCGACAGCGCGGCGTACTGCTCAACAATCTGCGCGGTATTGACCGTCAGCTCGAAATGCTTTTGCAGCGCCTCGCTGAGCGGCAGGGTATCGTTTTCGATCTGCACCGGCTCGTCGCCTTTCAGCCACAGCAGGCTCAGCAGTTCGGCGACCAGTTCAGGATCGTTTTCATACCAGACGCCCAGCGCGTCGCCCGGCTGGTAACGCAGGCCCGAATCGCCCAGGTCGATTTCGATATGACGTACATCTTTATCGGAGTGACGGCCGGTGATTTTCTGGTTCAGCGCAAAGCTGGCGGTCAGCGGCGCCTCTTTAGTGTAGGGACTGCTGTGTACTTCATTGAAGCTGCCCGTCGCGTTGGCGATCGCCTGCGCCGGCGTCTCGCTCGGCACGCGCTGTTTCAGCACCTCTACCAGCGCGCGACGCCACTCAGCCGCCGCTTCAGCGAAATCAACGTCGGCGTCGACGCGAGCCAGCAGGCGCTCTGCACCCAGCTCAGCCAGACGGCCATCAAAATCTTTGCCCGCTTTGCTAAAGAATTCATATGAGGTGTCGCCGAGGCCCAGCACCGCAAAGGCGGTGCCATCCAGCTTCGGCGCTTTTTTCGACATCAGGAATTTATGCAGCGCCACCGCCTCTTCCGGCGGATCGCCTTCGCCCTGGGTGGAGGTCACCACCACCAGCAGCTTCTCCTGGGCGATCTGCTTGAATTTGTAATCGCCGGCGTTGACCAGCTTCACGTTCAGCTTCGCCGCCTGCAGATCGTCGCGCAGCTGCTCCGCGACGCGGCGCGCGTTACCGGTTTGCGACGCCGAGATCAGCGTAATCGCCGGGATCTCCGCTGCCGCTGGCGCGCTGGCCGCGACGCTGCCGGGCGTCTGATTAATCATTCCCCAAAAATAGCCCGAGATCCACGCCAGCTGGGTGGGAGAAAAATCAGTCGTTGCCGCCTGTAAGCGTGCAAGTTGCTCCGGGTTAAGCGGGAGCAGAGAGCCTGGGGGTGCCTGAGTCGTCATCGCGTTAAAAATTCCAGTATCTGAAGTCCGGACGGTAAAGTAGCGGGAAGAGTGGTAGGTTACCGGCCCGCATATTAACGATTAAATACGGCTTCGACATAATTAATAACCAAAATGACTAAGCGGTTTTTCAGGTAGTTATAATCAGTAAAACTGGTAAACAAAGATCTTCGTTATCAATAATTTACACGAGGGTATCTTATGGCGTTCGGCAAAAATTAGCCATTCTGGCGCGATGGATGCGAAAATTCCGTATTTCAGGTAGAATTCCCCGGTTTTTAAGCCTGAGAGCCATTATGTCTACCACACTGTTTAAAGAGTTCCAGTTCGAAGCCGCTCATCATTTGCCTAACGTCCCGGAAGGACACAAATGCGGACGCCTGCATGGCCATTCGTTTCTGGTGCGACTGGAAATTACCGGCGAAGTGGATGCGCATACCGGCTGGGTGATGGATTTCGCCGAACTCAAAGCGGCGTTTAAACCCCTTTATGACCGCCTCGATCACCACTATCTGAACGAGATCCCCGGCCTGGAAAATCCCACCAGCGAAGTGCTGGCGAAATGGATCTGGGATGAGATGAAGCCACTGCTGCCTGAGCTGAGCGCGGTAATGATCAAAGAGACCTGTACGGCGGGCTGCGTCTATAAAGGTTAATTCCCGCCAGGGCTGTGGTCGCACAGCCCGCAACTTCTGCTCTACGCTTCTTTACGCCCGCGTCATCTCTCTGTCATCTGCCCACTCTACGTTGTCCTCTCCTTCATTAAAGATCAAGAGAATCAACGATGAAACTGAAATCCCTTGCCGCCATCGCGCTGCTTTTCACTGCCTCTGCCGCCGTTCAGGCGCAAAACGTGCTCGACTTTCCCCAGCCGGAAAACGTGCCGGATGAGTTCTATGCCGTCACCGAGATCCCGGCGGGCGGCATCATCAAATATGAGACTGACGCCAAAACCGGCTTTATCGTGGCGGATCGCTTTCAGTCGATGCCGGTAGCCTACCCGGCTAACTACGGCTCTCTGACCCAGTCGCTGGGCGGCGACAACGATCCGCTCGACGTGATCTTCTACACCCGCGCGCCGCTGCAGCCGGGCACGCTGATCAAACTGCGCGCCATCGGCGTGCTGAAGATGATCGACGGCGGCGAAGTAGACGATAAGATCGTCGCGGTGCCGACCAGCAAGATCGATCCCACCTGGGATGACGTTAAAAGCATGAGCGATCTGCCGAAGATTGAACAGGAGCGTCTGGAAGCCTTTTTCCGCGTCTATAAACAACTGCCGGACGGCCGCAAGAAGGTCGAGCTAAAGGGTTTTGAAAGCGCCGATGTGGCGAAGAACGAGATTAAGCAGGCGTTTGACGCCTATAAAGCGAAGCAGTAATGCGGGCGGGCGGCGCGCAGCGCCGCCCTGCTCTCCGCCGTCAGGCGATATTAAGATACTTGTGGGTCTGCATAGATAAGCGCCAGTTGCGCGCGATGCAGGTTTCAATACAGAGTTTTGTCGCCGCCTCTTTGCGGCTGATGGGCTGCAGCGCGATAATGCGCGCTTTGCTGTCGCTCAGCGTTGCCAGCAGTTCGTCCAGCGCCTCTACGTCGCGCTCGCGCGCCACCGGATGTTTGATCTCATCCGCACGCTGCAGCGCCTGCTCCAGCACATCATAGCCGCCGCGCATATTCACCTTCGGCGATACCGTCACCCAGGTTCGCTCAGAGCAGCGCACTTCATGCGTGCCGCTGGTTTCGATCTGGCACTGAAAGCCCTGCGCTTCCAGCGCCGTGGTCAGCGGGCGCAGATCGTAAATCGACGGCTCGCCGCCGGTGATCACCACATGGCGCGCCGTCCAGCCCTGGCGCTGAATAGTCTCCAGTAGCAGCGTCGCATCGGCGTTGCCCCAGGCATCGCTCTCAACCGTTTTCACCAGAATATCGCCCAGCGCCGTTTCCCGATCGGCCCGTTTTTCCCAGGTATGTTTGGTATCACACCAGCTACAACCTACCGGACATCCCTGTAAGCGGATAAAGATGGCCGGGACGCCGGTATAGAATCCTTCTCCCTGCAGCGTCTGGAACATTTCGTTAATCGGGTATTGCATTACGGACTCGCTAGAAAAAAACAGGGCGCTGATTATGGCAGATTTGTCGCGCAGCTCAACCACGCGTCGTGCCTTTTCTCAGTGCCAGCCCCACATCAATAAAGCAAAAGCCCCGCACAAGGCGGGGCTTTATATATCAGGCGAATGCCGTCCGCGGACGGCATCGGCAGGCGATTACGCCTGGCCTTTCACTTCTTTCAGACCGTTGAACGGCGCTTTAGAACCCAGCGCTTCTTCGATACGGATCAGCTGGTTGTACTTGGCAACGCGGTCAGAACGGCTCATAGAACCGGTTTTGATCTGGCCTGCTGCGGTACCGACCGCCAGGTCAGCGATGGTGGCATCTTCGGTTTCACCTGAACGGTGTGAAATCACCGCGGTGTAGCCTGCGTCTTTCGCCATTTTGATCGCCGCCAGCGTTTCGGTCAGAGAACCGATCTGGTTGAATTTGATCAGGATAGAGTTAGCGATGCCTTTCTCGATGCCTTCTTTCAGGATCTTGGTGTTGGTAACGAACAGGTCGTCGCCTACCAGCTGGATTTTGTCGCCCAGCACTTTGGTCTGGTAAGCGAAGCCGGTCCAGTCTGACTCGTCCAGGCCATCTTCGATAGAGACGATCGGGTACTGTTTGGTCAGATCTTCCAGGAAGTGAGTGAACTCTTCAGAGGTAAAGGCTTTGTTACCTTCGCCAGCCAGCACATATTTGCCGTCTTTGTAGAATTCAGACGCTGCGCAGTCCATCGCCAGGGTGATGTCTTTGCCTAGCTCGTAGCCTGCCGCTTTTACCGCTTCCGCGATAACGGCCAGCGCTTCGGCGTTAGAGCCCAGGTTCGGCGCGTAGCCGCCTTCGTCGCCGACTGCGGTGTTCATGCCTTTCGCCTTCAGCACTTTCGCCAGGTGATGGAACACTTCAGAACCCATGCGGATCGCTTCTTTAACGCTGGAAGCGCCGACCGGCTGGATCATGAATTCCTGGATGTCGACGTTGTTGTCGGCGTGCTCACCACCGTTGATGATGTTCATCATCGGCAGCGGCATAGAGAATTTGCCCGGGGTGCCGTTCAGCTCAGCGATGTGCTCATACAGCGGCTGACCTTTAGAGGCTGCTGCTGCTTTCGCTGCTGCCAGGGAGACCGCCAGGATGGCGTTTGCGCCGAAGTTGGATTTGTTCTCAGTACCGTCCAGGTCGATCATGATCTTGTCGATGTTCGCCTGATCTTTCGCGTCTTTGCCTTTTACCGCATCCGCAATCGGACCGTTAACTGCAGCAACTGCTTTAGTTACGCCTTTGCCCAGGAAACGAGATTTGTCGCCGTCGCGCAGCTCCAGCGCTTCGCGTGAACCGGTAGAAGCGCCTGACGGTGCCGCTGCCAGACCAACAAAACCACCTTCCAGATGTACTTCCGCTTCTACAGTTGGGTTGCCGCGGGAGTCGATGATTTCGCGACCGATGACTTTAACGATTTTGGCCATTACGATTTTCCTCAGTACAAGTTAGTCAATCCTAAGACAAACAACGCGCGAGAAGTTCGCGCGTTGCTCGTGAAACTTACTTCGCTAAACGCTTCTGGTGATCCTGCGCGGCCTTAACAAAGCCGGCGAACAGCGGATGACCGTCACGCGGTGTTGACGTGAACTCCGGGTGGAACTGGCAAGCAACAAACCAGGGGTGGTTCGGGATCTCGATGATCTCAACCAGCTGGTCGTCGCCAGAACGTCCGGCAATGCGCAGTCCTGCGGCTTCAATCGGCTTCAGCAGCAGATTGTTGACTTCGTAGCGGTGGCGATGGCGCTCGACGATGGTATCGGAACCGTAGAGCTGGCGGACTTTGCTGTCCGGCGTCAGCTGGCACTGCTGGCTGCCGAGGCGCATGGTGCCGCCCAGGTCGCTGGTTTCAGTACGCTGTTCCACATTGCCGTTTTCATCGCGCCATTCGGTGATTAACGCTACCACCGGGTATTTACAGTCTGGCACAAATTCAGTGGAGTTGGCGCCTTCCATCCCGGCGACGTTGCGTGCGAACTCCATCAGCGCAACCTGCATGCCGAGACAGATGCCGAGATAAGGCACGTTATTTTCACGCGCGTACTGCGCGGTCATCAGCTTGCCTTCCACGCCGCGGTAGCCGAAGCCGCCCGGGATCAGAATCGCATCCAGATCTTTCAGAATTTCGACGCCGCGCGTCTCGACGTCCTGCGAGTCGATCAGCTTGATGTTTACCGTCACGCGGTTTTTCAGGCCGCCATGCTTCAGCGCTTCAATCACCGATTTGTACGCATCCGGCAGTTCGACATATTTGCCGACCATGCCGATGGTCACTTCGCCGCCCGGATTAGCCTCTTCGTAGATCACCTGTTCCCATTCAGACAGGTTGGCTTCCGGCGCGTTCAGACTGAAGCGTTTACAAATATAGTCATCCAGACCCTGCGATTTCAGCAGGCCCGGGATTTTGTAGATGGAATCGACATCTTTCAGCGAGATAACCGCTTTTTCCGGCACGTTACAGAACAGCGCGATTTTGGCGCGTTCGTTCGCTGGCACGGCGCGGTCGGAGCGGCAGATCAGCACGTCCGGCTGGATGCCGATAGAGAGCAGCTCTTTAACGGAGTGCTGGGTCGGCTTGGTTTTCACCTCGCCCGCCGCCGCCATATAAGGCACCAGCGTCAGGTGCATATACATGGTGTGCTCGCGGCCGACGTCGACCGCCATCTGACGAATCGCTTCCAGGAACGGCAGCGACTCGATATCGCCAACGGTACCGCCGATCTCCACCAGAACGACGTCGTGACCTTCGCCGCCTTCGATAATACGTTCTTTGATGGCGTTGGTGATATGCGGAATAACCTGAATGGTCGCGCCGAGATAGTCGCCGCGGCGCTCTTTGCGCAGCACTTCAGAGTAGATACGGCCAGTGGTGAAGTTGTTGCGGCGCGTCATTTTGGTGCGAATGAAGCGCTCGTAGTGACCTAAATCCAAATCGGTTTCGGCCCCGTCGTCGGTGACGAATACTTCACCGTGCTGGGTAGGGCTCATGGTGCCCGGATCGACGTTGATATAGGGATCCAGCTTCATGATGGTCACGTTAAGACCACGTGCTTCGAGAATGGCTGCGAGGGAGGCTGCGGCAATGCCTTTACCCAGAGAGGAAACGACCCCGCCGGTCACAAAAATATAATTCGTTGTCATGCTGAACCTGAGAGTTTAGGTTTAAAGACGGTGGAATAACCAGGACGGGAAAACAGTATACCTGAAACCCCTGTCAGCCACAATTGATGAATCACCGCCATCCTCCAACGCATTGCAGCGGGTAACATAGCGGATAGCTGACAAGGAAATGTTGACGCAGGTCACAACTTTTTTCTTGCGCTGAATCGAGTAAGCGCGACCGGCTAAATAGTATGCACTGCTGGAATAATCAGCGTTTTTCTGCGGCTTTAACCTGCTGCCAGGCCGCCTCCATCTGTTCCAGCGTCGCCTCCGGCATGCGCAGCCCCTGCGCGGCGATAATCGCCTCTACCGCGCGGAAGCGGCGCTCAAATTTGTCGTTCGCTTTTTGCAGCGCGGTTTCCGCTTTGCTGCCCAGATGGCGCGACAGATTGACCGTGGCGAACAGCAGATCGCCTATCTCCTCTTCCAGCTTGAGCGGATCGATGGTCGCCTGCTGCGCCTCGTGCATCACCTCGTCGATCTCTTCGTGCACCTTATCCAGCACCGGCCCGATCGCGGTCCAGTCAAAGCCGACGTTATGGCAGCGCTTCTGGATTTTATGAGCGCGCATCAGTGCCGGCAGCGCTTTAGGAATATCGTCGAGCGCCGAATGCTGCGCCTTTTCCGCCCGCTCTGCGCCTTTGATCGCCTCCCAGTTCTTCAGCACCTCAGCGCTGTTCTCCACGCTGGCGTCGCCGAAGATGTGAGGATGGCGGCGCTCCAGCTTGTCGCTGATGGCGTCGCAGATATCGTCAAAGGTAAAGCGATCCTGTTCGCTCGCCATCTGCGCGTAGAACACCACCTGAAACAGCAGATCGCCCAGCTCGCCGCGCAGATCGTCGAAGTCTTCGCGCTGGATGGCGTCCAGCACTTCATAGGTCTCTTCCAGCGTATAGGGGGCGATAGAGGCGAAGGTCTGCTCGCGATCCCACGGGCAGCCGCGTTGCGGATCGCGCAGGGTTTGCATAATGCCCAGCAGGCGATCGAGTGAGCTCATAGTTAATCCTTTTAAAACACGGGGATGAAAGCGCGGGGATGAGCGCGCGCTCATCCCGCAAAATCAGTGAAGACGTCGGGCGTCGATGATATCAGGCACCTGGTTCAGCCGCGACAGCACGCGGCCCAGCACCTGCTGATTGTAGATTTCAATATCCATATCGATCGTGGCCAGCTGCTTTCTGGTGTCGCTGCGGCTGGAGACGCCCAGTACATTGACCTTCTCGTTGGCGAGAATGGTAGTGATATCGCGCAGCAGTCCGCTGCGATCGTTGGCGGTCACGCGCACCACCAGCGAGTAGCCGCTGGAGTAGCTTTCGCCCCACACCGCGTCGACGATGCGTTCCGGCGCATGGGCGCTCAGCTCCGCCAACTGGTCGCAGTCGGCGCGGTGAATAGAGATGCCGCGCCCCTGGGTGATAAAGCCGACGATATCGTCCCCTGGAATGGGCTGGCAGCAGCGCGCGATATGGTGCATCAGGTTGCCGACGCCTTCGACCACCACGCGGCCGCTCTCTTTGCGCGACGGCGGCGAGTAGTTTTTCTGCGTCAGCTGGCGCAGCGCCTCGCGATCTTCCTCTTCCGCGCTCGGCTTGTTGAGCTTCGCCTGCAGGAAGTTCACCATCTGGTTAAGGCGAATATCGCCGCCGCCGATCGCCGCCAGCAGTTCATCCAGCGAGGTGACGTTATAGCGCGGCAGCAGCAGTTTTTCTGCTTCGCGCAGGCTGATATCGAGCTGGTTGAGTTCGCTGTCGAGGATCTGACGCCCCGCGGCGATATTTTTGTCGCGATCCTGCTTGCGGAACCAGTTATGGATCTTGGCGCGTCCGCGGCTGGTGGTGATATAGCCGAGGTTCGGATTCAGCCAGTCGCGGCTCGGGTTGGGCTGCTTCTGGGTAATAACTTCGACCTGATCGCCCATCTGCAGCTGATAGGTAAAGGGCACGATGCGGCCGCCGATCTTGGCACCGATGCAGCGGTGGCCGATATCGCTGTGAATATGGTAGGCGAAGTCGAGAGGCGTGGAGCCTGCGGGCAGATCCACCACGTCGCCTTTTGGGGTAAAGACGTAAACGCGATCGTCGAACACCTGACTGCGCACCTCTTCCAGCATCTCGCCGGAGTCGGACATCTCTTCCTGCCAGGCGATCAGCTTACGCAGCCAGGCGATGCGCTCTTCGTGTCCGGAGGCGCCGCGCGCGCTGCCGGTGGTCGGCCCCTCTTTATATTTCCAGTGCGCGGCCACGCCCAGCTCCGCGTCTTCATGCATCTGACGAGTACGGATCTGGATTTCCACGGTTTTGCCTTTCGGCCCGAGCACCACGGTATGGATCGACTGATAGCCGTTCGGCTTGGGATTGGCGACATAGTCGTCAAACTCCGCCGGCAGATGGCGATAGAGCGTATGCACGATGCCGAGCGCGCCGTAGCAGTCCTGCAGGCGCTCGGCGACGATGCGCACCGCGCGCACGTCGAACAGCTCGTCAAACGCCAGCGACTTCTTCTGCATCTTGCGCCAGATGCTGTAGATATGTTTCGGTCGGCCGTAAACCTCGGCGCGCACGCCCTCTTTCACCATCTCTTTGCGCAGCGAATCGACAAAGTTTTCGATGTACTGTTCGCGATCGATGCGGCGCTCGTGCAGCAGTTTGGCGATGCGTTTGTATTCGTCAGGGTGCAGATAGCGGAAGCAGTAATCCTCCAGCTCCCATTTCAGCTGGCCGATGCCGAGCCGGTTGGCGAGCGGCGCATAGATATTGGTGCTCTCTTTCGCCGCCAGCACGCGCTCATCTTCCGGCGCATCTTTCATTTCGCGCAGGTTCATGATGCGTTCCGCCAGCTTAATCACCACGCAGCGGAAATCTTCCACCATCGCCAGCAGCATGCGGCGCACGTTATCCACCTGCTCGGAGGCCATCGAGTCGTTGTGGATCGCTTTGAGCTGACGAATGGCGTCCATATCGCGTACGCCGTGCACCAGCGTGACGATGCCGCTGCCGAAGGTTTCGCTCAGCTCCTCTTCGCTTACCACTTCCGCATTCGCCAGCGGGAAGATCAGCGCGGCGCAGGAGCTTTCGATATCCATACTGAGCATCGACAGGATCTCTACCATTTCGATGCCGCGCCAGAGCAGCAGCGACTGATCGGGGTGATCCTTCGTCTGGGCTTCGCAATAGCGCCAGGTTTCAGCGATGCGTTCACATGATTGCGGGTTGGCAATGCCAAGAGTGGCGATCCACTGATCGAGAGCGAACTCTCCTGCCGTATTTAAATGCGCACTTCTGACCGCAACCATATCCTCTCCTGCCACAGCAGCATCAATTACTGCTTATGTTTTACTGAACAGCACCATGGATTCGAGATGACGGGTATGAGGGAACATATCCAGCATCGCGACCCTTTCCAGATGGTAGCCCGCCGACAGCAATGTCTGGCTGTCGCGGGCAAGCGTTGTGGGATTACACGAAACATAGACCACGCGCTCCGGCGCAAGTTTAACCACATGCGCCATTACGCCCGCGGCCCCGGCGCGCGCCGGATCGAGCAATACCTTGTTAAATCCTTGCGCCGCCCACGGCTGACGCGCAACGTCTTCCTCCAGGTTGTGCTGGAAAAAGCGGACATTTTTAAGATTATTCAGCTGCGCATTATACGCTGCCTGCCGCACTAATGCTGCAACGCCCTCCACACCCACAACATTTTGTACGAATTTTCCTACAGGGATCGTAAAGTTTCCCATGCCGCAAAAAAGATCCAGCACGCGGTCTTCCGGCTGTAGATCGAGCCAGGCTAACGCCTGCGCCACCATCTGCTGGTTGACGGCGTCGTTGACCTGAATAAAGTCTTGTGGACTAAAGGTGAGCCGCACCTCGCCCGAGTGGTAAAAAGGTTCGTCGCCGCGCACCTGCTCCAGCTCATCGCCGCCGCTGTCCAGGAACAGCATCAGGTTATGCTCATGCGAAAAGCGTTCCAGTTTTTCCCGGTCGGCAGCGTGCAGCGCATCCAGGTGGCGCAGTACCATCAGCGGGCCGTTGTCCGCCAGCACCAGCTCAACGTGTCCCAGCCGGCTGGCGGCCTTCAGCGCGCTGAGACAGTCGCGCAGCGGCGGCAGCAACGCCTCAAGTTCGGGCGCCAGAATGGGGCATTCGCGAATCGCCACCAGATCGTTGCTCGCCTCCTGGCGAAACCCCATCTGTAGCTCGCGCGTTTTAGGCTGCCACTGCAAACCAAGCCGCGCGCGACGACGGTAGCCCCAGGCAGGCCCGGCGAGGATCGCGTCCACTGCGACGGTGCGCTGCGCCGCCTGGCTCAGCATGCGCGACAGCGCCGCCGCTTTGCTGCGCTGCTGCAGCGGCTCGGCGGCGTGCTGCTGCTGGCAGCCGCCGCAGCGGGTAAAGTGCGGACAGCGCGGCTTGACGCGTTCAGGGCTGGTGCTTAACAGCCGCGTCGCTTTGCCGCGCGCGTACTGACGTTTCTCCTCCACCAGCGTCACTTCCGCCTGCTCGCCAGGCAGCGCGCCGCTGATAAACAGGGTCTTGCCCTGATGCCGCGCTACGCCCTGGCCAAAGGGATCGAGCTCGTCCACGGTGACGGTGATGCGTTGCTTAGTCGTCACGCGCTGTTTTGCGGAGTAAAATTGCGCCATAGTGTTTTACATTCTCAATAAAAATTCAGCGTGCGCGCGCTTCAACGCGGCACAGGGATAACGGGCTGGCAAAAGCCGACGACTATTATGACGAAATACAGCCTGCGGGCGCGAATGATGATTTTAATACTGGCGCCGACATTAATGATTGGACTGCTGCTCAGCTCGTTTTTCGTGGTGCATCGCTACAACGAACTGCAGTCTCAGGTGGTGGAAGCAGGCGCCAGCATCATCGAGCCGCTGGCGGTCTCCAGCGAATACAGTATGACCTGGCACAATCGCGAAGCTCTGCGCGCGCTGGTCAGCCTGCTGCACCGCCGCCACTCCGCTATTGTCCGCGCCATTTCGGTGTTCGACAATAATAACCGCCTCTACGTCACGTCGAATAACAACCAGAACCTGAGTTTGCTGCAGAAAGAGGATATTCGCGCGCTGCCTGACGAGGTCTCGATGGAGCGCCACGGTACGCTGCTGATTTTGCGCACGCCGATTACGCCTGAACACCATGCGGTGGATGAACTCTCCAGCGAAGAAGCCAAACCGGCGGGCAACCCGCTGGGCTACGTGGCGATAGAGCTTGATCTCCAGTCGGTGCGACTGCAGCAGTATAAAGAGGTGTTCGTCGCGACCCTGATGCTGCTGTTTTGCCTCTGCATCGCCATGCTGTTCGCCTACCGCCTGATGCGCGACGTCACCGGCCCGATCCGCAATATGGTCACCACCGTCGACCGCATTCGCCGCGGCCAGCTCGACAGCCGCGTCGAGGGCTATATGCTGGGCGAACTGAGCATCCTGAAAAACGGCATCAACGCCATGGCGATGTCGCTCACCGCCTACCATGAAGAGATGCAGCACAATATCGATCAGGCGACCTGGGACCTGCGGGAAACGCTGGAGCAGCTGGAGATTCAAAACGTCGAGCTGGATCTGGCGAAAAAGCGCGCCCAGGAAGCGGCGCGTATTAAGTCGGAGTTCCTCGCCAATATGTCTCACGAGCTGCGCACCCCGCTCAACGGCGTGATCGGCTTTACTCGTCAGATGCTGAAAACAACGCTCGGCACCACGCAGCGCGACTATATGCACACCATAGAGCGTTCAGCCAATAATTTACTCAGCATTATCAATGATGTGCTCGACTTCTCTAAACTGGAGGCGGGCAAGCTGGTGCTGGAGTCGATCCCGTTCCCGCTGCGCGCCACGCTGGACGAAACCATTGTGCTGCTGGCGCCCTCGGCGCATGAGAAAGGGCTCGAGCTGACGGTACTGTGCGACTGCAGCGTGCCGGATAACGTCATCGGCGATCCGCTGCGCCTGCAGCAGATCCTGATCAACCTGCTGGGCAACGCCATTAAATTTACCGAGCGCGGCACCATCGATCTGCGCGTCGAACAGCGAAACGTCAGCGCCACGCGCGTCGAGCTGGAGGTTCAGGTTCACGACTCCGGCATCGGCATTTCCGAACATCAGCAGACGCAGCTGTTTCAGGCGTTCCGTCAGGCTGACGCCAGCATCTCTCGCCGTCACGGCGGTACCGGGCTGGGGCTGGTGATCACGCAGAAACTGGTCAGCGAAATGGGCGGCGAAATCGCTTTTCACAGCCGCGTCAATGAAGGGTCGACCTTCTGGGTGCGAATACAGCTCGACCTCAATCCCAACGCCCCGACGCTGCCGCGCGCGCTGGACGCCCTGTCGCGTTCGCGTATGGCCTACGTAGAGGCGCACGCCGCTTCCGCCGAGGCCGCGCTGAAGATGCTGCACGTCACGCCGCTGCAGGTTGAGCACAGCGAAACGCTGGCGGGCCTGCGCGAACCGCACTATCCGCTGCTGCTGGTGGGGCTGCCGATCGATATCACGCAGCAGGAGCTGCTGGATGACCTCTTTATCGACGCCCTGCTTAATCGCGCCGACTGCGTGCTGCTGGCGTTGCCGAGCGCCATGATGCTGCTGGCGGATCGGCTCAAGGTGCGCGGCATTCACGGCTGCATCACCAAGCCGGTTTCCACCACGCGCCTGCTGCCGCTGCTGGCCGATCTGCATACGCGCCAGCGCAGCGAACTGCCTGACAGCGCACGCCTGCCGCTGCGGGTTATGGCGGTGGACGATAACCCCGCTAACCTCAAGCTGATCGGCGCGCTGCTGGAGGAGCAGGTGCAGCACATCCTGCTGTGCAACAACGCCGAGCAGGCGATCGCCGCCGCCCGCGCGCAGCCGCTGGATATTATCCTGATGGATATTCAGATGCCGGAGATTGACGGTATTCGCGCCAGCGAAATTATTCGCGGCCTGCCGCTGCACGCCAGCACGCCGATAGTGGCAGTCACGGCGCACGCCATTGACGGCGAGCGCGAACATCTGATCAAAGCCGGTATGAACGACTATCTGGCGAAGCCGATCGACGAGAGCCGGCTCAGCCAGCTGCTGGCGCGCTACAGCCCGCCGCTGCCTGCGCTGCTGCCGCCGGTGCCTGCGGTTTCGCCGTCGCTCGACTGGGAGCTGGCGCTGCGTCAGGCGGCGAACAAACCCGATCTGGCGCGCGATATGCTGAAGATGCTGCTCGATTTTCTGCCCGAAGTGCACGAGAAGATTGACGCTTTTATGGCGGCGCACGACGTGCAGGGATTACGCGAGATTATCCATAAGCTGCACGGCAGCGCCAGCTACAGCGGCGTGCCGCGCATGAAGCAGCTCTGCCGCCAGCTGGAGCAGAACCTGCGTCAGAGCGACGATATCGACGCGCTGGAGCCGGAGCTGCTGGAGTTGCAGGACGAGATGGAAAACGTGGCGCGCGAGGCGCGGCGGCTGCTGGGGCATGCCCGGTAGTCCCCGTTCAGTTACAGCAGGCGTACCGGGAAAACCCCAACGGTTTCAGCGGGTCGTGTTAAAGAAGGGAGCGTTACGCCGGTGCCTGCTCTTTCTGAGCAGGCGCCTCGCATCGGTTGTTAACTAACGCTGCGCCCGCGCTGTCGGCCGCCATATCCACAGCACCGCAATCGCCAGCGCAAACAGCGCGCCGAAGCCGATGCCGGTCGCGACCGCGGGCGCGCCCGCTTTCACCGCCAGCGTATACAGCCCCAGCATCACCAGCATGGCGATATTCTCGCCGAAGTTCTGCACCGCAATCGCATTGCCTGCGCCGACGCTCGCCTTGCCGCGCGCCTGCAATACGGCGTTGAGCGGCACCACGAAAAAGCCGCCCAGCGCGCCAATCACCATCAGCAGCAGGTAAGCGTTCACCAGCGAATGTTGCAGAGAAAAGATCACCACCATCACGCCAATCAGCACGCCAGCGGGCATACAGCGGCGCACCGTCTCCAGCGTCACCAGCTTCGCCGCCGCGCCCGCGCCAACCACGATGCCAATCGCCACCATGGCGTTGAGCGTGGTCGGCGTGGTGTTGTCGTTGATGCCGAGCGCCACCGGCACCCACAGTACCAGCAGGAAGCGCAGCGTCACGCCCGCGCCCCAGAACAGGCTGGTGCCGAGGATAGAAAAGCGCGTCTCCGCGTTATGCCACAGCAGACTGCACGCCTGGAAAAAACGGCGCAGCATCGCGGCAGGGTTCCAGCTCTGCCCCGCCCGCGCCGCCGCCAGCTTCGGAATAAAGAGGTTCGCCGCCACCGCCGCCGCGTAGGTAACCGCGCACGCCGCCAGCGCCGCCAGCAGGCTCCAGTCGGCGAGCGCGCCGCCCGATACCGACCCCAGCAGGATCGCGGCGATGGTGGAGCTCTCCATCATGCCGTTGGCTTTCACCAGCTTCTCGCCGGAGGTCAGCTCGGTAAGGATGCCGTACTTGGCGGGTGAGTAGGCCGCCGCGCCGATGCCCACCAGCGTATAGCCCACGAAAGGATTAAAGCCGAAGCAGATCAGCAGCGCGCCCAGCAGCTTCAGGCTGTTGGCGAACATCATCACCCGGCCTTTGGCGAAGCTGTCCGCCAGTTGGCCGACAAAGGGCGCCAGCAGAATATAGGCCGCGACAAACAGCATCTGCATCACCGGCTGGCTCCAGTCGGGATAAAGCTCGCTTTTCAGCAGCGCCAGGGTGGCGAAGAGCAACGCATTGTCGCCAAAGGCGGAAAAAAACTGCGCGCCCATAACCGCCAGCATCCCGCGCGACGTCAGCGACATCTCCTGCGTATTCAGCGTGCTCATGCCTGCTCCTCTTCCGCCATTTTTTTCAGGCTGACATAGTCCGGCTTGCCGCTGCCCAGCATCGGCAGCTGTTTCAACACGCGGATATCGCGCGGGACGGCAAGCTCCGGCGCGCCCAGCTCGCGTGCCGCCTTTTGCAGCCTGTCGCGTTTCAGGTCGCTGTCGGTGGTAAAGAGCACCAGCGCTTCACCGCGGTTGCCGTCGGCGCGCAGCGACGCCGCATGCTGTTTTTCCGGCGACGCTTTCAGGGCGATCTGCTCGACGCTCTCCAGCGACACCATCTCGCCCGCGATTTTGGCAAAGCGTTTGGCGCGTCCCTGAATCTGGCAGAAGCCGCCCTCGTCAAAGCTGACGATATCGCCGGTATCGTACCAGCCCGCCTCCATCTGCCCTTCGCCGTTGTCGGCGACAGGCGCTTCCAGCACGCCGGGGTTTTCGACGCGCAGATAGCCCTTCATGATGTTGGGCCCGCGCAGCTGCAGCCGCCCGCCCTGTTCAATGCCTTCAACCGACATCAGGCGCGAATCCATGCCCGGCAGAATGCGGCCGACGGTGTGCGCTTTCGCCGCCATCGGTACGTTGATCGCCACCACCGGCGCGCATTCGGTCACGCCGTAGCCTTCAAGAATGCGGATGCCATACTTCTCCATATAGATCTGACGCGTCGCTTCCTGCAGCTTCTCCGCCCCCGCCACGACGTAACGCAGACGGGCGAAATCGTAAGGCGCGGCAAAGCGGGCGTAGTTGCCGAGGAAGGTCGAGGTCCCGAACAGCACGGTGCAGTTGCGGTCATAGACCAACTCCGGCACGATGCGATAGTGCAGCGGGCTGGGATAGAGAAACACCTGCGCGCCGGTCATCAGCGGCGTAAACAGACCGACCGTCAGACCAAAGGCGTGGAACAGCGGCAGCGCCGACATAAATTTATCGCGCGGGGTAAAATCCGCCACGGTGCGGATCTGCTCCACATTCGCCAGCAGGCTTTTATGGGAATGCACTACCCCTTTCGGATTGCCCTCCGAGCCGGAGGTAAACAACACCATCGCCGCCTCCTCCGGCTGCTGTGCCACCTGCGCGCGGCGCGGAAACAGCAGATGCGCCAGGATCCAGAGTTTATCCTGCGTCGTCACGCTGTCGCGCAGATCCTCCAGGTAGATCCATTCGATGTCGCTCAGCCCCTGCGGCAGATGCCAGAGGTTGCCCTTCTCAAGAAACTGACGCGAGGTAAAGATGGTTTTGACCTGTGACGCGGTCAGCGCCGCGCGCATGCCGTTTACCCCGGCGGTGTAGTTGAGCATGGCCGGAACGCGGCCGCGCAGCGAGGCGCCGAGGATCGCCGCCGCCGTCACCGTGGTGTTGGGCAGCAGCAGGCCGACAATCTCGCCCGGCTGGCTGTAGCGCTCAAGAATACGCCCGACGCCGAGCGCTTTTTTCAGCAGTCCGGTATAGCTGTCGGGCTTCAGGTTAACGTCTTCGATGCAGCGCTTGAACGCTCCGTAGCGGGTGCGGGCGTTGAGGAAGGCTTCAAACAGCGTTTCGCGCGGGCGCACCGCCATGCGCGCCTCCATCATAATATGGTGGAGGTGTTCGCCCGCCAGCTGACGGCGGTCGCGCGCGCGCTTCGCTTCCGGCATCGGAATGCGCGTGGCGGGCAGCAGCGTCAGCGTGATACGGGGAAAAAGGCGGCGCTTGAAGATGCCGGCCAGGCGGCCGAAGGGGGTGTACTCCGCGCCCTCGATGCGCATCGGCACCACGCTGGCCTGCGATCGGGCAGCGACAAAACCGGCGCCGCTGTAGATCTTCATCAGCGAGCCGGTAACGGTGATACGCCCTTCCGGGAAGATCACCACCGGACGGCCGCTGTCGATCAGCCGCACCAGATGCTTGATCGACATCGGACGGGTTGGATCGAGTGGAACGAAGTCGATCAGCGGCTTCACCAGGCGCATATACCACTGCTCGCTGACGGAGGAGTAAACCGCAAAAACCGGCCTGATCGGCAGGAACAGCGCCAGCAGCACGCCGTCCAGAAAAGACATATGATTCGGCGCGATCAGCACTTTTTCCTGATGCAGCGCGGCGGTGTCGCCGCGCAGTTCCACCCGCCACAACAGGCGACAGACCAGACGTAAAAATGTAAACAACATGCCAGCTCCATAGCATCGCTAAAAAGGTTCCTAACGATGCAGGATCTGGCGTCGTTCGACAAGCGTAAAGGCGCGATTTAAGGCGTCGCCTGCCAGCCGCCGCCAAGCGCAGCGATCAGCGCCACGCTGGTGACCCACTGCGTGCTTTGCAGCGTCAGCAGGCTCTGCTGCTCGCTGAGGCTGCTGGTTTCCGTGGTGGCGACGTCGAGATAGTCGATCATTCCCGCCTCATACTGATTGCGCGTCACGCGCGCCGACTCGCGCGCGGCGTCGCTGGCGCGCTGCTGCGCCGCCAGCTCGTTGTTCAGCGTAGCCAGCTCCACCAGGTCGTCCTCTACTTCCTGCATCGCCGTCAGCACCGAAAGACGGTAGCTGGCGACGCTGGCATCATACGCGGCGCGCGCCTGCTCCACCTTCGCCGAGGTGGCGCCGAAATCGAGCAGCGTGCCGCTCAGATCGGGCCCGAGCGACCAGACCCGCCAGGGCAGCGAGAAAAGATTATGCAGTGCCGACGCGCTGGTGCCGCCGCTGGCGCTCAGCGTCAGGTCAGGATAGTAACCGGCAATGGCCACGCCGACGGCGGCATTGGCCGCCGCGACGTTACGCTCGGCATAGGCGATATCGGGACGGCGCTGCAGCAGCTGCGACGGCAGCGCCTGCGGCAGCGGCGGCAGCGTCGCGTTCAGCTTCGCGACCGGCAGGCTGAATTCGGCGGGCGTTTTCCCCACCAGCAGCGCGATGGCGTGCTCCAGCTGGGCGCGCTGCCACTGGTAGTCAAGCGCCGAGGCGCGGGCGCTCTCCAGCTGCATCTGCGCCTGCGCCAGCGTGGCGCGCGACTCGCTGCCGGCCTGGTATTTATTCTCGATCACCTTCAGATAGCGCTCATAGGCCGCGATGCTCTGCTGATAGAGCGCGATCTTCTCATCCATAATGCGCAGCTGAAAATAGTCCTGCGCCAGCTCCGACTGGGCGCTGAGCGTTACGTTCGCCAGCTCGGCGGCGCTCGCCTCGGCGCTGGCGGCGTTCTCTTCGCGGGTGCGGCGCAGTTTGCCCCACAGATCCAGCTCCCAGTTGGCGCTCAGCTGCGCCGAATTGCTGTTGGTGGTGCTGCGCGCGCCGCTGTTCGCGGAGCGGGTGCCGCTGCGCGTGCCGCTGACGTCATAGCCGAGCGTCGGGAAGAGCGCAGCGCGCGACTGGGCGGCCAGCGCCTGGGCTTCGCGGTACTGGGCGGCGTAGCTGGCGACGTTCTGGTTGGAGATGCTGACCTGCTGCAGCAGGCTGCTCAGGGTGGCGTCATGATAGACCGCCCACCATTCACCTTTGCTCTGGTCGTCCTGCGGTGTGGCCTGCTGCCAGCCTTTGGCCTCTTTATAGTGCAGCGGCACGCTGGCGACGGGACGCTGATAGTCGGGGCCGACGGCACAGCCGCCAAGCAGCAGCAGTAAAGCGAGAGAAACTTTTTTCATGGATCACGATTCCGCATGGCGCAAACGGCGCCACTGACGTTGGGTGGCGCGACTCAGACGGTCGAACCAGAGATAGACTACCGGCGTGGTAAACAGAGTCAGCAGCTGGCTCAGCGCCAGACCACCGGCGATCGCTATGCCGAGCGGACTGCGCAGATCGGCATCACCACCGCTGCCGAGCGCCAGCGGCAGCGCGCCGAAGAAGGCCGCCAGCGTTGTCATCATAATGGGACGGAAGCGCATCAGGCACGCCTGAACGATCGCCTGCTGCGGCGAGAGGCCGAGGCGGCGTTCGGCGTCGAGCGCAAAGTCGATCATCATGATGGCGTTTTTCTTCACTATGCCGATCAGCAGAATAATGCCGATCAGCGCGATCACCGTCAGCTGGGTGTTGGTGAGCAGCAATAGCAGCAGCGCACCGACGCCCGCCGACGGCAGCGTAGAGAGAATGGTCAGCGGATGCACATAGCTCTCGTAGAGCACGCCCAGCACGATATAGACCGCCGCCAGCGCCGCCAGGATCAGCCAGGGCATGGTCGCCGTCAGCTGGGCGAAGGCGGCGGCGGTGCCGGCAAAACCGGCCTGAATGGTTGAAGGCAGACCGAGCCTCGCCATCGCCTGCTTAATCAGCACCTGCGCCTGCTCCAGCGAGACGCCGTCGTTGAGGTTAAAGGCGATGGTGCTGGTGGCTGACTGTCCCTGATGCGCCACCGACAGCGGCGCGTTGCCGGTGGTCAGGCTGGCAAAGGCGGAGAGCGGCACCCGATCGCCGCTGTCGTTAATCACGTAAAGTTCCTGCAGAATCGCCGGATCGCGCGTGTAGCTGCTGTTGAGCGACATCACGACGTGATACTGGTTAAGCGTGTGGTAAAGCGTCGCCACCTGGCGCTGGCTGAAGGCGTTATTCAGCATGGTATCGAGCATCTTCACGTTCACGCCGAGGCGGGTGGCGCGATCGCGGTCGATATTAATTACGATCTCCTGCCCCCCGGTTTGCGAGTCGGAATCGACGCTGTTGAGCTGCGGGATCGCCGCCAGCGCCGCCTGCACTTTCGGCGTCCAGGTACGCAGCAGATCGAGGTCGTCCGCCTGCAGGCTGTACTGATAGCTGGCATTGGCGCTGCGGCCGCCGATATGCAGATCCTGCGCCGCCATCAGAAACATCTGCGCGCCAGCGATATGGCTGGTTTTCATGCTCAGCCGGTTGGCCACTTCGGTGGCGGTGGCGTCGCGCTGGTCTAAGTCCTTAAGCCGCACAAAGAAATTAGCGCTGTTGCGCGAGCCGAACATGCCGCTGCCCATCGAGGACATCACGCTCTCTACCGCCGGGTCGGACTGGATAATGCGGGTAAACATCAGCATTTTCGGCTTCATCGCCTGAAACGAGATGTTCTGGTCGGCGCGCAGCGCCCCCATCAGCAGGCCGGTATCCTGATTGGGAAAGAAGCCCTTCTGCACCACGCTATAGAGAAACAGATTGAAGAGAACGGTAAGCAGCAGGCTGAAGATCGTCAGCTTCTGATGGCGCATCACCCAGTTAAGCCCGCGCGCATAGGCCGCCAGCAGCGCATTAAGCTGATTCTCAATAAACTGATAAAGCGGGTGCGGCCGCCGGGTGACGCGCGGTTTGCGCTTCAGCAGCCGCGAGCAGAGCATCGGCGTCAGGCTGAGGGAGACGAACATCGAAATCAGCAGCGATACCGTGAGCGTAACGGCGAACTCGCGAAACAGGCGGCCCACGATGCTGCCCATCAGCAGAATGGGAATAAATACCGCCACCAGCGACACCGTCATCGACAGCACGGTAAAGCTCACTTCGCGCGCGCCGCGCACCGCCGCGCGTACCGGTCCCAGCCCCTCTTCAATGTGACGCGTAATATTTTCCAGCACCACGATGGCGTCATCCACCACAAAGCCGGTGGAGATGATCAGCGCCATCAGCGACAGGTTGTCGAGGCTATAGCCGAGCAGATACATCACCGCACAGGTGCCAATCAGCGATACCGGCAGCGCCAGCGCCGGGATGATCACCGCCTGCAGGTTGCGCAGAAAGATAAACACCACGGCGATCACCAGCAGCACCGCGATCAGCAGTGTCTCTTCGGTATCGTAGAGCGAGGCGCGCACGCCAGGCGACCGGTCGACAACCACTTTTAGCTGCGTATCGGCGGGCAGATTCTTCTCCAGCGCCGGCAGCTGCGCCTTAATCGCGTCGATGGTTTCGAGCATGTTGGCACCCGCCTGGCGCGTAATGCCGATCATCACCGAAGGCGCGGCGTTGAGAAAACCGGCCTGATACTGATCCTCCACCGAGTCGTAGACGGTGGCAACGTCGTGCAGACGCACCGCCTTGCCGTCCTGATAGGCGACGATCAGATCGCGATACTGCGCCGCCTTGTCGAGCTGGCCGTTGCTGTCCACCACCCATGACTGGCTGCTGCCCTGCAGCATCCCTTTCGGCAGGTTAGTGGTGCTGCTGGCGATGGCGCTGCGCACGCTATCGAGCGAGATGCCGTAGTGCGTCAGCTTCTGCGGCTGCAAATCGATCCGCACCGCAGGCAGCGCGCTGCCCATCAGCGACACCTCGCCGACGCCCTTCACCTGCCCCATCGCCTGCTCAATCTTGCTTTCGGCCAGATCGTACAGCTCGCCGGGCGTGCGCGTTTCGGAGGTGAGCGCCAGCATCACGATGGGCGCGTCAGAGGGATTGGCTTTGCGGTAGGTCGGCAGCGACTCCATGCTGCTCGGCAGCAGACTGCGCGAGGCGTTAATAGCGGCCTGCACGTCGCGCGCCGCGCCGTTGATATCGCGATCCAGCTCAAACTGCAAAATAATGCTGGAGGAACCCTGCGAGCTGCTGGAGGTCATTTCGGTAATGCCCGCGATTTGCCCCAGCGCGCGCTCCAGCGGCGTCGCGACCGTCGCCGCCATGGTTTCCGGGCTGGCACCGGCGAGTCTGGCGTTCACCATAATGGTGGGGAAATCGACCTGCGGCAGCGGCGCGACCGGCAGCAGCCGGTAACCGAGCGCGCCGAGCAGCAGGATCGCCAGCGTCAGCAGCAGCGTCGCAACCGGGCGGAAGATAAACAGCCGCGTCAGGTTCATGATTCGCCTCGCGACTGCTGCTGGCGGCGTTTCACCCAGGCGTTACCGCGCTGCGCGATGGCGTCAAACCACAGATAGATAACCGGCGTAGAAAAGAGCGTCAGCACCTGGCTGACGATCAGCCCGCCGACGATCACCAGCCCCAGCGGCTGGCGCAGCTCCGCGCCCGAGCCCGACGCCAGCATCAGCGGCAGCGCGCCAAGCAGCGCCGCCATGGTAGTCATCAGAATCGGACGGAAGCGCAGCAGGCAGGCCTGATGGATCGCCTCGCGCGGGCTGAGGTGCTGCTTGTTCTCTGCCTCCAGCGCAAAGTCGATCATCATAATGGCGTTCTTTTTCACGATGCCGATCAGCAGGATCACGCCGATCAGGGCGATCAGGCTGAATTCACTGCCCGCCAGCAGCAGCGTCAGCAGCGCGCCGACCGCCGCCGACGGCAGCGTCGAGAGAATAGTGACCGGATGGATAAAGCTCTCGTAGAGAATGCCCAGCACCACGTACATGGTGAGCAGCGCGGCGAGGATCAGCCACAGCGTATTGCCGGTCGCGCTCTGGAAGGCGGAAGTTTCCCCCTGATAGCGCAGCGTTATGCTCGACGGCAGCTGCAGCTGCTGCTCTACCTCGGCGATCGCCTTTTGCCCATCCTCCAGCGAATAGCCGCTGTTGAGGTTAAAAGAGATCATCACCGCCGGGAACTGGTTCAGCCGCATATGCATCAGCGAACCGGTGCGCTGGTGAATGGTCGCGACAGAGGTCAGCTTTACCATGCCCTTGCTGGCGTCGCTGCTGGCCGAGTCGGATGTCGTCGTCGAGGAGGTTGATGTCGAGGTCGAAGCTGACGCAGAGGTCGAGGTCGTCGCTGAGCTGGTGCTGGTCGACGGCTGCAGATAAACCTCCTCAAGGGAGGCTGGCGACTGCTGCCAGGCAGGCGCGACTTCCAGCACCACGCGATACTGGTTTGACTGGGTAAAGATAGTCGACACCAGACGCTGGCCGAAGGCGTTATAGAGCGCGGTATCAACGTCCGACGCGGTAATGCCGTAGCGCGCCGCTTTGTCGCGGTTCAGCTCCACCCAGGCGACGCGCCCCTGATCCTGCAAATTGCTGACCACGCCATTAAATTCCGGGCGTTTTTGCAGCGCCGCCACCAGCCGCGGCGACCAGGTGACCAGGTTTTCGCTGTCAGGGTCGTCAAGGGTGAACTGATACTGGCTTGGCGTTACCTGATCGTTGACCGTCAGATCCTGCGCGGGCTGCATATAGAGCTGAATGCCCGCCACCTGCGCCGCCGCCTGCTGCAGCTGCTTAATCACCACGTCGGCTTTGACGTCGCGCTCGCTGAACGGCTTCAGGTTAATCTGCAGCCGCCCGCTGTTAAGGCTGGTATTGCTGCCGTCGATGCCGATAGTGGACGAGACACTCTCCACGGCCGGATTCGTCAGCACCGCTTTCGCCAGCGCCTGCTGGCGCTTCGCCATTTCGCTAAAGGAAACGTCCTGTGACGCCAGCGTAATGCCCTGGATCAGTCCAGTATCCTGCGTCGGGAAGAAGCCTTTCGGCACCGCCAGATAGAGCAGCGCGGTAAGTGCGAAGGTCGCCAGCGCCACCAGCAGCGTCAGCTTCTGGTGGTTGAGCACGATGGTCAGCAGCCGGTCGTAGCCGCGGATCAGCCTGTCGAAGAGTTCGCCGCCCTTGCGCGCGAAGCGTGACTGCTTCTCCGGCGGGATATGGCGCAGCAGATAAGCGCACAGCATCGGGGTGAGCGTCAGCGACACCAGCATCGACACCAGAATCGAAACCGCCAGGGTAATGGCGAACTCGCGAAACAGTCGCCCGACCACGTCGCCCATAAACAGCAGCGGGATCAGCACCGCAATCAGCGAGAAGGTCAGCGAGATAATCGTGAAGCCGATCTGCTGCGACCCCTTCAGCGCCGCCTGCATCGGGGGTTCGCCCTCCTCCAGCCGCCGCGAAATATTTTCTACCACCACGATGGCGTCGTCGATAACAAAGCCGGTGGCGATGGTCAGCGCCATCAGCGAGAGGTTATTCAGGCTAAAGCCCGCCAGATACATCACGCCGAAGGTGCCCACCAGCGACAGCGGCACCGCGACGCTGGGGATCAGCGTCGCCGCCACGTTGCGCAGGAACAGAAAGGTCACCATCACCACCAGCGCGATCGACAGCATCAGTTCGAACTGCACGTCGCTGATCGAGGCGCGAATAGTCTGGGTACGGTCGGAAAGAATGGTCATCTTTACGCCGTCCGGCAGCGCGGCCTGCAGGGTCGGCAACGCCGCTTTGATGTTGTCCACCACCTGGATCACGTTGGCGCCCGGCTGGCGCTGCACGCTGATCACAATTGCCGGACTGTTGTTGGCCCAGGCTGACTGATAGCTGTTTTCCGGCCCCTGTTCGATATGGGCGATATCCTTCAGGCGCAGCGCCGCGCCGTTCTGATAAGTGAGGATCAGATTGCCGTACTCGGCGGCAGTGCGCAGCTGGTCGTTAGCGTCGATGGTGACCGAGTGATATTTGCCGTCGAAGCCGCCTTTCGAGCCGTTGACGTTGCTGTTGCTAATCAGCGTATTAACGTCCTCCAGCGTTAGCCCGTGCGCGGCGAGCGCCGTTGGGTTCATCTGGACGCGGATCGCCGGCTGATGGCCGCCCGCCAGCGTAACCATGCCGACGCCGGAGATTTGCGACAGCTTCAGCGCCACGCGGGTATTAACCAGATCCTGCACCTGCGTCAGCGGCAGGGTATCGGAGCTGGCCGCCAGGGTGATCACCGCGCTGTCTGCCGGATTAACCTTTTTATAGGTCGGCGGGTTGGGCAGATCGCTCGGCAGCAGATTGTCAGCGGCGTTAATCGCCGCCTGCACTTCCTGCTCTGCGACGTCGAGCGAGAGATCGAGGCCGAACTTCAGGGTAATGATGGACGATCCGCCGGAGCTGGTGGAGGTCATCTGGCTCAGCCCCGCCATCTGCCCCAGCTGGCGCTCCAGCGGCGAGGTGACCGACGACGCCATCACGTCCGGGCTGGCGCCGGGATAGAGCGTGGTGACCTGAATCGTCGGGTAGTCCACCTGCGGCAGCGCCGAGGTAGAGAGAAACTTATAGGCGAAAATACCGGCGACCAGCACGCCGACCATCAGCAGAATGGTCGCCACCGGGCGCAGGATAAACAGGCGTGACGGATTCATTTTGCCTCGGCGGGTGCGGTCGGTTGCGTCTCATCCGCCAGCGTGACTTTGCTGCCGTTAGTCAGGCGATCAATGCCCTCGGTCACCAGACGATCGCCAGGCTCGACGCCCGTGAGGATCGCCTGTTTGTCGTCGCCAAATGCCGGACCAGCAGAGACCGCCTTGCGCGTCACGGTGTTGTCTTTGTTGATAACGAAGACGAAGCTGCCGTCGCTGCTCAGCTGCAGCGCCTGCGACGGGATCACCGTCGCCCCTTTCAGGATACGCGTCTGCACGCGCAGGTTAACGAACTGGTTGGCGTAAAGCGCCTCATCCTCATTGGCGAAGGTGGCCTTCAGCGCCACGGTGCCGGTATCGGTGTCGATCTGGTTGCTAATAAATTTGACTTCGCCCTGCGCCAGCGCGCGGCTGTTGTCCTGGTCAAAGGCGGTGGCCGGCAGCGCCTGCCCCTGGTGCAGCGCCTTAATCAGATCGGGAATATGGCTCTGCGGCACGCTGAAGGTCACGGCGGCAGGCTGCATCTGCGTGATAGTGACCAGGCCAGTGCTGCTGGAGCTTTGCACCATATTGCCTGGATCGACCAGCCGCAGCCCGACGCGACCGCTGACCGGCGCGGTAATGCGCGCATATTCGATGCTCAGCTTCGCGCTGGCGATCTGCGCCTGATCGGCCGCCACCGCGCCGCGATACTGGCCGACCGTGGCAATTTGGGTGTCGAGATCCTGACGCGCCAGTGAATCCTGCGCGTAGAGCTTGCGGTAGCGCGCCAGCGTGAGCTCAGCGCTTTTCAGCAGCGCCTGGTTCTGGCTCAGCTCCGCCTGATACTGATTGAGCGTCGCCTGGAAGCTGCGCGGATCGATCTGCGCCAGCAGCTGCCCCGCCTCCACTTTTTGCCCTTCGGTGAAGTAAACCTTCTCCAGCTGACCGTCGACGCGGCTGGTCACCGTGACGCTGGCGTTAGGGATCACCGTGCCCAGCGCGTTCAGGTAAACCGGCACGTCGGCAGTGGTCGCCACGCCGCTATGCACCAGCGTCGCGCCGCCGCCCATCATCGCCATCCCCGGCGGGCCGCCAGGCGGCATTGCGCCCTGCCCTTTGCCAGACGGCAGCACCCGCCAGACGACGCCGGCAATAATCACAATCAGGATTAACAACAGCAGCCACTTAAACCAGCGGGCACGAGAAGAGCGGGACGCATTAGTCATTATCAAAGTCTTACAAAGAGTAAAAAGGAAAAATCCCCTTATTTCAGGGGATTATTTAAAGTGTTAAGCATAGCGCTGCGTATTATCTGCGAAAGCCCGTACGTTTTTCCATCGGTAAACTGTAATGGTTCCGTTAAGAAAGGTCAGGCTTTCCAGCCGCCGCCCAGCGCTTCATACAGTGTGATTTTCTGGTTTAGCTGGCCCAGACGCGCCGCAATCCAGGCCTGCTGGGCGCTGTAAAGCGAGCGCTGCGCCACCAGCACATTCAGATAGTTGTCAATGCCTTGCTTATAGCGCAATTCAGAATAGTCGTAATCGCGCTGGTTCGCCGCCACCTCTTTTTCCAGGGCCGTTAGCTGATCCTGCCAGGTGTCCTGACCGGCCAGCGCGTCGTTCACCTCTTTAAATGCGGTCTGGATCGCCTTCTCATAGTTGGCGATTTCGATTCGCTTCTCAATTTTGGCGATATCAAGATTGGCCTGATTCACGCCGCCGTCGAAGATCGGCAGGTTGATCGAGGGCACAAAGGACCAGGAGGCGGTTCCGCCCTCCAGCAGATGCCCCAGCGAACTGCTGGCCGAACCGCCTGACGCCGTCAGCGAGATGCTGGGGAAAAAGGCGGCGCGCGCCGCGCCGATATTAGCGTTGGCCGCCTTCAGCGTATGCTCAGCAGCAATAATATCGGGACGGCGGGTCAGCAGATCCGACGGCAGACCCGCCGGGGTCGCCAGGAAGTCCCAGCGATTATTCAGCGTGGCGTTTTTCAGCAGATCGACCGGCAGATCGGTACCCGCCAGCAAACGCAGCGCGTCGACATCCTGGCGCACCTGACGTGTGTAGCTCGCCACGTCCGCTTCGGCGCTGCGAACCGTGCTCTCCGCCTGTGCCACATCCACATCGCTGCTTACGCCGCCGCGGTAGCTGAGCTGGGTTAATTCATAGGATTTCTGCTGGCTCTGAGCGGTCTGCTGCGCCAGATGCAGCAGATCGTTATCGGAGCAGAGCGTCAGCCAGGCTGACGCCACCTGGGCAATCAGCGCAATGCGCGTGGCGCGCTCGGTCGCCTCGGTGGAGAGATACTGCTCCTGCGCCTCGTCGCGCAGGCTGCGCAGACGGCCGAAGAAGTCGAGCTCCCAGGAGGTGACGCCCAGCCCGGCGTTAAGCTCGTGATAGGTCACCGCGCCGGAGCTTTTGGTGCTGTAGAGATTGGCGGGCTCGTGAGCCGAAGTCTGGCTGGCGGTGGCGCTGATCGACGGCAGCAGCGCGGCGCGGTTGACCTGCACCGCCGCGCGCGCCTGCTCGACGTTAAGCGCCGCGACGCGCAGGTCGCGGTTATTCTGCAGCGACAGCGCAATCAACTGGCGCATGCCTGCATCGGTAAAGAAATTCTGCCACGGCAGATCGGCCACGTTGCCAACGGGCGTCTGCTGGTCGTAGCGCGTCTCGACAGGCATGGCCGGGCGATGGTACTCAGGCTGTAGACTACAACCCGCCAGCAGCAGAGCGAGCGGCAGCAACGTACAGCGAACATTAACGATCATGATTAACTTCCTCAGGGGCCGCGTTCTCTTTCTTACGTGAGAAGAACTGCGCCACGACTACGTAGAACATGGGAACAAAGAAGATGGCGAGGAAGGTTGCGGTGATCATCCCGCCCACTACCGCCGTACCGATAGAGTGCTGGCTGCCCGCGCCCGCGCCGCTCGAAATGGTCAACGGCAGCACGCCGAGGATAAAGGCCATCGAGGTCATAATGATGGGACGGATACGCAGCCGCGCCGCCTCTAGCGCCGCCTCGACCAGGCTCTTGCCGTCGCGCTCATGCAGCTCTTTGGCGAACTCGACGATCAATATCGCGTTTTTCGCCGCCAGCCCGACGGTAGTCAGCAGGCCGACCTGGAAGAAAACATCGTTCTGCAGGCCGCGCAGCAGCACCGCGCAGAGGGTGCCGAGAATGCCGAGCGGCACCACCAGGATTACCGAGAAAGGTATCGACCAGCTCTCATAGAGCGCCGCCAGGCAGAGGAAGACCACCAGGATCGAGAGAGCGTAGAGCTGAGTGGTCTGCGAGCCGGACGTCTGCTCCTCATAGGAGATGCCGTACCACTGCACGCGGAAGCCTTTCGGCAGTTTCGCCGCAATCTCCTCAACCGCCTTCATCGCCTCGCCGCTGCTGTAGCCCGGCGCGGGCGATCCCTGAATCTCCTCCGCCGTCATGCCGTTAAAGCGCTCGTAGTGCGGCGAGCCGCTGACCCATTTGCCGCTGCCGAAGGCGGAGAACGGCACCATGGTTCCGCTGCTGTTGCGGAAGTACCACTTATTGAGATCCTCCGGGGTGACGCGCGACGCCGCCTTGCCCATCAGATAGACCTGCTTGACGCGGCCGTTATACATAAACTGGTCGATATAGCTGGAGCCCCAGGCCACTGACAGCGTGTTGTTGACGTCAGACATGCTGAGGCCGAGCGCGCTGGCGCGTTCGTCGTTGATCTCCAGCTGGTACATCGGCTCATCTTCCAGGCTATTCATACGCACCTGCGTCAGACGCGGATCCTGGTTCGCCAGCTGCAGGAACTGGTGGGTGGCGTCCATCATCTGCTGATGGCTGTGCCCGGCGGTATCCTGCAGGTAGAAGTCAAAGCCGGTGGCGTTGCCCAGCTCCATTACCGCAGGCGGCACCATGGCAAAGACTTTTGCGTTCGGGTAGCTGGCGAAATGCGCGCTGATACGCGCCGCCAGCGCCTGGACGCTCTGGCTGCTTTGCTTGCGTTCGCTCCAGTCTTTGGTGCGCACGAAGACCATACCGCTGTTCTGTCCGCGGCCGGCGAAGCTAAAGCCGTTAACCCCGAACATGCTGCTAAATACCGAGGCTTCGTTCTTTTGCAGATAGTCGTTGATATCGTTAAGCACCAGCTGGGTGCGCTGCGCTGAGGCGTTTACCGGCAGCGTGACCTGTAACATCATCACCCCCTGATCTTCCTCAGGCAGGAAGGTGGTCGGCACGCGGGTGAAGAGGAAGCCGGTGACGCCAACAATCACCAGATAGACAACGATAAACAGGCCGCGCCGCGAGATCACTGTGCTCACGCCGCGCGTGTAGTACAGCGTGCCGCTGTCGAAATGACGGTTGAACCAGCCCGCAAGCCCGGTGGTTTTATGTTCCGCCGAGGCGCGTTTAAGGATCGTGGCGCAGAGCGCCGGGGTAAAAATCAGCGCCATCAGCACCGAAAGCGCCATCGCCGAGACGATAGTGATAGAGAACTGGCGGTAAATCACCCCGGTCGAGCCGGCGAAAAAAGCCATCGGCAGCAGCACCGCCGAGAGCACCAGCGCGATGCCGAACAGCGCGCCCTGAATCTGCTCCATCGACTTGATGGTGGCGGTTTTCGGATCGACCTGCTCTTCGTGCATCACGCGCTCGACATTCTCCACCACCACGATGGCGTCATCCACCAGCAGCCCTATCGCCAGCACCATGCCGAACATCGTCAGGGTATTAATGCTGTAGCCGCTGGCGGCGAGAATGCCGAAGGTGCCCAGCAGCACGACCGGCACCACCATGGTGGTGATCAGCGTTGCACGCAGGTTCTGCAGGAAGATCAGCATTACGAAGAACACCAGCACGATCGCTTCGATCAGCGTTTTCACCACCTCTTCGATCGAGGCGCTGACCACCGGCGAGGTGTCATAGGGATAGACCACCTCTACGTTGTCCGGCAGCGAATCTTTCAGTGAGGCAATAGTGGCGCGCACCGCTTTGGCGGTATCCAGCTCGTTGGCGCCGGTAGCCAGACGCAGCGCGATCCCGGCGGAAGGCTTGCCGTTCATGATGGAGTCGATGGTATAGCTCTGCGGCCCCAGCGCCACGCTGGCGACATCTTTCAGGCGGATTTGCGAACCGTCGCTGTTGACCTTGAGCAGCACGTTTTCAAACTGGCTGACCGTCGTAAAGCGCGACTTGCCCAGAATGGTGGCGCTGGTTTTCGCGCCCGGAATGGTCGGCAGCCCGCCGAGCGAGCCGGAAGAGACCTGCACGTTCTGATTGTTGATGGCAGTGGTGACGTCGCTCGGCATCAGGTTATATTTGTAAAGCTTCGCCGGATCGAGCCAGATGCGCATCGCATATTCCGCCCCCATCACCATAAAGTCGCCGACCCCTTTGGTACGCGAAATCGGATCCTCCAGCTTCGATACCAGCATATCCGCCAGATCGCCGTTGCTCAGCTTGCCGTCTTTCGAGATCAGGCCGATCACCATCATGAAGTTTTTCTGGTACTTACGAATACGGAGTCCCTGCTGGGTGACGTCAGTGGGAAGCTGCGACTCAGAGAGCGAGACGCGGTTCTGCACCTGGACCTGGGCGATATCGGGATCAACGCCCTGATTGAAGGTGGCGATAATCTGCGCGCTGCCGTCGCTGGCGCTGCTCGACTCGATATAGCGCAGGCCATCCAGCCCGTTAAGCTGCTGTTCAATAACCTGCACCACGGTGTTTTGCGTGGTCTCCGCGCTGGCGCCCGGATAGGTGACAGAGACCGATACTGCCGGCGGCGAGATATCGGGATACTGATTCACCGGCAGGCTCAGCGTGGCGATAGCGCCGACCAGCATCACGATAATGGCCACAACCCAGGCGAAGATCGGACGCTCAATAAAAAATTTAGACATGACCTCTCCTTTACTGCGCTGACGGATCGGTCATCGACAGACTGACGCCGCCAGCAGCCGGCGTATCCTGGCTGTTCGCGGCCTGAGCATTGACCTTTATGCCGCTGCGCACGCTCTGAAGTCCGTTGACGATAACCTGCTCGCCGCTCTTCAGGCCGCTGTTGACCAGCCAGTTGCCTTTCACCATCTCGCCGGTCGTAATGTTGCGCTGTTCTACGCTGCTGTCCGGTTTAACGACGTAGACATAGGGCTGCCCTTTGGCGTCATGCATGATCGCCTCCTGCGGCAGCAGAATGCCCTGCTGCTGCACCCCCTGCGGAAACACGGCGTGTACATACATGCCGGGCAGCAGCTCGTTATGCGGATTCGGAAAAATGGCGCGCAGCACGACAGTGCCGGTCGTCTCGCTGACGTTCACCTCGGAGAACGCGAGTTTGCCTTCCAGCGGATAGGTGCTGCCATCTTCCAGCTGCAGCTTCACGGTGGCGGTGTTGTCATCCACTTTTTCCAGCTTGCCCTGCGCCATGGCGCGACGCAGGCTCAGCAGATCGGCGACCGATTCGCTGACGTCGACGTAGATCGGATCGAGCTGCTGAATAGTGGCGAGATAGTCGGTCTGCCCGTTGGTAACCAGCGCGCCGGCGGTGACCAGCGAGCGGCTGATATGACCAGCGATCGGCGCTTTCACCAGCGTGTAGTCCAGATTGACTCTGGCAGTCTCGAGATCCGCTTTCGCGGAGCGCTCCGCGGCAACCGCGTCGTCATAGGTCTGCTGGCTGATGGCGTGCGCCGCCGCCAGCGGCTGATAGCGCTTCGCTACCATTGCGTCGTTCTGCCAGGTCGCCAGCGCTTTGTCATAGGCCGCTTTATAGGTGGCCGGATCGATCTGGTAGAGCGGCTGCCCGGCTTTCACTTCGCCGCCTTCGGTAAACAGCAGTTTCTGTATCACGCCGCTTACCTGAGGGCGTACCTCAGCAGTCTTTACCGCATTGGTGCGGCCAGGCAGCTGTTTCATTAACGTTACGGGCTGGCTTTTAACCGTTGTTACGCCTACTTGCGGGATGCTGGAGGCAGCAGGCTGGCCTCCTCCCTGATCGCAGGCCACCAGTAAAAACACCACGCTGGCAGAAAGAAATTTCAGACGCATAGTTCTTCTCATTACAGGGGAAAGTAACGAGAGTGATTACTCTCGTAGGGGAGTCTATTGTAGAGAAGCGCCCATACAGGAATCTGTTAAGGTTGCGTAAAATATATTTTCCGGACGAAAATTCCGCGCTTTTGTGCAGCATTCCCGCACGTTTCGTTCAGGACTGAACCGGTTTAACCTTGAGGTTCGATGCCGCGACGACGCAGCTCGCGGCGCGCCAGCTCTTTAAGCCAGCAGGCGAGCGTCACGTTTTCAGCATCCGTCAGTTCACGCAGCTGCTGATGCAGCTGGTAAGGGATACGTAGTTGAAACGCAGCGGATCTTCCTTCGCCGCGCGGCGTTCGATCTTTGGTTTTCGGCATAGATGTTTCCCTGAGCGACAGAGCGCCTTTTACGGCGCTACCCACGCCGCAAAAGGCTAACGTCCCGTCATGGAATGCAGGATAACGGTTCGTTGCAGTTACCCTATCGCACCAGCTTTTTTTTTGTTCGCGTCAAAGCGTTAAGGGTGGGTTAAGAGATGTGAGCAGATTGCGGCGGGTTAACAAAAGACAAAAAAAACCCACGCATCCGCGTGGGTTGGTGCAATAAACAGGGTGGATTATCCTTGCGGATATCGCTGCCTGAGCAGCGCGTCTTCGCACCTATCAATACCTCTGGGACTGCTATCCTCGCACTCTGCAGCGGGACAAAACAGCGCGAAAACGCAACGGAATTCGGGGAAATGAAACCAGGTATGAATAAGCTCCATTCCCGGTTACATCCTGATTTTATTAAGATTTATCTGAAGACTTACTGTAAATCGCATCCGGCGCGATATTCATATGCTTCAGCACTGGCCCCATGATATTGCCGAAGATGGGCGCGGCGACCGAGCCGCCGAAGTGGTCCCCGGCGGTGGGATGGTTGATCATCACCACCAGCGCCACTTCCGGATGACTGGCCGGCGCAATGCCGGCGGTATAGTTGATATAGCCGCCATCATATTTGCCGCTGTCGCCCATCTTCTCCGCCGTACCGGTTTTCGTCGCCAGCCGGTAGCCAGGCACCGCCGCTTTGATACCCGTACCGCCTGGCAGCACGTCACTCTCCAGCATATGCACCACCTCTTTTACCGTTTCCGGATTCGCTACCTGCTTGCCGAGCACTGGCGGCGTCACGCGGGTAATCGACAGCGGACGATAAACGCCGAAAGCGCCCAGCGTGGCGTATTCACGCGCGATCTGCAGCGGCGTTACGCGCAGGCCATAGCCGAAGGAGAAGGTCGCGCGCTCGATATCCGCCCAGCGCTGACGGTGCGCCGGAAAGTAGCCGACGCTCTCGCCGGTCAGCCCCAGCCCGGTAGGTTTGCCCAGGCCAAACGCCTGATAGGTATTGACCAGCGCCTCGGCGGGCATCGCCAGCGCGATATGGGACACGCCGATATCGCTCGATTTCTGCAAAATGCCGGTCATGGTCAGGCGCGGCCAGTGGCCGACGTCGCGGATCAGGTGGCCGTTAACCCGATACGGCGTAGTGTCGATCACCGAATCGGGGCGCACCAGATGACGCTCCAGCCCTTCCATCACGACCAGCGGCTTCACCGTGGAGCCGGGTTCATAGCTGTCGTTGATCGCCGCGTTGCGCATCTGCGCCGGAGTGGCGCCGTCGTAGTTGTTCGGGTTAAACGACGGATAAGAGGCCATGCCAAGAATTTCGCCGGTATCGATCTTTATCAGCACCGCCGCGCCGGAATCCGCTTTATTCAGCAGCACCCCATCGCGCAGCTTGCTGTAGAGGGTGTATTGATCGAACTTATCGATGCTGAGCTGCACTGTCGGCGGCTGCGTCGGCGGCGTATAGCTCAGCATTGAGATAATATTGCCCGCGGCGTCCTGACGGTACACCTCTTTGCCCGGCACGCCCTGCAGCAGCTTGTCATAGCCTTTTTCCAGCCCGTTCAGGCCGGAGTTGTCTGCGCCGACGATGCCGATAAGCGGCGCGGCCGCCTCGCTCATCGGGTAGAAGCGGCTGTCGTCATAGACTTCGCTGATGCCCTTCAGGTGCAGCTCGGCGATATCTTTGGCGATGCCAAGCTCGATTTTACGGCCCAGATAGAGAAAGCGGCGTTTCGGGTTGGCGGTGATCTGCGCGGCGATCTGCTCTGGACGCATATTCAGCGCCGAGGCCAGGTAGGCCCACTTGGCGCTAAGAAAGTCGGGGTTCGCCTCCAGCACGCGCATTGGATCGGCGATAACGTCACGCGAGGGCACCGAGAGCGCCAGCGCTTCGCCGTTGCGATCCAGCAGGGTGCCGCGGTTGGTCGGCAGCGTGACGGTGCGCAACGAGCGCTGGTCCGCTTCGTGCTCCAGCATCGGCTGGTTAAGAAACTGCAGATCGGCGATGCGCGCCAGCAGCACCACCATGCAGGTCAGCACGCCAAGGCAGATCAGGCGAAAGCGAAACGGGTTAAAAGGGGCTTTGATCTGGTCTTTTCCCAGTAGTTTTTTTATCCGGGGCATGGCAATCCGCTGCAAAGAAAAAGTAAAAAATATCTCCGCGAGCAGTTATAAAGAAAGCGTTACGTTGTTAACAGGAAAACTGTGTATCAGTTCGTAATCGGCGCGCCAGGCAAAAAAAAACCTGCGCATCTGCGCAGGTCGGTGTAATCAAGAAAATCTATTGATGTTCACCCATCAATACCTCTGGGACCCTGACTGTAGCAAGGCCGCGAGACGGGCTGCCATCACTCAAACGCAACAGTGTCCGGCAAAATGTAACCAGCCATGTGTTTGTTAAGCAATTTTGCAAACCGCATGTTTTTTGATGTCTACCAGGCAACTCATGGCGTTCGGCCCCTGCGTCAGCGACGAGGTGCCGATATCCAGCGTCAGCACATTAGGGTTGCCCGCGCGGTCGAACGGCTGCCACTCTGCGCCGAAACCGGGATCGAACCAGGCGCCGGTGGCGACGATGACCACGCCCGTCGTCAGACCGTCGGTCAGGCGCACGCCCGCCAGCATCGCGCCGCGTGCGTTGCGCACTTCAATCACGTCGCCGTCCGCAATGTCGCGCGCCGCCGCGTCCTGAGGATGCATATAAAGCGTTTCATGTCCGGCGGTTTTGTTGCCCTGCACCGTCGGCGTGGCGTCAAGCTGGCTGTGCAGCCGATCCGACGGCTGGATGGAGATCATATGCAGCGGGAACTGCTCACTCAGCGCCGCGCCCAGCCACTCCTGCGGCTCGCGCCATTCAGGGTGACCGGCGAAATCCGCCAGCTGATAGTCGGCGATGGTCTGGCTGAACAGCTCAATCTTGCCGCTGGCGGTCTTGATCGGATGGCGCTCGGGATCGGCGCGGAAATCCTCCATAAAGAGATAGGGCTTGCCCCCTTCCGGGATCTCGACGAAGCCGCGCGACCAGAACTCTGCGAACTCCGGGAAATCGATCCCTTTGCGCGCATGCGCCACCGCGCACTGCTGGTAGAGATACTCAATCCACTGGCGTTCGTTGCGTCCCTCGGTAAACGCCTCGCGATAGCCGAGACGTTCGGCCAGATCGGCGAAAATATCAAAATCGTTGCGCGCCTGATGCTGCGGCCTGATCGCCTGGTGCATCGCCAGCACAAAGCGGTCGCGCGACGAGCCGCCGATATCGTTGCGCTCCAGCGTGGTAGTCGCGGGCAGCACGATATCCGCCATCTGCGCCGCTGGCGTCCAGACGATATCCTGCACCACCACGGTATCGGGCTTCTGCCAGCCCTCGACCAGTCGGTTAAGCTGCTGATGATGATGGAAAGGATTACCGCCCGCCCAGTGCACCAGATGAATGTCGGGATAGGTCAGCGTTTCCCCCTGAAAGGTATAGGGCTGGCCCGGATTGAGCAGCATATCGCTGATGCGCGCCACGGGAATCGACAGGCCCGAAGGATTGGGGCCGGTGGCCATCAGCGGCGCGGGGCCGTCCTGACGCGGGTTGCCGACGCTGTTCATCGAACCGTGGCCAAAGGAGAAACCGGCGCCCGGCAGGCCAGGCTGGCCGAGCATGGACGACAGCGCAATCATCATCCAGTAAGGCTGCTCGCCGCGATGGGCGCGCTGAACCGAGTAAGAGCAGGTAATAAAGCTGCGCTTGCCGATCAGCTGTTCAGCCAGTCGGACAATGCGCTCCGGCGGAATGCCGGTGATGCGGCTCGCCCAGCCGGCGGTTTTGGCGACGCCGTCGCTTTCGCCCAGCAGGTAGGCGCGCAGCTGCGGCCAGCCGGTGCAGTGGCTGGCGAGAAACGCCTCGTCCACCGCGTTGCGCTGGGCGATCTCATAGCCCAGTGCCAGCATCAGCGCCACGTCGGTATTGGGGCGAATCGGGATCCAGTCGGCGTTGACGAACGCCGGGCAGTCATCGCGCATCGGGCTGATATTAATAACCGGCGTGCCTTTGGCCGCCAGCTGCTCCAGCGCCGGTTTCAGGCTGTGCTGGCCTGCGCCGCCCGACGCCACCTGGGCATTTTTCAGCGCCAGCCCGCCGAAGGCAACGAAAATTTCCGCGTGCTCCACCACCTGCGGCCAGTCAGTCACGCGCCCGGTCAGCGGCATATAGGTGCCGATCACATAGGGCAGAAAAAACTGCGCCGCTCCCCAGCTGTAATTGCCCTGCTGATCGACGCCGCCGCCGCCCTGAAAATAGAAGCGACGGATCAGGGTACGCGCGTGGTTGACCCGGCCCGCCGACGACCAGCCGTAAGAGCCGTTGAAAATGCCTGAGGCGCCGTAGCGTTCGCGGATGCGGCGATTTTCGTCCGCCACCAGATCCAGCGCGGTCTCCCAGTCAACGGCGACGAAATCTTCTCGTCCACGCAGCGTGCGGTCGCTTTTTTCGCGCGCTTTCAGCCAGGAGCGGCGCACCATCGGCTGGCGAATACGTTTGTCGGAGTAGACCAGCTCGGGAATGGTGTTCAGCATCGGCGACGGATCGGCGTCGGCGAAGAACGGCTCGCAGCCGATCAGGCGATCGTTTTCAGTTACGGCGGAGAATGCGCCCCAGTGCGCCAGATGCGGCACTCGCTTTTTCATGGTTTCTTTTACGGCAGGTAAGGGAAAAACGCAGGATACCACGCGACCCTGCGCCGGGTTAAGCCTGGAATTTTGCCCCTTTTTGCGACGGCGCAGACATTCTACCGGCTTGATGTAGGCCGCCTTTTCCGTAACACTGCTGCCATGTGTAAACGTTTTCCCTAAAGCAGGTCAAGGCATGGCTACGATTAAGGATGTTGCCAGACTGGCGGGAGTTTCCGTCGCGACGGTTTCCCGTGTGATTAATAATTCGCCTAAAGCCAGCGAGAGTTCGCGTCAGGCCGTCAGCCAGGCGATGGAGGAGCTGCAGTACCATCCTAACGCCAACGCGCGCGCGCTGGCGCAGCAGTCAACAGAGACCTTAGGACTGGTGGTCGGCGATGTGTCCGACCCTTTTTTCGGCGCAATGGTTAAGGCAGTTGATGAAATAGCCGGACAGACCGGCAACTTTTTGCTGATTGGTAACGGTTACCATAATGAGGAAAAAGAGCGTCAGGCGATTGAGCAGCTGATGCGCCATCGCTGCGCTGCGCTGGTGGTGCATGCCAAGAAAATCCCTGACGCCGAGCTGGAGCTGCTGATGAAGCAGGTGCCGGGCATGGTGCTGTTAAACCGGCTGCTGAAAGGGTTTGAACAGCGCTGTATCGCGCTCGACGACCGCTACGGTGCCTGGCTGGCGACGCGCCATCTGATCCAGCAGGGGCATCAGAACATCGCCTTTATCTGCTCCACCCATCCGATTTCCGACTCCGAAGATCGCCTGCAGGGCTATTACGACGCGCTGAAAGAGCACGGCCTGCCCTGCAACGATCGGCTGGTTACGCTCGGCGAACCGGATGAAGTCGGCGGCGAACAGGCGATGACCGAGCTGCTGGGGCGGGGCCGCAGTTTTTCCGCCGTGGCCTGCTATAACGACTCGATGGCCGCCGGGGCGCTGGCGGTGCTGAGCGATAACGGCGTTCGCGTGCCGGAGGAGATGTCGCTGATCGGCTTTGATGACGTGCTGGTGTCGCGCTACGTGCGCCCACGCCTGACGACGGTGCGCTATCCCATTGTCACCATGGCGCAGCAGGCGGCGGAGCTGGCGCTGGCGCTGGCCCACGGGCAGCCGTTGCCGGAGGTGACCAATATGTTCAGCCCGACGCTGGTGCGACGGCATTCAGTGAGCGGGCCGGGTTAAATCTCGCGCCGGTAAAGCCTGACCCTTTTATGCGGGTAGTCCAGCGCCTCGCCCGCTGGCGTCCAGCCGTGGCGTTCGTAATAGTCGCCAAAGGTGGACCAGAGCCACAGGCGGCCATAGCCGCGCTGCCGCGCGTAGTCGATCACATGCTGCTGTAGCGCCGCGCTCAGGCCGCCACCGCGCGCGCTTTCCTCGACATAGAGCGCAGCGAGCCAGGGGAAGAGATCCTGACGGCTAATCAGGTCGCAGCGCCAGAAGCCCACCGTACCTACCGCCCTGCCTGCGTCGTCAACGGCAACGAAGGTGACGGGAAACTCCGCCTCCTGCAGCGAACTCTCCACCACGCTGGCCATAAAGTCGCGACTGTTGTCCGCGTCAAAGGCGAGCCACAGCCAGTCGGAGATCTGTCCGGCGAACTGCGGCGCGTCGCGCAAAGAGAGGATCTTCACCTGACGCGCGCCTTAGCTCAGCTCAAGCGCCAGCAGTTCCTGGATGGTCTGCGCACGGCGGATTTCGCGCGCCCTGCCCTGTTCGAACAGCACTTCCGGGATCAGCGGGCGGCTGTTGTAGTTAGAGGACATCGACGCACCGTAGGCGCCGGTATCGTGAAACACCAGATAGTCACCCACCCGTGCCGCAGGCAGCGCGCGCGTTTCGACCTTGCCGCCTTCCAGCTGGGTAAAGACGTCGCCTGATTCGCACAGCGGCCCGGCGACCACGCTATCGACCCGCGTCTGCTCATCGACAGCGCGTCCGTCGCCCGCCAGCAGCGAAATATGGTGATAGCTGCCGTACATAGAGGGACGCATCAGATCGCTGAAGCCCGCATCCACCAGCACGAAGTGGCGGCTGCCCATCGCTTTCACCGCGCGCACCTGCGACACCAGCACGCCTGATTCAGCAACCAGAAAACGGCCCGGCTCGATCTCCAGCTTGACCGGATGGCCGAGATGGGCGGCGATACGCTGGCGCGCCGCATCCCACAGCCCGAAATAGTGCGCGGTGTCGATCGCCTCTTCGCCGAAGCGGTAAGGAATGGAGAGGCCGCCGCCCGCCGAAATCGCCTCAAGGTCGTGGCCGAGCGCGATCACCTGCTCCACCATCGCATCGCATACCTGCTGGAGATGGCCGTAATCGACGCCGGAGCCGATATGCATATGCAAGCCGACCAGCCGCAGGCCATATTGCTCAATCGCCTTCAGCGCCTGCGGCAGCTCGCTGTGCCAGATGCCGTGTTTGCTGTTCTCGCCGCCGGTATTGGTTTTCTGGCTGTGGCCATGGCCGAAGCCAGGGTTAATGCGCAGCCACACCGCGTGGCCAGGGGAAACGTTGCCCAGCTGATGCAGCATATCCACCGAGCCGGCGTTAACCGGCACCTTCAGCTCCGCGATGCGCGCCAGCGTCGGCCGATCGAAAACGTCGGCGGTAAACACGATCTCTTCGCCGCCAGGCTGAAAACCCGCCGCCAGCGCGCGTTCGATTTCGCCGAGCGATACCGAGTCGACCTTAACGCCCGCCGCGCGCATCAGGCGCAGGATATGAATGTTGGAGCAGGCTTTTTGCGCGAAGCGCACTACGTCGAAGGCGCGCAGCTGTTCGATACGCTGCTGAATAATCTGTGCGTCATAGGCCCAGAACGGGCCGTTGTACTGCTGCGCCAGCGGCAGCAGCTGTTCAGCGTTAAGCGCGGTGGTGTGGTCGGTTAAGGCGCGTGGCATAAGGATTCTCCTGTGGTTACGGCTATTAAGCCAGAACCGTGCCATGCTGAAAAATATCTGTTTTAATAGCTTCTATGCAAAATGGATATGGTAGCCCATGGCAAAAATTAACTGGCGACACATTGAGATCTTTCACGCGGTGATGACCAGCGGCAATCTGACGCAGGCCGCGACGCTGCTGAACACCTCGCAGCCCACCGTCAGCCGCGAGCTGGCGCGACTGGAAACGCAGCTTGGGCTACGGCTCTTCTCGCGCGTGCGCGGTCGGCTGCAGCCCACAGTGCAGGGGTTGCGCCTGTTCGAAGAGGTGCAGCGCTCGTGGTACGGGCTGGATCGCATTATGGAGGCGGCGGACGGGCTGCGTCAGTTTCGTCAGGGGGAGCTGTCGATCGCCTGTCTGCCGGTCTTTTCGCAGTCGCTGCTGCCGCCGCTGGTGCAGCCCTTTATGCAGCGCTATCCCGACGTCAGCCTGAATATTATTCCGCAGGAGTCGCCGCTGCTGGAGGAGTGGCTGTCGGCGCAGCGCTACGATCTCGGCCTGACCGAAACCCAGCATGCGCCTGCCGGTACGGAACGCCTGGCGCTGCTGACCTGCGACGAGGTGTGCGTTCTGCCGCAGCAGCACCCGCTCTGCGCACGCGCGGTGCTGACGCCGCAGGATTTCGCCGGAGAAAACTACGTCAGCCTGTCGCGCGCCGACAGCTATCGCCAGCTGCTGGATACGCTGTTTCATGAAAAGGACGTGGAGCGCAGGCTGGTGCTGGAGACGCACAGCGCGGCGTCGGTTTGTGCGATGGTGCGCGCGGGCGTGGGGATTTCGGTGGTGAATCCGCTGACGGCGCTCGATTATGCCGACAGCGGTGTGGTGATGCGTAAATTCAGCGTCGCGGTGCCTTTTACCGTCAGTCTGGTGCGCCCGCTGCACCGCCCCGCCTCGGCGCTGGTCGCCGCCTTTGTTTACCACCTGCAGACGCAGGTGGCCGACTTTCCCCGGCGCATCGCCGAACGGCTGGCTTAGGCGCGCACTGTTGCGGCGCTGCCGCCCGCTTTACGGAAGGTGATCAGACAGATCAGCAGGCCTACAGCGGCCAGCGCGGCGGCGGCGACCGGCACCGCGGTCAGGCCGTAGCCTCGTCCGATTACCGCGCCGCCGACCCATGCGCCCAGCGCATTGCCGACGTTAAAGGCGGAAATGTTCAGCGTCGAGACCAGATTCGGCGCCTCCTTGCCATGGCGCACCACGTTGATCTGCAAACCCGGTACGGTGGCGAAAGTCGCCATCGCCCACAGGAACAGCGTCACTTCCGCCAGCCACAGCGCATGGCTGGTCCAGCTAAACAGCAGCGAGAAGATGGCGATCAGCGAGAAGCTTAAAATCAGGCTGAAGGAAACCTTCCAGTCCGCCAGCTTGCCGCCGAGGATATTGCCGACGGTCAGGCCTGCGCCAATCAGGAACAGCGTCCAGCTGACGCCGCGCGCGCTGATGCCGGTAACCTGCAGCAGCAGCGGCGCGATATAGCTGAACAGCGCGAACATCGCCGCGGCGAAGAACACCGTCATCAGCAGCGAAAGCCACAGCTTGCCGTTAGCCAGCGCGCTGATTTCGCTCGCCAGATGCACCGGCTTCTCTTCTTTATTGACCGGCAGGCTGACAATCAGCGCGATAAAGGCCAGCACGCCGATAATGGCGACGCCCCAGAAGGTGGCGCGCCAGCCGAACAGCTGACCAAACCAGGTGCCGAGCGGCACGCCGAGCACGTTCGCCAGCGTCAGGCCGGTAAACATCAGCGCCACGGCCGACGCCTGACGGCCCGGCGCCACCAGGCTTGCCGCCACGACCGCACCGATGCCAAAGAAGGCACCGTGACAGAGCGCGGTAATGACGCGAGCCATCATCAGCAGGTTATAGGTGTAGGCCAGCGCACAGAGCACGTTGCCGATAATAAAGATAATCATCAGCAGGATAAGTGTTTTTTTACGCGGCAGTCTGGCGGTCAACAGCGCCATAATCGGCGCGCCGATGGCGACGCCCAGCGCGTAGCCGCTGATGAGCCAGCCTGCCGACGGAATCGAGACCCGCAGATCGCCCGCCACCTCGGGCAGCAGGCCCATAATGACGAACTCGGTGGTTCCAATCGCAAACGCACTCAGCGCCAGCGCCAGTAAAGCAACAGGCATAACACACTCTCCCAATCGATAAGCAGGTGAACGCCGCAGCGGACGCCGGGCGCGGACGGTTATAAAAATTTGAACTTCGTCACGGTGGGTATTAAATCATAGCCGCCTCTCGGCATACACCCCGCGTGCGGCAAGGATCTTTTGCCGCAGACGCAATAATGAGTGCCGGATGTTTGCCAGAATCTTAACAATAGCCTCCCCTATTACGCGCTACGCTTGATAGTGAGGGGCAGCCGCACTATTAAAAAGGGCGCGTTTCATGTTGATTTATTGCGTAAAGGAACAGGATGCATTGCCGATACCCCAAATGCCTTGTCCGATAATGTAAAGCCATTCTTATGCGGGGAGAGAAAATGCAACGGCTAATCGCTCTGATGGCGCTCTGTCTCAGCGGCTGCTCCGTCGGCCACTATGAGTACAGCAGCGAAGCGCAAAAGCGCGTTGATATGACCTATACCGGCATTCCCACCGCGCTCGGGCTGGGAACCCTGGGCACCACCATTCCGCTGACGGCGGAATATAGCCTGACCGCCGCGCACGTCGCTAAGTTCTCGCTTTATCGCGTTAAGGCCTGGCATCCTGAGTGCGATCTCGCCGTGGTTTACCATAAAAATAGCGAAGCTAATCTGCCGCCGCGTTTTCGCAACAGCCATATCGGCGACAAAGTGAATCTCTACGGCTACAGCTTTATCAGCGCGATGCCGGTCAGCTCCAGCGGCGAGAACCTGATTAATACGTCATTAGCGAACAGCTGGAACAAGGCGCAGTGCGTGGTGGTTGCGGCCAATGCCGGCGTGGTGAAAGGCATGTCGGGCGGCGCGGTCTATAACGCCTCGGATGATACCCTGGCGGGGGTGATTGTCGGCTACAGCAGCCGCATTGATGATAACCAGAGCGGGAAAACCCTCTATCGCGACGTTGCGCTCTATGTGCCCTATGCGCGCTTCGAAGCCTGGCTGAACGGCGTAGTGAAATCCTGACGGCCAGAAAAAAAGAAGGCCAGCATCGCTGGCCTTCTTTGTTTACTTCGCGCCGCCCGGACGCAGCGCCGGGAACAGGATCACGTCGCGAATGGTATGGCTGTTGGTGAACAGCATAACCATGCGGTCGATACCGATGCCCAGACCCGCCGTCGGCGGCAGGCCATGTTCCAGCGCCGTAACGTAGTCTTCGTCGTAGAACATCGCTTCGTCGTCGCCCGCGTCTTTCGCGTTTACCTGCTGCTGGAAACGCTCCGCCTGATCTTCCGCATCGTTCAGCTCCGAGAAGCCGTTGCCGATTTCGCGGCCGCCGATAAAGAATTCAAAACGATCGGTAATTTCCGGGTTCTCGTCGTTGCGGCGCGCCAGCGGCGACACTTCCGCCGGGTATTCGGTGATAAACGTCGGCTGGATCAAATGCGCTTCCGCCGTCTCTTCGAAAATCTCCGTCACTACGCGGCCCAGGCCCCAGCTCTTCTCGACTTTAATGCCGATAGCCTGTGCAATCGCCACGGCTTTGTCGAAATCATCCAGATCCGCCAGATCGGTTTCCGGGCGGTACTTTTTGATCGCTTCGCGCATGGTCAGCTGCTCAAACGGCTTGCCGAAATCGAATTCCTGCTCGCCGTAAGGCACTTTAGTGGTGCCGAGCACGTCCTGCGCCAGGGTGCGGAACAGGCTTTCAGTCAGTTCGATCAGGTCTTTGTAATCCGCGTAGGCCATATAGAGTTCCATCATGGTGAACTCAGGGTTATGGCGCGGCGAGATGCCTTCGTTACGGAAGTTACGGTTGATCTCGAATACGCGATCGAAACCGCCTACCACCAGACGCTTCAGGTAGAGCTCCGGCGCGATACGCAGATACATGTCGATATCGAGCGCATTGTGATGGGTGATAAACGGACGCGCGGAGGCACCGCCCGGGATCACCTGCATCATCGGGGTTTCCACTTCCATAAAGTCGCGGTTCACCATGAACTGGCGGATGCCGGCCATGATTTTTGAACGCACTTTAAAGGTGTGGCGCGAATCGTCGTTGGCAATCAGATCGAGATAGCGCTGGCGATAGCGGGTTTCCTGATCGGCGAGGCCGTGGAATTTGTCCGGCAGCGGACGCAGCGCTTTGGTCAACAGACGCAGCTCGTGGCAGTGAATCGACAGCTCACCGGTTTTGGTTTTAAACAGCTTGCCGCGCGCGCCGAGAATATCGCCCAGATCCCATTTCTTGAACTGTTCGTTATAGATGCCTTCCGCCAGGTCGTCGCGCGACACATAGAGCTGAATGCGGCCGCCCACGTCCTGCAGCGTCACAAAAGAGGCCTTGCCCATAATGCGGCGGGTCATCATGCGTCCGGCGACGCTGACCTCAACGCCTAAATCTTCCAGCTCTTCGTTGCTCTTTTCGTCATACTGCGCGTGCAGCACGTCCGAGGTGGTATCACGGCGGAAATCGTTAGGAAAGGCCACGCCGTTTTCACGCAGCGCGCTGAGTTTTTCGCGACGCGTTTTCAGTTCGTTATTTAACTCAAGGGCGGCATCAGCGCTCTGCGGTTGTTGTTCTGACATGTCGGTTCCTTATAGCCCTGCTTTTAAACTTGCTTCAATAAAACGATCGAGATCGCCATCCAGCACCGCCTGAGTATTGCGGGTTTCAACGCCGGTGCGCAGATCTTTGATGCGGGAATCATCCAGCACATAGGAGCGAATCTGGCTACCCCAGCCGATGTCAGACTTGTTGTCTTCCAGCGCCTGCTTCTCAGCATTTTTCTTTTGCATCTCAAGCTCGTACAGCTTCGCCTTCATCTGCTTCATCGCCTGATCTTTGTTTTTATGCTGAGAGCGGTCGTTCTGACACTGCGTAACCGTGCCGGTCGGAATATGGGTGATACGCACCGCCGATTCGGTACGGTTAACGTGCTGACCGCCCGCGCCCGACGCGCGGTAGACGTCAATGCGCAGATCCGCCGGGTTGATGTCGATGTCGATATCGTCATCCACTTCCGGATAAATAAACGCAGAGCTAAATGAGGTGTGGCGACGGCCGCCGGAGTCAAAAGGACTCTTACGCACCAGGCGATGCACGCCGGTTTCGGTACGCAGCCAGCCAAACGCGTAGTCGCCGGAAATGCGCACGGTGGCGGATTTCAGACCGGCCACTTCGCCTTCTGATTCTTCGATGATTTCGGTTTTAAAGCCTTTGGATTCGGCCCAGCGCAAATACATACGCAGCAACATGCTGGCCCAGTCCTGTGCTTCGGTGCCACCGGAACCGGCCTGCAGATCGATATAGCAGTCGGCGCTGTCATATTCCCCGGAGAACATACGGCGGAATTCCAGCTCGCCCAGTTTGGTTTCCAGCGTGTCGAGTTCGGCAACGGCTTCGTTGAAAGTCTCTTCGTCGTCCGCTTCTACCGCCAGCTCCAGCAGTCCTTCAACATCTTCCAGGCCCTGCTGCATTTGATCGAGAGTGTCGACGATGGCTTCCAGCGAAGAGCGTTCTTTACCCAGCGCCTGCGCGCGTTCAGGTTCGTTCCAGACGTCTGGCTGCTCCAGCTCGGCGTTTACTTCTTCGAGACGTTCTTTCTTGGCATCGTAGTCAAAGATACCCCCTAAGAACGTCGCTGCGCTCGGTGAGGTCCTGGATGCGGTTTTTAACCGGATTAATTTCAAACATGGCTTTCGGGTCTTTTCGCTGAATGTCGGGATGGAAACCCCGCAGTCTAACTGAAATAGCCGTGAGATTGTAGGGTTTCAGTGGCGCGCCGTCCCTGGCAGTAAACCTCTTCGTCAGCGTGATCTCACCAGGTTGTTTGAGCCGCTCGTCACGTTTATGCTGCAAAATTCAGTGACCCACAAACAGCGGCTGGCGCTGATTAACTCTATGATTCAGGCGGGCGACGTACCGCAGGCGAAAAGCTTTATCGAAGCGCTTGCGCGCCGCGTACCGCAGCAAAAGGAAGAACTGATGACGATTGCGGAACAGCTTAAGCAAATGGGACGCGAAGAAGGCCTTAGCGAAGGCCGTTACAAAGGGCGCAATGAAGGCCAGCGCGAGGCGACGCTGGCGATTGCGCGCAATATGCTGGCCAGAAGGCTCGATTTTACGCTGGTGCAGGAAGTGACCGGGCTGTCGGCGGCGGATCTTCAGCAGATCCGCCACTGAGGCCGGATTAATTCAGCGGCCAGAGATGATCGATAATCAGCTGTACCGAGCGATTGCCGCGGTATTCATTGATATCGAGCTTAAAGGCCAGCTCCACCTGACGCACGCTGCTGTCAGGCCACAGCGTGGTGTCGACGTTAAAAGCGATGCCGTCAATCAGCGGGCCGCCGCCGAGCGGCTCCAGCATCACTTTCAGATGGCGTTCGCCTACCAGCCGCTGCTGCAGCAGTTTGAATTTGCCGTCGAAGGCGGGCTCAGGAAACGCCTGTCCCCAGGGGCCCGCTTCGCGCAGCAGCTCGGCGGTCTGTATGCTGAACTCGCCCGGCTGCAGCGCGCCGTCTGACCAGATAACGCTCTGCAGCGTCTCTTCGCTCAGCCACTCTCCCAGCAGCTCGGCGAAACGCTGACGGAACGCCTCGAACTGCGTCTCCTCCAGCGACAGCCCCGCCGCCATGGCGTGACCGCCAAACTTCAGCATCATGCCGGGATAGAGCGTATCGAGCCGCTCCAGCGCGTCACGCAGGTGCAGGCCGGGAATCGACCGTCCAGAGCCTTTTAGCGTGCCGTCGCCCGCCGGGGCAAAAGCGATAACCGGACGATAAAAACGCTCTTTCAGCCGCGAGGCAAGAATGCCGACCACGCCCTGATGCCATTCAGGATGGTAAAAAGCCAGTCCCAGCGGCAGGTCGGTCTGCTGACGCTCCAGCGCCTGACACAGCGCCAGCGCCTCGCTCTGCATACCCTGTTCAATCTCTTTGCGCGTCTGGTTCAGCGCATCCAGCTCGCTGGCCAGCATACGCGCCTGCGTAATGTCGTCGGTAAGCAGCAGCGCCACGCCGACCGACATATCATCGAGCCGCCCCGCCGCATTCAGGCGCGGGCCAAGGGCGAAGCCGAGGTCGCTCGCCACCAGCTGGCGCGCGTCGCGGTTGGCGATCTCCAGTAGCGCGCGTATGCCCGGACGGCACTTTCCGGCGCGAATGCGGCTCAGCCCCTGCCACACCAGAATACGGTTATTGACGTCGAGCGGCACCACGTCGGCCACGGTGCCGAGCGCGACCAGATCCAGCAGCTCCGCCAGGTTCGGCTCGGCGCGCGTTGCGCCAAACCAGCCCAGCTTGCGCAGATGCGCGCGCAGCGCCATCATCAGGTAAAACGCGACGCCGACCCCCGCCAGCGCGCGCGACGGAAAGGCGCAGTCGTGCAGATTGGGGTTAACAATCGCCTCCGCCTCAGGCAGGGTTTCGCCCGGCAGATGGTGATCGGTGATCAGCACCGGAATGCCGTGCTGATGCGCGCAGGCGACGCCGCTGTGGGAAGAGATGCCGTTATCCACCGTCAGGATCAGCTGCGCGCCGCGTGCGCGCGCCTGCTCCACCACTTCCGGGCTCAGGCCGTAGCCGTCGTCGAAGCGGTTAGGCACCAGATACTGCACGTTATGGCCGCCCATACTGCGCAGCGCCAGCACCGTCAGCGCAGTGCTGGTCGCACCGTCGGCGTCGAAATCGCCCACGACCATAATGCGCCGCCCGTCGAGCAGCGCCTGGTGCAGCAGCTCAACCGCCTCATCCAGCCCGTTCAGGGTGGTGAAAGGCAGCAGATGCTTCGCACCGCGCTCCAGCTCAGCCGGGCTGCGCACGCCGCGCTGCAGATAAAGCCGTTTAAGCAGCGGCGGAAGATCCGTCGGGAGTTGATCCTCAACGCTCACTTCACGCCGCCGCAGTTCTACTGATTTAATCACTGCCAATTAGCCACCGCGCTTCTGCTGATCCAACACCTGCTTCAGCTCCTGCGGCCCCTGATAACCCGGGATCATCATGCCGGAGTCGGTCAGGATCGCCGGCGTGCCCTGGATGCCGTAAAGAATGCCCAGCTTGTAGTGCTGATCGAGATCGATCTTACAGCTGTCCGGCGCGCTCATCTGCGGCGCGTTGCCCTTCATCGCTTCATCAAAGGCTTTGTTGCGATCGGCCGCGCACCAGATCGCCTTCATGGCGTTTTCTATCTGGCCGTGCAGCCCTTCGCGTGGGAAAGCGAGGTAGCGCACCGTGATGCCCAGCGCATTGTAGTCGGCCATTTGCTCATGCAGCTTGCGGCAGTAGCCGCAGGTGATATCGGTAAAAACGGTAATGACGTGCTGCTCTTTCGCCGCTTTATAGACGATCATCTGCGGCGCCAGCGCCTCGACCTTTTTGTCGAGCAGCTGATTGGTGACGTTGACCGGCTGCGCGCCGCTGACGTCGTAGAGCGGGCCCTGAATCATATGTTTGCCATCTTCGGTAACGTAAATCACACCGCTTTCCGTCAGCACGGTTTTAAAACCCGGCAGCGGCGATGGCGCGATTTCCGTCTGCTTCAGGCCCAGCTTTTTCAGGGACTGCAGGATCGCGCCGTCATCGGCCTGAGCTACGCTGCTGAAGGCGCCAGCCAACAGAGCCAGCAGGAGAAATTTCTTCATCTTCTTTCCTTAATGTCCGCGTCAGGCGCGCGGATGATGCTGTTGATGCAACTGACGCAGCCGCTCGGTAGCGACATGCGTATAAATTTGCGTGGTAGAGAGGTCGCTGTGTCCCAGCAACATCTGTACGACACGCAGGTCGGCGCCGTGGTTCAACAAATGGGTGGCGAAGGCGTGGCGCAGCACGTGCGGCGACAGTTTTTCGCTGTCGATGCCCGCCAGCACAGCGTAGTGCTTGATGCGGTGCCAGAATGTCTGTCGCGTCATCTGCTGCGCGCGGCTGCTGGGAAACATGACGTCCAGCGTCTGTCCGTTAAGCAGCCAGGGGCGGCCATGTTCAAGGTAGTGCTCCAGCCAGTAAACGGCCTCTTCACCCAGCGGCACAAGACGCTCTTTATTGCCTTTCCCGATCACGCGCACCACGCCCTGACGCAGACTGACGTCGCTCAGGGTCAACCCGACCAGTTCCGAGACGCGCAGCCCCGTCGCATAGAGCAGCTCCAGCATCGCCTTGTCGCGCAGCTCCAGCGGAATCTCGGTGCTGGGCGCCTGCAGCAGCCGCTCGACCTGCGCTTCGCTAAGATCTTTCGGCAGCCGCTGCGGCAGCTTCGGCGCAGAGAGCAGCGTGCTGGGATCGTCGCTGCGTAGCTTTTCGCGGTAGAGATACTGAAAGATGCGGCGCATGGCGCTGAGCAGCCGCGCCGAACTGCTGGCTTTATAACCGCCTTCCAGCCGCTCGGCGAGAAACTGCTGCAAATCCGCCGTCTGCAGCGTCAACAGCGTCAGACCGTGATGCGTCAGCCAGTCGGTCAGCGTCTTTAAGTCCTGGCGGTAAGAGGACAAGGTATTTTGCGCCAGATTGCGTTCAATCCAGAGCGCATCCAGAAACTGTTCTGTCAGGTCGCTGTCTTGCACGGTATCCCCGCCCTTGAGGTAAAATCATGCTCATTATGCCTGAATCCGCCCTGCTTCTGATACAATTGCGCCAAAGTCAGACTTACTCAGAGCATTATCTGCATGAAAATTGGTCTTTTTTACGGCTCAAGTACCTGCTATACCGAAATGGCCGCAGAGAAAATCCGCGACTTTATCGGGGCTGAGCTGGTCACGCTGCACAACGTGAAAGATGACGATCCGCTGCTGATGGAGCAGTACGATTTACTGATTTTAGGCATCCCTACCTGGGATTTCGGCGAGCTGCAGGAGGACTGGGAAGCGATCTGGCCGCAGCTGCCGACGCTCAATCTGCGGGGTAAAATCGTCGCGCTCTACGGCATGGGCGACCAGCTTGGCTATGGCGAATGGTTCCTGGACGCAATGGGTATGCTGCATGAGCTGCTGCTGCCGATGGGGGTGACGTTTGTTGGTTACTGGCCGCTGGAAGGCTATGAATTTACCAGTCCGAAGCCGCTTAGCGCCGATGGCAAGCAGTTCGTTGGCCTGGCGCTGGACGATGTTAATCAGTTCGACGTGACCGATGAACGCATCGAACAGTGGTGCGAGCAGATCCTGACCGAAACCGCCGCGCTGCTGTAGCGGTCGGCCTACCCCCTTTCCGCGCGGCAGAGCAAGCGGGCGCGGAACTGACGCCAGCGGGCGGGCGGCATCATATCCTGCATCAGCCACAGCCTGTACAGGCGTCCTTTTTCACTGCGCAACACCAGCAGCGCCGCGCCAGGCAGCCAGCGGATCGGCCCGACGATGCGCCAGCGCGCGCCCTGCCAGCGCCAGCTGTCGTCACTTTTATGCTGTAACAGTCCCCGCCGCTGCGCCAGGCGTCGCTGCTGCTGCAGGCTTTCGCGCATCATCAGCAGCAAAATCGGGATTTTTATCAGCCAGAAAAGCGCGGGCAACGGCGCGCCCGCTACCGTAAGCAGCGCGCCTGTCGCAAGCGCGCCGTGCAGCACGCGCGCCTGCCGCGACGGCCGCAGCTTACATTGCCACGGGGCCGCGTTCACGGTTGCGCTGTTGGATCAGCCGGATAATGCGCTTCAGCTCGGGATCGGCCGGTTCGCCGTGATCCATCATCCAGTTGAAGAGATCGGGATCGTCGCTCTTCAGCAGCGCGACAAAAGCCTTTTTGTCGGTATCGCTGAGCGTGTCATATTCATATTTGAAGAAAGGCATAATAGCCACATCCAGCTCCAGCATGCCACGACGGCAGGCCCAGTGAATGCGTGATTTGTCATGAATGTCCATGTGAGTTATTTCCGCAGTTCAGACAGTGCGGCTAGTGTAACCTGGTTTTATTGCGCCTGCAGGGGCCCGTTGCGATGCTGTGCGACGCGCCGCGCGCGCATGCCTGTCGTTACCGCGCCGACTCGCGATTTGTGCGCCCGATTCCGTAAACCTGTTGCAAAGCCAGTATGCTCTTTTAACATTGAGTTCAGGATTAACCTTTTTAATCAGGACAGCCAATGCCTATTTTCAGCTTACCGCCGCGCCAGCCCGTGGCCGCCTCTCGTCTGCCGTTAACCCTGATGTCGCTGGAGGCCTGGGCGCTGGTATCGGTGCAGGGTGCCGACAGCACCTCTTATCTGCAAGGCCAGCTTACGCTGGACGTCGCCGCGATGGGGGCGGATCAGCACCGTCCGGCGGCGCACTGCGACGCGAAAGGCAAAATGTGGAGCAACCTGCGTCTGTTCCATCGCGGTGAAGGCTACGCCTACCTGGTGCGTCGCGAGCTGCGCGACACGCAGCTGGCCGAACTGAAAAAATATGCGGTGTTCTCTAAAGTGACGCTGCTACCGGACGATGAAGCTGTGCTGCTTGGCGTAGCGGGCTTCCAGGCGCGCGCGGCGCTGGCCAGCCTGTTCGATACCCTGCCGGACAGCGAGACGCCAGTGGTGCAGCAGGCGGACACCACGCTGCTGTGGTTCGCCACGCCCGCCGAGCGCTTCCTGATTGTGACCACAGACGAGCAGGCGCAGGCGCTGCAGCAGAAGCTGGCCGACGACGCGCAGCTGAACGACAGCACGCAGTGGCTGGCGCTTGATATCGAGGCAGGCATACCGGTGATCGACCCGGCGACCTCCGCGCAGCTGATCCCGCAGGCCACCAATATGCAGGCGCTCGACGCCATCAGCTTTAAAAAAGGCTGCTATACCGGGCAGGAGATGGTGGCGCGCGCCAAATTCCGCGGCGCCAACAAGCGCGCGCTTTACTGGCTGGCGGGCCAGGCGAGCCGGGTTCCCGCAGCGAATGATTCGCTGGAGCTGCAAATGGGCGAGCGCTGGCGTCGTACCGGCACCGTGCTTGCCGCCGTTCAGCTTGAGGATGGCGACGTATGGGTTCAGGTGGTGATGAATAACGATCTGGAGCCGGAAAGCGTGCTGCGCGTGGAAGGCGATGAGGGCGGCCGTCTGCTGATTCAGCCGCTGCCCTATTCGCTGGAAGAGTAACGTCTGGCTGCAATCTCCCTCTCCTTATGGGAGGGAGGTTGCGGTTTACATAACATAAAAGTAGATAGCGCAGAAATGACAGGCGCTGCCGCCCAGCACAAAGGCGTGCCAGATGGCGTGGTTATAGGGTATGCGTCGCGCTACATAGAAAATAACGCCGAGCGAATAGATAATGCCGCCCGCCGCCAGCAGCCAGATGCCCCCTGGCGATAGCTTCAGCGTCAGCTGATAAATCACAACCAGCGACAGCCATCCCATACAGAGATAGGTCACCAGCGACAGCGCCTTGAAGCGGTGCGCAATGGTGAGCTTAAAAATAATCCCCGCCAGCGCCAGACCCCAGATCACCACCATCATCCCATGCGCCAGCGGCGACTTCAGCCCTACCAGCAAGAAAGGCGTATAGGTGCCGGCGATCAGCAGATAGATGGCGCAGTGGTCGAGCTTTTTCAGCCAGCGCTTGGCCCCGTGATGAGGAATGGCGTGATAAAGCGTAGAAGCCAGGAACAGCAGAATCATGCTGCCGCCGTACAGGCTATAGCTGGTGATGGCGGTGGCGCTGGCACCCATTTCAACCGCCTGCACCAGCAGCAGCACCAGTCCGACAATGCCGAACAGGCAGCCGAAACCATGGCTTATGCTGTTGGCGATCTCCTCAGCGAGCGAATAGCCCTGAGCGACTAACCGATTTTTCATAATGGCGCGATCCTGAATGTCGGGGTGAGTGAGGGTTTTATAACCACCAGCATAACCGGGAACATTTTGAGAGTACAATTGTACGCTAAAATTAATCTGTGAATGCCTGTTACAGCCTGTGCGCTGCGCAAATCTGGTACACTGCCCGCAGATCCATTTTTAATGAGCGCGCCCGCAGATGTTCTCTCATCACGATCTTGCCAGCCTGAATGACCTGGAAATGCAGGTTTATCACGACATCATTAAACACCCGGAAAGCGTCAGTTATATGACCATCCGTGAGTTGGCGGAGCGAGCGGGCGTCTCTACCACCACCGTGCTGCGCTTCTGCCGCAAGATGCGGTGCGACGGCTGGTCGGAATTCCGCATCCGTTTTCGCCTGGCGCAGCAGCAGACGCAGCCGGTACAGGCGAACGTCGGCGTCAGCGAAATGCTGAGCTTTTTCAAAAGTATTAATAACGACGAATTCAGCGAGCTGATATCCCGCGCCGCCAGGATGATTAATCAGGCTGAGCAGCTTTTCTTTATTGGCGCGGGCACCTCGGGCAGCCTGGCTAAATATGGTGCGCGCTTTTTCTCTAACGTAGGGAAATTCAGCCACTATATCGACGATCCCTATTATCCGGTCAGCGGCAGCGTAGATGAAAATACGCTGGCGATATTGCTCTCTGTCTCTGGCGAGACGCCGGAAATATTGCGCCTCGCCAGCCAGTTCAGTCTGCGTCGCTGCCAGACCCTTGCCATTACCCATTCCGAGAGCAGCTCCCTGGCGAAAATGAGCGATTTCGCCCTGGCTTATCATGTCCCGGTGATCCGCCTGAGCGATAATTACGACATCACTACCCAGGTGCCGGTTATGTATATTCTTGAAGCTATCGGTCGGCTGCTGATTAAATAAAACAGGCTGTTTTACGGGCGTAACATATTACCCTGGCGCGCCGGTGTTATATCGTGACTTCCCTTTTTGCTTTGTTACACTCGCGGCAAGATTTATTTCGCTGAGAGGGACGTATGCATAACGAATCAGGCTTTCCGCAACACTTCTTATGGGGCGGCGCGGTGGCGGCGCATCAGGTCGAGGGCGGCTGGGATCAAGGCGGCAAAGGCGTCAGCATCGCCGACGTGCTGACCGGCGGCGCGCATGGCGTCAGCCGTGTTATTACCGACGGCGTGCAGCCAGGCAACTTTTATCCCAATCATCAGGGCGTAGAATTTTACTCCCGCTATAAAGAGGATGTGGCGCTGTTTGCCGAGATGGGCTTTAAGTGTTTCCGTACCTCCATCGCCTGGACGCGTATCTTCCCTGACGGCGACGAACAGGAACCGAACGAAGCGGGCCTGCAGTTTTACGACGACCTGTTCGACGAACTGCTGAAATATGGCATCGAGCCGGTTATCACCCTTTCCCACTTTGAAATGCCCTATCACCTGGTGAAACAGTATGGCGGCTGGCGCAGCCGTCAGGTGGTAGATTTCTTTGTGCGCTTTAGCGAAGTGGTTATGCGTCGCTATCAGCACAAGGTGAAGTACTGGATGACCTTCAACGAGATCAACAATCAGCGCAACTGGCAGTATCCGCTGTTTGGCTACTGCTGTTCCGGCGTGGTCTTCACCGAGCATGAAAAGCCGGAAGAGGTGATGTATCAGGTGATGCATCATCAGTTTGTCGCCAGCGCAAAAGTGGTCAGCCTGGGTCACGCCATCAATCCCGATTTTCAGATCGGCTGCATGATCGCCATGGTGCCGATCTACCCTTACTCCTGCCATCCAGACGACGTGATGCTGGCGCAGGAAGCGATGCATCAGCGCTATGTCTTCAGCGACGTGCAGATGCGCGGCGCTTATCCGGCCTATACGCTAAAAGAGTGGGCGCGCAAAGGCTACCAGATTCAGATGGAGGCGGATGACGCCGAGACGCTACGCAACGGCTGCGCCGACTATGTTGGCTTCAGCTACTACATGAGCAATGCGGTAAAACATGACGCCAGCGGCGTGGAAGATCCCATTACCGGCTTTGAAGGCGTAGTGAAAAACCCACACGTCGGCGCCTCCGACTGGGGCTGGCAGATCGATCCGGCCGGGCTGCGCTATGCGCTGAACGTGCTTTACGAGCGTTACCAGAAGCCGCTGTTTATCGTGGAGAACGGCTTTGGCGCGATCGACCAGCCGAATGAGAACGGCGTGATTGAAGATGACTACCGTATCGACTACCTGCGCGCGCATATCGCCGAGATGAAAAAAGCGGTGGTGCACGACGGCGTCGCGCTGATGGGCTATACGCCCTGGGGCTGCATCGATTGCGTCTCTTTCACCACCGGCCAGTACAACAAGCGCTACGGCTTTATCCACGTCAACAAAAACGACGACGGCAGCGGCGACTTTGCCCGCTCGCGTAAAAAGAGCTTCGGCTGGTATCAGCAGGTTATCGCCAGCAACGGCGAAACGATCTGAGTCTCATCGGGCCGCGCCGCAACAGACGCGGCCCGACTTTTTAGCGGCCGCCCGCGGCGTCGATAAAGGTGCCGGTGATATAAGAGGCCGCCTCGCTCGCCAGCCAGGCAATCGCTTCGGCAATCTCTTCCGCCTCTCCGCCGCGCCCCATCGGGATCACCCCTGCCATACCCGCCACGCGATCGACGCGTCCCGGCTCGCCGCCGTCCGCATGCATCTCGGTATAGATAAAGCCCGGCCGCACGCCGTTAACGCGAATGCCCTGTGCCGCCACCTCCAGCGATAATCCGCGCGTCAGCGTATCCATCGCCCCTTTCGACGCCGCGTAATCGACATATTCTCCCGGCGCGCCAAGACGCGACGCGGCTGAGGAGACGTTAATAATCGCCCCACCCTGGCCGCCGTGATGCGTGCCCATACGCTTTACCGCTTCGCGGCAGCAGAGAAAAGCGCCAGTGACGTTGGTGGCAAAAACGCGCTGCAGCCGTTCAGCGCTGAGATCCTCAACGCGGCACTGCGTAAAGAGGATGCCCGCATTGTTGACCAGCACGCCGAGCGGCATCGCTTCCTCATCCAGTCGCTGAAACAGCGCCACGACCTGCGCCTCATCGGCAATATCCGCCTGAACGGCAAAGGCTTCGCCACCCTGCTCGCGGATCTCTGCCACCACCTGCTGCGCCTCTTCTGCACGCTGGCGATAGTTAACCGCCACGCGATAGCCCTGCTGCGCCAGCTTCAGCGCCGTCGCGCGGCCAATCCCCCGGCTTGCGCCGGTAACCAGAGCCAGTGTCATATTTTCTCCACAAAAAAGGGCCGGATAAGCGGCCCTTGTTGTCTATGTTTTGCGTGACGCTTACTGATAGTCGCTCATCGGCACGCAGGAACAGAACAGGTTGCGATCGCCGAACACGTCGTCGAGACGCTTCACCGTCGGCCAGTATTTATTGTCGCTGCCTGCCGGGAAGACCGCCAGCTCACGGCTGTAGGGATGATTCCACTCGCCTGCCAGTTCGACCTGCGTGTGCGGCGCGTTAACCAGCGGATTATCCTCCGCAGGCCATTCGCCGTCCGCTACGCGATCGATCTCCATCCGGATAGAGAGCATCGCATCGATAAAGCGATCCAGTTCCGTTTTGCTCTCGGACTCGGTCGGCTCCACCATCAGGGTGCCGGCGACCGGGAACGACATTGTCGGCGCGTGGAAACCGTAGTCGATTAATCGCTTGGCGATATCCAGCTCGCTGATGCCGGTCTGCTCTTTCAGCGGACGAATGTCGAGAATACATTCGTGCGCCACGCGACCGTCGCGCCCGGCGTACAGGATCGGGTAGGCCGACTGCAGGCGGCTGGCGATATAGTTGGCGTTAAGAATAGCGACCTGGCTGGCGCGCTTCAGTCCCTCCGCGCCCATCATGCGGATATACATCCAGCTAATCGGCAGAATAGAGGCGCTGCCGAACGGCGCCGCTGACACCGCGCCCTGCTGCGTCAGTACGCCGTCGATCTGCACTACGCTGTGGCCCGGCACGAACGGTGCCAGATGCGCTTTCACGCCGATCGGTCCCATGCCGGGACCACCGCCGCCGTGCGGAATACAGAAGGTTTTATGCAGATTCAGGTGCGACACGTCCGCGCCGATATAGCCTGGCGTGGTAATGCCCACCTGCGCATTCATATTGGCACCGTCGAGATAAACCTGCCCACCGTGCTGGTGCACGATCTGGCACACTTCGCGGATCGTCTCTTCATAGACGCCGTGCGTCGAAGGATAGGTCACCATAATGCAGGAGAGATGCTCGCCTGCCTGCGCCGCTTTTTCACGCAGGTCGCCGAGGTCGATATTGCCCTGCTTGTCGCAGGCCACTACCACCACTTCCATTCCCGCCATCTGCGCCGAGGCTGGGTTGGTGCCGTGCGCAGAACTCGGGATCAGGCAAAGATTGCGCGCGCCTTCATTACGGCTTTCGTGATAGCGACGAATAGCCAGCAGCCCGGCATATTCGCCCTGGGCACCGGAGTTCGGCTGCATGCAGAGCGCGTCATAGCCGGTAAGCTGAACCAGCCACTGCGACAGCTGCCCAATCATCTGCAGATAGCCAGAGGCCTGTTCCGCCGGGCAGAACGGATGCAGTTCAGCGAACTCCGGCCAGGTGATGGGGATCATCTCGGCGGCGGCGTTAAGCTTCATGGTGCAGGAGCCAAGCGGGATCATCGCCTGATTCAGCGCCAGATCCTTTTTCTCCAGGCTGTGCATATAGCGCATCATCTCGGTTTCGCTGTGATAGCGGTTGAAGACCGGATGGGTCAGGATTTCGCTCTGGCGCAGCTGCGCGGCGGGGATCGCCTGGCTGTCAGCCGCAACGGCGGCGTCCAGCTTGTCGATATCCTGACCGTGCTCGTCGCCCAGCAGGATAGCGAACAGCGCCAGCACATCCTCGCGGCGCGTGGTTTCGTCCAGCGTAATGCCGACCGCGTGATGAATATCGCTGCGCAGGTTGACGCCGAAGCTCTGCGCGCGGTTCAGCACCGCGCCTTTGTCTTCCACCTCGACCGTCAGGGTATCGAACCAGCTGTTGTGGCGCAGCTTCAGCCCGCCGTTTTGCAGTCCGGTCGCCAGAATAGTCGTCAGGCGATGGATGCGGGAAGCGATGCGCTTCAGCCCTTTCGGACCGTGATAAACCGCATACAGGCCGGCGATATTGGCGAGCAGTACCTGAGAGGTACAGATGTTTGAGTTCGCTTTTTCACGACGGATATGCTGTTCGCGCGTCTGCATCGCCATGCGCAGCGCGGTGTTGCCTGCGGCGTCGCGCGAGACGCCGATAATGCGTCCCGGCATCGAGCGCTTGTGCTCGTCGCGGCTGGCGAAGAAGGCGGCGTGCGGGCCACCATAGCCCATCGGCACGCCGAAACGCTGCGCCGATCCGAAGACAATGTCCGCGCCCTGCTTGCCCGGCGCTTCCAGCATCACCAGCGCCATAAAGTCCGACGCGACGCTGACGATGATTTTGCGGCTTTTGAGCTCGGCGATCAGCGCGCTGTAGTCGTGCGCTTCGCCGGTGGTGCCGACCTGTTGCAGCAGCACGCCGAACAGCTGGTCATGCTCCAGCGCTTTCTCGGCGCGGTCGATAATCAGCTCGAAGCCGAAGGTCTCCGCGCGGGTGCGCACCACGTCGAGCGTCTGCGGATGGATATCTTCCGCGATAAAGAATTTACCGGCGTTTTTAAGTTTGCTGACGCGCTTCGCCATCGCCATCGCTTCTGCCGCCGCCGTGGCTTCATCGAGCAGCGAAGCGGAGGCGACATCCAGACCGGTAAGATCGAGCGTCACCTGTTGAAAGTTAAGCAGCGCTTCAAGTCGGCCCTGCGACACTTCTGGCTGGTAAGGTGTATAGGCGGTGTACCAGCCCGGATTTTCCAGCATATTGCGCAGGATCACCGGCGGCGTCACGACCGCGCTGTAACCCATGCCGATCCAGGATTTGTAGCGCTGATTCTGACCGGCGATCGCCTTAAGCTCGGCCAGCGCCTGCTGCTCGGTCGCCGCGTCGCCGACGGCGGGTGGACCGGGCAGCTGAATGTCGGCAGGCACAATCGCGCCGATTAGCGCGTCCAGCGAGCTGGCGCCGATCGCCTCCAGCATCAAAGCCTGTTGTTCCGGCGAGGGACCGATATGGCGTTCAATGAAGGCGCCGTTGTGTTCGAGCTGGCTCAAAGTCTGGGTCATTAGCAGTCAATCCTGAATCGGGCTGGAATACAGAGAAAGCAAGGTCGTTAAAAGCGGCCAGAGCGGGCTGGCCGCCGTGTTGCTTATTCGTCGATGGAGGCTTTATAGGCGTCCGCATCCAGCAGCGAATCGAGTTCAGATTCGTCGCTGGGTTTGATTCTGAACAGCCAACCGGCTGCATAGGGCTCGCTGTTGACCAGCTCCGGCGCATCGCCCAGCTCGTCGTTTACGGCCACGATTTCGCCGCTAACGGGCGCATAAATATCGGACGCGGCTTTGACTGACTCCGCGACGGCGCACTCGTCCCCAGCGGAGTAGGTGTTGCCGACCTCTGGCAGATCGACAAAGACCATATCGCCTAACAGCTCCTGAGCGTGCTCGGTAATGCCGACGGTAAAGGTGCCGTCCGCTTCTTTACGCACCCACTCATGACTGTCGCGGTACTTCAATTCATTTGGCACATTGCTCATCGCCCTTTCTCCTGAAAATAGATTACTGAACCGGCTTGCCGCCGCGTACAAAAACAGGTTTGGTTACTTTTACCGGCATCTCGCGCTGACGGATCTCAACGATAGCGTGCTCGCCGATACCTGCCGGCACGCGCGCCAGCGCAATACTGTAGCCGAGCGTCGGCGAGAAGGAGCCGCTGGTGATAACGCCCTGCTGCGATTGCCCCTGCGCGTCAGTGAAGCGTACCGGCTGACCGCTACGCAGCACCCCTTTTTCCGTCATGATCAGGCCAACCAGTTTTTCTGTGCCCTTTTCGCGCTGCATCTCCAGCGCCTCGCGTCCGATAAAGTCGCGATCGGCAGGCTCCCAGCAAATCGTCCAGCCCATATTGGCTGCCAGCGGCGAAACGCCTTCGTCCATCTCCTGCCCGTAGAGGTTCATGCCCGCTTCCAGACGCAGCGTGTCGCGCGCGCCCAGCCCTGCAGGCTTAACACCCGCCGCAAGCAGACGCTGCCAGAAATCCGCCGCCATGGTCGCGGGCAGTGCAATTTCATAGCCCGCTTCGCCGGTATAGCCGGTCGTGGCGATAAAGAGCTCACCCGACTGTACGCCGAAAAAGGGTTTCATGCCGGTTACCGCTTCGCGCTGCTCCGCGCTGAACAGGGTCTGCGCTTTCTGCTGCGCCTGCGGGCCCTGCACGGCGATAAGCGCCAGGTCATCACGCTCCGTCAGCGCGACGCCATAGGCCTGGGCATGTTTGCCGATCCACGCCAGATCTTTCTCTCGCGTCGCCGAGTTAACGACGAGACGGAAAAAGTCTTCGGTCATAAAGTAAACAATCAAATCATCAATGACGCCACCGGAGGCATTCAGCATGCCGGTATAAAGCGCTTTGCCGGGCTGCGTCAGCCTGGCGACATCGTTCGCCAGCAGATGGCGCAGGAAGTCGCGCGTCTGCGCGCCGTGCAGATCGACGATAGTCATATGTGAAACGTCGAACATACCGGCGTCCTGACGTACGGCATGATGCTCGTCCATCTGCGAGCCGTAATGCAGCGGCATCATCCAGCCGTGGAAGTCGACCATGCGGGCGCCGCAGGCCTGATGCTGTTCAAATAACGGGGTTTGCTGAGTCATAACTATCCTGTCGCGAAGCGGGTAAGTTTCGGGCGGGCGTCAGCCTGCAAATCGCCCGGCGCAAACGTTCTCTTTTCCCTGACGTTATCATTGAAAAGACGATTTAACCATAAGCTGTACAGAGGCGAATTGAAGCATGTCTTTAAAGGGGCACGCAAAGCCAGCAGCATAATTAACTGTGGTTTTGTGATTTTCCTCGCAGGAAAGAAGCGAAACGCCGTGCGAGATAGCAAGATAATCAGCTGTGTCGCGCAGAATGTTAACAACGCGCTTTAAAGCCCGTGCTCAGGAATAAATAAAACTAATGCGAACAAGGGGGTGAAATTAGAATAAATCAAACGAGGCACGCTGCGGGTGCAGCGCCGCTCTTTTTTGGTGCATCCCTGAACGACAGGCGTAAAAAAGCCAGCGCAAGGCTGGCTCATAACGGAAACGACCGACGCTAACGCAGCCAGGCGGGCATATCGTGCAGCCCCATCGCCTGACGCAGCATAACCGGCTTGACGCCTGGCAGCGTATCCGCCAGCTTCAGCCCCAGATCGCGCAGCAGCTTTTTCGCCGGATGGGTGCCGGCGAAAAGCTCGCGGAACCCCTGCATGCCCGCCAGCATCAGCGCCGCGCTGTGCTTGCGGCTGCGCTCATAGCGGCGCAGATAGAGGTGCTGACCGATATCTTTGCCCTGCTGATGCAGGCGGCGGATTTCGCCGATCAGCTCCGCCGCGTCCATAAAGCCGAGATTCACGCCCTGCCCCGCCAGCGGATGTATGGTATGCGCGGCGTCGCCGACCAGCGCCAGACGGTGCGCCGCAAAATTGCGGGCGTAGCGCGCCATCAGCGGGAAAGATTTGCGTTCGCTCTGCAGGTGACACAGGCCGAGGCGCATATCGAACGCCACCGCGAGCTGCTGGTTAAACAGCGCCTGCGGCATGCTCTCCAGCCGACTCGCCTCCTGCGGCGACAGCGACCAGACGATTGAGCTGAGGTGCGGATCCTGCATCGGCAGAAACGCCAGAATGCCGTCGCCGTGAAACACCTGGCGCGCCACCGCGTCATGCGGCAGATCGGTACGAATATTCGCCACCAGCGCGTGGTGATCGTAATCCCAGAAGGTTAAGGGAATATCCGCTTTGTTACGCAGCCAGGAGTTAGCGCCATCTGCGGCAATCAGCAGGCGCGCGGTCAGCATCGTGCCGTCCTGCAGCGTAATAAAGGCTTCATTTTCGCCGAACGCCAACTGCTGCAGCTGCGAAGGTGCCATCAGCGTAACGTCGCTGCAGCGGCTGGCGCGCTGCCAGAGGGCGCTGTGAATCGCCGGGTTTTCGATAATATGCCCCAGATGCGTCAGCCCCTGCTGCTCGTCATCAAAGCTGATGGCGCCGAAGCTGTCGCGATCCCACACTTCCATGCCGTGATAAGCGCTGGCGCGCCGCGCCAGAATATCGGACCAGACATCCAGCTTCTGCAGCAGCCGCTCGCTGGCGGCGTTGATGGCCGATACGCGAATCGACGGCGCAGCGCTGGCGTCGAACTGCGGCTCCGCCGTTTTTTCCAGCACGGCGACGCGCAGCCCGCTGCCCTGCAAACCGCAGGCGACCGCCAGTCCTACCATGCCGCCGCCGGCGATAACCACATCAAAACTTTGCATCGGTGCCCCTTAATTAACGCTTAACCCAGCCAAGCGTGCGCTCAGCCAGTTGATTACGCAGCCACGGCAGATGATCCATCGCCATCAGCCCCAGATTTCGTCCCGCCACCAGCGGCGCATAGCGATTGGCGAACAGCCGCACCAGCCCGTCGGTGATGCCGATAGTCGCGTCGCGATCGGGCTGGCGACGCTGTTGGTAGCGTTGCAGAACGTCATAGCTGCCCACATCCTGCTGCTGACGATGCGCGGCCGCCAGCGTTTCCGCCAGCGACATAACGTCGCGCAGCCCGAGGTTGAAACCCTGCCCGGCGATGGGATGCAGCGTCTGCGCCGCATTGCCAACCAGCGCCAGCCGATGTGAAACCTGCTGCCCGGCGCTCTGCAGCGCCAGCGGATAGCTTTCGCGCTGGCCGGTATGGGTAAAACGCCCCAGCCGCCAGCCGAATGCGCGCTGCAGCTGCGCCAGAAATTCGCTGTCGCTCCAGCTCTCTACTTTCTCGCGCGCCGACAGCGGATGGCACCACACCAGCGACAGACGATTGTCCGACATCGGCAGCAGCGCCAGCGGACCGTGTTCGGTAAAGCGCTCAAAGGCGCGTCCCTGATGCGGCAGCTGAGTAGAGACGTTGGCGATAACCGCCAGCTGGTGATAATCCTCGCGCTGCCACTGGATGCCGAACGATGCGGCCAGCGGCGAGCGAGAGCCGTCTGCGGCCACCAGCAGCGCGCCGTCGAGCCGCTCCCCGCTCTCCAGCGTCACCTGTACGTTATCCTGCTGACGCTGAGCGCTGCTGACGCGCGCCGGGCAGTGCAGAGTAACGCCTGGCGCGCTTTTCAGACGGTCAAACAGCCTCTGGCCGACTTCAAAAAGTTCGACCACATACCCGAGCGCGGGGATCTGATACGCCTCGGCGTCTAGCGTGACAAAACCGGCATGCCCGCGATCGGAGACGTGAATATCTGTGATGGCGGTGGCGTGCTTCTCGATGCTGCGCCAGAGATCGATATTCACCAGTTGCTGACGCGTACCGGCTGCCAGCGCAATAGCGCGGCTGTCATACCCCGGATGCGAGCGGCTGTCGGGCGCGCTGTTCTCAATCAGCGTGACCGGCAGTTGCCCCTGGGTCAGATGGGAAATAGCCAGCGCAAGCGTCGCGCCGGTCATGCCTCCTCCGGCGATAATAACCGTCATGCCTGGCGCGCCGCTGCCATCAGCGCCTCAATCGCATCCGCGTCTTTTACCACGCTGTCGGTGAGATTCTCGTTGCCCGTTTCGGTGATCAGAATGTCATCTTCGATACGAACGCCGATGCCGCGATACTCTGCAGGCACGTCGGCATCCGGCGCGATATAGAGCCCTGGCTCAACAGTCAGCACCATGCCCGGCTCCAGCATGCGGTCGCGCGACGGGGTGCCGTAATGACCAACGTCATGCACGTCCAGGCCCAGCCAGTGGCTCAGCCCGTGCATAAAGAACTGGCGGTGCGCCTCTTCAGCGATCAGCGTCTCCACGTCGCCCTGCAGAATGCCCAGATCCACCAGCCCGCTGACCATAATGCGCACCACCTCTTCGTTGACCTCGCGGATGCTGACGCCGGGACGGAAGAGCGCCAGCGCTTTGTAAAGCGACGCGAGCACGATGTCATAAATGGCGCGCTGCGGCGCGGAGAAGGTGCCGTTCACCGGGAAGGTGCGGGTAATATCGCCGGCGTAGCCGTGGAATTCACATCCTGCATCAATCAGCACCAGGTCGCCGTCGCGCAGCTCGCTCTCATTTTCGGTGTAGTGCAGAATGCAGCCGTTTTCGCCCGATCCGACAATGGTGTTATAAGCGGGAAAACGTGCGCCGTGACGGTTAAAGACGTAATGAATTTCGCCTTCAAGCTGATATTCAAACTGGCCGGGACGACAGGCTTCCATTGCGCGGGTGTGCGCCAGCGCGCTGATTTTTCCGGCGCGGCGCAGAAGGTCGATCTCCTCCGGCCCTTTAAACAGGCGCATTTCATGCACCCAGGGACGCCAGTCGGTCAGCGTCGCTGGAGCGCTGAAGTTCTGTCGGAAGCCGCGGCGCAGCTTCTCCAGCGCGGCGAACACCAGCGTATCCGCCTCAGCGTACTCGCCCTGCGCGTGATAAACCACATCCAGCCCGTTCAGCAGCAGATGCAGCTGCTGGCCGATATCATCCCAGGGCAGCGCGCGATCGACGCCTAATTTTTCCGGCGCGGCATCCTGCCCCAGCCGACGCCCAAACCAGATTTCCGCCGTGAGATCCCGCACGCGGTTAAACAGCACGCTGTGGTTGTGGGTCGCATCGCTTTTTATCAGCACCAGCAGCGCCTGCGGCTCGTTGAAGCCGGTGAAATACCAGAAGTCGCTGTTCTGTCGGAACGGATATTCGCTGTCGTTGCTGCGGGTCACTTCCGGCGCGGCAAATATCAAGGCGGCGCTGCCCGGCGCCATTTTCGCCAGTAGCGCCTGTCGACGCTGCTGAAATGTATCCAGAGAAATCATCTTTGCACTCCCTGTAGAAACGGGCGCGTTCGCGCCCTGTGATATCTGGCTTAGTGTAGCGTCGGTTTTTTCACTTCGGGGGCGGTAGGTTGCGGACGATTGAAGGTGTCGTGGCACAGCAGCGCTGCCACGCGCACATATTCAATCACCTCTTCCAGCGACTGCTCCAGCTCATCCTGGTCTTCATCTTCTTCGTAGCCAAGCTGGGCGATGGTGCGCAGATCGTCAATCGCTTCGCCGGTTTCGCCGGTGACCTTATCCAGCTTCGGCTGCGTAACGCCCAGCCCGAGCAGGAAATGATTAACCCAGCCCGCCAGCGCATCGGCGCGATCGAAGACAGTGATATCTTCGTCGTCCGGCAGCATCAGCTGAAACAGGAAGCCTTCATCTTCCAGCGTGTTGGCGGTGCTGTCATGCAGCGCCTGAAGAGGCAAAGCCAGCCCCTGCGAAAACGCCATACCTTCATTGGTAAGGTCGTGGACGAGCGTCCTCCAGCTGTTATCCTGATTGCCACCGCACAGAATGCCGCTGAGCAGGCCATGCATTTCCGCTGGCGTCATCCCCACGCCTTGTTGAGAGAGCGCCGAAGCCAGCGCGTTGTAATCGGGGGTTGCGTTCTGTAAAGACATAAGGATTCATCGTCGTTGGCAGAATAAGTTCGTGTTATGCTACCACTAGCTGCCTCAAGGTTTCCAGAAAAGGGGTTGTAACTTATTTCGCGGGTCTATATAGTTGCCCGCCTCCCAAAGCATTGAGCGTCAAGGGAGATGCGGGCGAAGTAATCAGTCAGGAAGGTGGCATGTCTGCACAACCAGTAGATATACAAATTTTTGGTCGTTCATTGAGAGTGAATTGTCCGCCTGAACAGCAAGATGCGCTGAATGCGGCTGCCGAAGATCTCAATCAACGGTTGCAAGATCTAAAAGTTCGCACTAGAGTCACAAATACCGAGCAACTGGTGTTCATCGCCGCGTTAAACATCTGCCATGAACTGGCGCAAGAGAAAGTGAAAACGCGCGATTATGCTGCTAATATGGAACAACGTATCCGTATCCTGCAGCAGACGATTGAACAGGCTCTTGTTGAGCAGGGTCGTATCACCGACCGCCAGGGTGCGAAGTTCGAATAATACTTTATGGTTGCTGTGTTACAGTAACGGTGAAGTCCATTTTCTCTGAGATGTTTGCAAGCGGGCCAGTCCCCTGAGCCGATATTTCATACCAACAGAGTGTGGCGCTCTGTAACCTGTGAGCATGCTCGGTTCGTCCGAGAAGCCTGATGGTTGCGACGGCACATTCACCTTGAACCAAGGGTTCAAGGGTTACAGCCTGCGGCGGCATCTCGGAGATCTCCTTACGTTTTGCATCTGTTTTTCCCCGTTGTGAATGATATAGTTGCTCAGTCAGCGACTTATCAACGGGGTTTCTGTGTCTCATCCCTCTCTGCTCGATCGACACCATATCCGCCAGCATGTGCGCCATCTGCGCCGCTCCCTGACGCCTGAACAGCAGGAACAGGCAGCCGATCGTCTGGCGGAACATGCCGTTAACTTTGCCCCCCTCGCTAACGCCAGCCATATCGCGCTCTTTTTGTCGATAGATGGTGAGCTTAATACCCGTCCGCTCATCGCTAAGCTCTGGCAGCAAAAAAAACAGGTTTACCTGCCGGTGCTGCACCCTTTCGCCTCTGGCCATCTGCTGTTCCTGCGTTACACGCCTGAAACGGTGCTGACGCCAAATAAACTGCGCATTCCCGAACCGCCGCTCGATATCCGTCAGATGATTACGCTGGATCGGCTGGATGTCATGATGGTGCCACTGGTCGCTTTTGACGACAGCGGGCAGCGTCTCGGCATGGGCGGCGGCTTTTACGATCGCACCCTGCAGAACTGGCGTCAGCATGGCTTTCTGCCGGTTGGCGTGGCGCATGACTGTCAGCAGGTAGAGCGGCTGCCAACGGAGGAGTGGGATGTCCCCTTGCCTGCGGTGCTGACGCCGTCGCGTCTGTGGCAGTGGGAATAGAAGTGGTTGTCTGACACCTTCTCAGTGACCGGCGTCGGGGTTTTACAGTGATGCGCCGTCTGGAGAAAGAAGCAGACGGCGCATTTTCTGTTGAAGCGGAATCAGTAGAGCAGACGGGCGCGAATGGTGCCCGGAATCGCCTTCATCAGCTGCAGCGCTTTGTCCGCCTGATCCTGCGGCGCATCGATATCAATCACGACATAACCCATCATCGGCGAGGTCTGCAGGAACTGCGCGGCGATATTGACGCCCTGCTCGGCAAAGATCTGGTTAATCGCCGTTAACACGCCCGGACGGTTTTCATGAATGTGCAGCAGGCGGCTGGCGCTGGCGCCATGCATCGGCAGCGACACTTCCGGGAAATTAACCGCAGAGAGCGTTGAACCGTTATCGGAATATTTGGCCAGCTTGCCAGCGACTTCGATACCGATATTTTCCTGCGCCTCCTGGGTGGAGCCGCCGATATGCGGCGTCAGGATCACGTTGTCGAACTCGCACAGCGGCGAATTGAACGGCTCGCTGTTGGTCGCAGGCTCAAGCGGGAAGACGTCGATCGCGGCGCCCGCAAGGTGTTTGCTCGACAAGGCGTCGCACAGCGCTGGAATATCAACCACGGTGCCGCGCGAGGCGTTGATCAGCAAGGCGCCCTTCTTCATCTGCGCCAGCTCCTGCGCGCCGATCATATCCTGAGTTGACGGGGTTTCTGGCACATGCAGGCTCACCACGTCGCTCATATTCAGCAGGTCGGCAAGGTGACGCACCTGGGTGGCGTTGCCCAGCGGCAGTTTGTTTTCAATGTCGTAAAAGAAGACGTGCATCCCCAGGCTTTCAGCCAGCACGCCAAGCTGCATACCGATATGGCCATAGCCGATGATGCCGAGCTTTTTGCCGCGCGCTTCGAAAGAGCCAACAGCGTTTTTATTCCAGATGCCGCGGTGCGCTTTGGCGTTCGCCTCAGGAATACCACGCAGCATCAGCAACATTTCGCCGATGACCAGCTCAGCGACCGAGCGGGTATTGGAGAACGGGGCGTTAAAGACCGGAATGCCGCGCGTCGCCGCCGCGTTGAGATCGACCTGATTGGTGCCGATACAGAAGCAGCCTACGGCGACCAGTTTTTCCGCCGCGGCGAAGATCTCTTCCGTCAGTTGGGTACGGGAGCGGATGCCGATGAAGTGCGCATCCCGAATGGAGGATTTCAGCGCTTCGTCATCCATCGCGCCTTTATGGAATTCGATATTGGTGTAACCCGCCGCGCGCAGATTCTCCAGCGCGCTCTGGTGGACGCCTTCCACCAGCAGGAACTTAATCTTGTCTTTTTCCAGTGATACCTTTGCCATTTCCCCGACCCTATTGTGATTTCAACAATGGCCGCCATAAGCGCGCCTTCTGTCAAAATATCAAAATTTACGCCTGCGGCAATACAACCGATTGCCATGCCGCCAGCACGGGGAAGCCTGAGCTCAGCACATTGCCACAGAAAATCGGGAGCTGAACCAGGAACAAAGAACGAACCTGCTGTCGATGACGGTTATGTGACATAAGTCACCGAATTTAAGCGATGAAAGAAAAGATGTTTTGCGCAAGGAAATAACCGGCGCGTTCTCCGCGCCGGACAGATCATTTTTCGATGGTTTTGACGCCGTCTGGCGTGCCGATCAGCGCGATATCGGCACCGCGCGTGGCGAAGAGCCCCACAGTAACCACGCCAGGCAGCGCGTTAATGGTTCTTTCCAGCGCAATCGGATCGAGGATACGCAGGTTATGCACATCGAGGATGATGTTGCCGTTGTCGGTGACCACATGCTGGCGATATTCAGGCAGGCCGCCGAGCTTAACCAGTTCACGGCCAACATAGGCGCGCGCCATCGGGATCACCTCTACCGGCAGCGGAAACCGTCCCAGCACGTCCACCTCTTTCGAGGCGTCGGCGATGCAGATGAACTTGTGCGCGACGGCCGCCACGATCTTCTCGCGCGTCAGGGCTGCGCCGCCGCCTTTGATCATCTGCATCTGCGGATTGATCTCATCCGCGCCGTCAACGTAGATCGACAGATCGTCGATCTCATTGAGATCGAAAACCGGAATACCGAGCGCTTTCAGCTTCAGGGTTGAGGCTTCCGAGCTGGAGACCGCGCCTTCAATCTGATGTTTCATCGTGGCCAGCGCGTCAATAAAGTGCGCCGCGGTGGAGCCGGTGCCGACGCCGACGACGGTGCCCGGCTGCACATATTTCAGTGCGGCCCAGCCTACGGCTTTTTTCAGTTCATCCTGGGTCATGGTATGTTTAAAACCTGTGCGACAACGAAGTGCGCGTAGTATAAATCAACGCCCGCCGAATGTGCGCGGCTGTTTAGGCTGGAATATTCGCTTTGGAAGCCAGCCCGCAAAAAAGGCGGTGCGCGGCGTGCAGAAAGATCCTTTCAGACGCGTCAGATGAATTTTTTGTGGCATAGTATCGTCCACCCTGAAGGAGAGAGAACAACAATGAAACGCCCCGATTATCGAACGCTTCAGGCGCTGGACGCAGTGATACGCGAACGCGGCTTTGAACGCGCCGCACAAAAATTATGCATTACGCAGTCGGCCGTATCGCAGCGTATTAAACAGCTGGAAAACCTGTTCGGCCAGCCGCTGCTGGTGCGCACCGTGCCGCCGCGCCCCACCGAGCAAGGCCAGAAACTGCTGGCGCTGCTGCATCAGGTTGAGCTACTGGAAGAGGAGTGGCTGAGCGATGAGAATGGCGGCACCACGCCGCTGCTGCTGTCGCTGGCGGTTAACGCCGACAGCCTGGCGACCTGGCTGCTGCCTGCGCTAAAAGATGTGCTGGCGGACTCGCCGGTACGCCTCAATTTACAGGTCGAAGATGAGACCCGCACGCAGGAGCGTCTGCGCCGTGGCGAAGTGGTAGGTGCGGTGAGTATTCAGCCGCAGCCGCTGCCGAGCTGCCTGGTGGATCAGCTTGGCGCGCTTGACTATCTCTTTGTCGCCTCGCCGGAGTTTGCCGCCCGTTATTTTCCTAACGGCGTCACGCGCTCGGCGCTGCTTAAGGCGCCTGCGGTCGCTTTCGACCATCTCGACGATATGCATCAGGCCTTTTTACAGCAGAACTTCGATCTGTCGCCCGGCAGCGTGCCCTGCCATATCGTTAACTCGTCAGAAGCCTTCGTGCAGCTGGCGCGGCAGGGTTCGACCTGCTGTATGATCCCGCATCTGCAGATTGAGCGCGAACTGGCGGGCGGCGAACTGCTGGACCTGACGCCGGGCCTCTGCCAGCGCCGCATGCTCTACTGGCACCGCTTTGCGCCGGAGAGCCGGCTGATGCGCCGCGTCACCGACGCGCTGATTTCACACGGCCATCGCGTGCTGCGTCAGGACGATCTGGCGGCCTGAAAAACCCGTAAAAAAGGGGCGCCAGGCGCCCCTTTTTCTTTACTGAGAACCGGCTGTATTCGGCTTGATGTCGAATACCACATCCACCTGATCGTCAAAGTGAATGCTCTGCTGCTCGTAGGTCTGCTGCGCAGAGGTATCCGCAGAAGGCGCAGCGGCCTTATACATGCGCGCCATCGGCATCGGCTGGTAATTAGCGACATGGTAGCGGATGCTGTAAACCGAGCCGAGCTTCGCGTTAAAGCCCTCCGCCAGCGCTGCAGCCTGCTGCGTAGCGTTATCAATCGCCGCCTTGCGCGCCTGCGCTTTATAGCTGTCGGGGTTGGTGACGCCCAGCTCCACTGAGCGGATCTCGTTCAGGCCGCTTTTCAGCGCGCCGTCCAGCAGCTCATTCAGCTTATCGAGCTGACGCAGCGTAACCTGCACCTGACGCACCGCACGGTAGCCTTTCAGCACCGACTTGCCCTCTTTGGTATAGTCATATTCCGGCTGAGTGCTGAGGTTAGCGGCATCGATATCTTTCTTCTCAATGCCGTTTTTTTGCAGAAAATCAAAATATTGCGCAACGCGATCGTCGGCCTGCTTTTTCGCGTCCGCCGCATCTTTAGAGGAGACGTTAACCACGATAGAGAGCGTAGCGATATCCGGGCGCGCATCGACGGTCGCCTGGCCGGAGGTCACCACATGCGGGCCGTTCGGCAGTTCGTCAGCTAGTGCGCTTAACGGCAGCGCTAAAGCGCCTGTCATGGCGACCAGCGCCAGTGCTTTCAGTTTCACGAAAGTCCTCCTTGAAATCTCTGTTTTGCTGCGGCATCAAAGGCCAGAGCATGAGCGGAATAGTTTGCACAGCTAAGAGCGTGTTATACCGCAAAAGTTCGCGTTTTGCTTATCATGTTCTGTCGCTTTCGGACTATTCAAATCAGAAATTCGCTATTCCCTGTAGCGCCAGCTGGCTGGCGATAATCCACATCACGGCGCCGACCAGCAGGTTGATCGCGCGCTGCGCGCTGGCGGTGCGCAAGCGAGGCGAAAGCCAGGCCGCCATCAGCGCCAGTCCGAAAAACCAGATCACCGACGCGCTGATCGTGCCCAGCGCGAACCAGTGGCGCGCTTCCTGCGTCGGCAGCTGACCGCCGAGGCTGCCCAGCACCACAAAGGTATCGATATAGACGTGGGGATTAAGCCAGGTGACCGCCAGCATGGTGGCGATGATGCGCCAGCGACTCTGCTTAAGCTCGGCGTTGCTGGCCAGATCGACATTGCCGCTAAAGGCGGCCCGCAGCGCATTCCAGCCGTACCACAGCAGAAAGGCGACGCCAGCCCAGGTAATCAGCATCAGCAGCAGCGGAGACTGATGCAGCAAGGCGCTGCCGCCGAAGATCCCGCCGCATATCAGCGCGATATCGCTGAGCGTGCAGAGCGTCGCCGTCATCAAATGATACTGGCGCTTGACGCCCTGATTCATCACGAATGCGTTCTGCGGCCCCAGCGGCAATATCAGCGAAGCGCCAAGAGCAAGTCCTTGTAAATATATTGATAACACGGGATTTTCCTTACATCGACGAGATGCAGAGGAGTATAAAGAAGCGGGATTATTAGCGGAAATTGAAAGATTTAATCTGGCATTAGGCAGGTTAATAAAGGCGGCCTGAGCGCCGCCCTGAGAGGTTTATTCTGCTTTCGCTTCTGCTTCCGGCTGGCTGACGCGATGCAGATGCACGTCCATTTGCGGATAAGGAATGCCGATGCCCTTCGCATCCAGCGCGCGCTTGAAATTCTTCAGCAGATCCCAGTAGACGTTCTGCAGATCGCCGCTGTTACTCCAGCAGCGCACCACAAAGTTCATGGAGGACGCAGCCAGCTCGTTAAGGCCAATCTGTACGCCCATATCCTGCAGCACGCGTGAATCGGCATCAACCACCTCACGCAGCAGCGTCAGCACCTGATCGACATCCGCATCGTAAGAGACGCCGATAATAAATTCGTTGCGGCGCACCGGCTCGCGTGAAAAGTTCACGATATTGCCGGTGATGATTTTACCGTTCGGCACCACCACCATCTTACCGTCAGCGCTTTTCAGCGTGGTGGAGAAAATCTGCACGTTCATAACCGTGCCCATAATGCCGCCGAGGTCGACGAACTCGCCTGAACGGAAGTGGCGGAAAATCACCAGCAGCACGCCTGCGGCAAGGTTAGACAAGGAGTCTTTCAACGCCAGACCTACGGCCAGACCGGCGGCGCCGAGAATAGCGATGACCGACGTGGTCTGCACCCCGATGCGGCCCAGCGCAGCGATAAGGGTAAAGGCGATAATCCCGTAGCGAACCAGCGCCGACAGGAAATCAGCGACGGTGGGATCAATATGGCGAGCCTGCAACAGGCGGTTGGCGGTATTGGCGATGATACGCGCGATTGTCATACCAATGACAAGGATCACTACTGCCGCCACGATATTCACCGCGTAGCTAATCAGCAGCTCCTGATTGCGGACAATCCAGCTGCCCGCATTGTTGAGGTCATCGACCACATTCAAATGTTCCATTTATGCACCCTGTTGAATATTCCCCGGGGGAAATGACAAAACATTGTCAGAGGCGTTCCGACAATTTCTTACTGAAGGGTAAACAAAAAAGGCACAACTGCCAAATCAGCCTTGAATTCCCTTACATTTTGTCGGCAAAGCGCATAAAAAAAGGCCCTTACGGGCCTTTTTTGTACTCTGTAGCGAATTACAGACGATCGATGGCGTTCAGCTCTTTAAAAGCCTGCTCCAGGCGCACAACCATTGAGGATTGCGCTGCGCGCAGCCAGACACGCGGATCGTAGTATTTCTTGTTCGGGCTGTCCGGACCCTGCGGGTTGCCGAGCTGAGCTTGCAGATACTCTTCGTTCTTTTTGTAGTACTGCAGGATACCGTCCCATGTCGCCCACTGGGTGTCGGTATCGATGTTCATTTTGATCACGCCGTAGCTGATCGACTCTTCAATTTCTGCTGCAGAAGAACCGGAACCACCGTGGAAAACGAAGTCCAGCGCGTTGTGCGGCAGGCCATGTTTTTCACAAACGTATTTCTGCGAGTCGCGCAGAATGGTCGGGGTCAGCTTCACGTTACCCGGCTTGTAAACGCCGTGTACGTTGCCGAAAGAGGCAGCGATAGTGAAGCGCTTGCTGATTTTGCTCAGCTCGGTATAAGCGTAATCAACGTCTTCCGGCTGGCTATAAAGCGCAGAAGCGTCAACGTGGCTGTTGTCCACGCCATCTTCTTCACCACCGGTCACGCCCAGCTCGATCTCCAGCGTCATGCCCATTTTGTCCATGCGCGCCAGGTATTTGCTGCAAATCTCGATGTTCTCTTCCAGGGACTCTTCAGAGAGGTCGATCATGTGAGAAGAGAACAGCGGTTTGCCGGTTTTCTTGAAGTGCTCTTCGCCTGCGTCCAGCAGACCGTCGATCCACGGCAGCAGTTTTTTCGCGCAGTGGTCAGTGTGCAGGATAACCGGCACGCCATACTGTTCAGCCATCAGGTGAACGTGATGCGCGCCTGCGATGGCGCCGAAAATCGCCGCGCCCTGCGGCTTGTCGGTTTTGAAACCTTTACCGGCGATAAACGCGGCGCCGCCGTTAGAGAACTGGACGATAACCGGCGCTTTCACTTTCGCAGCGGCTTCCAGTACGGCGTTGATAGAGTCAGTGCCGACGCAGTTTACCGCTGGCAGCGCGAATTTGTTCTCTTTCGCTACCTGGAAGATCTTCTGAACGTCGTCGCCAGTGACAACGCCGGGTTTAACGAAATCAAAAATTTTAGACATGATTGTGTCCTGTTTCGTGACCGATTATCCCATAAGGGACAGCGATTTAAACGCCCAACGGGGCAAGTCTTCAGGCGACGCGCCAGCGCGTCGCCCCCAAAGGATTACTGCTTAGCACGCTCTTCCAGCATTGCGACCGCAGGCAGTTTTTTGCCTTCGACGAACTCCAGGAACGCGCCGCCGCCGGTAGAGATGTACGAGATTTTGTTTTCGATGCCGAACAGGTCGATAGCCGCCAGGGTATCGCCGCCGCCCGCCACAGAGAAAGCGTCGCTGTCAGCGATGGCATTCGCAACGATTTCGGTGCCCTTACGGAAGTTCGGGAACTCGAATACGCCGACCGGGCCGTTCCACAGTATGGTTTTCGCCTCTTTCAGCAGCTTCGCCATGGCCTGTGCGGTTTCGTCGCCGAAGTCCATAATCTCTTCGTTATCCGCCACTTCGGAAACCTTTTTCACGGTTGCCGGGGCAGTTTCAGAGAATTCCGTGCCAACGCGTGAGTCGGTTGGAACCGGAATGCCGTACTGGTCGCGCAGGCCTTTCGCCGCTTCAACGAAGTCCGGCTCATAGAGCGATTTACCGACGTTGTTGTCGATAGCGACGAAGGTGTTGGCAATGCCGCCGCCGACGATAACGGTGTCAGCGATTTTCACCAGCGACTGCAGCACGTCGAATTTAGTGGAGACTTTTGAACCGCCGACCACCGCCACCAGCGGACGCTCCGGGTTGCTCATGACTTTGCCCAGCGCTTCCAGCTCGGCTGACAGCAGCGGGCCTGCGCAGGCGATCGGCGCAAACTTGCCGACGCCGTGAGTCGAGGCCTGTGCGCGATGCGCGGTGCCGAAGGCGTCCATGACGAAGACGTCGCACAGCGCGGCATATTTTTTAGACAGCGCTTCGTCGTCTTTCTTCTCGCCTTTGTTAAAGCGCACGTTTTCCAGCACGACCAGCTCGCCCGCGTCAACTTCAACGCCGTCGAGGTAATCTTTCGCCAGGGTGACTTTAGTGCCGTTCAGTTTTTCTTTCAGATAGTTAACAACGGGCAGGAGGGAGAATTCTTCGTTATATTCACCTTCGGTCGGGCGACCCAGGTGAGAGGTGACCATCACTTTTGCGCCCTGTTTCAACGCCGATTCGATGGTAGGCAGAGAGGCACGGATACGTGCGTCTGACGTCACTTTCCCTTCTTTTACTGGTACGTTGAGATCGGCGCGGATCAGAACGCGCTTACCAGCCAGATCCAAATCGGACATCTTAATTACAGACATGGTGAACCCTCTCGTTGATTCTCGTAAGTTTTGTCAGACGCAGACCGCGCCTTACCTGAAACCGCTTGCGGCCATCGCTAACGTCGTGTCGAGCATTCGGTTAGCAAAGCCCCATTCGTTGTCGCACCAGACCAGGGTCTTGATCAGGCGCTGACCGCTGACCCGCGTTTGCGTGCCGTCCACAATGGCACTGTGCGGATCATGGTTAAAATCTACTGAGACTAACGGTAATTCCGTATAGTCAACTATACCACGAAATGCCCCCTCTGACGCGTTTTGCAGCAGCGCGTTGACCTCGCAGGCCCTTACCGCCTCGCGTACGGAAACGCTGAGATCGATGGCCGTAACGTTGATGGTCGGCACACGTACCGCGATCGCTTCAAAGCGGTCGTTGAATTTCGGAAAAATACGGGTGATCCCGGCGGCCAGTTTAGTATCGACCGGAATGATCGACTGACTGGCGGCGCGCGTGCGGCGCAGATCGCTGTGATAGGCGTCAATCACCTGTTGATCGTGCATCGCCGAGTGGATAGTGGTCACCGTGCCCGACTCAATGCCGAAGGCGTCATCCAGCAGTTTAATCACCGGAATAATGCAGTTAGTCGTGCAGGAGGCGTTAGAGACGATGCGATCGGTTTGTTTAAGCGCCTGTTCGTTCACGCCGAACACGACGGTCGCGTCAAGATCGTGGCCGCCCGGATGGGAAAAGAGCACCTTCTTCGCGCCCGCCTGCAGATGCGCCTCGCCATCTGCCCGGCTGCCGTAGACGCCGGTGCAATCCAGCACTACATCGACATTAAGCTCGCGCCACGGCAGCGAAGCGATATCGGCATGATGCAGGATGCGGATCGTATCCTCGCCGACCCACAGCAGATCGCGTTCCTGGCGCACGTCAAAGGCGAAGCGGCCATGGCTGGTGTCATATTTCAGCAGATGCGCCATACCGGCCGCTTCCGCCAGTTCATTGATCGCCACAACCGTAATTTCTGCCCGGCGGCCGGTCTCATAGAGGGCGCGCAGCACATTGCGTCCGATGCGACCAAATCCATTTATGGCAATGCGAACCGTCATACCACCCCTGCAATTAAAATCAGTGTCAAATCGGAACGTTAGCCTGAGCCAGACGTTCTCGTTTGTACAGGAAATTCTTGCGCTTTTGCAGCGTTATGCCGCTCGACAAAACGCCGTCACAGCGCTTACTGAAACGGTTCAGCTACAATAAAGAGAAGCAGTAATAATTGGAATGCGTCAGATCAAATCAGACTTTAAAAATCTGACGAGGATCACACTCGCCCCTGCATTATGGATATAAAACGACCGCCAGACGCGGCCTGCTTTAGTAAAATAGCCCGGCTTAGCGCCACTCAACCCAATAGCGGCAACAGGCGCGTCATTACGACAGACAACCTATGAACTACAACCTGCTTTGGTATCTCTGGTTTATCTGGTCTTGCGCTCTGGTGATCTACGTATTGAGCTGGAGCGTTACGCTGACGCTGATGCGTCAGTATCGCGGGCTGCTGCTGGCAGTAGTGGTAACGCTTATCGCCCGGGCGGCTTTCAGGAGATTAAGATTCAACAAAGGAATAATTATGTTTAAACGCAAAGAAAATAACTTCAACGCCAGCTACGCCGAAACGGTCAGCGCGGCGGTAGTGACACCGCCTGAGGATGATTTCGAAGAGAGCGTGTCTGCCGCCACTGTGGTCAAGGCTGCGCCGGCTGCACCGGTCAACACCACGACTATCCCGGAAACCTGCACGATTACGGGCGAGGTTAATGCTCAGGGAGACGTGCACATTAACGGCAATATCACCGGCAAGATTATTGCGGAAAAAACGGTTTTTGTGCAGAAAAAAGGGCGAGTCGACGGAGAGATCTATGCGCAGCGTACCGAAATCAGCGGCGAGCTAAAAGGATTGTGCCGCAGCCGTGAAATCGCCATCAATGCAGAAGGTTTTATGGATGGCACCATCGAATGCGAATCGCTGGCCGTCCATCAGGAGGGGCGTTTCTATGGCACCTCTAATCCCTGGCAGCAGGATAAAAGGGAGAGCGGCCTGAGCGAAGCATCCGTATCCTCCGCTCAGGAGTTTCAACTGCATAAGGCGACGCTGGTACAGCAGTAGTCCGGCAGGGTTCGCCAGCATAAGCAGGCGAACCCTTACTTCTTACAGTACCGCTTTCGCCTGCGCCACCACGTTGTCCACGGTGAAGCCGAACTCTTCGAACAGCTGCTCCGCCGGAGCGGACTCGCCGAAGGAGGTCATCCCCACCACCGCGCCGTGCAGGCCGGTGTACTTCTGCCAGTAGTCCGCAATGCCCGCTTCAATCGCAACGCGCGCGCCGATCGCTTTCGGCAGCACCGCTTCGCGCCACGCGGCGTCCTGCTTGTCAAAGGTGTCGGTTGACGGCATGGAGACCACGCGCACCTTGATCCCTTCACTGCTCAGCCTGTCATACGCCGCTACCGCCAGCTCAACCTCTGAGCCGGTCGCAATCAGGATCAGCTCCGGCTGGCCGTCGCTCTCTTTCAGGATGTAGCCGCCGCGCGCGATGTTCGCCAGCTGCTCTGCGCTGCGCGCCTGCTGCGCCAGATTCTGGCGGGAGAAGATCAGCGCGGTCGGGCCGTCTTTACGCTCGATGGCGTATTTCCACGCCACCGCCGACTCGACCTGATCGCACGGACGCCAGGTGCTCATGTTTGGCGTGGTGCGCAGGCTGGCCAGCTGCTCCACCGGCTGGTGGGTCGGGCCGTCTTCGCCCAGGCCGATAGAGTCGTGGGTGTAGACCATAATCTGGCGGATCTTCATCAGCGCCGCCATACGCGCCGCATTGCGCGCATACTCCACGAACATCAGGAAGGTGGCGGTGTAAGGCAGGAAGCCGCCGTGCAGCGCCAGGCCATTGGCGATGGCGGTCATGCCGAACTCGCGCACCCCGTAATGGATATAGTTGCCCGCCGGGTCGACGTTGATCGGCTTAGAGCCGGACCACATGGTCAGGTTGCTCGGCGCCAGGTCGGCAGAGCCGCCCAGATATTCCGGCAGCAGCTTACCGAACGCCTCGATGGCGTTCTGCGAGGCCTTGCGGCTGGCGATTTTCGCCGGGTTGGCCTGCAGCTGCTCAATGAACTTCTGCGACTCTTCGTGCCAGCTGGCCGGCAGCTCGTTGCTGACGCGACGCCTGAACTCGGCGGCCAGCTCCGGGTACGCCTGCGCGTAGGCGGCGAACTTCTCGTTCCACTTCGCCTCTTTCGCCTGGCCCGCCTCTTTCGCGTCCCACTCGGCGTAGATCTCTGACGGGATAACGAACGGAGCGTGCGTCCAGCCCAGCTGCTTGCGGGTCAGCGCCACCTCGTCGTCGCCCAGCGGTGCGCCGTGTGAGTCGTGCGTGCCCGCCTTGTTCGGCGAGCCGAAGCCGATAACGGTTTTGCACATCAGTAGCGAAGGCTTGTCGCTGACCGCTTTCGCCTCGTCAATCGCCCGGGCGATTGCGTCCGCGTCGTGGCCGTCCACGCCGCGCACCACGTGCCAGCCGTAGGCTTCGAAACGCTTCGCGGTGTCATCGGTGAACCAGCCGTCGGTATGGCCGTCGATAGAGATGCCGTTGTCGTCATAGAACGCCACCAGCTTGCCCAGCTTCAGGGTGCCGGCCAGGGAGCAGACCTCGTGGGAGATCCCCTCCATCATGCAGCCGTCGCCCATAAATACCCAGGTGTTGTGGTCAACGATCTCATGACCCGGACGGTTGAACTGCGCCGCCAGGGTGCGCTCGGCGATGGCGAAGCCGACCGCATTGGCAATGCCCTGACCCAGCGGGCCGGTGGTGGTTTCAACGCCCGGGGTGTAGCCATATTCGGGGTGACCTGGAGTTCTGGAATGCAGCTGGCGGAAGTTCTGCAGCTCGCTCATCGGCAGATCGTAGCCGGTGAGGTGCAGCAGGCTGTAAATCAGCATCGAGCCGTGGCCGTTCGACAGCACAAAGCGGTCGCGATCGGCCCACTGCGGGTTGGTGGGGTTATGGTTCAGGTAGCTGCGCCACAACACCTCGGCAATATCTGCCATACCCATCGGGGCCCCCGGATGTCCCGATTTGGCTTTCTGTACTGCGTCCATACTTAACGCGCGAATGGCGTTGGCAAGCTCTTTACGAGAGGGCATTTTCTACTCCAGGTCGGATTAATGATTCGCCTATTTAACTCATTGTTATTAATGATTTATCGGGCAAAACAAGGAAAAAGTCGCTCATCAATGTACATGAAAATCGGGGCAAAAGTACATGCCGCACCGTGCTAAATCTCGCCGCTTCGCCTGGCATTTGCGGCAATGTCTGCTAGCGAAGTGGCTGACTACAGGCTATAACCCACTCTTTACTGTATCTGACCCTTTTTCAGGTACCGGCTTTTCCTACCTTGTTACTGACAGGATGTACGCATGAAGATCAAGACAGGCATCATGGCAATCAGCCTCGCGGCGCTGCTCAGCGGCTGCCAGGGCATGGACAATAACGCGCTGCTGCAGTCGGGCGCTCAGGCTTTTCAGGCCTACACCCTCAACGACGCGCAGGTCAAACAGCTCAGCGATCAATCCTGCGCGCAGATGGATAAAGAGAACCAGCTCGCGCCGGCCGACAGCACCTACCAGCAGCGCCTGAACAAAATCGCCGCCGCGCTGGGCGACAACATTAACGGTACGCCAGCCAACTACCGCGTCTACGTCACCAAAGACGTTAACGCCTGGGCGATGGCGAACGGCTGCATCCGCGTCTATAGCGGCCTGATGGATATGATGGACGACAACGAAGTCGAAGGCGTGCTGGGACATGAGATGGGACACGTCGCGCTGGGCCATACGCGCAAGGCGATGCAGGTCGCCTTCGGCACCACGGCGGCGCGCACCGCAGCCTCTTCGGTGGGTGGCGTTATTGGCTCGCTGTCGCAGTCGCAGTTGGGCGATCTGGGCGAACAGCTGGTCAACGCGCAGTTCTCGCAAACCCAGGAGTCGCAGGCGGATGACTACTCTTACGAGCTACTGAAGAAACGCGGCATTAATCCGCTGGGGCTGGCGACCAGTTTTGAAAAGCTGGCGAAGATGCAGCAGGGCCAGCAGAGCACCCTGTTTGATTCGCATCCTGACTCCGCGGCGCGTGCGCAGCATATCCGCGATCGCATTGCGGCGGACGCCGGAAAATAAGCGAGCGTGCGTCGCTCTTTGGCGGCGCACGCAATCTGTTATCGCTTGAAAAGCTGATCTACCATCGATCCCAGATCGAGCTGCTTATCGTGCAGGGATTGATCGTCCATCTGTCCCTGCGGCGACATGCGGTCAATCAGGTGCGGCAAAAGCTCCGCCAGTTTGCCGGAGGCGCCGTTCACATCGGTCCCCAGCTTCTGCGCCAGCGACTGCAGCGCCTCTTCGCCGAAGGCCGAGCGCAGCTCACCGCCGCTCACCGACTGGTTGCTGCCGGTGCCGATCCAGGAGCTTAAAATCTCGCCCAGCCCGCCCTGCTGGAACTTATGCAGCAGCACTTCGATACCGCCCTGCTCCTGCACCCAGTTCCAGACTGCTTCCAGCTCGCCTAAGGTATTGCGTCCGTTGCCGTTGCCTAAAGCACCGACTAATTCATCAAGCAGGCCCATATTGCTCTCCGTTAAGGTTAAAACCGGGCGCGGTATAACGCCCGGCTTGAAAAATTACTTACCTTTATTCGCCGCCTGAACGTGCAGCATATCAAGCGCCAGCGTCGCCGCAGCCAGCGAGGTGAGATCGGCGTGATCGTAACCCGGCGCCACCTCCACCAGATCCATACCGACAATGTTCAGCCCCTGCAGGCCGCGCACCAGTTTGGTGGCCTTGTCGGTAGTCAGGCCGCCGATAACCGGCGTGCCGGTGCCGGGCGCGTGCGCCGGATCCAGGCAGTCGATATCGAAGGTCAGATAGACAGGCAGATCGCCGACGGTGCGCTTCACTTCCGCCAGGATATCGTCGACGCTGCGATCGTTGACCTGCGCCGCATCCAGCACGTTAAAGCCCAGGCTCTTGTCGAACTCGGTGCGGATGCCGATCTGCACTGAGTGCTGCGGATCGATCAGCCCCTCTTTCGGCGCGGTAAAGAACATCGTGCCGTGATCGAACGTCGGGCCGTTGGAGTAAGTATCGGTATGGGCGTCGAAATGCACCAGCGCCAGCTTGCCGAAATGCTTCGCATGGGCGCGCAGCAGCGGCAGCGTAACGTAGTGGTCGCCGCCGAAGGTCATCATGCGCTTGCCGTTCGCCAGCAGTTTTTCCGCGTGCGCCTGCAGCTTGTCGGAGAGATCCTGCGAATCGCCAAAGGCGTAGACCAGATCGCCGCAGTCCACGACGTTCAGGCGCTGACGCAGGTCGAAATCCCACGGCCAGCGGCACCCTTCCCAGGCGAGGTTGGTGGAGATCTGACGGATCGCGCCCGGGCCCAGGCGGCTGCCCGGACGGCCGGAGGTAGCGGCGTCAAAAGGCACGCCGGTGATCACCCACTCGGCGTCGCTGTCGTAAGGCTGGAAGTTCACAGGAAAACGCATGAAGCCGAAGGCGTTTGAGACCAGCGAATTGTCATACTGATTGCCCAGGGTGTTATACATAAATCATCCTCACTGCCGCGTGGCGTTAAGTTACAGGTGATAAAAGGCTTGATAAAAAAAATCCCCTCCGCGTCGTTAAACCCGACGAGGAAGGGATTTTGCGTTGCCGCATTTTACGCAATTATTGCGGAGTTCGGCGCGCGCTGCAATCCGCGACGCGCCTGAATAAAAAGTATTGGGATGCCATTAGCGCTCCCGCAGCGCCTCTTTGGCGCGGTTAAACGGCTTAACCAGATAATCCATGACCGTTTTCTCGCCGGTTTTAATATCCACCGTAGAGACCATGCCGGGGCTGATAGAGAAACGGCGTCCGGCTTTGTTCTGCACGTAATCCGTTTCGGTGCGGATAAAGACGCGGTAGTAGTAGATCTCCGGCTTGACCTCATCCTGAATGGTATCGGGCGAGATGCTCTCCACCACGCCATGCAGCCCGCCGTAAATGGCGTAATCGTAGGCGGAGATCTTCACCAGCGCCTTCTGGCCCGGATGAATAAAGGCGATATCGCGCGGCGAGAGGCGCGCTTCAATCAGCAGACGATCGTCCATCGGCACGATATTCATCAGCTCGCCGTTGGGCGGGATCACCCCGCCAACGGTAGTGACCTTGATATTTTTCACGATGCCGCGCATCGGCGAACGCAGCGTCAGGCGGCTGACGGTATCTTCGCGTCCCTTCACCGTTTGCGCCAGGCTGTCCGCTTCCGCCGACGCCTTCGCCAGATCCTCGCGCGCCTGCACGTAATACTGCGAACGCATATCGGTGAGTTTCAGCTCCAGATCGGACTTGTCGCGCTGTAGCCGCAGCACCTCAACGCTGCTGGCGGCGCCGGTTTTCGCCAGCCGCTGGGTAATCGCCAGTTCGCGGTTGGCCAGCCCGAGCGACTCCTGAATCTGCGCCGTCGAGTCTTTTAGCTGCGCGCGTCGGGTATTGTAGAGCCGGGTTTCAGAGGCGATAAGGTCGGGGAAGGCCTTCAGCTCTGCCGGAAAGCGCAAGGGCTGGTCATTCACCTCGGCGTAAAGACGCGCGCTGGCCGCCAGCGCGGCCCGGTAGCGCGCCGCGCTCTCGCCGACGCTGGAGACGGATCGCGTCGGATCGAGCTTCGCCACGATCTGCCCCGCCTCGACCCGATCCCCTTCGTGCACGTTAAGCTCGGCGAGGATCCCGCCCTCCAGCGAGCTGAGCACCTGATCGCGCGAGCTGGGGATCACTTTACCGGTGCCGGTCGACACCTCATCCAGCACGCCGAACCACGCCCAGATCAGCCCGGCCAGCAGCAGAAAGAAGCTGATGACGATCAGGCGCACCGCGCCGCTGTAGTAGCTTTCCGAATGCAGATCGCCGTTGATATCGTCTGACGCCTCCACTTCGGGCGCGACCAGCCGCAGTTTTGTCGATAGCTCGCTCATGCCTTATCCTCCGGCCGGTTAAGCGACGCCCGCGCCGGCGGCAGCGCGCTCTCTTTCGGGCTGTCCATTACCAGCTGCCCCTCTTTTAATACCAGCACGCGATCCACCAGCGCGAGGATGGCGGCGCGGTGGGTCGCCACAATCAGCGTGCGGCCGTTCAGCCACTGCCCAAGCCGTTCGATAAACTCTTTTTCGGTATGATCGTCCAGCGAGGCGGTCGGCTCATCCAGCAGAACAATATTGGGATCGCGCAGCAGCATGCGCGCCAGCAGCACTGACTGACGCTGTCCGCCGGACAGCCCGACGCCGCCCTCCATCACCGGATGATCGAGGCCGAGTGGCAGGCGACGAATAAAGTCCGCGCCGCCGCTGACCGTCAGCGCGGCGAAGATCGCCTCGTCGCTGGCGTGCGCCGCGCCCATCGTCAGGTTTTCGCGCAGCGTGCCGTGAAACAGCCGCGCATTCTGCGTCATCAGGCCGACATTGCGCCGTACGTCGGCAAGATCGATATGCGGCAGGCTCAGGTTATCGAGCCGCAGCTCGCCGCCCACCAGATCCATGCCGCCGATCATCGCCTGCAGCAGCGTCGATTTTCCCGATCCGTTGCGGCCCAGCACCGCGACGCGCTCGCCAGGCTTGATCGTCAGGCTCTTGATGCGCAGCGCAATAGTGGCGGAGTCGCTGTAGTAGCGAAACATCGCCTCGCTGAACTGGTAGTGGCCGAACAGTACCGGACAGTGGATGCGGGTTTCATCTTTGCTATTCTCTACCGGCAGCGCCATCAGCGCGTCCAGGCTGCTTTTCGCCGCCTTGACCTGCTGCCAGCGCGCCAGCACGCCGCACAGGGTGCCCATCGGGGCGATCATGCGCGACGAGAGCAGCGACGCCGCCACAATCGCGCCGGTGGTGATATCGCCGTCGATTACCATCGGCGCGCCGATAACGATCACGCTGGCGTAGACCAGCCCCTGCACCGTAACGCCCCAGCTAATCAGCGAGTGCATCACTTTACGCATCTCAACGCCGGACTGCGCGGTAATGCGGATATAGCTGTTCCACTGCTGCAGAAAGCGATCCTCCGCCTGCATCAGCTTAATATCCTCCAGCCCCTGCACGCTCTCCACCAGCACCGCGTTGCGCAGCGTCGACTCTTTCAGCGACTGATGCGCCAGCTTCGCCAGCGTTTTCTGCTGCAGCAGACCGGGCAGGATCATCAGGATCACCGCCACCGGCGCGATCCACGCCAGCTGCGGCGCAATAATCGCCATCACCAGCATAAACAGCAGGAAAAACGGCATATCGACGATGGAGCTGACCGTGGTCGAGGTTACCATTTCGCGGATCGCCTCCAGCTCGCGCAGCTGCGAGATAAAGGTGCCGGTGGAGCGCGGGATAGCGCTGTTGCGCAGGCGCAGCGCATGGCCGAACACCCGATCGGAGACGCGCATATCGGCCCGTTTGCCCAGCAGATCGGTGACGTGATCGCGCCCGACACGCAGGATATAGGTGAAGATCACCGAGATAATCACCCCGCCGTAGAGCACGTAAAGGGTCGGATAGGATTGCGCCGGGATGACCCGGTCATAAACCTGCATCGAGAAGATGATGCCCACCAGCGCCAGCAGGTTGATCAGAAAGGATCCCAGCATGACGTAGCCGTAGGGCCGCAGATCGCGCAGCACCAGGCGCCGCAGCCAGTCGGGCCTGATGGTCTCCAGATAGCGGTCGACGCGGCTGTCTTTCGCGGCGGTGAGCGGACGAAAGGCGGCGGCGAAGCGGATATCGGGCAGCAGCGCGCCCAGCGACAGCGGCGTCGGCTGCTCATCGCCGCTGAAGTGCACCCGCACCTCATCTTCACCGTCGAAACTGGTAATCACCCCGACCTGCCCGTCCGCCAGCTCGACCGCCAGCGGCAGCCGCCAGTGGTTAATCTCCCATTTATTATCCTGGTAAAGCTGCAGCGACATGCCCGCCTGGCGCGCCAGATGGCGCAGCGCTTTGTCGCGCGTCTGTTTGCCCTGCCACTCGCTGGCGGCAAGGATCATGCCCGGCGAGCAGGGCAAGCGATAGTGACCGGCGATCAGGATAATGGCTGTCGCCCAGCCCTGTAACGGCACCCCGCCTTCAGCCCCGTCGGGCTTTCCGGCGGGCGTCTCTGGAAGCTGCATTTGCGTCATGGCTGGATCTCCACGGACTGGATCCGCTGATTATTCAGGGCAAACGCCGACCGCATATGGCCGGTGCTGTAAAGGCAGTCGAGCTGCAACGAGCGTAACTGGCTGATGGTTTGCTGCAGCGTGAAGCGGGTCTGGAACACTTCCTGTTCGGCATTGAGCACGTCGAGCAGCGGACGGGTGCCGAGCTGCAGATATTGATCCTGGCAGAGCGACTGGGTTTTCTCGCCGAGCCGCTGCTGCCGCGCCTGAATCGCCAGGCTGAGCGCCAGGCTTTGCGACTGGCTCTGCGATTCGCTCAGCTGCTGGCGCGCCTTTAGCCGCGCCGAATTCACCGCGGCGTTGGCGGCGCTCAGCGCGTTGGCGGCAGCATTGCGGCTGGCGGTCATACCGCCGCCCTGATAGAGCGGCATCTCGACCTTGACCCAGGTTGAATATTGCGTGCGATCCAGCGTCTCGCTGTTGGCGTAGTGATTGTTAAGGTAGTGCGTCACCTGCGGCTCCAGCGAGATGGTGGGCAGCATCTGCGCGTTGGCGTTGTCCAGCTTCGCCTGCGCCTCGTTGGCCTGCGCCCAGGCGGCGAGCACCGCCGGGTTGGTCCGGTCATCCGCCTTCGCGACATCGCAGGAGCGCGTCAGGCTGGCGGGAAAGTCGTCGCTGACTTTTTTCACCAGCGGCCAGCCCAGATAGGTCGCCAGCGTGGCGCGCCAGCGGTCGAGGCTGGCCTGATACTGCGTCAGCAGCGTGCGCGCCCCTTCGATGCGGGCGTCGGTTTGCGTCGCGTCGGAGAGCGAGGCGGCGCCTTCATCGTTGCGCTGGCGCGCGAGATCGCCGATTTTCATCAGCGCCGTCAGCTGCTCCTGCGCGATCTTCACCAACTGCTGATAACCCTGCACCTGAATCAGCGCCGCGGCCGTGTCGTGCGCCACGGTATCAATGCTGAGCAGCACGTTGGCCTGCTGCTGGGCGACGCCCGCCTCGGCGGAGCGCACCGAGCTGCTGACCTTGCCGAAATCGTAGAGCATCTGGGAAACCGACAGCACGAAGGAGGGGCTAAACCCCTTCTCGCTGTAGCTGTTGCTGTAGCCGTTATTCATACCGGCGCTGACCTGCGGATAATATTTGGCTTTCGCCACGTCGACCTGATCGGCCTGTTCGAGCAGTTTTCCCACCGCTTCGGCGATATCGGGATGCCACTGGATCGCCCGCTGCACCGCCTGATTGATCGTCAGGGTGTCAGGGACGTGCGCCAGCGCGGGTTCGGCGCTCTCGCCGGTTAATGAAGGGAGATCCTGCTGTTTCGCCAGGCCGGTTGCGGTGATCTGGCTGGCCATCTGCGCGACGTCGCTGCCGGCCGCCAGAGGGGAAGTTGTAAAAAAAGCGATGCCAGCACAGAGAACGCTGAGCTTAAAAGAACGGCGATATATTGCGCTTGATTGCATCCGATCCCTCGTTTTCCACTCGTCAGTTAGAGAAAGGGGCGCATCCCTGCGCCCGAAAATGCTTCCCTGCCAGACATCACGGCGATCAGACCGTGTGAGCCTGGTGCGGCTGTTGCAGTAGCTCCTCCAGTGAAACGTTCACCCCTTCCAGCGTGACCAGCTGCGTACTGCTGTAGGCGGTACCGGTGCCGTCGCGGTCAATCGACAGGACGGTATTGCCATCCGCGGTATGGTCCACCTTCACGAAATCGTTGACGTTGCTGGTGCTGTCGTTCCAGCCGACGAGCAGACTGCTGACGTCAATCTTGTCGCCGTCGGCGACAGAGAAATCGGTCCAGGTGTCATGCCCGTTGCCGCCGACGGCATCCGCGCTGTTAAGCAGGTGATAGACCAGGGTATCGGCGCCCGCTCCGCTCGTGATGGTGTCGTCATAGGCGCTGCTGGTCAGCGCATCCGCCCCTGCGGTTCCGGTAATGATCGGATGCAGATCGATGGTGAAGCTGTTGGTGGTAATGGTGCCGTCGGCTGCCGCCAGGCTATAGCTGAACACCTCTTTATGGGCGATCTCCTGCACATTGACGGCGCTGTTAAGCGCATAGGTGTAGTGACCGTCGGCGGAGATACTCAGGGTGCCGTAGTCCCCCGCCACCAGCGTAACGCCGCTGCTGCTGACGGCGGTGGTCAGGCCCGCCTCGTTGGTGATGCTCAGCGCGCCGGTATGGGTAGCTGTGCTGTCGCCGTAGATGCTGCCGCTCGCCGTGGTGCCGTCATCGATGCTGGTTTCCGCAAACAGGCTGTTTACGGAGAGCAGCGTGACTGCCGGACCGTTGTGCAGATCGACCGTCAGGGTAGCCGAGGTCACCGTGCCGCTGGCGTCGCGTACCGAATAGCTGAACACGTCCGCCGCTGGCAGCGCGCTGGCATCCAGCCCCGCTTTCAGCACATAGGTGTAATCGCCTTGCGCATCAATAGTCAGGGTGCCGTAGGTGGTGTTAATAACCGTATTGCCCGTTGCCGAAATGGCGCTGCCGGAAACGGTAGTCACCAGCGTGCCTGTCGGTATCGTACCGGCCACCGAACTGGTGTCGTTCGCCAGCAGGTTGCCCGTGACGGTGGCCGCCACCGTCACCGCCAGCGTGGTGATATCGGAGGTGGTGGTGACGGTCGTGGAAGGCAGAACACCCACGCCGCTACTGGTGCCCAGCAGCACGGCGTAGTTGCCCGTGCCGAGGTTGCTGTAGGTGACGTTGCTGCCGGTCTGCGTCCCCACCGTCAGGAAGGTGGAGATGTAGTTGGCGTTGCTCGATTTCACCACCCAGGTGCCGTTCGCCTGCTGTTGATAGAGATAGAGCGTATAGGTAGAGGTCAGCGCCACCAGGCTGGTCGCCGAGGCGTGCAGCGTTACCGTACGGGTATCGCCGGTTCCCACGCTGAACTGATAAGCGTTGGCGCTTTGCAAGACGTCGAGCGTCACCGCACCGCCCAGGTTAACGTTCAGCAGCGAAACACCAGTATGGCTGCTGTTGGCGTTGGTGATGGTGCCCGTCTGGGTGGAGTAATCCACGGTGGACACATCATTGGCCGCTACCACGCGGATCGCCCCCAGTACCGTCGCAACTGGCGAAACGTTGCCTGCGCTGTCAGCCTGGGTTACCGACAGCGTCGCGCCGGTGGTCTGCGCGGTCGTCAGCGCCACCGAGAAGCTGCCGTTGGCCGCCACGGTGCCGCTGCCGATAGCGTTGCCGCCCGCGTCGCGCACGGTGACCGTCGCGCCCGCTTCGCCGCTGCCGGTCAGGGCGGTGCCCGCCGTATTAATGGCCAGCCCGGTGACCGCCGTCGGCGCCACGCTGTCCACGACCACGTTTGCCGCGGTGGTGGTGCTGACATTGCCCGCCGTATCCGTCACCGTCACGCTCAGCGGATGGGTGCCCTGCGACAGCGTGGCGGTGGTAAAGCTCCAGGCGCCGCCACTGCCCGCGACTACGCTGCCCAGCAGCGCCGTGCCGTCGTAAATGGTGACAACCGCGCCCGCTTCCGCCGTGCCGCTCAGTACCGGCGTGGTATCGCGCGTCGCCCCGCCGCTCGGTACCGTCACGTTCGGCGTGACCGAGTCATTGGTGATCACCAGGGTGCTGGCCGCCGGGGCCGTGGTATCGATGGTCAGGGTGGTACTCACGCCCGGACTGACGTTGCCTGCCGCATCGGTCGCGGTGACGGTCAGGGTGTGTGCGCCCCCGGCCAGCACCGGCGTAATCAGGCTCCACTGGCCATTGCTGCCCACCGTCGTGCTGCCCAGCAGCGTAGCGCCGTCATAGACGTTGATACGCGCGCCGACCTCGCCGCTGCCGCTCAGCAGCGGCGTGTTGTCGTTGGTGACGCCGCCGTTCGGGATGGTCACCGGCGTACTGCCGTTGTTGTTGCTTACCGCCAGCGCCGTTACCGCCGCTGGCACCGTGGTATCGACCAAAATAGTCGACGACGTCGAGCCGCTGACGTTGCCGGCCGGGTCGGTGACCGTCACGCTCAGCGGATGCGAGCCCTGCTGGAGCGCGCTGGTGGTAAAGCTCCAGGCGCCGCTTGCGGCTGCCGTTACCGTCCCCAGCAGCGTCGTGCCGTCAAAGATGCTGACGCGACTGCCCGCCTCCGCCGTGCCGCTCAGGGTCGGCGTGTTGTCGTTCGTCGAACCGCCGTTCGCCACTGCCGCGCCGGTAACGTCGTTAACGATCTGCAGCGTTGAGGCCGTCGGCGCCACCGTATCCACAGTAATAGAAACCGTGGCCGACGCGGCGCTGGTATTGCCCAGCGCGTCACGCACCGTCACGCTCAACGGATGCACGCCGTTGCTCAGCGCGCCGGTGGTAAAGCTCCATGCGCCGTTCGCGCCGGCCGTAGTGGAGCCGAGCGCCGTGGTGCCGTCAAAGATAACAACGATCGCGCCCGCTTCCGCCGTGCCGCTCAGGGTTGGCGTATTGTCGTCCGTGGCCGCGCCGCTCGTCAGGTTGCCCTGAATTGTCCCGACGTTGTCGCTGACCGTCAGATCGGTCACCGCCGCGGGCGCCGTGGTATCAACGGTCAGCGTCAGTGCGGTCGGCGAGCTGGTGTTGCCCACCGCATCGGTGGCGGTGACGCTCAGGGTATGCGCCCCATCCGCCAGCGTCGGCGTGACGAAGCTCCACTGCCCGTTGCTGCCCGCCGTCACGCTGCCCAGCACCGTCGTGCCGTCAGTGATGGTGATGCGGCTGCCCGCCTCGGCGGTCCCGGTCAGCGCTGGCGTATTGTCGTTGGTGCTGCCGTTGCTGCCGATCGCCACCGGTGTGGTGCCGTTGTTGTTGCTCGCCGCCAGGGTAACAGCGGCAGGCGGCGTGGTGTCCACGGTAATACTGGCCGTGGTGGCGCCGCTGACGTTGCCCGCCAGGTCCGTTACCGTGACGCGCAGCGCATGCACGCCCTCAGCGAGCGCCGCCGGGGTAAAGCTCCAGCCGCCATCAGCGCCGACGGTAGTCGAGCCGAGCGTGGCAGCGCCGTCATAGAGGGTGACGATGCTGCCCGCTTCCGCCGTCCCGCTCAGCACCGGCGTGTTGTCATTGGTCGATCCGCCATTCGGCACCGCCACGCTGGCGGCGTCGTTGGTGATAGCCAGCGTCGACGCGGCTGGCGCGACGGTATCCACCGTCAGGGTAAACGGCGTCGCGGCGCTGGTGTTGCCAGCCGCATCGGTCACCGTCACGTTCAGCGTATGCGCGCCGTTGCTCAGCGCCCCGGTAGTGAAGCTCCAGGCACCGCTCGCGTCCGCCGTTACCGTACCAAGCAGCGTCGTGCCGTCGTAGACAGTCACGATATTGCCCGCCCCGGTGGTGCCGTTAAGGGTTGGCGTGTTGTCGTCGGTTACGCCGCCGTTAGTCAGACTGCCCTGCGTCGCACCGACATTATCGTTCACCGTGAGGTCAGCGACTGGCGCGGGTGCGGCGGTCGCCACCGTCAGCGTCAGCAACGCTGCCTCACTGACGTTGCCCGCGGCATCGGTTGCGGTCACGCTCAGCGTATGCGGCCCGTCAGCCAGCGTCGGCGTGGTGAAACTCCACTGGCCGTTACTGCCCGCCGTCACGCTGCCCAGCAGCGTGGTGCCGTCGGCGATGGTAATGCGGCTACCCGCATCCGCCGTGCCTGCCAGCACTGGCGTGCTGTCGTTGGTGGTACCGTTACTGGCGATCGGCGTGGTGGTGGTGCCGTTGCTGTTGCTGGCCGTCAGCGTCACGGCGGCAGGCGGCGTGGTATCTACCACCACCGTCGTGGTGCCGGAGAGCACGCTGACGTTGCCTGCCGCATCCGTGACGCGGGCGCTCAGCGTATGCGTGCCCTGAGCGAGCGCACGGGAGACGAAACGCCAACTGCCGGCGGCGTTTGCGGTGACAGAACCGAGTGCCGTCGTACCGTCGTAGACGGTTACCAGGCTGCCCGCTTCGGCGGTGCCGCTGAGTACCGGCGTGTCATCATTAGTGAAGCCGCCGTTCGGCACGACCGCACTGGTGGCGTCGTTAGTGATCACCATATTCGCCGCCGTCGCAGGCGCAACGGTATCCACGGTAAAGGCGATTGCATCAGAACGGCCGCTCAGGTTACCGGCGACATCAGTCACCGTTACGCTCAGCGCGTGCGCCCCGTTAGTCAGCAGCGGCGCGGTGTAGCTCCATGCGCCATCGCCGCCCGCCGTGGTGGAACCGATAACGGTATCGCCGTCGTAGACGGTAATCAGCGCGTTAGCTTCAGTGGTTCCGCTCAGCTGCGGCGTGTTGTCATTAGTGGCGGTGCCGTCAGGGATGCTGACCGCCGTCGTACCGTTATTGTTGCTCAGCAGCAGATCGGTGACCGGGGTCGGCACGGTGGTGTCGACGATAACGGTAACGGGAGGAACGGCTGCGCCCGGGTTGCCTTCTGCATCTACGGAGGTAACAGAGAACGTATGCGGCCCCTCCGCCAGCGCCGCAGGCGTAAAGCTCCATATGCCGCCTGCGCCAACGGTCACGCTGCCCAACGTGGTGGCGCCATCGAGGATGGTGATTACGTCGCCCGCCGTCGCCGTGCCGCTGAGTACCGGCGTGGTGTCACTGGTTGACGCACCGTCCGCCAGGTTAACCAGCGTGCTGCCGCTGTCGTCGGTAATCTGCAGCGTGCTGGTGGTCGGCGGCAGGCCATTCTCTATGGTAATAACGAAAGGTGCCATCGCCGCGCCGACGTTGCCCGCCACGTCAGTCTGGGTCACCGTAAAGCTGTGCGACCCGTTGCTCAGCGCGGCAGAGGTAAAGCTCCAGGCGCCGTTCGCAGCCGTCGTAACCGTGCCCAGCAGCGTCGTCCCGTCATAAAGGGTAACGGTGCTGCCTGGCTCCGCCGTTCCGCTCAGCGTCGGGGTGTTGTCGTCAGTGGTGGCGCCGTTGGCCAGCGGGCCGGTGGTGACGCCCGCATCGTCGCTTACCACCAGATCGGCGATTGCCGCCGGAGGCGTCAGATCGACGTTAATCGTGTAAGGCTGCGCCTCAATGCTGGTATTGCCCGCCGCATCGGTGACCGATACGGTAAAGGCGTACTGGCCGTCAGTAAGCGCGTCGGTTTCAAAACGCCAGACGCCGCTTTCGTTCACCGTGGCGCTGCCGATCAGATCGCTGCCCTGATAGATATTGACGGTCGTGCCCGCCTCGGCGGTCCCGCGCAGCACGGGCGTGGCGTCGTTGGTATAGCCGTCATTGCCGATCAACAGCGGCGTCGCGCCGTCAGTGTCGTAAATGTCGAAGGTGGCGACCGGCTGCGGCGCAACGGTGTCTACCGTCAGGGTGGCTGAAGAGGTGGCGCTGATATTGCCCGCCGCATCGGTCACCGTGACGTTCAGCGTATGGGTGGCGTCGGAGAGCGCAGCAGCGGGGGTAAGGCTCCATGCGCCCGCGCCGTCCGCCAGCACCGACCCAATCGCCGTGGTGCCGTCATAGACAGTGACAAGACTGTTCGCCTCCGCCGTGCCGCTGATGGCGGGCGTGCTGTCGTTGGTCACGCCGCCGTCGGCAATGATCGTACCGCCATCGTTACGCAGCGTCAGCGCGCCAGCCGGTTCCGGCGGCGTCACGTCGACTACCAGGGTAAAGCTTGCAGAACGCGCGCTGACGTTGCCGATCTCATCAGTGACCGTCGCGCTCAGCGCATGGGTGCCCTCTGCCAGCGTCGGCGAGCTAAAGCGCCACGCGCCGTCGTCGCCGGCCGTCGTCGACCCGATAATCACGTCGCCGTCATAGAGGGTGACCAGACTGTTGGCTTCCGCCGTACCGGTCAGCAGCGGCGTGTTATCGCTGGTGGCAGCGCCCTGCGTCAGCGCAACATTTTCCGCGCCGTTGTCGTTGCTGACCGTCAGCGCGGTCGCAACCGGCGCCAGCGTATCGACCGTAAAGCCGATCGCCGTCGAAGGCAGACTGGTATTACCCGCCGCATCGGTAAGGGTCACGGTCAGGCTGTGAGCGGCGTCGCTCAGCGTCGGCACCGAGAAGCTCCACAGCCCGCTGGCGCCCACCGTGGTAGTGCCCAGCGCGGTGGTACCGTCATAGACGGTGACGATAGTGCCCGCCTCTCCGCTGCCGCTCAGCAGCGGCGTGCTGTCGCTGGTGGTGGTGCCGTCGGCGATCGCCACTGCGGTTGCGCCGTTATCGCTGCTGAGAGCGATATCCGCCGCCGTCGCTGGCGCGGTGGCGTCAACCACCACGCTGATGGCGGCGGATGCGCCAACGTTGCCCGCCGCATCCACAGGCGTGACGGTAAAGGAGTGGGTGCCGTCGGCGAGCACAGGCGAAATCAGGCTCCAGCTGCCGTCGGCGTTAACTGCGACGCTGCCCAGCAGCGCTGCGCCTTCATAGACGATGACCGTGCCACCCGCCTCCGCGAAACCGCTCAGCACCGGGGTGCTGTCGCTGGTGAGACCGCCGTCCGGTATCGCCACCGTCCCCGCACCGCTGTCGTTGCTCAGCGCCAGGCTGGTGACCGCCGCAGGCGGCTGGGTATCGACGCTCAGCGCGATCGCGTCGCTTGCCGGGCTGACGTTGCCCGCCAGGTCCGTCACGACGGCGCTCAGGCTATGCGCGCCGTCGTTAAGCGTCGGCGCGGTGAAGCTCCAGTTGCCGTTGCCGTCCACGGTAGCGGTGCCGAGCACCGCCGTACCGTCCAGCACGGTAACCACCGTGCCCGCCTCCGCCGTGCCGCTCAGCACCGGCGTGTTGTCATTGCTCAGGCCGCCATCGGGAATAGCCGAGCCGGTCGCGTCGTTGGTCAGCGTCAGCCCGGCCGCGGCCACAGGCGCGACGGTATCGACGGTGAAGCTAACCGGCGTGGTAGTGCCGCTGCTGTTGCCCGCCGCATCCGTCACGTTAACGCTCAGGCTGTGCAGCCCGTCCGCCAGCGTCGGCGTGCTCAGGCTCCAGCTGCCGTCTGGCGCTGCGGTGACGGAGCCGAGCACTGCGGCGCCGTCATAGAGGGTGACGAGGCTGCCCGCTTCAGCCGTGCCGGTCAGCTCCGGCGTGGCGTCGTTAGTTGTGCTGCCGTCGACAATTGGTGTCAGCGTCTGGCCGGTGTTGTTGTTGACCAGCACATTGTCAGCCAGCGCTGGCGCGGTGGTATCGACGCTAAAGCCAAAGGCGTCTGATGCCGGGCCAACGTTACCCGCCGCATCGGTAACCGTGGCGATCAGGCTGTGCGCGCCGTCGGCCAGCGTGGGCGACGTAAAGCTCCAGCTACCGTCAGCGCCGACGGTCGCCGTACCGAGTACGGTAGCGCCATCGGAAACGGTCACCGTACCGCCCGGCTCCGCCGTGCCGCTCAGTACCGGCGTGGCGTCATTGGTCGAGCCGCCTGCCGCGATCGCCGTGCCGCTGGCATCACTGGTGAGCGCCAGATCCGTCGCCGCCGCTGGCGCGGAGGTGTCGATGGTAAAGCCGATCGCCCCAGACGGCGTGCTGCTGTTGCCGGCGGCGTTAGTGACCACCACGCTCAGGCTGTGCGCGCCTTCGCTAAGGGTCGGCGCGCTGAAGCTCCAGTTGCCGTTGCCGTCGACCGACGTGCTGCCCAGCACGGTCGCCCCATCAGAAACGGTGACGATGGTGCCAGCCGCGGCGGTGCCGCTCAGCACCGGCGTGGTGTCGTTGGTCTGCCCGCCCGCCGCAATCGCCGTGCCGCTGGCGTCACTGGTGAGCGCCAGGTCCGTCGCCGCCGCTGGCGGCGTCAGATCCACGCTAAAGAGATAGGCCGCCGAGGCCGGGCCGGTGTTACCAGCAGGATCGGTAACGGTGGCGGTCAGGCTGTGTTCGCCCTGCGCCAGCGCAGGGGTGGTGAAGCTCCAGCTGCCGTCGCTGGCCGCGGTTACCGTGCCCAGCACCGTGTTGCCGTCGGAAACGGTGACGATGCCGCCCGGCTCCGCCGTGCCGCTCAGTACCGGCGTCGCATCGCTGGTGGTGCCATCCGCAGGGATCGCTACCCCGCTCTGATCGTTGCTGAGCGAGAGATCCTGCGCTGCTGTCGGCGGCAGGGTATCTACCCTAAAGCTCAGCGCGTCGGTCGCCGGGCTGACGTTGCCCGCGCCGTCAGTCACGGTCGCTGTCAGGCTGTGCAGGCCGTCAGCCAGCGCAGGCGAGGTGAAGCTCCAGCTGCCGTCGGCGTTGGCGGTTACCGTGCCCAGCACGTTATCGCCGTCGGTGACGGTAATCAGGCTGCCCGCGTCGGCAGTGCCGCTCAGCACCGGCGTGTCGGAGTTGGTCAGCCCGCCGGAAACGATAGCCGTGCCGTTCTCACTGCTGAGCAGCAGATCGGCCGCCGCCGCTGGCGGCGTGGTATCGACGGTAAAGGCCAGCGCATCAGAAGCCGGGCCGACGTTGCCCGCCGCATCGGTAACGGTGGCGCTCAGGCTGTGACTGCCCTCGCTCAGCGCTGGGGCGATAAAGCTCCAGCTGCCGTCCGTGCCTGCGACCGCGGAGCCGAGCGCGGTAGTGCCGTCATAAACGGTGACGATGCCGCCCGCCTCTGCGGTTCCGCTCAGCACCGGCGTCGGATCGTTGGTGACGCTGCCGGTAACCGGTACAGGCGTGCCGCTCTGGTCGTTGCTGAGCTGCAGGCCGGTCGCCGCTATCGGCGCCAGGGTATCAACGGTGACGAGAAGTGGCGTTGTCGCCACGCTGCTGTTGCCCGCCAGATCGGTGGCCGCGGCGGTCAGGCTGTGGTCGCCGTCAGCCAGCACTGGCGCGGTATAACTCCAGCTGCCGTCGCTGCCCGCCGTGACGCTGCCCAGTACCGTAGCGCCATCGGAAACGGTCACGATGCTGCCAGCGTCGGCCGTCCCGCTCAGCGTCGGCGTCGCGTTATTGGTCGCATCGCCAGAGGCGAGCGGCGCGCCATCGTTGCTCAGCACCACATCCGCAGGCACGGAGGGCGGCTGGGTATCGACGGTGAAGGCGACAGGGGTGGAAGCCGGTCCGGCGTTGCCCGCCGCATCGGTGACTACGGTGGTAAGGCTATGCGCGCCGTCGGAGAGCGTCGGCGTGGTGAAGCTCCAGCTGCCGTCGCTGGCCGTGGTTACCGTGCCCAGCACCGTGCTGCCGTCGGAAACGGTGACGCTACTGCCCGGTTCGGCGCTGCCGCTCAGTACCGGCGCGCTGTTACTGGTCGGTGTATCGGTCGCGACCGGATTGCCGCTGGCGTCGGTGAGCGTAACGCCCGTCGCGGCTGCCGGCGCGGTGGTGTCGATAGTCAGGGTCAGCGGCGTGGATGTCACCAGGTTGCCGGTCGCATCGGTGTAGCTGGCGAGGAAGGTATAGGTGCCGTCCGTCTGTGCCGCAGGGGTAAAGGACCACTGGCCGCTGGCGTCTGCGGTCACGCTGCCCAGCGCGACATCGCCGCTAAAGAGCGTCACCAGCGCGCCCGCCGTCGCCAGGCCGCTCAGCAGCGGCGTCGCATCTGACGTCGTGGCGCCGTCGGCCAGCGCTACCAGTTGGCTGCCGCTGTCATCGGTTGCCTGCAGAGAGAGGGTCGCGGGCGGCAGATCCGCCTGAATATTCAGGTTAAAGGCGGATGTCGCCAGGCTGACGTTGCCCGCCGCGTCGGTAACGGTGACGGTCATGCTGTGGTTGCCGTTGCTCAGCGCGGTGGTGGTCAGGCTCCAGTTGCCTGCGCCATCCGCCGTGACGGTGCCGATCAGCACGTTGCCGTCATAGAGGCTGACGAGCGCGCCCGCCTCGGCCTGGCCGCTCAGGGTCGGCGTGTTGTCATCGGTGGTGTCGCCAGAGGTCAACGGCCCCTGCGTGCCGCCGACGTCATCGCTTACCACCAACCCGCTGGCGGCGGCTGGCGGCGTGGTATCAACGGTAAAGGTAAGCGGCGCTGTCGCCGGGCTGACGTTACCGGCGACATCGGTCACGGTGGTGGTGAAGCTGTGCGCGCCCTCCGCCAGCGCTGGCGAGGTAAAGCGCCAGCTGCCGCTGGCATCCGCCGTCGCGGTACCCAACAGATTGCCGCTGTCGGAAATGGCGACGGTGCTACCCGGCTCGGCCGTGCCGCTCAGTACCGGCGAGACATCATTGGTGGCGCTGCCTTCGCCGATCGGCACGCTGGTGCTGCCTGCATCATCGGTGAGCTGCAGGTTGTCGGCTGCCGCTGGCGCGACAGTGTCGACGGTGATATTCAGCGGGCCAGAGGTGGTCGTAGCGCCGGTCGGACTGACCGCAGTGGCAAAGAAGGCGTGCGAACCGTTCGACAGCGCAAAGAGCCTGAAGAACCAGTGGCCGCTGCTGTTTGCCGTGGTGCTGCCGGCCAGCGTCTGGCCGTCATAGAGCGTAACTACGCTGTTTGGCTCGGCGAGGCCGCTCAGCACCGGGCTGTCGTTATTGGTGGTCGTGCCGTCTGCCAGCGGCGTGACCGTGCTGCCCGTTTCATTAACCGCCTCAAGCGGGGTGGTGGCTGGCGGCAGGCCGCCCTCGACGGTGAGGTTGAAGGCGTCGGAGGCGCTGCTGACGTTACCTGCCGCGTCGGTGACAGTGGTGGTCAGGCTGTGCAGACCGCTGCTCAGGGTCGGCGTGGTGAAGCTCCAGCTGCCATCGGTATCGACAGTGGTGTAACCCAGAACGGTCTGACCGTCATAAATGGTCACCAGCGCGTCTGGCTCCCCCTGCCCGCTCAGGGTCGGGGTGCGGTCATCGGTGGTATCGCCCGAGGCGAGCGCGCCCTGGACATCACCGTAATCGTCTGTCACCACCAGGCCGCTAACGGCCGCTGGCGCGGTGCTATCGACGGTAAAGGCCAGCGGAGCGGAGGCCGTGCCGGTATTGCCCGCCGGATCGGTCACCGTAGTGGTCAGGCTGTGGCTGCCCTCGTCCAGCGCTGGCGTAATAAAGCGCCAGCTGCCGTCGGTATTGACCGTGGCGGTGCCCAGCACCGCGTTGCCGTCAGAAACGGTAACGATGCTGCCCGGCTCCGCCGTGCCGCTCAGGGTGGGGCTGGTGCTGCTGGTGGTTCCGCCTGCGGCTATCGGCTGCAGCGTGCCGTCGCGGCTGTCGCTCAGCACCAGATCGGCTGCCGCCGCTGGCGGCGTGCTGTCGACGCTAAAGGTTATCGGTGCGGAGGCGTTGCTGACGTTACCCACCGCATCGGTGACGGTCGCGCTCAGGCTGTGGTCGCCTTCGCTCAGTGCGGGCGTGGTGAAGCTCCAGCTGCCATCCTGAGCAGCGGTTACCGAGCCAAGAACGTTGTCGCCGTCAGAAACGGTGACGATGCCGCCCGGCTCTGCCGTGCCGCTCAGCAGCGGCGTCGTATCGTTAGTCGCGCCCGTGGTGACGGCAACCGGCGTGCCGCTGCTGTCGCTGCTCAGCTGCAGATTGCTGACCGCGTCCGGCGCGACGGTGTCGACAGTGATATTAAGCACAGGCGAATCAGTCACGGTTCCTGCGCCGTCAGCGGTAGCAGCGCGGAAGGCGTAGCTGCCGTCCGTCAGCGCGTCCGGCGTAAAGCTCCACTGCCCGTTAGCGTCGGCGGTGACGCTGCCCAGCAGCTGATCGCCGTTGTAGAGCGTCACCAGCGCACCGGCGGTGGCGACGCCGCTCAGCACCGGCGTCGCGTCGCGCGTGCTGGCCCCGTCGGTCAGATCGACCGGCGCGCTGCCGCTGTCGTCAGTCGCCACCAGCGTCAGGGTGGCAGGTGGCTGACCGGTCGCCACAGTCAGGTCGAAAGGCGCCGTCGGCACGCTGACGTTGCCTGCCGCATCGGTCACGGTGGTCGTCAGGCTGTGCGGCCCGTCGCTCAGTGCCGGCGTGGTAAAGCGCCAGCTGCCGTCGGCGTTGACCGTGACGCTGCCCAGCAGCGTACTGCCGTCATAGACGCTGACAATGCTGCTCGCTTCCGCCTGGCCGCTCAGGGTCGGTGTGCTGTCGTCGGTGGTGTCGCCGAACGCCAGCTCGCCCTGCTGGGCGCCGACATTATCGGTGACAATAACGCCCGAGGCCGTTTGCGGCGCGGTGGTATCAAGGGTAAACGTCACCGCCGCGGCAGGCGCGCTGACGTTGCCCGCCGCATCGGTGACGGTAGAGGTCAGGCTGTGGACGCCCTGCGCAAGCGTCGGCGCGGTAAAGCTCCAGCTGCCGTCCTGCGCCACGGTGGTGGTGCCCAGTACGCTGCTGCCGTCAGAAACGGTGACGATACTGCCCGGCTCCGCCGTACCGCTCAGCACTGGCGTGCTGCTGCTGGTCACGCCGTCGGTGACGATGGCATCGCCGTTCGCATCCGTCAGCGTGACGCCCGACGCGCTTTCCGGCGCAACGGTGTCAACGATAATGTTAAGCACTGGCGAATCGGTCACGGTGCCTGCGCCGTCATCGCTGGCGGCGCGGAAGGCGTAGCTGCCGTCCGACAGCGCGGCGGGCGTAAAGCTCCACTGCCCGTTTGCGTCAGCGGTGACGGAACCCAGCGCCTGATCGCCGTTATAGAGCGTCACCAGCGCACCGGCAGTAGTGAGGCCGCTCAGTACCGGCGTCGAGTCGCGCGTGCTGTCGCCGTTTGCCAGCTGCACCAGCGTGCTGCCGCTGTCGTCGGTCACGACCAGCGAACTGGCGGCAGGCGGCACCCCTGCGTCAACGGTCAGAGCGAAGGCGTCCGTCGGCGTGCTGACGTTGCCTGCCGCATCGGTCACGGTCGCCGTCAGGTTGTGCTGGCCGTCGCTCAGCGCAGGGGTGGTGAAGCGCCAGCTGCCGTCCTGGGCGGCGATGACGGTGCCCAGCAGCGTGTCGCCGTCATAGACGCTGACGAGGCTGCTCGCGGGTGCCTGGCCGCTCAGGGTCGGCGTGCTGTCGTCGGTGGTGGCGCCCGGGAGGAGTTCGCCCTGCGTCGCGCCCACGTCGTCGCTGACCACCAGCCCGCTGACCGCCGCTGGCGGGAGAGTATCCACGCTGAACAGCAGCGGTTCAGAAACCGGTCCGGTGTTGCCCGCCGGATCGGTGACAGTTGTGGTCAGGCTGTGGCTCCCCTCGGCAAGCGTCGGCGCGGTAAAGCTCCAGCGGCCGTCTGCGCCAACCGTGGCGCTGCCCAGCGCTACATCGCCGTCAGAGACGGTGACGATGCTGCCCGGCTCCGCCGTACCGCTCAGCACCGGTGAGGCGTCGTTTGTCGTACCGCCCGCAGTGACCGGCACGGAAACGCCGCTGCTGTCGCTGTTAAGCGCCAGATCGGCGGCGGCGGCAGGTGCCTGGGTATCCAGGGTAAAGAAAACCGGCACGGTCGCAGCGCTGGCGTTGCCTGCCGGATCGGTCACGACCGCCGTCAGGCTGTGGCTGCCGTCAGCAAGGCCTGCTGGCGTATAGCTCCAGCTGCCGTCTGTTCCGGCCGTGGCGCTGCCCAGCACCGTGTCGCCGTCGGAAACGGTGACGGTGCTGCCCGGCTCGGCGTTGCCGCTCAGTACCGGCGCGCCGCTGTTGGTCAGGCCGCCGCTGACGATCGCATCGCCGCTGGCGTCAGCCAGCGAAACGCCGGTTGCGGCTGTCGGCGCGACGGTATCGACGGTAAGCGCCAGCGTCGCGGAGTTGATGGTGTTCCCTGCGGCATCGGTAGCGGTCGCGCGAAAATCGTAGGTGCCATCCGCCAGCGTGGCGGGCGTAAAGCGCCACTGTCCGTTCGCGTCGGCGGTGGCGCTGCCCAGCAGCTGATCGCCGTTGTAGAGCGTTACCAGCGCGTTAGCGAGGGTCGCGCCGCTCAGAACGGGCGTGGTGTCGCGCGTGCTGGCGCCGTCGGCCAGCGCGACCGGCGTGCTGCCGCTGTCGTCAGTGGCTACCAGCGTCAGGGTGGCAGGCGGATCGCCTGCGGCGACGGTAAGATCGAATGGCGTGGTCGGCGCGCTGACGTTGCCTGCCGCATCGGTCTGGGTCAGAGTCAGGCTGTGCGCGCCGTTGCTCAGCGTCGGCGTGGTAAAGCGCCAGGTGCCGTCGGCGCCTGCCGTCACGCTTCCGATGGCGGCGCCGTTATCGTAAATCGTCAGCAGCGAACCGGGTTCCGCCTGGCCGCTGAGAAGAGGCGTGTTGTCGTCGGTGGTGTCGCCAGAGGTCAGCGGGCCGGTGCTGGTGCCAGCGTCGTCGGTCACCACCAGACCGCTGACCGCAGCGGGTGGTTGGGTATCGACCGTAAAGTTCAGCGGCGCGGACGGCGCGCTGACGTTGCCCGCCGCATCGGTGACGGTGACAGCCAGGCTGTGGCTGCCATCGGTCAGCGCGGGAGAAGTAAAGCTCCAGAGCCCGTCGCTGCCTACGGTGACGGTGCCCAGCAGCGTATCGCCATCCAGAACAGAGACGGTGCTGCCAGGCTCAGCGCTTCCGCCCAGCGTCGGCGTATTGTCACTGGTCGCACCGCCGGAGGCGATCGCGCCGCCGCCGTCATTGCTCAACTGCAGGCTGGATGCAACATCCGGCGCAAGGGTATCAATGGTAATAGTAATGGTCGGCGACGTGGTAACGTTGCCGTTTGCGTCCGTACTGGTGGCGCTAAAGGCATAGGTGCCGTCTGCCAGCGTGGCGGGCGTAAAGTTCCACTGACCGCTGCCGTCGGCGGTCACGCTGCCCAGCAGCTGATCGCCGTTATAAATCGTCACCACCGCACTGGCGGTGGTCAGGCCGCTCAGCACCGGCGTCGCGTCGTTGGTGCGGGTGCCGTCCGCTATCGGCACCAGGCCGCTGCCGTTGTCGTTAGTAATTTCCAGCGAGCTGGTTGCTGGCGGCAAATCCGCCGCAACGTTGATAACGATCCCCGTCGTCGGCGCGCTGACGTTGCCCGCCGCATCGGTCACGGTCGCCGTCAGGCTGTGGCTGCCGTTGCTCAGCGTCGGGGTGGTAAAGCGCCAGACGCCGTCTGCGCCTGCCGTCACCGTGCCCAGCAGCGTGTTGCCGTCATAAACGCTGACGGTCGCGCCCGCTTCGGCCTGTCCGCTTAGCTCAGGGGTATTGTCATCGGTCGACTCGCCGGACGTCAGCGGGCCCTGGCTGGTGCCGACATTATCTGTCAGCTGCAGGTTGCTGGCCGCATCCGGCGCCAGAGTATCGACGGTAAAAGAGAGAGTGGTCGCCGGGCTGGCGTTGCCCGCCGCATCGGCGGCGGTAATACTCAGCGTGTGGCTGCCTTCGCTCAGCGCGGGCGTCGTGAAAGACCAGCGTCCATCGCTGCCTGCGATAACGGTGCCCAGAACGGTGCCGTTGTCAGAAAGAGTAACGGTGCTGCCCGCTTCGGTAGTGCCCTGCAGCAGAGGCGTGGCGTCATTGGTCGCGCCGTTAGCGGCGATGGGCGTCAGGGTCGTGCCGTTGTCGCTGGCGGCACTGACATCGGATAGCGTCGGAGCGACGGTATCGACGGTGAAGGTAACCGGCGCGGTGGCGCTGCTGGTATTGCCTGCGGCATCGGTGACCGTCGCCGTCAGGCTGTGCTGGCCATCCGCCAGCACAGGCGAAGTAAAGCTCCAGCTGCCGTCTGCGTTGACGGTCGCCGTTCCCAGCAGCGTGCCGTTGTCGTAAACGCTGATGGTGGTGCCCGCTTCAGCCGTTCCGCTTAGAACCGGCGTATTGTCATCGGTGGTGGCGCCTGCGGTAATCGCGCCCTGAATGGTGCCGACGTTATCGTTAATAGCCAGATCGGTAACCGCGCCGGGCGCAGTGGTGTCGCTACCCGTGCCACCGCCTGTACCGCCGTCTGTTCCACCGCCCGTACCGCCGCTGCCCGTACCGCCGCCGGTCGCGCCGCCGCTGTCGCCTGAACCGTTGCTGCCGTTAGAACCGGCGAACATCGCGGCAATACCCGCCAGCGCCCCGCCGCCGATACCGTAGGCAGCAATCGTGCCATCGTTGGTGATGTTATCCGCCAGCAGCCCCTCGGTGCTGTCGATAGAGACAAACTGGAAGCCCGGCTGACCCGGATCTTCTACCCACCACAGCGCGCCATGGTCATCCTGCAGCACCAGGTCGCTTTCGCCTGCCGGGCTATAAAAATTATGAATAACAACTGTTTCCCCAGATTTCGTGGTGACGACCAGGTCATTGCCGTTGCGCGCAAAAGATTTAATGTCAGATCGATTGAGGTTGAGCTTAACCACACTCGGAGCGTTTAAATTGACGTCGCTGCCACTCAGCTGCGAGGCGATCGTGCCGCCTTTAGGCGTTACTGAGATATTATTCATGTTATGTATATCCCACTGAGGTTATTAATATTCATAAAAATGCCCGGCATCCTGAGATCCCGGTTTATCCGTGAATAACGCTATGTGCTATTCACTCCCCTCTTTGTCGATCCCATCCTTTTGACGAAATCGCTCTGAGCCGTGTTGAATCTTTATCCTGGTGAGGGAATCACTTTTATTTGTTTTAATAACCGCAATGGGCTAGCCCGCTTCCGTAATAACCGGAGCAGGCGGCATATCACAAAAAGTTTCGGTAGTGTGTTATTGCAGATCGTTGATTTTTTAGCGCTCCGGACAGCGGAACGTTTACTGATTGATCAATAAAATCATCTAAATATGCTGTGTTCCAGCAACGCCCTTGCAAACCAGCCGCCTGCTTGCTTGACGCCAGTTCCAGCTGTTGCTGCGTATCTACACCCTGAATAATGACGCCCTTGCAGAAATCATTAACGTGATTAAGCAACGTATCAAAGGCGTAGCCTGTGCCATATTTCCAGAAGAAGCTGCGACTGATTTTCACATATTCAACTATTCCGCTGCTCAGCATAGATAAGGTCGAACTGCCTGCGCCGAAATCATCAAGCCATAATAACGCCGGGGTGATACCTGCCAGTTTTTGCAGCAGCAGGCGATCGGCGGCGTGATAACGCGCAGTGAAAAAGGCAGAAATTTCGAGACGTAACAAAGGCAGCTGATCGAGTTTTTGCTGAACCGCGTGGTTATTCAGAATGCCGCGAATAATATCGCTGTCGATATTAAGGCTGAGAACAGACGAGAAACCAGACTGATAAAGCGCATCGATCCGTTCGAGCTGCAGCAAAAACAGCTGCCATTTTTCCGCCTCAAGCAGGCGGTCAAATAGCCGGTGCCCGCTGTCGGCATCTGCCTGAACGGCACTTTCGTTCCCCTGCATGCAGCGCGTCAACAGCTCCCACGCCATCACTTCCCCGGAAGGGGCATGAATCGGTTCGAGCAGAAAGACGTAATGCTGACGAAGATGTAGTTGGCGACCCATGCTGCTGCTACCTGATCCACCCGATAAGTCAGCTACCTGAAAACAGCAACGGAAATGTCAGGAAAACTCATGTGAACGTTAAGAAAACCCAGAAGATTCTTAACACCTTAACCTGATGCTAACGTACAACTTACATTTTGAAAAATAGATTTAAGCCAAACCAGAAGAAATTTTCAATAGCCAAAACCAATCAAAAATGTTTTTTAAAAAGGTTTTTTAGAATTAAAGGGTCATAAAATATGCTTAAAATTAATTATTTCATCGACCTTGACGAATTAAGAATTAATTACTCCCCTGATTTTATTAAAAAATAATTTAACGTGTCGCTCATAAACATCACTTTATCTGATAAATATTACTGGAAACCATGATTACAGTAAATTCCATTAAAAACCGTAAAACGCACGCAATCCGCAAATTTTACTTTAGCTATAAACTTTAATTTAATTAATGCATACACAGTGAATGAAGGTGGAATACTCGACAGTAAATTACCATTTCAGCCAGTTTCAAACGGCACGGCTGGTAACGCCTCGTTTTTTCTGAAAAATTCCGCGACGCAGAAATGACCTACAAAATAAAGGGTCTTAAAGAAACTTAACGCAGCGTTAAACAGTGATGGCGATCACAAATTCAGCAAAAAGCGGATAAGGGGGCGGGAAAGTGAAAAGCTGAGCCTCTGGCGAGGCCCAGCGTGAAGCGTTAATTATTCATCTTCGAGATAGGTATAGCCGTACAGACCGCTTTCAAACTCTTCCAGGAACTGCGCGCGCAGTTCGTCGTCAATATCGGTCTCTTTAACCTGATTACGGAACAGCGTCATCAGCTCGTCCGGATTAAGCTGCACGTACTCCAGCATATCCGCCACGGTATCACCCTCATCCGACAGCTCCACTTCGACTTCGCCGCCCGCACGCGCATAGACGTTGACCGCCTCGGTATCGCCGAACAGGTTGTGCATATTGCCGAGAATCTCCTGATAAGCACCCACCATAAAGAAGCCGAGCATCGGCGGGTTCTCAGGATCGTACTCTGGCATCGGCATCGTGGTGGCGATACCGTCGCCATCAACGTAGTGGTCGATAGTGCCGTCGGAGTCGCAGGTGATATCCAGCAGCACCGCGCGGCGCTCCGGCTTTTTATGCAGCCCTTCCAGCGGCAGCACCGGGAACAGCTGATCGATACCCCAGGCATCCGGCATCGACTGGAACAGCGAGAAGTTAACGTACATCTTATCCGCCATGCGCTCCTGCAACTCGTCGATAATCGGACGGTGCGCGCGGTTGCTCGGATCGAGATGCTGCTGAATATAGTGGCAGATGCTGAGGTAAAGCTGTTCCGCCCAGGCGCGCTGCGACAGATCGTAAGTGCCGGAGGCGTAGCCGGTGTGGATATCGTGGAGATCCATCTGGCTGTCGTGCAGCCACTCGCGCAGCGAACGACGCACGTTTGGTTCGTGCATCTCCTGCCAGGTTTCCCACATGCTGAGGATCGGGCGCGGCGCCTCTTCCTGCGGTGCCTGCGGCGTGATGAACTCATTACGCTCTACGCCGATAATGTTGGAGACCAGCACGGTATGGTGCGCGGTCACGGCGCGGCCCGACTCGGTGATCACCGTAGGATGTTCCAGCCCATGCTCTTCGCAGGCATCGCCAATCGCCCAGATCACATTGTTGGCGTATTCGTTCAGACCGTAGTTGACCGAGCAGTCAGACTGCGAACGGGTGCCTTCATAATCGACGCCCAGACCGCCGCCGACGTCGAAGCATTTAATATTGACGCCAAGCTTAGCCAGCTCAACGTAGAAACGCGCCGATTCGCGCACGCCAGTGGCGATGTCGCGAATGTTAGCCATCTGCGAGCCGAGGTGGAAGTGCAGCAGCTGCAGGCTGTCGAGACGGCCCGCGTTGCGCATAATCTCTACCAGCTGCAGCACCTGCGACGCCGCCAGGCCGAACTTCGATTTTTCGCCGCCGCTCGACTGCCACTTGCCGGATCCCTGCGACGCCAGGCGCGCGCGGATGCCCAGGCGCGGCACCACGTTCAGACGCTCGGCCTCCTCCAGCACCAGGCGCACTTCAGTCATCTTCTCAATCACCAGATAGACTTTGTGGCCGAGCTTTTCGCCAATCAGCGCCAGACGGATATATTCGCGGTCTTTGTAGCCATTACAGACGATAACCGTGCGGGTTTTGCCCGCGTGCGCCAGCACCGCCATCAGCTCCGCTTTCGATCCCGCTTCGAGACCCAGCGGTTCGCCGGAGTTAACCAGCGACTCGATTACGCGCTTATGCTGGTTGACCTTAATGGGATAGACCAGGAAGTAGTCGCCGCGGTAGCCGTAGGATTCACGCGCGCGCTTGAACGCCGCGTTAATCGAGCGCAGGCGATGCTGCAGAATCTGCGGAAAGCAGAACAGCGCGGGCAGACGCTGGCCCTGGGCTTCGCGCTCTTTCACCAGGTTAGCCAGATCGACGCGCAGCGTCGGCTCATCCGGATTTGGACAGACGCTGACGTGGCCGAGTTCGTTGACGTCGTAGTAGTTATTGCCCCACCAGGCAACGTTATAGGTACGCAGCATTTTGCTGGCATCCTGGTCGTTCATTGCAACCTCCTGCATCGAGCGGAGCACACCCTGTTCGCCAGCTGACGAACCCTTGATAGTCTTCATGTCGTCAGACATCACGAACCTCGAATTTCTGTTGGAATGTGAAACAGTTACGCGCTTTCGCCACGCTCTGTCTGTTAATGAGTTGCCGCATAAAACGCTTTGCCCCGTCTGCCTGACGGCGAAGTCAGGATCAAAAAAGCATAAAACTAAGTGTAAAACACCCAGGCCCGTTACGTGTAAATGGACCGCGAATGCATTACGACGTTCACCAACGCGTGCTGGCCGGTAAGAGTTAATAAGGACGTACAGATTAACCGGCGCGCGTGTCGGGCGAATGACCGCAACAGGAGATACGTCGGCAAATCAGAGAAAAAGCAGGAAAGGAGAACGCCAGCGCGCCGGTAGAGCGCAGAGAACCGCAAGAAAGGAAAGCGTGGTTCATTACTTCTGTCACCTCCACACATGTTTTCGCATGTGGAAACAATCTGGGTGAACGTCAGAGAAGCTCTGACAGTGGCTACGCGCGGCGGCGGCGTCCTGATGGATGCGCCAGGGCAGCAGCGGCGTTTTATACCGCCTGACGGCTAAAAATGCAAAGCGTTTCGCTGGTTTGGCGCCGTTTCGCGTCACGTTTTTTTGCCAGGCGGCGCGTTTTCGAAAAATGCGGAAACAGAAAAAGGGCTGGCATTTCGTTCACGCCTTAACCTAAAATAGCCATCCAGATGGTTTTCCATCTAAACTGGTTAACATCCAGGCGTTTTACATCTGACATACTGACACTTCTTAAACTGCTCGCGGCTTTGCCTGAAGGGGCGTCAAGTAAGTTCATCTCACTTACGCTATGCAGTCGAATTCAAACCATTTGTAAGGTAAAGAACAGAATGGCTAAACACCTTTTTACGTCCGAGTCTGTATCAGAAGGACATCCTGATAAAATCGCTGACCAAATTTCTGACGCCGTACTGGACGCTATCCTCGAACAGGATCCCAAAGCGCGCGTGGCCTGCGAAACCTACGTAAAAACCGGTATGGTGCTGGTCGGCGGTGAGATCACCACCAGCGCATGGGTCGATATCGAAGAGATCACCCGTAATACCGTACGTGAAATCGGTTATGTTCATTCCGATATGGGCTTTGACGCCAACTCCTGTGCCGTACTGAGCGCCATCGGCAAGCAGTCGCCTGATATCAATCAGGGCGTTGACCGCACCGATCCGCTGGAGCAAGGCGCGGGCGACCAGGGCCTGATGTTTGGCTACGCCACTAACGAAACTGACGTGCTGATGCCAGCGCCGGTGACCTATGCGCACCGTCTGGTACAGCGTCAGTCTGAAGTGCGTAAAAACGGCGCGCTGCCGTGGCTGCGTCCGGACGCGAAAAGCCAGATCACGTTCCAGTATGACGGCGGCAAAATCGTTGGTATCGACGCGGTAGTGCTCTCAACCCAGCACGCGGAAGATATCGATCAGGCCACTCTGCGTGAAGCGGTAATGGAAGAGATCATCAAACCGGTATTGCCGAGCGAGTGGATCAACGCCAGCACCAAATACCATATCAACCCAACCGGACGCTTCGTTATCGGCGGCCCGATGGGCGACTGTGGCCTGACCGGGCGTAAAATCATCGTAGATACCTACGGCGGCATGGCGCGTCACGGCGGCGGCGCTTTCTCTGGTAAGGATCCGTCAAAAGTTGACCGTTCCGCAGCCTACGCGGCGCGCTATGTTGCGAAAAACATCGTTGCCGCTGGCCTGGCCGACCGCTGCGAGATTCAGGTCTCCTACGCTATCGGCGTTGCGGAACCAACCTCCATCATGGTGGAAACCTTCGGCACCGAGAAGATCTCGACCGAACAGCTGACCCTGCTGGTGCGCGAGTTCTTCGACCTGCGTCCTTACGGTCTGATTCAGATGCTGGATCTGCTGCAGCCGATCTATAAAGAGACCGCCGCTTACGGTCACTTCGGCCGCGAACATTTCCCGTGGGAAAAAACCGACAAAGCCGCTCAGCTGCGCGAAGCTGCGGGTCTGTAAGTTTTTTCCTATCAGGCTCTCCTCCTCTTCAGGAGGAGGGCCTTGTTTTTTAAGCGCCTTTTCTTGCCCCTTCCCGCCCCGGTCAGCAATTTTTCTTTTCTCAACTACACTTCTGAGACTCGTCAACAGCAAGCGTGTTACCGATTACAAATTGAAACGCTTTATTTATCTGCTATTTAGGATTTAACCTCCGTGGTTATTCGGCTGAAAATGCGTTATTTTCAGCGTCCTCTGATAGCCGATAATTGACGCCATGTCAGAAACTTAACAGGTGCTATACCTTACTGGTTACTTAACCTTTTCGGGCTGAATATGCTGAATTTCAGGGTTTCGGCGTGTGTAAGCGATTACATTAGCGTGATCGCCCTCACTTTTTCCCCGAGAAAGGTTTTTTAACATTGATAACAACAATGATGGATAAACTCGGAGGCAAAATGCCTGGCAATACTCACAAAAGCAGAACCTCAAACAAGGCGATGAGCTTGTTTGTCTGCTTTCTTGCGGCCCTTGCAGGGCTGTTATTTGGACTGGATATCGGCGTTATTGCGGGCGCGCTGCCGTTTATCGCCAAAGACTTTAACGTTACCGCACACCAGCAGGAGTGGATCGTCAGCTCCATGATGTTCGGCGCAGCCGTCGGCGCTGTCGGCTCCGGCTGGATGTCGTCACGTCTCGGTCGTAAAAAGAGCCTGATGGCGGGCGCTATTCTGTTTGTTATCGGTTCGCTCTGGTCCGCCATGGCGCCGAACCCGGAAATGCTGATCGTTGCGCGCGTGGTGCTGGGCCTGGCCGTTGGCGTCGCCTCTTATACCGCTCCGCTCTATCTTTCTGAAATCGCGCCGGAAAAAATCCGCGGCAGTATGATTTCTCTGTATCAGCTGATGATCACCATCGGTATTCTCGGCGCTTATCTCTCCGACACGGCCTTCAGCGCGTCCGGCGACTGGCGCTGGATGCTGGGCATCATCACGATCCCGGCGGTGCTGCTGCTGGTAGGCGTCTTCTTCCTGCCCAACAGCCCGCGCTGGCTGGCGGCTAAAGGCGATTTCCGCGACGCCCAGCGCGTGCTGGATCGCCTGCGCGACACCAGCGAGCAGGCGAAACGCGAGCTGGAAGAGATCCGCGAGAGCCTGAAGATCAAGCAGTCCGGCTGGCAGCTGTTCCAGAGCAACAGCAACTTCCGTCGCGCGGTGTTCCTCGGCGTGCTGTTGCAGGTCATGCAGCAGTTCACCGGTATGAACGTCATCATGTACTACGCGCCGAAGATTTTTGAGATTGCTGGCTTCTCTAATACCACCGAGCAGATGTGGGGCACCGTGATTGTCGGACTGGTCAACGTGCTGGCGACCTTTATCGCCATCGGTCTGGTGGACCGCTGGGGCCGTAAGCCGACGCTGATCCTGGGCTTCCTGGTGATGGCGGCGGGTATGGGCGTGCTGGGCACGATGCTGCATATGGGCATCCACTCGCAGGGCGCACAGTACTTCGCTATCGCCATGCTGCTGATGTTTATCGTCGGCTTCGCCATGAGCGCCGGCCCGCTGATTTGGGTGCTGTGTTCGGAAATCCAGCCGCTGAAAGGCCGCGACTTCGGTATTACCGTCTCTACTGCGACGAACTGGATCGCCAACATGATTGTCGGCGCGACCTTCCTCACCATGCTGAATTCGCTGGGCAACGCGCCGACCTTCTGGGTCTATGGCCTGCTGAACGTCTTCTTCATTCTGCTGACGGTTATGCTGATCCCAGAGACCAAAAACGTCTCGCTGGAGCATATCGAACGCAACCTGATGTCCGGTAAGAAACTGCGCGATATCGGTTCAAACAACTAATCCGCGCCTGTGCCGGTTAGCGGGCCATCTTACCCGCGCCGCACATGAGCACCAAAAGGCGGGCCGCAAGGCCCGCCTTTTTTATTTGATTGAGTTCCCTTTCGTCGCCCCTTATCCTTTCCTGCATGAAAACGCCCCGACTTCCTATCGCCCTGCAGCAGGCAGTAATGCGCTCGCTGCGTCATTTTTTACAGCTTGCCAGTGACAGGCTGGAGCGCCCTTTTGCCGAACCGGCGCTGGTCTACCAGCAGCGCGGCACGGCGGCTGGCACCGCCTGGCTGGAGAAGTGGGAGATTCGCCTGAATCCGGTGCTGCTGATGGAAAACCAGCAGGCGTTTATCGAAGAGGTGGTGCCGCACGAACTGGCGCACCTGCTGGTATGGAAAGTTTTTGGCCGCGTGCCGCCACACGGCAAAGAGTGGAAGTGGATGATGCAGGAGGTGCTTGGCGTGCCCGCGCGCCGCACCCATCAGTTTGAGATCGCCTCGGTGCGCGCCGCGACTTTCCCCTACCGCTGCGGCTGCCAGCAGCATCACCTTACCGTCTGGCGCCACAACCGCGTACTGCGCGGCGAAAGCGAGTATCGCTGCGTGCGTTGCAAAAACCTGTTAAAACCCGGCGACTATTCGCCAGCCTGAGCGGAATTCTCATTCCGCTCGCCGCGCCGTTCTGCTACCCTGCCGCCCTTTTTTACCGACCGAGTAGATTCTGGAAAATGTCTCGCAAACTTATCGCCGCCATGGCGCTGCTGTTCTCCCCTCTCGCCGCCCAGGCGCTCTCGCTGACCGACTATCATCAGAATAACTTTCAGCAGGCGAAAACCTTTGCTGCGGCGATTAATGCCGATGCGCCCGGCTCCTTTTACTGCGGCTGCAAGATTAACTGGCAGGGTAAAAAAGGCGTGCCCGATCTCAACAGCTGCGGCTATCAGGTGCGGAAAAACGCCAACCGCGCCGGGCGCATCGAATGGGAACATGTGATGCCCGCCTGGGAGTTCGGCCATCAGCGCCAGTGCTGGCAGAACGGCGGCCGTAAAAGCTGCAGCAAAGACGCCGACTATCGCCGTATCGAAAGCGACCTGCATAACCTGCAGCCCGCGATCGGCGAGGTGAACGGCGATCGCGGCAACTTCGCCTACAGCCAGTGGAACGGCGGCGAAGGCCAGTACGGCCAGTGCGCCATGAAGATAGACTTCAAAAACAAACAGGCCGAGCCGCCGGCTCGTGCTCGCGGCGCAATCGCGCGCACCTACTTCTATATGCGCGACCAGTATCATCTGCGTCTGTCGCGTCAGCAGACTCAGCTTTTCACCGTCTGGGACAAGCTCTATCCGGTCTCCCGCTGGGAGTGTGAACGCGACCAGCGCATCGCGCGCGTGCAGGGCAATCACAATCCTTATGTGCAGCAGGCTTGCCAGCGTTAAAAACAGTGCCCTACACTAACGTCTTCTCGATTCCGCCGCGCCGGGTGCGCGGCGCTCAGCTTTCAGGGCCTGTATGCGCATACCTCGCATTTATCATTCCGAACCTTTAACCAGCGGCAGTGAAATTACGCTGGACGAAGACGCCTCAAATCACGTTGGCCGCGTTCTGCGCATGACCACCGGCCAGCGTCTGGAGCTCTTTGATGGCACTAATCTGACTTTTGCGGCAGAGATCACTCTTGTTGATAAAAAGCGTGTAAAAGTAACTGTCCTTGAAGGCCAGCCCGACGATCGTGAATCGCCCCTGTTTCTGCACCTCGGCCAGGTGATGTCGCGCGGCGAAAAGATGGAGTTCACTATCCAGAAATCGATTGAACTGGGCGTGAGCGTAATTACGCCTCTCTTTTCCGAACGCTGCGGCGTCAGGCTTGATGCCGAACGGCTGGCGAAAAAACTTCAGCAGTGGCAAAAGATCGCCATCGCCGCCTGCGAACAGTGCGGCCGCAATCGCGTGCCGGAAATTCGCCCGGCGATGACGCTGGAGGCCTGGTGCGCAGAAGCCGACGACGGCCTGAAGCTGAATCTGCATCCGCGCGCGCAGCACAGCATCAATACGCTGCCGCAGCCGGTTGAGCGGGTTCGCCTGCTGATTGGTCCGGAAGGCGGCCTGAGCGCCGAGGAGATCGCCATGACCGGCGAGTACGGTTTTACCGATATTTTGCTCGGCCCGCGCGTTTTGCGCACGGAAACGACCGCGCTTACCGCGATTACGGCACTCCAGGTGAGGTTTGGCGATCTCGGCTAGGGAATAATCAGGGTTTATATTAAGACGCGCACAGCACTTACTGGCGTCCTGACTGGTCAGCCTGCGCTGACCGCACAGAACGGGGCGGAAGAAGCCGCCTCTCTGAGGAGAGAATAATGATTAAACTTGGCATCGTTATGGACCCGATCTCGTCCATTAACATTAAAAAAGACACCAGCTTCGCCATGTTGCTGGAAGCACAGCGCCGCGGTTATGAAATTCACTACATGGAGATGGCCGATCTCTCTCTGCGCGGCGGCGTTTCTTATGCCCGCACTCGCCTGCTGAGCGTCGAACAGAACTATGATAAATGGTATGAGTTCGGCAGCGAGCAGGAGATCAAGCTGGCCGACCTCAACGTGATCCTGATGCGTAAGGATCCGCCGTTCGACACCGAGTTTATCTACGCGACCTATATTCTGGAGCGCGCCGAAGAGCAAGGCACGCTGATCGTCAACAAGCCGCAGAGCCTGCGCGACTGTAACGAGAAGCTCTACACCGCCTGGTTCTCGGAATTTACGCCGGATACGCTGGTGACGCGCAGCAAAGAGAAACTGCGCGCCTTCTGGCAGGAGCATGGCGACATTATTATGAAGCCGCTGGACGGCATGGGCGGCGCGTCGATTTTCCGCGTTAAGCAGGATGACCCGAACTTCGGTGTTATCACCGAGACGCTGACCAACCACGGCCAGTTCTTCTGTATGGCGCAGAACTATCTGCCAGCCATCAAGGAAGGCGACAAGCGCGTGCTGGTGGTAGACGGCGAGCCGGTGCCTTACTGCCTGGCGCGTATCCCGCAGGGCGGCGAAACACGCGGCAACCTGGCGGCAGGTGGGCGTGGCGAAGCGCGTCCGCTGAGCGAGAGCGACTGGGAAATTGCCCGCCGCGTCGGCCCGACGCTCAAAGCAAAAGGACTGATTTTTGTCGGCCTGGATATCATTGGTGATAAACTCACTGAAGTGAACGTCACCAGCCCGACCTGCGTGCGTGAAATCGAAGCCGCATTCCCGATCTCCATTACCGGTATGTTGATGGATGCTATCGAGAAGCGTCTGGGCTGAGCATGACCCTGGAGCCAGGCTCCGTGATCAACCCAAACCGGCGCATACCCGCGCCGGCTATTTTTGGTATATCGAGTGAGAATGAATTTACAGCATCATTTTTTGATTGCCATGCCTTCCCTGCAGGATCCCTTTTTCAAACGCTCCGTAGTCTATATCTGCGAGCACAATGAAGAGGGGGCGATGGGTTTGATTATCAACAAGCCGATGGAAAACCTGACGGTCGAAGGCATTTTAAAGAAGCTGAAAATTACCTCCGGCGAGCGCGATCCTGCGGTTCGTCTGGACAAACCGGTTTTCAGCGGCGGCCCGCTGGCTGAGGATCGCGGCTTTATTCTTCACTCCGCGCAGCGCACCTTCTCGTCCAGCATCCGCATCTCCGACAACACGGTGATCACCACCTCACGCGATGTGCTGGAGTCGCTCGGCACCGCTTCACAGCCGGAGCATGTGCTGGTGGCGCTGGGCTACTGCGCCTGGGAGAAAGATCAGCTGGAAAACGAGCTGATGGAGAACGCCTGGCTTACCACGCCTGCCAACAGCAATATTCTGTTCCAGACGCCGATTGCCGATCGCTGGCGCGAAGCGGCGCGCAGCATAGGCATCGATATCCACAGCATCGCCAGCGATGCGGGACACGCCTGATGACGACGCAAACCCTGCTGGGCTTCGACTTCGGCACGAAAAGCATCGGCGTGGCGGTCGGCCAGCAGCTTACCGGCAGCGCGCGCCCGCTTGCCGCCCTGAAAGCGCAGGACGGCACCCCGGACTGGCTGCAGATAGAGCGCCTGCTGAAAGAGTGGCAGCCCGATTTCGTTGTGGTCGGCCTGCCGCTGAATATGGACGGCACTGAACAGCCGCTCACCGCGCGCGCGCGTAAGTTCGCCAGTCGCCTGCATGGCCGCTTCGGCGTTCGCGTCGAGCTGCAGGATGAGCGCCTCAGCACCGTAGAGGCGCGCGCCGGTCTGTTTGAGCGCGGCGGCTATCGCGCGCTGAATAAAGGCTCGGTGGATTCGCAGTCGGCGGCGATTATTCTGCAGGACTGGTTCGAAACTCACTGAGGCGACAGCTCAGGCGGACCACCCGCCCTCGCCCGTCTCGGCCGCAATCAGCCCTTCCCGCTGGCGCGCCAGCAGGCTCTGCTCAAAGGTCTGCATACCGGCCTGCGCGCCGGTTTGCAGCAGCGCGCCGATTTGATGCAGTTTGCCGTCGCGGATCAGGCTGGCAATGGCGGGCGTGGCGATCAGCACCTCAAACAATCCGATGCGTTCGCCGTCGCGCGACGGCACCAGCTTCTGCGCCATCACCGCTTTCAGGCTGCCCGCCAGCTGCGTGCGCACCAGATTTTTCTCCTCCGCAGGAAAGAGATCCACCAGGCGATCGACCGCCTGCGCCGCGCCGCGCGTATGCAGCGTGGCGAGCACCAGATGGCCGGTTTCGGCGGCGGTAAGCGCCTGGCGGATGGTGTCGCTGTCGCGCAGCTCGCCCAGCAGAATAACGTCGGGGTCTTCACGCAGCGCGCCGCGCAGCCCAAGGCTGAACGAAGCGCAGTGCGCGCCAATCTCGCGCTGCTGGATCAGCGAGCGCTGGCTCTGGTGGACAAACTCGATGGGATCCTCCAGCGTAATAATGTGCTTTGCCTGCTGGCGATTGATGGCGTCAACCATTGCGGCGAGCGTGGTCGATTTTCCGCTGCCGGTCGCGCCGGTTACTAAAATCAAGCCGTTATCCATTTCCAGCCAGCGCGGCACCGCAGGCGGCAGGCGCAGGCTTTCCAGCGTCGGACAATGGGTCGCCAGCGTACGCAGCGCCAGCGACAGCCCCTGCCGCTGGACAAACAGATTGCCGCGCAGCCGCTGACCGGCGGCAAGGGAGAGCGCGAAGTCGGTTTGTCCCTGCGCCGCCAGCTCATCACGCTGCCGCGGCTCCAGATATCGCCCGGCGAAGCGCTCCAGCCAGTCGGCCGTCAGCGGCGCAAGATCGGGAATGCGCTCCAGCCTGCCGTGGCGCCGCCAGCGCGGGGAATGTCCGCTGCACAGGTGCAGATCGGCGGCATTATGTTTTACACTAAGCGCCACCATTTCCTCCAACTCCATAGATAGCCTCCTGACGATGACCTCAATCCAGCACAACCTACAGCAACTGCGTCAGCGTATCCGCGCTGCCGCGACGCAATGCGGGCGCGATCCAGAAGAAGTTACGCTGCTTGCCGTGAGCAAAACCAAACCTGCGAGCGCGGTCGAAGAAGCTATCGCCGCCGGACAGATCGCCTTCGGCGAAAATTACGTGCAGGAAGGGGTTGAAAAGATTGCAGCGCTGGCCGCACATCCTCAGGTGGAGTGGCACTTCATCGGCCCGCTGCAGTCGAATAAAAGCCGCCTGGTGGCGGAGCATTTTGCCTGGTGCCATACGGTGGACCGCCTGAAGATCGCCCAGCGCCTGAGCGACCAGCGTCCCGCCTCGCTGCCGCCGCTGAATGTGTTGATTCAGGTAAATATCAGTGACGAAAACAGCAAATCTGGCATCATGCTGGAGGATTTGCCTGAGCTGGCGCAGCAGGTCGCCGCGCTGCCGCAGCTGCGCCTGCGCGGCCTGATGGCGATTCCGGCGCCGGAAAGCGACTATTCGCGTCAGCTGGCGGTGTGCCAGCAGATGGCTGACGCTTTTCGCCAGCTGAAGCAGCACTATCCCGACGTCGATACGCTTTCTCTGGGAATGAGCGACGACATGGAAGCGGCGATTGAAGCTGGCAGCACCATGGTGCGTATTGGCACCGCGATTTTCGGCGCGCGGGACTATGCGCGCAACCCACAACAATAATTGAGGAACCTCATGTTAACACTGACGTTTTTAGTCAAAACGCTGATCGACCTGTATGTAATGGTGCTGCTGCTGCGCATCTGGATGCAGTGGTCGCGTTGCGATTTTTACAACCCGCTGTCGCAGTTCGTCGTCAAGATCACCCAGCCGATTATCAAGCCGCTGCGCCGCGTTATTCCAGCTATCGGCCCGGTGGATACCGCCTCGCTGTTGCTGGCGTTTGTGCTGACGACGCTGAAATACCCGATTTTGCTGCTGATCCAGGTCGGCGCTTTCTCGGTCGATCCGGCCAACCTGCTGGTCGGCCTGCTGTCGCTGGTGAAATCCGCCGGCTATCTGGTCTTCTGGGTGATTATCGTTCGCTCGCTGATGAGCTGGATCAGTCAGGGACGCGGCCCGCTGGACTATGTGTTGATCCAGCTGACTGAGCCGCTGATGGCGCCGATTCGCCGCATGCTGCCTGCGATGGGCGGCATCGACTTCTCCGCGATGATTGTGATCCTGGTGCTCTATGCGCTGAACTTCCTCGGTATGGACCTGTTTCCAGGCCTCTGGTTTCTGCTGTAAATATGACTGGAACTGCTATGCAAAAAGTTGTGCTCGCCACCGGTAATCCCGGCAAGGTACGTGAACTGGCGGATCTGCTCTCCGCCTTTGGCCTGGATATTGTGGCGCAAACCGATCTGGGCGTGGAGTCGGCGGAAGAGACCGGCCTGACCTTTATCGAAAACGCCATTCTGAAAGCGCGTCACGCCGCGCAGATTACCGGCCTGCCCGCCATCGCCGACGACTCCGGCCTGGCGGTGGATGCGCTGGGCGGCGCGCCTGGCATCTATTCGGCGCGCTACGCCGGAGAAGCGGCCAGCGATCGGGAGAACCTCGAGAAACTGCTGCAGGCAATGGACACAGTGCCGGAGGGCGCACGCCAGGCGCAGTTCCACTGCGTGCTGGTCTATCTGCGTCACGCGGAAGACCCGACGCCGCTGGTGTTCCACGGCAGCTGGGCGGGCGAAATCACTCGCTCAGCGGCGGGTGAAGGCGGCTTCGGCTACGATCCGATTTTCTATGTGCCCGAACTGGGCAAAACCGCCGCCGAGCTAAGCAAAACGGAAAAAGGCGCGGTTTCTCATCGGGGCAAAGCATTGACGCTGCTGCTGGAAGCGATGCGTAATGCCTGATTTACCGCCGTTAAGCCTCTATATCCACATTCCGTGGTGCGTGCAGAAGTGTCCCTACTGCGACTTTAACTCCCATGCGCTCAAAGGCGAGGTGCCGCACGTTGAGTATGTGCAGCACCTGCTGCGCGATCTGGAAAATGACCTGCCGCTGACCCAGGGGCGCGAAGTGCGCACTATCTTTATCGGCGGCGGCACGCCAAGCCTGCTCAGCAGCGAGGCGATGCAGATGCTGATGGACGGCGTGCGTGCGCGTCTGCCGCTGGCGGCGGATGCGGAGATCACCATGGAGGCCAACCCTGGCACCGTAGAGGCGGACCGCTTCAGCGCCTACCAGCGTGCCGGTATTAACCGTATCTCTATCGGCGTGCAAAGCTTCAGCCCGCAGAAGCTGGAGCGGCTGGGGCGCATCCACGGCCCGGAAGAGGCGAAACGCGCCGCGCAGCTGGCTGAGGGGCTGCATCTGCGCAGCTTCAACCTCGACCTGATGCATGGCCTGCCCGATCAGTCGCTGGAGGAGGCGCTGAGCGACCTGGAGCAGGCGATTGCGCTTAATCCGCCGCACCTCTCCTGGTATCAGCTGACCATCGAGCCGAATACGCTGTTTGGCTCGCGGCCGCCGGTGCTGCCGGACGACGACGCGCTGTGGGATATCTTCGAGCAAGGGGATCGTCTGCTCACCGCCGCGGGTTATCAGCAGTATGAGACTTCCGCCTATGCGAAGCCGGGCTACCGCTGCGAGCATAACCTTAACTACTGGCGCTTCGGCGACTACCTCGGCATCGGCTGCGGCGCGCACGGCAAGCTGACCCAGCCGGACGGGCGCATCGTGCGTACCGTGAAGACGCGTCATCCGCGCGGCTTTATGCAGGGCCGCTATCAGGAGAAGCAGTATGAAGTCGCCGACGACGAGAAGCCGTTCGAATACTTTATGAACCGCTTTCGCCTGCTGGAAGCGGCGCCGCGCGAGGAGTTTACCCGCTACACCGGCCTGAGCGAGAGCAGGATCCGACCGCAGATGGATACGGCGATCGCGGCTGGTTACGTAGCGGAAAGCGCGACGCACTGGCAGATAACGGATAAAGGCAAACTGTTTCTAAACTCGCTGCTGGAGCTTTTTCTGGCGGAGGAGTAAGCACAGGCAACCGGGGCGGCGAAAGCCGCCCCTGGCGTTATGATTTCGGGAAGATCCACAGATGGTTTTCGGGTAACGCCAGCCGGCAATGCTGAGGGTCGCGCACCTCGTTGCCATAGGCGCGGATAACAAAGTCATCGCCTGCGGTGCGGAACAGATACTCCCAGCGGTCGCCAAGATACATGCTGGTCAGCAGCGGCAGCTCCAGCTGGTTTTCACCCGCCCCCTCTACCAGCCTTACGCGCTCCACCCGGATCACCGCCGTGGCCTCCTGACCGTTTTGCACCCCTTCGCCTGCGATGCCCCACAGCGCCCAGCCTTTGCCCTCGATACGCGCTTTGCCGTCGCGCAGCTCGGTGATTTTACCGTGCAGCCGGTTATTGCTGCCCATAAACTCCGCGGTAAACAGCGTCCTGGGCGATCCGTACATCTCCTGCGGCGTCCCCTGCTGCTCAATCTTGCCGTTATTAAGCAGCAGGATGCGATCGGAAATCGCCATCGCCTCATTTTGATCGTGCGTCACCATCAGCGCGGAGAGGCCCAGCTTGATGATCAGCTCACGCAGAAAGACGCGCGCCTCTTCGCGCAGTTTGGCGTCCAGGTTCGACAGCGGCTCATCCAGCAGGATAACGGGCGGGTTGTAGACCAGCGCGCGGCCAATCGCTACGCGCTGCTGCTGCCCGCCGGAAAGCTGATGCGGATGGCGTTTGCCGAGGTGGCCCAGCCCCAGCTGGGTCAAGACGTCCTGCACCCGCTGGTTGATCTCCGCGGAAGCCACTTTGCGCAGCTTTAACGGGTAGGCCACATTCTCAAACACCGTTTTATGCGGCCACAGCGCGTATGACTGAAACACCAGCCCCAGGTTGCGCTCTTCCGCCGGGATTTCGCTGCGTGGCGTACCGGCATACACCTGTTTTTTGCCGATGGTGATGTTGCCCTGCGTCGGTTTTTCCAGCCCGGCGACAGCGCGGAGCAGCGTGGTTTTGCCGCTGCCGGAGGGGCCAAGCAGCGAAACCACCTCGCCGCGCTGTAAGTTCATGGAGACCCCTTTCAGAACCGGGTTGTCGCCGTAGGTTAAATGCAGATTCTCAACCGATAATTCAATCATGTAATTTAACTCCAAATCGCAGGGCAATACCCAGGCCTACCACCACCAGCAGGATGTTAATAAAGGAGAGCGCAGCAACGATATCGATGGCGCCCGCCGCCCACAGGGAAACCAGCATCGAGCCGATGGTTTCCGTACCGGGCGAGAGCAGATAGACGCCGGTGGAGTATTCGCGTTCGAAAATCAGGAACATCAGCAGCCAGGAGCCAATCAGGCCGTAGCGGGATAACGGAATGGTGACGTGGCGCGTAATCTGCCCGCGCGTAGCGCCGGTGCTGCGCGCCGCCTCCTCCAGCTCCGGCCCTACCTGCAGCAGCGTTGAGGAGATCAACCGCAGGCCATAGGCCATCCACACCACGGTGTACGCCAGCCAGACGCTGAAGATGGTGCTGCGCAGCGAACGCAGCCAGACGATCAGGTTATCGCGCAGCCATTGCGACCAGGCGAAATCGGACAGCCAGCCCGACTTAAGCGAGTTATCCAGCCACAGCGGCAGAAACAAAAAGACCCAGAGAAACGCCAGGCCCGCCAGCAGCCCCGGCACCGCACGCGGCACCAGCACGCTGTAGTCAAGGAAGCGCGTGGTGTTGTCAGGTTTACGATGCATGGCGATACCGATAAACAGGTAACATCCCACCGCTAAAGCGCCACCGATAACGCCAATCGCCATTGAGTTGACGATGGCGCGCAGCAGGTTCGGCTGCGCCCAGATGGTCTGGAAAGTTTTGATCGACAGCTCGTCCCACAGCGAGACGCCAACGCCCCAGTTGGAGATAAAGGCGCGCAGCACCACGCCCAGCAGCGGCACGCCGATGGTCACGGTCAGCCAGAACGCTACCACCGCGCCCGCTACCCAGCGCCATTTCCCCAGCGGCAAGGCGCGCGCCTGCGACGCTTTGCCCTTCAGGGTCACGAAGCGGTTGGCGGTGCGCATCAGGCGGCGTTGCAGCATTACCAGCGGAACAGTAATACAGATCAGCACCACCGCGACCGCCGCCATCAGATGATAGGAAGGGGTGCCGAGTTTATTGGTCAGCTGGTAGAGATAGGTTGCCAGCACCATGTTGCCTTCGGGATCGCCCAGCACCAGCATCAGGCCAAACACCTCCAGCCCGAGGAAAAACAGCAGCACGATGGCATAGAGAATTGAGGGCCGTACCATCGGCAAGCTCACCGCCGTCATAACCTGCAACGGCGATGCACCGGCGATGCGCGCGGCCTCTTCCACATCCGATCCCACGCTGCGCAGGGCTGACGAGATATAGAGATAGGCATGGGGAACGTGCGTCAGACCCGCAATTACCACGATGCTCGACATGTCGTAGATATTCCAGGGCACAAAGCCCAGCAGGGACTGCGCCCACAGCGAGAAGAAGCCGACCGGCCCGGCCGCCACCACATAGCCGAACCCCAGCACCATCGGCGAGACGAAAATCGGCACGAGGATCAGCGGCTCAATAAAACGTCTTCCCGGCAAATCGGTACGCACCATCAGGAAGGCGAGAATGCCGCCCAGCGGAATGGCGATGATCACCAGCCCAAAGGCCAGAATAAAGCCGCTTCTCAGCGCCTTGTAGAAATCGGGGTCGGTAAAAATAAATTCAAACGACTCCAGGCTCCACTCTTTTGACGGTGCAAAGAACGGTGCGGATAAAAAGCTCTGTATGACGATAAAAGAGAGCGGAACGTAGATAACCAGCGCGGTTAACAGCACCACGACGCCGCGCGGCAGGCTTTGCCACTTTCTGCGCAATGCATTCATATTGAGACCCTGAATGGCGAAATCCTGAGAAAGAGAAGCGCGACGCAGCGGGCCGCGCTTCCGTACAGCCGTTATTTACCGGCGGCTGCGCGCCACTGCTTGATATAATCCAGACGTTTTTTCGGTTGCAGGTACTCCAGCAGGCTTTCGTCAACCGGGATAGGCTTCAGCGCGCTGCCTAACATTTTGGTCAGGCCATCAATGTCGTTTTTGCCTTCGATATCATTACGCAGGGAAGGAATATCGGCCTGACTGGCCAGGATGCTTTGTCCTTTCTCAGAGAGTACGTAATCCAGCCACAGTTTTGCCGCATGGCTGTTTTGCGCTTGCTGGCTAATAAACGAGACGCGCGACAGCACCAGCGTGTAATCCTTCGGCCAGGCGATACCCAGCGAAGGATCGGTTTTGGCGCGCGCTTCAGCGTAGGAGCCAAGGATGTTGAAACCGATCAGGTTTTCGCCCGAAGAGACCCTTTCCATCATGGTGCCGGTTGAGGACTGCACCGCTAAGCCGCCCTTCGCCACATCTGCCAGAGTCTGGAAGTAGTGCGGATCCGCTTTGGAATCCTGCACTGACAGCATGAAGCCCAGGCCCGATTTTTCAATATCGTAGGTGGTGACTTTGCTTTTGAATTTATCGGTCTGGCTGGCGATTAACTTCGCCAGCGCGGCGTGCGAATCGGGCACGTCGCCAGCGGGGATCAACCGTTTGTTATAGATAAACACTACCGGCTCATAGGTGGTGCCGTAAGCCTTGTTTTTCCACACGGCCCACTTCGGCAGCTGCGCCAGTTCAGGCGACTGGTACTCCTGCGCGTAGTCGGTCGCCAGCTTCAGGCCGGTGTCCATTGAGGAGCTCCAGACCACATCGCCGCTGGTGCCGCCGGAGGCTTGCTCGCTGATAAAACGGTTGTACAGCTCGGTGCTGTTCATATCGTTGTATTCAACTTTAATGCCGGGATAGGTCGCTTCGAAACCCTTGATCAGCGGCCCGGCGGCTTTCGTGTCGGTGGTGGAGTAGATCACGACCTTGCCTTCTTTGGTCGCGGCATCGATAACGCTTTGATAATCCGCCGGATAGCCCTGCGGCGGCGCGGAGAAGGCTGAGCAGGAGAAGAATACGGTAGCGGCAACCAGAGAGAGAGAATAATTTTTCGTCATTATATTTAACCTTTTAGTTACACTCAGGGAACTAAGGGTCAACATAAACGATCGATTCAGGCAGGCAAGAGGTGACGGTTCGTTATCTTCGCGAAGTGTGATTATTGGCGTTTTTTCGGCAATTAACACCATTAAAACCACGTCAGCGTCGCGCACGGTTTGCGCGCGATCACACTATTTTGTGGCGGTAATTTTACGATAGAGCCGCCGCGGATGGCCGATATTGCCATACTGCATCTCAACGCCGATAAAGCCGATCTCCACGCAATATTCCAGGTAACGGCGACCGGTGGTTTTGCTGATCCCCACGCTCTCCACCACCTGCTCTACCGACCAGCTGCTGTCAGGCGCATCGCTAAAGAAATCTTTCACCCGCGTCAGAGTCAGCGACTCAATGCCTTTCGTCGAAGGAGCCGCCGGCCCCTCGCTGGAGGGCAGATTAAACAGCTTATCCAGCGCATGCTGATCGACATTTTTCATCTGACTCATTGAGTGCACCAGCAGCATAAAGCGCTCCAGCGAGGCGCGCAGGCGGTGAAAAAAGACCGGTTTAAGCAGGTAGTCGAGCGCGCCGCTGCGCATCGCATGGCTACAGGTTTGCATATCGCTGGCGGCAGTGATGAAAATCACCGAGCATTCAAAGCGTTTCAACAGCGGATCGTCGATCAGCGTTACGCCCTGGCCGTCAGGCAAATAGTTGTCGAGCAGCACCAGCCGCGGCTGATGCTGCTCGATCAGCTGGCGCGCCTGCTCCAGCGTGGCCGCAATGCCCACCACGCGCAGATGAAAATGCTGCTCGATAAATTCGCGATGTAAATCGGCCAGATGCGGCTCATCCTCCACAATCACGACATTGAGAGCCTTCGCGTTATTCATGGGAAACTCCTGTCGAAGCGGCGGGCTGGAAGGGAATAAAAATCGAGAAGATGGTGCCCTGCGGCGAGTTGTCGGCGATTTCGATGCTGCCGCCCGCCTGATGAACGTAACCTGCCGCCAGATAGAGACCGATACCGTGTTCCGAGCCCATCAGGTCATCGCCGCTTGAGGGCTTGCTGCTTACGCCCTGCTTAAAAAGATGCGGTTTTAGCTGCTCATCCACGCCGCAGCCTTGATCGGCGACTTCAATCAGCACTTCATGGTTGCGATCGGAGATATAGAGCTCAACCGGCGGCGCTGGCCTCTCCACGTTAAGCGTCGCGTCTACGGCATTATCCAGCACATTCCCCACCACCGACATCAGCGCCGTTTCGCTCATCGCGGCAGGGATGCGGGTCAGCTGGCAGGCAGGGTCGAATTTCAGCTCAACGCCTTTTTCCCGCGCGCTGACATATTTCCCCAGCAGCAGCCCGCACAGCGCTGGCGACGTGAAGCGCGCCGAGACAAAATCGAGCACCTGCTGCGCCCCGGCAGACTGCGCCTGGATATAGCGCATCGCATCGTCGTAACGCTGCATCTGCAGCAGGCCCACCAGCGTGGCGGTCCAGTTAAGCTGCTCATGGCGCATGATGCGTAAATTATCCGCATAGCGCTTCACCTGACTCAGCTGGCTGCTCAGGGTATTGATATCGTTTTTATCGCGGAAGCTGCAGACCCAGCCGCCTGGCTCACCGGGTTCGAGATCGATAGCCACCCGGTTGACGATAACCTGGCGCTGGTTCAGGACGGTTATCTGATCGTGATGGCGGCCGTTCTCCGCTTCGGCGCGCTGGCTCAGAAAGGCGGGATGGACCTGCAGCACCTCATGGAGCGGTTTGCCCAGCAGCTCTCGCTCGCTCCGATCGATATCCAGCAGCTCTCTGGCGGCGCGATTGATTAAAATCAGCTGCATCTCGGCGTTAACGGCAAACACGCCTTCATACATCGCCTCAAGCAGCGCTTTTTGCTGCAGCACCAGCAGCGCGATATCTTTTGGCTCCAGCCAGAACATCTGCTTCTTGAGGTTGCGGCTAAAGACCCATGAAAAAATAAACAGCAGCAGAAGCAGGGCCAGCCCATACAGGCTCGCTTGCCACAGCAGTCTGACATTAATGTTGGCGATCCAGGAGGTGAGATAACCGACCGAAACGATGCCGATAACCTGATGCCGGGCGTTAAAGATCGGGGCTTTACTGCGCAATGAAACGCCGATCCCCCCTTTGCGTACTGAAATAATGGTTTTCCCCTGCAGCACCTCCGCATTATCGCCGCCAATCAGCGGCAAATTCAGGCGCTCTGGCGATTCTGAATGGTAGAGATGCTGCTCATGCACATCGCCGATCACGATGTAGCTGGCGTCGCTCTGACGGCGCAGAGGCTGAATCAAACGGGCGATCCCTGCGATATCACGGTTCTCGACCTTCTCTGCCAGGCCGGGCATCAGCGCAATCTGGCTCGCCTGAACGCGCGCGCGCTGCCCCAAATCATGGTGCAGCTGCCGGTCAATAAAATGAAACAGGATAGCGCCCAGCAAAGCCAGCAGCAGGCAGGAAAAGAGCACCAGCGAGAGAAAGAGCTTCACCTGAAAAGGTAATCTGCGTTTCATATACTTTGTAGCGGAGCGAGGCATAGGCGAAGACTATCACGCGAAAAGAGCGCGGATGACCGGCTAAAGCCAGAGTTGTGAACTGGCTACAATCTCGGGTAGAAGCTGGCCCGAGGGCCGTGGACAGCAGACCAGCCGCCGTACGCCCGGCCGTAAGCGAATGGAAGCCGGCACGGCCAGCGAAGAGGCGTAAAACGGTGAAAATGCGTGCGTCGGCATCAGGGATGGGACATATCTTAAATCGCCTTTCCTCTCGTGGCAGGCGCTATAATTTAAGTAATCTTAAATTTCAGTTTTTCAGGCATGCCTATGGCCAGCTATACAGTCCGGGTCGAGCTGAAAGAGCAGACCGAAAAAATGCGCATCGAACTTCACTTTACGATGCTCGAAAATGGGTTTTCGCGAAGCGTTGTTTGCGACAGAGGCTTTACCTACGCCCTGCCCTCTAACGAGTTTGTCTACGTGGGTTCAGACGGAATAAAAAATCTGATGGACCAGGTTATTTCGTTGATAAGCGGTATCAGTGAAGATCCCTCTGTGCTGGTTACCCGCTCAGAGGAGCGCTGCTGGTCAGGGCTTCGCGTCGTTGACCTTGAGTAAAAGGGGGCGCAGGAGAAATTGATACTCCCCTTTTTCAGGCGCGGTCACAGTCGGGATGTTCGAAGAGGTCGTTGCGGCTAAGCGAACGCTAATTGCTTTTATTCAGCAAAATTAATCGCGACGCGGGAAGAGATACCACACTAAACGGGTCGGTACCGATTTCTGCCAGCCTGGAAAATGAGGCCTGATATCGCCCTGAATTAAAGCGTTGCTGATCCTGACCTCCATATAGCCATCTGAGCGTTTAAACGGTTAAAATAAATTATATAAAAGTTGCTATATAAAATCCCCTGTGTCTTAATAGCGCCATCGGTTTGGAATACAGACCTTATGAAAGCAGTTTTAGTAAAGCAGTCCTCAGTTCAAGTGTTATCCAAAGATACCCTTCTTCGTGAGCCTCCTCCTAAGTGCCCCATAAGTCACTCTCTAATTACAGGCCATTTTCGCCGCTCTTAGTGGCTCATCAATTAAGGAAGTATCTATGTCTAACAAAATGACTGGTTTAGTAAAATGGTTTAACTCTGATAAAGGTTTTGGCTTTATCACTCCGAGCGACGGCAGCAAAGATGTATTCGTACATTTCTCTGCTATCCAGAGTGACAGCTATAAAACCCTCGACGAAGGCCAGCAGGTTTCTTTCACCATTGAAAATGGTGCGAAAGGCCCAGCAGCTGGAAACGTCACGCCGCTGTAAGCTGCGCTAATTATCGGCGGCGCTTACAATAGCGATGAAGGCAACAGCCTGAGCAGTTAACTTCTGCTGATAATAAAATTAACCCGCCCTGTGCGGGTTTTTGATTTTAATGGCCTTTTCATCCCTCATCTCCCTCCTCGCATCTCCTGAATTTATCATCCACACTTACCCTGTTCTGTAGGGCCATTGTGCTTTACACTGCGCGCTGTAAAAAACTGAGCAGATTAACGATTAAACAGGCGGTAACGGCGATGAACGGAACGATCACAACCTGGTTTCAGGACAAGGGTTTTGGGTTTATCAAAGATGAGAACGGCGACAACCGCTATTTTCATGTGATCAAGGTCGCCAACCCTGAGCTGATCAAGAAAAATGCGGCAGTGACTTTCGAACCAACCACCAACAACAAAGGCCTGTCAGCTTACGCGGTCAAAGTCGTCCCAGAGAGCAAGTACATCTATATTGCTGGCGAACGCATCAAGCTCACGTCGATCAAATCATACCTGGTCTACAGCGAAGAAGTACCTGTCGATACGCGGATAGATAAAGAAAATACCGTGCTTTCTGTGGGCACGCTGTTGAACAATATCAGGCCGAAAACAGCCGCTAAGCCCGATGAGATGCGCTCAATGAAAAAGCTGGCGATTACCACCTTCCAGGGCACGACGTTAATCTTCACGGAAGATGAGATCGATGTGGATGCCACGGTAAAAATGCTCAAGGTCTGACGCATCCAGACGGCCGATAACTTTTGCACTCCGCACGTGATACAGGTTTTAACCCTGGAGACTATGATGAACGATGAAATCCCACTTAAATATTATGATGTTGCGGATGAGTACGCGACGGAAACCGAAACGCCGGTAAGCGAGTCGGAGCGTGATGCTCTGGCGCGCTATTTCCAGCTGCTGATTACTCGCTTAATGAATAACGAGGAGATCAGCGAAGAGGCGCAGAAAGAGATGGCCGGTGAAGCGGGTATCAATGCGCTGCGCATTGACGAGATCGCTGAGTTTCTTAATCAGTGGGGCAACGAGTAACGTCCAGGGGCGCGTCTGTAATTACCAGACGTGCCGACGCTCTGCACTTAGCCAGCCGAGTCAGGGCGTAAGTCGATAACGCCAGCCTCGCCAGGCCGCCTGTCGGGGTCATTATCAGTGCTGTCACTTCCCCGACAGGAGAACGCTTAACGTAACCGGCTCAGGATTTCACGCTGCTCACCAGCTTCTTGCGCTGATCTTCCAGGCTGATTACGCGGTTACATACTTCGTGGCCGAAGTTTTTGAAATCCTGCTCCTGATTGCTCCACTCCGCCTGAATCGACTGCTGCAGACCGCCCAGGTTGCCCATAATCGCCTGCAGCGGATTGCTGCCGCTCGCCTGCTTTGTGCCCATTTCGTTCAGACTGTCCTGCAACACGCCGCCCATGGTGCTCTGCACCAGACGTTCGCCATCGGCGCGCACCTGGTCGATTGCCTGATGATGGAAGGTCAGGCCGTCGTCGCGGTGCTCGATAATACGGTTCATCTGCTGCTTCAGCTGGCCATTCAGGGTGGTGAGACGTTTGCGCACATTGCTGTCAGATCCGAGCTTCTCGACAATGACCTTATCCAGCGCCACCCGGCCCTTCTCCAGACGCGTCGTCGCACCGGTATCGATCCACGGCAGATCGCGACGCAGCGCATTCTGATAGTCGATCGCCTGCTGGCGCTGCGCGTTGTTCACCGCAATCTTCTGACCGTTAAACTGCACATCGCCCTGCGGGGAGATCTCCAGGTTGCCGTTCGCGCCGACGACCTGCACGCTCTGCGGCTTGATCACGACATCATCCTGCGGTTTTACGCTGCACTCCCAGGCAGCCTGTGCCTGCGTCGCTGCCAGCAGCAGCGCGGCGATAAGCGTTTTACGAACCATAATCTCTCCCTAACATGTGAACCAGGCGCGGTAATTACAGGTCGGCTGGCGGCGGCAAGTAAGCCAGGCCGATACGGATCTTAGTCCCACCAGACGTCGAAAAGTTCGGTCACCTGGATGTCGCTCAGCTGGCGATCTTCCAGCCACTTGCGCACCAGCTCACGATGCTCGTCGGTGCATTTGCCGGTGCGCTGCAGGCAAATCAATCCTTCCCACACCAGGTAGCCGCTGCCGTCATAGGCCAGTCCGTTCGGCGCAATCACTTCGTTAATGAAGTCGTCGACGGTTTTATCAATCTGCTGCTCTGTGGTTCCCTCGGCGAAGCGCCAGGCGACCGAGAAGCCCAGCTCCTGAAACTCGTCGATATGCAGTTTTTTACGTAAACGACGGCTGCGTTGTGTGGCCATTATTTAATCCTCTCAAACATTAAGTCCCAAACGCCGTGGCCCAGTCGCTGCCCGCGCTGCTCAAATTTAGTCAGTGGACGCGTCTCCGGACGCGGCACATAATCCTGTGTTTCCGACTGGTTTTTATACCCGTCGATACTGCTCATCACGTCCAGCATATGTTCGGCATAGGCTTCCCAGTCGGTCGCCATATGGAATACCCCGCCCAGCTTCAGCTTACGCATTACCAGCTCGGCGAAAGGCACCTGCACGATGCGGCGCTTGTTGTGGCGCGCTTTATGCCAGGGATCGGGGAAGAAAAGCTGCACCATGCGCAGCGAGTTATCCGGGATCATCTTCTCCAGCACCTCTACCGCGTCGTGACACATTACGCGCAGGTTTTCCACGTTCGCCTCTTTCGCGGAGGCGAGACAGGCGCCCACGCCCGGCGCGTGCACTTCAATGCCGAGGAAGTTCTGCTGCGGGTTATTCTGTGCCATGGTTACCAGCGAAGCGCCCATGCCAAAGCCGATCTCCAGCACCACTGGCGCGTCGCGGCCAAACAGTTGCGTCAGATCCAGCGGCTCAGGTTGAAACTCTACGCCCATCTCCGGCCAGTATTGGTCGAGCGCCAGCTGCTGTCCTTTCGTCAGACGCCCCTGGCGGCGCACAAAACTGCGAATACGGCGCAGCGGCCGCCCGTTCTCATCAAATTCCGGAGTGATGACGTCATTAATCATGTTGTAGCCTGCTGAGTAGCCTGTTTGGGGAAAGGCGCATTATGCAAAGTTAATTAGCAGAAGCAAGCCCTTGCAATCTTCAGGTTTACACCGGGGCTGCGCCTGTGCTGGAATGCCTGCCTGAGTGTAGAGTAATCACGGAAAATTTCCTTCTTATGATGCAAGCGCCGCAGTTCGCGCAACAGGTGCTGGACTGGTATCAGCGCTTTGGCCGCAAGACCCTGCCGTGGCAGCAGGAGAAAACGCCCTATAAGGTATGGCTCTCTGAAGTCATGCTGCAGCAGACCCAGGTCACCACCGTTATCCCCTATTTCGAACGCTTTATGGCGCGCTTTCCCACCGTCGCCGATCTGGCCGCCGCGCCGCTCGACGAGGTGCTGCACCTCTGGACCGGGCTGGGCTATTACGCCCGCGCGCGCAATCTGCATAAGGCGGCGAAGCACATTGTCGACCAACATCAGGGCGAGTTTCCGCGCAATTTCGATGATGTCGCGGCGCTGCCCGGCGTTGGGCGTTCCACCGCAGGCGCGGTGCTCTCCCTGTCGCTCGGGCAGCACTTCCCGATCCTCGACGGCAACGTGAAGCGCGTGCTGGCCCGCTGTTACGCGGTCGGCGGCTGGCCGGGCAAAAAAGATGTCGAGAAGCGGCTCTGGGAAATTAGCGAGACCGTGACGCCGGCGGAGGGCGTCAGCCAGTTTAATCAGGCGATGATGGATCTCGGCGCGCTGGTCTGCACCCGTTCAAAACCCAAATGCGACATCTGTCCGCTTAACAACGGCTGCATCGCTTACGCCAGCAACAGTCAGGCGAACTATCCCGGCAAAAAGCCGAAACAGATATTGCCGGAGCGCAGCGGCTGGTTTTTGCTGCTGCAGGATGGCGACAACGTCTGGCTGGAGCAGCGTCCGCCGGTTGGTTTGTGGGGCGGTCTGTTCTGCTTCCCGCAGTTCACCACCGAAGAGGCACTACACGACTGGCTGCAGGCGCGCGGCATCGAGTCAAAGCCGCAGCAGTTAACCGCTTTTCGTCATACCTTTAGCCACTTTCATCTGGATATCGTGCCAATGTGGCTATCGTGGTCATCTGTCGGGGCGGCGATGGATGAACCCGGCGGTCTCTGGTATAACTTAGCCCAGCCGCCGTCAGTGGGGCTGGCGGCGCCGGTTGAGCGGCTTTTGCACGAGCTGCGTCATCCACAACAGCTGGCCCTGCCCCGGCATGAGATTGAAGAGGAATAGTAATGAGCCGCACGATTTTTTGTACGTTTCTACAGCGCGACGCTGAAGGGCAGGATTTTCAGCTCTATCCGGGCGAACTGGGTAAGCGCATCTACAATGAGATCTCGAAAGAAGCCTGGCAGAAGTGGATGGCCAAACAGACCATGTTGATCAACGAGAAAAAGCTCAACATGATGAATCCGGAAGACCGCAAGGTGCTGGAAAAGGAGATGGTCAATTTCCTGTTTGAAGGCAAAGAGGTCCACATCGAAGGCTATACGCCGCCAGAAGCATAAATTTTAGGGCCTCAGCGTTGAGGCCCCTCTCTTTTCCGGGTCAGGCACGTATTTACAATGAATAAGAAATTACTCGCACTGCTGGTGATCGCTCCGCTTTTGGTCTCCTGCTCAGGAAAGAAGTCTTCGCAGTATCACGAAGAGTGGGTAAAGGACACCAACGGCTTCGATATTTTAATGGGCCAGTTTGCGCATAACATCGAGAACATTTGGGGTATCAACGAAGTCCTGATTGCCGGGCCGAAAGACTACGTCAAATACAGCGATAACTATTACACCCGCAGCCATATCAACTTTGAAAGCGGCAACATCACCATCGAAACCATCGCCGGTACCGATCCAATGGCCAGCCTGCGCCAGGCGATCATTACCACGTTGCTGATCGGCGACGATCCGGGCAATGTCGATCTCTACTCCGACGCCAACGATATTGTGATCAGCAAAGAGCCGCTGCTCTACGGCCAGGTGCTGGACAATACCGGCCAGCCGATTCGCTGGCAGGGGCGCGCGGGTAACTTCGCCGATTACCTGCTGCAAAATAAACTGCAGCGCCGCGTTTCCGGCCTGCATGTTATCTACTCGGTCACTATTCCCATGGTGCCTAATCACCTCGACAAGCGTGCGCACAAATATCTGCCGATAGTGCGTAAAGCGGCCGAGCAGTATGGCGTTGATGCATCGTTGATCCTGGCGATTATGCAGACCGAATCGAGCTTCAACCCCTATGCGGTCAGCCATTCCGACGCGCTGGGCCTGATGCAGGTAGTGCAGCATACCGCGGGCGTTGATGTGTTCCGTATGAAGGGCAAATGGGGCAAACCGAGCCGCAGCTATCTGCTCGATCCCGAGAACAATATCGACGCGGGCACCGCCTATCTGTCGCTGCTGCAAAATAGCTATCTGGGCGGGATTCAGGATCCGCTGTCACGCCGCTATGCGGTGATCACCGCCTACAACGGCGGTGCAGGCAGCGTGCTGCGCGTCTTCTCCAGCGATAAGGATCGCGCCTTTAACACCATCAATAATATGTCGCCGAGTCAGGTTTATAACACCCTGACGACGCAGCATCCGTCTGCAGAGTCGCGGCGCTATCTCTATAAGGTGAGTACGGCACAGCGTAGCTATCGGCGGTATTGATGGTTTGCCTGGCGTTCGCTGCGCGAACGGCTGGCTCTGTGCAGGTTCCGGCCGCCGGTGATTTGCATGGCGTTCGCTGCGCGAACGGCTCTGTGCGGGTTCCGCCCGCCAGGCGTCGGGGAGTTTCAGCAGCTGCGCTGCCGGCGTGCGTGTTAAGGGGCTCGCCAGCCCCTTAACAATCCCGGCTTCCGGCAGCCTCCACGCCGCGCTGCGCGCGGTCCCTTCGTTGCTTACGTCAGCCTTACGGACCGCGCGGATTCGACATCCTGTCTCATGCCACGCTCTCGCCGACGTCCTGTCGGCTCATCCTGGCCGCCGTACGCGCCTCAGCGTGTCGGATGCCTCTGTCACACCCCTGCCTGTGATTTCTCATTTTTTATAAACGACTGCGTTGTCTGTATGCAGGATGCGCGCTTGCAGCGATAAGATTGCGTCTTCTGGAGTCAGGACTCTTCGTCCTCGC